>CAXTAT010000010.1:0-163937 GCA_964242415.1 uncultured Acetobacteraceae bacterium
GACAGGCTCAGCACCAGCGTGTCCGGGGCGGTGGGCGTCGGCAGGATCGGCGCCGCTGGCGTCGCCGGCGTGACGGTCGATGTGGCGGCCCAGGGCGAGGTCGTGACCAGCGCCGGCTCGGTCGCCAGCACCGTGTTGCCCGGCACCGAGGCGGCCCCGCGGATGATCTGCCCCGCCGACAGCCCATACGTCGCGTTGCCCGTGACGGTGGCGGGGGCGCCCGCCGCATTCCACACCGCGGCGGACGAGCCCGAGTTCAGGTCGTTCAGGATGGTGTTGCCGGTCACGGTCAGGCTGGAGTTGGGTCGCAGGTTGCCCTCCTCGCCATAGGCGATGATCGCCGGGTTCTCGGCATTGGGGCCTTTTTCGATGATGTTGTTCGCGATCACCGCCGTGCCGCCGTTCGGCAAGTCGATGCTGTAGCTGGCGGTGCCGGTGGGACCGTCCTGGATGCGGCTGTTGGTGATCGTCGTCGATTCCGCCCGGCTTTTGATCTCGTGCCCGACCACGGCGTCGTGGAAGTAGCTGTTGTTGATGACCAGGCTGGCGACGTCGCCGATGTAGATGTTGTGGCTGTAGCCGTCGCCGGCGCCGTTATGCGCAAACTCGCTGTTCTGGATGGTGATGGTGCCAGTGCCGGCGACGCCCGGGGTGCCGAGGATGCCCTCCTGGTTGTCGTGGAAGTAACAACTGGTGACCGTCAAGTTGCCGCCCTGGTAGCGGACGCCGGCGCCGTTCTGGTCGGCGACCTGCACGCCGGAGAACGCCAGATGGTCCAGGCTCACGTCGGTGTTGGTGGTGAAGTACGCCTTGCCGTCTGGCGGCGGCACAGTGGCCACCAGGTTCACCATGCCGCCCACGCCCTCGATGGTGATCTTGGTGTTGATAGTGGCGAAGTCGTTGACGTAGGTGCCCGCCTGAACCTGGAGGGTATCGCCATCCTTCGATGCGGCCACAGCCGCGGAAATGGTTGAGTAGGCCTGGCCTGCTCCGACCATCAATATCGTCATGAACAGTTCCTAACTTTTTGTTAAACAACTATCGACATTAGCCACGCATTGCCTTAATTCATTGCAGAATGACTGAGCATCTACACTCTGAATGCAATTGTGACTGGACCAGCTTTTGCTGACTACTTATGCTTCACCATCGCGTGGTCGCATTGCCGCCCCATTGGGTCAAGTGAACAAATGCAGGGAATGGTTGGCCCGCGGCCGTCCGACCGGGTTTGCCGGGCACACGCGGGCGCGGACCGGCCGGCTCGATGCGGACCCCGGCCAGGCTTCAGCGCCGCGTTTGGGGCGCGGTGCCCAACCCCGCAACAGGCCGGCCGCTAGGGCCAGGCGGGCGGTGCGACGTACTCGAAGCGCGCTTCGTCGAACCGCGCAACGGCGCGCTTATCGATGCGGCGCTTGCCCTTGCCGGCCTGAAACACGCTTCCCGTCGCGTGCAGCAGGATCGGGTAGGCCGCTGCGTCCGGGTTGGAGGCGTCGGGCACGGCGGTGACGTCGATGTTGTCGATAGTGGCGCACGACGGCGACGTGATTGGGTCGCCAGGGTCGCCGCACGCGCCGCCGTTGTCCCGCGCTCCCGGCAGCAGACCTGCCTTGGCGAAGACCGGCCCGCGCAGCAGGTGGATGGTGTGCACGCTCTCGACAATTCCTTGCGCGATGTCGCCGTTGTTCTCGATCCAACCCCACCGGTCCCGGCCCAACCGCATGAAGGCGAAGTTGGCGGGTTCGGTCGGCTGGCCGTAAACGCCGTCATCGACCGGAACCGGCGGTACCGTGAGGCGCCAGTCCGGCCCAGCGGCGTCCAGGATGGCAAACGCGATCAGCCCGGCGCAGGCGTGGCAGTCTGCCGTGCCCTTGCCGGATAGCAGCAGGAACACCTTGTTGCCGTTCGGGCCGGCCGCGTTGAAGCCGCGCACGATCCGCAAGCAGCCGGACGCGGCCCCATTCGCACCCCTGGCCGCCGCAGCCCAGCAGCCATGCCGGGCGTCGATCCGCCCCGGCACGCTGCCCAGCGCCACGACCGCACGGGCCAGCCCAGCCGCGTCCAGCCGCACCGGAGGGCCGGCCGGCGCCATGGACGGTCCGGCCGATGTTTCGGGCGCCGTTGCCTCCGGACCTGCTGCAGGCGCAGCGGCCGGCGCAACTGGCCGCACGGCCCAGCCAGAAGCAGCCTCTGTCATGCCATGCCAAGCAGCCTCCGCCGTCTCGCCCCGCACTTGCCCGGTTAGCAGGATGGCCCGGGCCTGCGGACATCCGGCCACCAGGCCCAGACCGAGCCGCGCGACCAGCGCCGCGAACGCCGGGCTGGCGAACACCCCGGCGTCCGCCACGATGACGCGCAGGTCCGGCTGCGCGGTGCACCATTCGGCGTCGGGCGCCTGGACCTCGATCCCTAGCCGCGCCGACTGCGCCACGGTGACCGGCTGCGCGCTGGCCGCCGGCGCCGCGGCGAGCCATGCCACCAGCGCCGCCGCGGCAGCCAGGCGCGGCATGGGCTAGCGGTGCAGGCGCGGTGCCGGTGCCGGCGCCCGCATCGCTGGTGCGGCGCGCGGCGCCATCATGGTGGCTGGCCGGTTCATGCTTGCCATCGGGCTAGGCCGCACGAACGCCGCCGGGCTGCGGAATGGGGCTGGCGCCGCATGTGCGAACGCTGGCGACGGACCGCCGCGTGCGAAGGCTTGCGGCGCCGGGCCGTGCGCAAACGATGGGGCCGGGCCACCATGGGCAAATGCTGGCGCTCCCCGGCCAAAGCCTGGCTCTGCATGGGCGAACTCGCCGCCGCGGACGCCGCCTGGAGCGCCGCCAAAGTGGCCACCCTCCGGCCTGCCGCCGTGGAAGCCGGCCGCAATGCCTCCGCCGGACCCGAAGCCTGAACGCCCGCCGCGGCCGAATGCCTCCTGCCCCGGGCCGCGGGCGCCGTAGCCACGCAGCCCCGCCCCCTCGGGATGGAACCGCTGCAGGTGGCTGGCGTAGCGCTCGGGAGCGCCGCGCCAGTGGTGGAAGCGGTCGTAGTAGCCCCATCCCAGCCCATCGCCATAGACGAAGAACACCGGCTCGCCATCGACCACTGCGGTCGGCTCCTCACCGACATAGGCGACCGGCCCGGCCACGTCCTCCACCGCATATCCAACCGGTGGCTCGACGGCGATGAGGGGACCGGCAGCAGGCATGACGGGCGCGGCGGCCGCCCAAATCCCGCGATGCGCCTCCTGCGCCAGCACCTGCTGTTGCCGGTATGCGTCCGGCGCGTCGTCCGACACCCGGGCTGCGCCGTTGATCAGCGCCACCTTGGCGATGTCCGTGCCGTCCGGCAACGTGCAGACGTAGCGCCCGCCGCCGGGCTGGCACATCAGCGCGTCGCCGTGGGACGCGATGTAGGATTGCAGCTCCTGCGCCGGCCGGCCGGCCGCACCGATCAGCCCATCCAGCTTGAAACTCTGGCCCCCGGCAACCAGCAGGGCGGAGGTGCGGGCGACCGGATGGGACAGCGGGACAGGGGGGGCCGGCAGGTTGACCCAGGCGCCGCGCCGGGCGGCCTGGGCCGCGTCCTCCTGTGCATGGTAGGCAAGCGGCGCATCATCGGCGGCGGCGGCGGCGCCGTTGGCCAGCGAAATCATGGCAACGTCGGTTCGGTCCGGCAGATAACAGGTGTAACGAGGCGATGCGCCGGCGCGGGTTCCCACGGCGGCAGGATGCAGCTCGCAGCTCAGGCGGTCGCCTTGCGCCTGCAGGTAAGCTTGCAGGCCGCGATCAGGGTCGGGCAGCGCCGTAATGCCGAACAGCGCCACGGTGAGTCCTGCGCCGGACAGCGTGGCCGGGTCGGTCTCCTGGGGATGCTCTAGCGACAGGGCTGCCGGCGGCAGCGCCGGCGGAGCTGTGAAGGCCGGCAACGCCGGCGGGGCGGCGAAGGCTGGCGCCGTCGCAGGCTGCGGCGAGGCCGGTGCAGCGGGCGGGACTACAGTGAGGGAGGCAGCGACCGGAGGGGCCGCCGCCGGACCCGGCGATGCCGGGTCGGAGAGCGGTCGCGGCGGCGGCGCGTCCAGGTCAAGCGGCGCCGCAGCGGGCGAAGCCGCCGGCCCGCCAGGGGCATTGCCTAGCCCGGCCTGCGCCGCCGCGGAACCAACGCCGGCCAGTGTCAAGCATGCTGCCCCAACTGCCGCACAGGTCAGGCCGGACAGGCGACGCCGGGCCACGGCCGGCCTACTGCGCGGTGGCGACGGGCGCGACCCAGCCGCCGCTCGCCGGCGCCTTCGCCGCGCCGGTATCCGGGGCGACCCAGGCGGCCGGAGCGGCCGAAGACCTTGGCCCGGCACCAGGACCCGCTGAAGCATCCTGCACGGCAGCAGGCTGGCTAGGCACGGCCTGGCGCACCGGCCGCTGACGCTGCGCTATGCGCCGCGCAGGACCCGGCGCCGGGTCCTGTTCAAGGCCGGCAACTTGGTTGCCCTTGCTGTACATGCACTGGCCGTAGGTGTTGTCGTACTGGGTCTGGATCAATTGCTGATCCGACCCGCTGGCCGAAGCGCCGCCCAGGGTGCCGACGCCCGCGCCGGCCGCCGCGCCGACGCCGGCCCCACGTCCGCCGCCGACTGCTGCGCCCAGCCCAGCGCCCAGCACCGTGCCAAGCACGGCCGCACCAACCGCCCGGTTGTTTGCCGCCTGTGCCTGGCCGGCAACCGCCTGAGCCGAGTATTGCTGGCATGTGGCCGCGTCAAGTTGGTATGCCTCGAACGTCTTGCCGCGTCCGGGCATGACCTGGACCGTCGGCCCGAACGGCGTTTGTGCGCAACCGGCCAAGGTGATTGCGGCCACGCCCATGACGACAGCCCCAAACCTGCGCTTCACGTACATTTTTCCGCCTCTCCCTGGAACCAAACCGACACTCGCCTCGCGCGACGTATGCTGCTACTCTGTCGCCGAGAATAGCAACGAGTCAAGGCACTCGGTAATTGGATTTGACGCAAGTTTGCTACGTCTGCTCCAGGCGCTCCACGCTCGCATTTTTATTGGAATGCTCATCGTAGGCCCGGTGGACTGGTGGCCGGCTGATGCACGCCACTGGCGGCCTGTTTGATCCACCGCCTCAAGACTGTCCCGGATGGGTCCGATCCGGTCGGTCAATTTCGTTGCACACGGCATCTCGGCTTGACAGTGCTGGGGACCGAAACCGGCAGCCCCGCACCAGGAGCCGCCGCCATCGTTCCTGCCCGGCAGCCTTGCAGGGTGTGGCCGCTAGGCGTCACGTTGAGTACCGCCTGCCCTACCTTCATGGGCGCAAGGGGGCTTCTCCGTGGGGTTGGGACTGCCGATCCGAACGGCACCATCCCATTCCTCTTGGCGGCAGCTGGGACGGGTCTTGTGGTTTGCCGAGATAGCTGGGCGGCGCGTTGGGGAGTTTGCTGGCATCGTACTAGAGGGTGCCGGGCTACGCCTAAAGCAGAAGCACGCTGTCGGCAGCCTGTGCCCCCTGGCGCAGGGCGGCTGATTAAGCTGGGCTATCCTCGTGTAGGCGGGCTTGCCTCTCGCCGTGGTGGCGCGGTCGCCCATCCAAATTACACCGCTGCCTATCGCGCCACGCAGGTGCCGACCTTCCGGCCCTAGCGTTGCAAGTTACGTCATCGATGGCGCATCGAGCTTCTAGGGCAAGACTGGGTTTCTAAAGCGAGGCCGCTGTTGTGCTGCGTGGCGCGGCAGCGTCCGAACTGGTGCCCTAAGCAAGCTTATGCAGCCAAAAGCATAAGCGCCGGTCATGCCGCTCAAGCCTGCTTGGGTCTTAACCGTAATAAAGCTGAGGGGTTCGTTCAGCGAACGATCCGCCCGACCACGTAGCCGGTCAGCACCGCAGCCCCCAAAGCCAGGAACGGCTGATCCCGCACGCGCTCGGATAGGCTGTCGCTCCCCGCCGAGACCTGGGCAGCAGCGCCGCGCACCCGTTCGGCCCCCTGGCGGATCGGCGCCGCCACCGTTTCGGCAACGCCCGCGGCGGCGCTGGACACCGAGTCCCTGACGTTGGCTGCCGTCTGCGAGACGCTTTCCGCAACGTTGGCAGCGGCCTGGCTGACGCTGTCGGCGGCATGGCTCACGGTGTCCGTCACCTGCTGCTTAACCTGGGCGACGTGCGGCGCTGGGTCGGTGGCATGCAGCTCTTCCAATTGGGTGCGAAGCTCGGCGGCCTCCTCGGAGGGGGTCTTGCTGGTGTCGGTCATGCTGGCATCCTCGGCTGCAGATGCCATGCATAATGCGCGGGGTCCGCCAGGGTTGCAGCGTGGCCTTTGCGGCACGTCGGGGCTGGAAGCGCAGCTTCTGTACCGCTACTGCTGCCAGGGCTGCTGCACCCGGCCAAGCTCCCGACGCCAAGCCTTCAACAAGGGCGAACGCATGATGTTCAAGCCTTTCGCTGCGCCTGGCCTATTGCTGGCGCTTGGGTTGGCCTGCCCGGCGCAAGCGTCCCCTGACCCGGTCGCGCCCCCCCCGTCCATGCCCGCCCCCGATCTCACGCCGGCCGAGCCTCCTGCGCTCGATGAGGTCGCCCGAGAGGTGGAGGTGCTGCGCCTGCGCGGGGCCTTTGACGCCGAGGTGCCGCATGCTGTCCCCCGCACCCCGGCGCGCGACGCCGACTGGGTCGCATTGGCCCGGGCCGAGGCAGCCATGGACGGCTTCGCGCCCGACCGGCCGCAATTGGTGGTCGTGGTGGACCGCAGCCCGCGCGCCCAAGGCCTGGCGGTCTTGATGGCCACGCCGGACGGCGAGTGGAAGGTGATCGGCGCCACCCACGTCTCCACCGGCTCCACCGGCCGTTACGACCACTATGTCACGCCCCGCGGCGCATTCCACATCACCGGCGCCATCCTGGGCTACCGCGCCGAGGGCACGCTCAACGGCTATGGCATCCGTGGCCTGGGCGGCAAAGGCATGCGCGTATGGGATTTCGGCTGGCAGCGCGCGCGCAAGGGCTGGGCGGAGGAGGTGGGCAAGCCCGACAGCACCCTGATCCGCCTGGAGATGCACGCGACCGACCCGGACAAGCTGGAGCAGCGGATCGGCCACCCGGCGTCGCAGGGCTGCATCCGCATTCCCACGGTGATGAATCGCTTCCTCGACCTGCACGGGGTGCTGGACGCGGAGTATGAGCGCGCGGCGGCGACCGACATTAAGTTCCGCAGCCTGCTGCTGGCCAACCGCGTGCCCTCGCTGCTGGCCGGCAACACGCTGATCGTGGCCGACAGCTCGGCGCCGGGCGTGGAGGCTCCGCTGGGCGGAGTCGTTCTCGTTGAGAAGCCTGGGATCGGAAAGGCGAGGGCTGAAAAAGCTGCCGCCGAGAAGGCCGCCGGAAAAGCTGCCACCGCCAAGCCTGCGGCGGTGAAGCCGGCGACGGCCCAGGCCACCCCTGCGAAGCTTGCCGCCGTGAAGCCCGCCGCGGAACGGACAGTTCTGGCAAAGGCCGCCGGAGACAGGCCGGTCGCGGCCGTCCCGGCGGTCAATCACAGCGGCAGCTAGGAACTCCGATACGGCGCTGGGCGTAACGACGTAAAGTTGGGAGCGCCGCCATGGCTGGGCCGCACATAAAACTGTTCCTGGCCGACGTTGATGGCACCCTGGTGACGGAACAGAAGGTGCTAACCGACCGCACCGTCGCCGCCGTGCGCCGGATGGAGTCGGCCGGCATCCGCTTCGCTGTGACCTCCGGCCGGCCGCCGCGGGGAATGGCCATGCTGGTGAAGCCGCTGGGGCTTAACGGCATCATCGCCGGGTTCAACGGCGGAGTGTTCGTCAACCCCGACCAGTCGGTCGTGCTGTCCCGCACCATCGATCCCGCGGCGGCCCGCAAGGCATATGATGCCATCGTGCAACATGGTCTCGACGCGTGGGTTTATACCGCCGAGGACTGGATGATCCATAACGCCGCCGCGCCGCATGTGGAGCGCGAGGGCAAGACCGTACAGTTCGGCCCCAAGGTGGTGGCCGACTTCGGCGACGCGTTGGACCGGGCGGTGAAGATCGTCGGCGTGGGCGATGACCTGCCGCTGGTGGAGCGGTGCGAGCGGGATATGCAGCAGGCCCTGGGCAACACGGTGTCGGCCGCGCGGTCGCAGCCGTACTACTTGGACGTCACGCACCCCCAGGCCAACAAGGGCGCGGTGGTCGCCTACTTGGCGGAGCACTACCGCATCGAGCCGCATGAGATCGCCACCATCGGCGACATGCCGAACGATGTGCTGATGTTCAAACCGAGCGGCTTGTCGATCGCGATGGGGAATGCGTCGAAGGAGGTGCAGGCGCAGGCGACCGGGGTGACGGCGTCCTACAACGACGAGGGCTTCGCCAAGGCGGTCGATCAGTTCATCTTCGGCGAAACATCCTGACGCTTTCGGCGAAGGCCGACGCTGCCTCCTTCCGGGCAGGGTAACCGCACATACCGTCGAAATTCTGCCTGCCCCCTCTCCCGGAGGGAGAGGAAGAAAACTACCGCGCCAGCTTCATCGCCAGGTCGGCCAGGCTGACCCGCTCGCTCCCTGCCGTCGCCAGCGCCTCCGCCGTCAGCAGCGCCACCCGGGCGAGCTGCGGCCGCTCGTGCAAGCTGCTGATGAAGAAGCGCAGCCGGGCCGCCCGCTCGGGCACGGCGGGATAGATGATCGGCTGCACGTTCACCCCGTGCTTGAACAGCCAGTCGGCGGCGCGGGCGGCGCGGATGCTGCTGCCGGTCATGACTGGCACGATGGCCGCGCCCACCGAAGGCCCGGTGTCCAGCCCTGCCGCCCTGGCCTGCGCCATGAAGTAGGCAGCGTTGTCCTGCAGTTGCGCCACCCGCCCCGGCTCCGCCCGCATTGCCTGCAGGGCGGCCAGCGCGGCGGCGGCCACCGGCGGCGGCATCCCCACCGAGTAAACGAATCCCGGCGCCGAGTACTTCAGGTGCTCGATCATCGACGCCGAGGCGCAGATGTAGCCGCCGCAGGACGACAAGGTCTTGCTCAGCGTGCCCATCCAGATGTCCACGTCGGCCGGGTCCACGCCGCACCGCTCGGCGATGCCCAGGCCGTTGGGGCCAAGCACCCCCAGGCTGTGCGCCTCATCGACCATCAGGCTCGCCCGGTGGCGGCGCACCAGCGCGACCAGCGCCGGCAGGTCCGGCACGTCGCCGTCCATGCTGTAGTGCCCCTCCACCACGACCAACGCGCGCTTCAACCCCGGGCGGATCTGCGACAGCAGGCGATCCAGCTCATTGAGGTCGTTGTGCGGAAAGCTGACCCGGCGGGCGCCGGACAGGATGCAGCCCTGCACGATGCTGTTGTGGCTCAGGCTATCGTGGAACACCGCGTCGTCGCGCGTCACCAGGTGGCCGATCACCGTCACGTTGGTCGCATGGCCGCTGACCAGCACCAACGCGTCCTCCGTGCCGTAGGCGGCAGCCAGGGCCTCCTCCAGGGCGCGGTGCACCGGGCGCTCCCCGGATACGATGCGGCTGGCGGAGACGCTGGTGCCGTAGCGGTCGATGGCGGCCTTGGCGGCGTCGCTGATGCGCGTGTCGCCGTTCAGGCCGAGGTAGTTGTATGAGACGAAGTTGTCGTACTCCGCGTTGCCGATGACCGTCTTGGCGCCGGCGATGCCGGCATGGGCGCGGAAGTATGGGTTCTCGATCCCGAGCGCCTCGCCGGCCCGCTGCACCATGCGCATGTCGGCCATAGCCTCCTGGTCGCCCAGGGCTGGCGCGGCCGGTGCGGTGGCCTCCCGCGCCGGGACTGCGGCGCGGCGGGTAGCCAGGCGCGTGACCAGGCGCGCCTTGGCGTCAGCGGACAAGCCGAAGGGGTTCATCAATATACCTTTTCTGCCCCCTCTCCCTGCGGGAGAGGATCGGGGTGAGGGAAGCCGCGGGGACCAAAGCCGGCCGGCGAGGGCAGCGGACGGGCGCTGCTATAGGACGGCTCGGAGCATGTAGCCTCCCTCACCCCAGCCCTCTCCCGGAGGGAGAGGGAGAAGCGGCGAGGGCGTCCTCCAGGCGAGTGTCCTCGAAGCGCGCCAGGCGCTCCGCCATGTCCGCCACCGCGTCCACCGGGGCCGGGCCGCTGCCCAGCATCTTGATTACCCGCCCGGCCAGGGCATGCAGCGTCGCGCCCTCAGACAACGCCAGCACCGGCAGCGACAGCCCGAACCGCTGCTCCACCGCCAGCCGCAGCTCCACCGCCATCAGGCTGTCCATGCCAAGCTCCACCAGCGGCCGCCCGGCCTCGATCCGGCTGGCGGCGAGCTTGGTGATGCGCGCCACCTCCTCGGTCAGCAGCTCCACAACCTTGGCGCGCGCCACCTCCGGCGTGCAGGTGGCCAGCAGCTCGCGCAAGTCAACCTCCGCCGCCGGCTCCCCGGCGCCGCCCTGCACCTCCTCGAACATCGGCGTCCGCAGCAGCGGCAGGCTGGCGCCCAGCGACCCCCAGCGAATGTCGGCGAACCCCACCACCGGCTGCCCCGACGCCAGCAGCCGCGGCAGCGCCGCCAGCGCCTCGGCCGCGGTCAGGTGCGCGCCGCCCAGCCGCTTGGCCAGCGCCGCACCGACCCCGGCCTGCCGCGCCAAGTAGCCGGCGTCGCCGACCGGCCCCCACTGCACCGCCAGTGCCGGCAAGCCCAGCGCCGCACGCCGCAGCGCGACCGTCTCCATCGCCATGTTGGCCGCGACGTAGTTGGCTTGGCCGGGATTGCCCAGCGGCGTCGTCACGGAGGAGTACAGCACGAACAGCTCCACCGGGTCCTGCCGCGTCAGCCGGTCCAGCGCGTCCGCGCCGCCCAGCTTGGGCCGCAACGCGCCGGCGAACCGCTCCGGCGTCAGGTCTGGCAGCAGGGCGTCATCCATCGCCACCGCCGCGTGCACAATGCCGCCCAGGGGAGGCATGCCGGCCCGGATGGTGTCCAGCGCCTCGCCCAGCGCAGCCTCATCCGCCACGTCGCAGGCCAGCGCCACTGCGCCGGGCAAGGCGGCCAGCACGGCGGCGGCGTCGGGGTCGGCCGGGCCGCGGCGGCTGACCAGCGCCAAATGCAGGGCGCCTTGCGCAGCCAGCCAGCGCGCCGTGGCAAGCCCAAAACCGCCCAACCCGCCAGTGACCAAGTAGGTCCTGTCATTCCGAATGCAGAATGTCGGCGCTGCGGCGGCAATGATGGGCAGCACCGCGCCGGGCGCCAGCACGACCTTGCCGATATGCCCGGCCGACTGCATCAGCCGGAACGCATCCACCGCATCGGCATAGTCGTACACCCGGTGCGGCAGCGGCCGCAGGCTGCCGTCGCGCAGCCCGGCGCCGATCTCGGCAAACAGCGCCGCCGCCAGCTCCGGCCGGCGCACCGGCAACTGGTCGGCGTCGATGCCGAAGTAGCTGACGTTGTGCCGGAACGGCCGCAGCCCCACGGCCGAGTTGGCGTAGAAGTCGCGCTTGCCCAGCTCCAGGAACCGCCCGAACGGCCGCAGCAGGCCCAGGCTGCGTTCCATCGCCTCGCCGTTCAGCGAGTTCAGCACCACGTCCACGCCGTTGCCGTCGGTCAGCCGCATCACCTCGTCGGCGAACGACAGGCTGCGGCTGTCCAGCACGTGATCGACGCCCAGTCGGCGCAGCAGCGACCGCTTGGCGTCCGACCCGGCGGTGGCGAAGATGACGGCCCCGCGCGCCTGCGCATACTGGATCGCCGCCAGGCCGACGCCGCCGGCCCCGCCATGGATCAGCACCCGCTCGCCCTGCGACAGCCGCGCCAGGTGGCCCAGCGCATAAGCGACGGTCAGGAACGCCACCGGCACCGTGGCGCCGGCGGCGAAGTCCATGCCCTCCGGCATCGGCATCACGGCATGGGCGGCCGTGACGGTCCGCGTGCTCATGCTGGCGGGCGCGAAGGCCATCACGCGGTCGCCGGGGGCGAAGGCGGTCACGCCCTTCCCCACCGCCGCCACCACGCCAGAGCATTCCAAGCCGATGGTCGGCCCGGCGAAGCCGTCCAGCAGCGCCTCGTCTGGCAGCAGCCCCATGGCCCACATCACGTCGCGAAAGTTGAGCCCGGCCGCGCGGACGTCGATTGCGACCTGGCCGGGGCCGGGCCGCTCTGGCAGCGCCGAGGCCCAGCGCAGGCTGTCCAACAGGCCCGGCCGCTCGACCAACAGGCGCAGGCTGGGCGCGGCGGGCGCTTCCCTGCGGGCCAGGCCGCGGCGCAGGCGGGGCGCCATGCGGCCTGCGGGGAGCCAGGTGACCTCGTCCTCCCCGTCCGGATGCAGCACCTCATCCGCGGCAGTCCCGGCCGCCGCGGCGTCCAGGCGCACGAGGCGGCAACGCACGTCCGGCATCTCGTTCGCCATCACCCGGCGCACGCCGGTCAGGGCGGCGGCGAGCGGGTCAGCCGCCGCGGCGCTGGAAACCAGCACCGTGATGGCGCTGCTGGTCACCACCTGTCCGACCTGGGCCAGCAGGTCCAGCCAGTCCGGCAACGCGCCCTCCGCCACCAGCACGACCCGGCCGGGCATCGTGCCGGGCTTGCGCGCCCACCCGGACAGCAGGGCCGGCGCCCGCTCCGGCGCGGCGCGGGCGACACGCATGCCGCGCGCCGCCAGCTCCGAGCAGACCGCATCGGCCATGGCGTCCGCGGGCCGGGCCAGAACGGCGACAGCCGCTGGCGCTGCGGCCGGCAATGCCGGGACCGGCGCCACGCGCGCCAGCAACAGGGTCGCGGGCCAGCTTGCCGCAACGGGCCGCGCGGCCGCATCCATCAGCCCGGCGGCGGCCAGAGCGCGGGTCCAGGCACGGCCTTCCCGCAAGGGGGCGGCGGGCTGCACCAGGCTCCAGGCGCGGCTGGGACCGGGTTCGGCCAGCAGCACCAGGCCGCCTGGGGCCAGGACCGCCAGGTCATGCAGCGCCGCCGGGTCCAGCGCGCCCAGCGCGAGGGGAAGGAAGCCCACGATCACGTCATACGGCGCACGTCCTGCGCCGGGCTGCCAGAGGCAAGCCGCGGCCCTAGGCCAGCCAGCCAGCGCACCACCCAGCGCCGGCAAGTCCTCCGCCGTCGTGGCGGCGTCCAGCCGGACGTGCACCGCCGCTGCGTCTAACCGGCGCAGCAACTGGCGGGTGAAGGTGCCCCGGCGGGCGCCGACCTCCAGGATGCGGAGCGGCCGTCCCGCGGGCCAGCCGGCGGCCAGGCGACCCACCGCGTCCAGCAGCGCATCGGCCGCGGCGGCGGCGGCCGGGGCGCCGTGCAGCATCCCGTCCAGCAGCGCCGGGGCAGGCGCGGCAGCCGGGACGCCGCGCAGGACCGCCTCCAACCGCTCGGCCGCCAGGGACAGCAGCGCAGCGTCGGCCACGGCGCGCGGCTGGTCGAACAGCAGGGTCCGCAGCACGTCATCGGCGGCGATTTCGTCGTCGAGCACGGTCCAGATGCCGTCCTGCACCGACGCCAGCCCATCCCCGGCCAGCCAACCCAAGACCTCCTCCAGCCGGTCGCGCGCCGCTGCGGCGACCACGCCGTCCTCGATCAGACCGCCGACCGTGAACGCGGCCGCAGGGTCCGGCAACAGGCGCCGCAGGACGCCAGCGGCAGCCACGGCGGCGAAGGCGTCGGCCAGGATGCCGGCCTCCCCCGCCTCGCCATCGTCCTCGCCCAGGATGCTTCCGGCCTCGGGCGCGGTGCCGGCCAGGCCCGGTGGCGCCAGGTCCGGCGTCAGTAGGCTGGGAACCAGGGCCGTGTGAAACAGCCGGTCCTCGGTCGCCGCCCGGCTCAGCGCAACGCGCACGAACCAGCAGTCCAGCAGCTCGACCGCAACCTGCCCGGCGGCATCCAGCAATGCGATGTCGGCGCGGACCGAGCGTGGACCAACTCGCGTCACCCGCAGCCGCGCCGCCGCCGGCACGACGCCCGCCGGACGCAGCAGCCGCACCCGGCCGAAGCGCCACGGCAGCACCCCGTCGCCGTCGCCCAGCAGCCCCGCCGCCAATGCCAGCAAGCCCTGCAGCGCGCCGTCCATCACGGGTGGCGACACCAGGAACGCGGCGTTGCCCAAGCTGGAGGCCAAGCTGGGCGCCGCCTGCGGCACGAAGCGGACCAGCGCCGTGCCACGGCCGATCCCGACATCCGACACGACCTGGAACGCGGCCCCGTAGGCCAGGCCCAGGCTGGCTGCCATGCCATACAGCGCAGCGCCGTCCAGCGTGCGTTCAATCCTCTCGGCAGGCGGCGCATCGCGTGCCGGGGCTGCCGCATCGGCGGCGCCCAGCCGTCCCGCGGCGTGCACGGTCCAGGGCTCGTCCGATAAGCGCGGACGGGATGCGATCTCGAACCCGCCATTGGCGGTTCCCACCCGCAGGCGGACCTCGCGCAACGCCCCATGCTCGAACACCAGGGGGCGGTTGATCTCCAGGTCCAGCACCTCCAGCGCGGCGGCCCCGGGATGGCGGGCGCGCGCGGCGGCCAGCGCCATCTCGGCCAGGGCGGCGGCAGGGGCGACGACGGCTCCGCCCACCACATGGTCCGCCAGCCAGGGCTGCAGGGCGGTGCCCAGGTGGCTGCGCCACTCGACCGGCTCCGCGCCGCAGCGGATGCCAAGCAGGGGGTGTTCGCTCGGCGCCTCCACCACCGCGACCGCCTCGGTCGTACGGCTCAGCCAGTGCCTCTCGCGCTGCCAGGGATAGGCGGGCAGCCCGGCCAGGCGGCGTGGCCCGGCGAAGGCCGGCGCGCGGCGGATATCGCACCCCGCCGCATGGGCGCGCCCGGCGGTCAGCAGGATGGGGTCGCCGGACGCGGCGCGGCGCGACAGGGTCGGCAGCACCCGGCCAATGGCGTCCTCGGCCAATAGCGCGTCGTGCAGGTAGGCTTGCAGCACCGGCTGCGGCCCGACCTCGATGAAGATGCGCACGCCCGAGGCGACGAGGTGCGCCGCCGCCTCGGCAAAGCGCACGGGCGCACGGACGTTCTGCCACCAGTAGTCCGCGTCCAGCGTGGTGCCGTCGGCCGGGCCGCCCGTCACGGTCGAGATGTAGGGCAGGCTGGCCGGGCTGGGCGCCAGGCCCGCCAGTTCCGCCGCCAGCGGGGCCTGGATGGCGTCCATGGCACGGCTGTGGAAGGCATAGTCCAGGTCCAGCGCAGTATAGGCCCAGCCGCGCTCCGCCGCCTCCGCCGCCAGGCTGGCCAGCGCCTCCTGCGGGCCGGCGACGGTGGTGGCGCCCCGGCTGTTGCTGGCGGCGACCTCGATCCGCCCCGGCAGGCCGGCCAGCGCCGCGGCGGCGGCCTTGGCATCCAGGCCCAGCACGGCCATCCCGCCCTCGCCTGCCGTGCGCGCCTGCAGGCGGCTGCGGACCGCGATCACCCGGGCGGCCTGGTCCAGGGTCAGCGCCCCAGCCGCCCATGCCGCCGCGACCTCGCCGACGCTGTGGCCCATGCAGGCGTCCGGCTGCACGCCAGCCATCCGCAGCGCCATGACGGTCGCCACCTGGATCGCGAACAGCAGGGGCTGCGCGACCGAGGTGTCGCGCATCGACTCGATTGGCCCGGACGCGCCTGGCGTCCCAGCCTCGGTGAGCCGCGCCTGCACGGACCAGCCCAAGGGACCCCGCAGCGCCGAATCCACCGTGGCCAGCGCCGCACGGAATGCCGGGCTGCGCGCAGTGGCGTCCGCCGCCATGCCGGCCCACTGGCTGCCGTTGCCGGAGAACACGAACGCCACGCGCCCGCTCACCGCCGTATCGGCCGCCACCGCATGGGTCGCCTGCTCCGCAAGGTAGGCGCGCAGCCCCGCGCCCAGCTCTGCCGTGGTGGCGCCGGTGACGGTCAGGCGCAGCTTGTAGTGCTCCCGCCCGAGCGCCGCGCCGCGGATCAGGGCGGCGTCGGCCTCCCCATCATCCAGCAGGTCGCGCCAGGCCATGGCCAGCCCGCGCAACGCGCCGCCGGAGCGCGCGGACAGCAGCAGAGGCGGCAGGGCCGCACCCGCGGCGCCGGCCGGGCATGCGCCGCCGGCGGGCAGCAGAACCGACGCGCCGCGGCCGTCGTGCTGCAGCTTGCCGGCCAATGTTGCCTCGGGCGCGGGAGCCTCGGCCGGGGGAGCCTCCAGCACCGCATGGGCGTTGGTGCCGCCAAAGCCGAAGCTGTTGACGCCGATCATCGCCGGCCGGCCCCCACCTGCGCCCGGCAGGGCCAGCCCGTCCGGGTTCAGGACAAGGTTCAGGGCGCCGAACGGGATGGCGGGGTTCGGCGTCTCGCAATGCAGCGATCCCGGCACCCTGCCGGAGCGGAACGCCAGCACGGCCTTCAGCAGCCCGGCCATGCCGCTTGCGGCCTCCAGGTGGCCGATGTTGGTCTTCACCGACCCGATCGGCAGCGGCTGCGCCCGGCGCTGGCCCAGCGCCTCACCCAAGGCGGCTGCCTCGATCGGGTCGCCGGCTGGGGTGCCGGTGCCGTGCGCCTCCACGTAGTCCAGGTCGTCCGGATCGATGCCGAAGCGGCCATAGACGGCGCGCAACAGGGCGGATTGCGCCTCCGGGTTGGGCAGCGAGAAGCCGTTGGTCCTCCCGTCCGAGTTCACGCCCGTCCCGCGCACCACGGCATGCACGGTGTCGCCATCGGCCAACGCGGCGCGCAGCGGCTTCAGCAAGATCATGCCGCCGCCCTCGGCCCGGACATATCCGTCCGCCCGCGCATCGAACGCATGGCACCGACCGCGCGGCGACAGCATCGAGGCGGCGCAGAAGCCCACGAAGCTTTGCGGCGACAGCAGCAGGTTCACGCCGCCCACCAGCGCCATCGGCGCCTGCCCGGCGCGAATCGCCTCACACGCCTGGTGCAGCGCCACCAGCGAGGAGGAGCACGCGGTATCGACGGTGAAACTCGGCCCCCGCAGGTCGAAGGCGTAGCTGATCCGGTTGGACAAGGAGCACAGCGTCGCGCCCGTCATCGAGTAGGCGTCCATCACCGCGTAGTCGCCCGCGTGCAGCGTCGTGTAGTCCCAGGCGGACCCGCCGACATAGACCCCGACCGCCATCCCAGCCAGCCGCCCGGCGTCCAGCCCGGCGTCCTCCAGGGCCTCGTGCGCCAGCTCCAGCAGCAGGCGCTGCTGTGGGTCCGTCTGCGCGGCCTCCCGCGGCGAGATGCCGAAGAACCCGGCGTCGAACCCGTCCACCGCGCCCAGCACGCCGGCGGCGAAGGTGTAGGCCTTGCCGCGCTGGTCCCGCGCGGGGTGGAAGAAGGCGGACTTGGTCCAGCGGCCGTCCGGGATTTCCGTTACGGCGTCGCGGCCGGCGGCCAGCAGGTCGGCGAATCCGTTCAGGTCGCCGGCGCCCGGCAGGCGGCAGGCGGCGCCGATGATGGCGATGGGTTGCAGGGCGGCCAGATACTCGGTGTTCGCTTTAACGCTGCCGTCCAATGTAGCACTCCGGTCCGGCGGCGCCGGGGTCGGCCCAGGTGGGGTGCAGGCTGCCGCGTGGCGGCCGACTCCGGGCGATAGGTGGCGTAAATTTCCGCTATAGCGTCCGGCGTGTCCGGTGGGCAACACGGGATGGCCACTGTTGTACAGTTTGGTCGAGTCTGTTGCGTTGCAGCACACCCCGGCGGCATACATCAGAGGCCTTCGTGGCGCAAAGATGTCGGGAACCCTCCAGCTTGCGGCCATTGCCACCCTTGCCAAACCGCCGATCCGCCATGACCGGCCCTGATGCCACAGGCCCGGCAGGACGGGCGGCAACGCCGGTTTGCCTGGTGGGCCGGCATCCCCCGCATGTCGCCGCCCTGCTGCCCGGGCTGGGGCTGGCGCTGGCGGACGGCGCCACGTGCCGGTTGATGGCCGGCCCGGACGGTGCCCGGATGCCGCGCGATGCCCGCCCGCTGTTGCACTTCGTCATGGGGCCGTTGCAGACTCCGCGCTTCCTGCCCGACCCGCCCTGGCTGAGCGGGACGGTGGCCGGGGGCTGGTCAGCCGGAACGCCGACGCCGGGTTCGGCGGAGGTGGCGCTGTGGGCGGGGCCGGATGACCCGGCGCTGCTGCGGCGGGCCGCGGCCGGGGCGGCGATGATGGTCCGCCACCGCGTCGGCGGCACCGCATGGGCCGACCCGCCGGATGCGGTGCTGGCCCGGCCCGGGACTGGCCTTGCCGTGGTGCAGGCCTCCGGTGATCCCGGGCGGGACCTTGCGATGCTGGCCGCGGTGCTGGCGCGGCGCGCGGCGGGGGGGACCGTGGTCGTCGCACCGCCCGGCCGGCTTGCAGCAGCCGCGCGCGCCGCTGGGTGCCGGGTGCTGCATGGCCCGGCTGATCCTTGGCCGCTGCTCGACCTGGCCGACGAGGTGCATGTGGCCGGCAACGACGCGCTGGGCCTGCTGGGCCTGCTGGCTGGCCGCACCGTGCACGCCCATGCACCAGCCTGGTTCACCGGCTGGGGCGTGACGGAGGACGGGCCTGCCGTGCCGCCCCGCGCCGCCACGCGCAGCCCGGCGCAGGTCGCCGCCGCCGGGTTGCTGACCGGCGCGGCCTACGGCGACCCCTTCACCGGGCAGCCGGCCAGCTTCGAGTCGGCGCTGGACATCGCGGCCGAATGGCGGCGGCTGTGCGACGCCAACCGCGGCATCGCCGGCTGCGTGGGAATGCAGTTCTGGAAACGCCAGCGGATCGGCGCCTTCCTGCACACCGGCGTTCGCGCGCCGCCGCAGGGCGCCCCCGCCCTGGCCGCCGCGCGCCGAACGGGCGGGGCGGTGGCCGCCTGGGCATCGCGGATGCCGGAGGGGCTTCGGGAGGCCGGCGCGCCGGTGCTGCAGGTGGAGGACGGTTTCCTGCGCTCCGTCGGCCTGGGCAGCGACTTCTTGCCGCCCTGCAGCATCATCGTCGATGGCACGGGCATCTACTACGACCCAAGCCGGCCGAGCGACCTGGAGACCATGCTCGCGACGATGAGTTTCGACCGGGCGCTGCTCGACCGGGCCGCAGCGGTGGTGGACCGGCTGGTCCGGACCGGTGTTACGAAATATAATGTTGGGGTTGCGCCGCTGCCACGCTTGCCCGCAGGACGGGTGATCCTGGTGCCGGGCCAGGTCGGGGACGACCTCTCGGTGCGGCTCGGCGGCGGGGCCGTGCGGGGCAACCTGGCGCTGCTGCAGGCAGTGCGGCAGGCCGCGCCGGACGCCCACATCCTTTATAAGCCGCACCCCGACGTGGACGCCGGCCACCGCAGCGGCGCCATTCCAGACGCGCAAGCCGTTGAATATGCTGACCAGCTCGTGCGCGGCGTGCCGATGGCCGCGCTGATCGCCGCCGTGCCGGAGGTTCACACCTTGACGTCGCTGACCGGGTTCGAGGCGCTGCTGCGCGGCCGGGCGGTCACCTGCTGGGGCCAGCCCTTCTATGCCGGGTGGGGGCTGACGCGGGACATGGCACCGTTGCTGCGCCGCAACAGAGAGTTGACCCTGCATGAACTAGCGGCGGGCGTGCTGCTGATGTATCCGCGTTACCTGGACCCGGTGACGGGCCTGCCCTGCCCGGCTGAGGTGCTGCTGGACCGGCTGGCCTGCCCGGGTCTCTGGCCGGTCAGCCCGCTGGTGCGGCTGCGGCGGGTGCAGGGAGCGGTGGCAGGCTGGATGGCCAAGATGACGCCAAAGAGGACAAAGCGATGATGCAAGCGTCCGCCCGGCAGTTCCTGTTTCTTCAAGGCCTGGCCGGCCCGTTCTTCCGCCACCTGGGCGATGCATTGGCGGCCCGCGGCCACGGCGTCCACCGCGTCAACTTCCACGGCGGCGACTGGCTGTTCTGGCGGCGGCCCGGCGCGGTCAACTACCGCGGCGGCCTGGCCGGCTGGCCCGCCTACCTGGAGGCGCTGCTGGAGCGCCGCGGCATCACCGACATCGTGCTGTTCGGCGACTGCCGGCCGCTGCACCAGGCCGCCCGCGCCCTGGCCGCGCAACGGCTGGTGCAGGTGCATGTGTTCGAGGAGGGCTACATGCGCCCCGACTGGGTGACGCTGGAGGTCGGCGGCGTCAACGGCCTGTCCAGCCTGCCGCGCGACCCGCGGTACTACCTGGACGCCGCCGCCGCCCTGCCGCCGCCGGCCGACGCGTCGCAGGGCGTGGCCACCAGCTTCAGCCGCCGGGCGCGGGAGGACTTGGCCTACAACCTGACCGCCATCGCGCTGCGCCCGCTGTTCCCGGGCTACCGCACCCACCGGCCCTGGCACGCGATGGTGGAGTATGCCGGCTGGCTGCGCCGCCTGGCCGGGAGCAAGGCGGCCCGGCGCCGGTCCAACGCCGTCCGCAGCCGGCTGGAGCGCACCGGGCGACCCTTCATGGTGTTCCCGCTGCAACTGGACTGCGACTACCAGATCAGGATGCACTCGCCCTATCCCGGGATCGAGGCAGCGATCCGGGAAGTCCTGGCCTCGTTCGCGCGCCATGCCCCGGCAGGGCTGGACCTGATCGTGAAGGGGCACCCGTTGGACAACGGCCTGCGGGACTGGCGGGCGGTGACGGCGGAGATCGCGGCCGGACTGGGGCTGGATCGCCGCGTGATGTTCATCGAGGACGGCAACATCGACCTGCTGGTGCGTGCGGCGCGCGGCGTCGTCACCGTCAACAGCACGACCGGAACGCTGTCCGCAGCGCGCGGCGTGCCGACGATCAGCCTGGGCCAGGCTGTGTACGACATCCCCGGCGTTACCCACCAGGATGGCCTGGACCGCTTCTGGGCCGATCCGGTCGCGCCTGACCCCCAGGTGTTCGACGCGCTGCGCCGGGTGCTGGTGCACCGCTGCATGATCCGCGGCGGGTTCTTCAGCGATGAAGGGTTGCGCCTGCTGGTCGATGCCGCCGTGGGCCGGCTGGAGGGTGCAACCCGGCCGGGGCTGCGGGCCATGGCATCCGGGGCGGCGCGGACGGCGCGGACGGCGGATGCGATGCTCGTTGCCGCGAAGGGATGACGGCTGCGGCGCGTCCGTCCTCCATTGCCGTCACCGGCGCGTCGAGTGGGTTGGGTGCAGGACTGGCCGAAAGCTACGCCGCGCCAGGTGCGACGCTGTGGCTTGCCGGGCGCGACATGACGCGGCTGGAGGGCGTGGCGGCCCGGTGCCGGGACCGGGGCGCGGCGGTGCATGCGCAGGCGGTGGACGTGACCGATGCGGAGGCTGTCGCGGCCTGGCTGCTGGCGGCGGACGATGCGGCGCCGGTCGATCTGGTGCTGGCCTGCGCCGGGGTTTCGGCGGGGACGCACCCGGATGGCAGGCCGGAAGGCGTGGCGCTGGCGGGCATGCAGGTGCGCGCCAACCTGTTGGGGGCGATGCACACCGTGGAGCCGCTGCTGCCCCGGCTGCTGGCGCGTGGGCGCGGGCATGTGGCGGTGGTGTCCTCGGTGGCGGGGCTGCGTGGTTCGCCGTACTGCCCGGCCTACAGCGCCAGCAAGGCGGGAGTACGCGCCTATGGCGAGGGTTTGCGGGCGTTGCTGGGGCCGCGGGGCGTGGCGGTGAGCGTGGTGGTGCCGGGCTTCTTCGACACGCCGATGACGGACCGGTTCAAGGGGCCGAAGCCCGGGATGATGAGCCTGCCGCGCATGGTGGCGGCGGTGCGGCGCGGGCTGGACCGCCGGGCGGCGCGGATCGTGGCGCCGCGGATGCTGGCGGTGGAACTGGTGCTGGCCGACCTGATCCCGGCCTGGGCCGGGGACCGCATCCTGCGCGGCGTGCGGTTCCACATCGAGCCCGGCCGGTGAACGCTTCCTGCCCCCTCTCCCCCCGGGAGAGGGCTGGGGTGAGAGGGTCTTGCTGCGGAGCGGCGGACCGGGCGCGCCATCAGAGCCTGGTCTCGATTGGGCGGCGGCGTCCCAAGCCCCCCTCACCCCAGCCCTCTCCCGGAGGGAGAGGGGGCAGCGGCAGGCAGCGGCCTTGCTGACCCTGATTGGCGGCGTTGTGCTGTGCGCCTCGGCTTGGCTGTTCCTGCGTGCGGGCGTGGGCGCCAGGTTCGTGCAGGCCCCGCCCCTGGCCACGGCGCTGGACGCCCTGCCGATGGCCGCCGGCTTTGGCCTCATGCTGGCCGGCACCGCGCGCCCGGTGCTGTCCGGCGTGGTCCTGGGCGCCACCGCGCTGGGCCTGCGCCTGACCGACGAGGTGAAGCGCGAGGTGCTGCACGAACCCGTCAACTTCTCCGACCGGGCGGAGCTGCCGGAGGTCGTGCGTCATCCGCAGCTCTATCTGCCCTTCGCCGGCACCGGTCTCGTGCTGGCCGCCGCCGCGCTGCTGCTGCTGGTGGGCGGTGCGCTGACCTGGGCGGAGCCGCCGCTGTGGCGCCGGTCCTGGCCGGCTGCGGCGGCCGCGCTGCTGCTGGCGGGGATCGCCGCCCGTGCCGGCTTCGTGCTGCCGGCGCTGCGCCCCGCCGTGCACCGGCTGGCCACGGTGTATGGGCGCCTGCGGCCCAGCCGGGACCCGGAGCAGGACGCGCGCCGACTGGGGCCGCTAGCCTCGCTGGTGGTGCACGCAACCCTGGCCGCGGCGGAGCGGCCCAGCCGGGTCGCGGCGGCGAAGGCCCGCCCGGCGCCGCTATGGCCCGCCTCCGCCGGACCCGTCGTGCTGGTGCAGGCCGAGTCCTTCATGGATGCCGCCCGGCTGCACCCCGCGCTGGCCGGCGCCCTGCCCCACTTCAACGCGCTGCGGCGGCAGGCCACCCTGCACGGCGCGCTGCAGGTGCCGTGCTGGGGCGCCAACACCGTCCGCACCGAGTTCGCCGTGCTGACCGGCGTGACCGAGCCGGCGGTGGGGCTGGACCGGTTCAACCCCTATGAGGCCTTCGCCCAGGGCGGGCTGCCCAGCATCGCCTGGGCGGCGAAGGCGGCAGGCTACACGACCGTGGTCGTCCACCCCTTCGATCCCGGGTTCTACAGCCGCCGCAAGGTGCTGCCCCGCCTGGGCTTCGACCATTTCGTCGGACCGGAGGCGTTCCCCCGCCAGCTCCAAGGCCATTACGCCAGCGACGCCGAGCTGTCCGGCGTGGCGGCGGACCTGGTGCGGACGCTGGGGCCGCGGGTGTTCGTCTTCATCATCACCATGGACGGGCACGGCCCCTGGACCGGCGCCGGCGCCGGCGCCCTGCCGCCGGAGCTGCGGGACGTGGCGGAGGCGGGACCGCTCGCGGGCTGGCTGGCCGCCATGCAGGGCACCGACCGGATGATCCCGGCGCTGACCGCGGTGCTGCAGGAGGCCGGCGAGGGCTGGCTCGGGCTGTATGGCGACCACCAGCCCAGCCTGCCCGGCGCGCTCGCGGCGCTGCACATGCGGGACCGCCGCACCGACTACGTGATCTGGGGCGTCGGCCAGGCTGCGGGCGGGCGGCTGGACACCTCCGCCGACCAGCTTGGCGGCATCCTTGCCGGGGCGCTACAAGGGGCGGGTTGACCCACCGCCTGATCCTCGACCTGTCCCGCACCCTGTCCCGTGCATCCCACGCCGTGCCGACCGGCATCGACCGGGTCGAGCTGGCCTATGCCGAGGGATTGCTGGCGCACTGCCCGGAGCGGCTGGAGTTCGCCGCCCTGCATCCTCTGGGACGGTTCGGGCGGCTGCCCATGCCGGAGGTCCGGCACTTCCTGGACGTGGCGGGCCGGCGGTGGCGGGACGGCGACGTGGGCGCGGACACCGTGCGCCGCGCCGCCCGCGCGTTGCTGGGCACGGCGTTCCTGCGCGGGCAGTTCGCGCCCGGCACGCCGCGCCAGGCGGGCCGCAGCACCTACTTGCTGATGTCGCACCACCACCTCGACCGCCCGGCGGTGATCGCCGACGTGATGCGGCGGTATGGCGCGTCGTTCGTCTGCATGGTGCACGACCTGATCCCGATGGAGTTCCCGGAATACGCCCGCCCGGTCGAGCCGGCCCGGCACCAGCGCCGCATCGAGACCGTGGCGGCGCTGGCCGACGGCGTGCTGGTGAACAGCGCCGCCACCGCCGGGTCGTTGCAGCCCTGGCTGGACCGCGCTGGCCGGGGAACGCCGGTGCTGGTGGCGCCGCTGGGCATCGACCCGCCGGCGGCCGTGGCGGCGGAACCGCCGGGCCACCCGTACTTCGTGTTCCTCGGCACCATCGAGCCGCGCAAGAACCACCTGCTGCCGCTGCACCTGTGGCGCCGCCTGGTGGAGCAGCACGGTCCCGACGCGCCGCACCTGGTGCTGGTCGGCCGCCGCGGCTGGGAGAACGAGCAGGTGGTAGACATGATCGAACGCTGCGCCGCCCTGCACGGCGTGGTGGAGGAGCGGACGGACCTGTCGGACCGGCAGACCGGGGCGTTGCTGCAGGGCGCCCGCGCGCTGCTGCTGCCGTCGTTCGCCGAGGGCTACGGCCTGCCCCTGGCCGAGGCCCTGGCCGCCGGAGTGCCTGCGCTCTGCAGCGACCTGCCGGCGTTGCGGGAGGTCGGCGGCGAAGTGGCGGAGTACTTGGACCCCCTGGACGGACTCGGGTGGATGGCGGCCATCACCGACTATGCCGCGCCGGGTAGTCCCCGGCGCGGGGCGCAGCAGGCGCGGCTGCTGGAGTGGCGGGCGCCGCGGTGGGATGATCACCTGGCTGGCGTGCTGGACTTCCTGGACCGGGTGGCGCCGCCGTAGCTGGCCCGGCAGTCCGCCAAGCCCCACCCTGCCGCCATCAGGGCAGCGTGCAATTGTATGTCGTCAGGATCACCCAGGACAGCACCATCGGCTGCACGTCCACGATGGGGCAGGCCAGCCCAAAATCGCCATTCGGATGCGCCCCCTGCGCCGCCGCCGAGAACCGCCCCACCGGATCGAATACCAGGTAGGCGTCGTTTTCCATGCCGGCAAACCCTCGGGTGCCCCAGGGCCGCCGCACCAGGCCGTCGGCCCCTGGCGGCTGGGTCCGCATCGGCCGGGCCACTACGGGATAGGAGGCCAGGAACCGGAGGAGGTTGCCCAGCCGTTCCTGCTGCATGGACTGCGCGCGGCTGAATGGCGGGGGACCAAGGGCGGCATAGGCCAGGATCACGACGCCATAGGACGCAGCCTGCCGCCACCGGCGGCGCAGCAGGCACCATGCCAGCGCACCAGCGAACACGATCCCCAGCAAAACCACCGCCAGGGCGCCGAGCAGCCAAGTCGCCGGCAATGGAAAGGCCTCGCCGATCCCATAGCCACTCAGCCCCGCCGGCACGCCCACCGCCAGGGCGGCCGCCAGCAGCGGCCACCACAGGACGCGATCCCTCAACCGGCCCCCAACCGGTCCAGGCTGCGGCGCACCAGATCCCAATCGGTTGGCCGCGAGGCGCGAAGGGCGGCGGCGGGCCAGGTCGCGCGCACCCTTTGATCATCCAGCAGGCCCGCGACATCGAGAGTGCAATCCGTGCGTGTCCAGCCGTCGCGCTGGATGGCTGCGACCCGCTCCGCCATCGCGTCCAGCAAGGCCTGCCAGAACGCGGCGACACCATCCCGTAACACGTCGAACGGCAGCGTCAGCCGCAGGCGCTGCACGGCCCAGACCGGGCCATCCTCGGTTCTATCCGGCGCGTCCCAGACCAGGTGGATTTCGGTTTCGCCGCGCCAGAAGTACAACCCCGGCTTCGAGGACAAGTAGCTGAAGTCGAGGCAACGCTCCTGCCACCACCAACTTGCCTTATCAAAGGTATCCAACGGATCAAGTTCCCAGCCGTTCGACGCCTGTGCGTAGGCGTCGGTGCCGTGCCAGGCCAAGAAGCGGGCTGACATGTCGCCCGGAACGACTTCGGCGACA
Source organism: uncultured Acetobacteraceae bacterium (assembly GCA_964242415.1). Classification (GTDB taxonomy): domain Bacteria; phylum Pseudomonadota; class Alphaproteobacteria; order Acetobacterales; family Acetobacteraceae; genus DASWOJ01. The sequence continues at coordinate 25,706 of CAXTAT010000010.1, forward strand.
TGGGGCCATATCTCAAGGAAGCCCTCGAAAAGCCGGACGACCTGGTACGTCACCCAATGTTCCGGCGGGTCTCCCAAGGCGTATTCGAGCAGCCGGCCAGCCGGGGTCTCGATGCAGTAGGCGCCATCCGTCAGCGCGAACCAGCTTAGGAAGCGGTCGCCGGGCTTGCCCCACGGTTCGATGTCCGCCACCGGGCGCAGGGTGAAAGGGACCTGGAAAACTATTGCGCTGCGCCTCTCCGGCATTACGCCGCCTTTATGCGCCGTAGCCCAAACACGCATCAACCGTTGAGCGGGATCGGCGCATATTCTGGATGCCCCGCCGCACAGCGAATGTTCCGCGCCACCAGGCGCAGACCCACGCCGGGGCTGCATCCGTCAACAGGAGCGTCCTCCTTGCGTCACCACCAATCCAACGCTGCCCAGACTCTCACGCAGGCTCAGACCCTCACGCAGGCTTGGGGCGGCGTCCACCGCATCGGCTTGTCCGCCGATGCGGCGCTGCTGCAATTCGCCGATATCGCTCATGACACCCGGGTCGTGCTGATCGGGCCGGAAACCCTGGAGCTGCTCTGCGCCCTCGTCCGCCTCGACTGCGCCAGCGCCGCCGCCATCCGCCTGCTCGACCGCCCGAAGGCCGGGATGGCGGACCTGGCGATCCTTCCGGCCGTGGCGTCGGTGGACTGCGTCGATGCCGGGCTGGTGAAGGCCCGGCGCGTGCTGGCGCCGCTGGGCAGCGTCATCCTGCGCTTTGCGGGGCTGCCCTCCCCAAGCCTGGTCCGCCACGCCCGCAACGCCCTGCAGATGCATGGCTTCCAGGCAATCCATGCCCGCCAGCTTGGCCACCAGTGCCTGCTGACCGCCGAGCTTCCCCTGGTGGGATGCCTGGCGTGCGCCTGATGGCCGGGGCCATTCCGGTCCAAGCCATGAGTCCAGCCGCAAGGAGCAAGCAGATGCCGTATGCCAGACTGCCCGCCAAGGTGGTGCCGGCCAGCGTGACGCCCGCCAGCGTGACGCAGGTCGCGATGGCCCTGATCCTGGCCTTGGTGGCGGCGCCGGTCGTCCGAACCATCACGTCCGAACTGTCGCAGTCGGTCGGCCAGACCTGGCCGTTCTCGATGGAGCACTGCGCGCAGGCCGACCCGGAATGCCGGGCAGCTGGGCCACGCCTGCCGGAGCCGCAGTTCCGGATGCACAGCTTGGCATCGCGGTAGCTACTTCCGGCTGACCGGCGGGCTGGACTCACGGCTGGCTCCACGGCTCGCCAGGGCAACTCCTGCCACTGCGACCACCATGCCGAACCCCTGCACCGGCACCAGCCGCTCGCCGAACAAGATGAAGGCCAGCACCGCCACCACCGGCGGCACCAGGTAGAACAGCGACGCCACCCCGGCCACCGCCCCCCGCCGGATCAGCACCAGCAGCAGCGAGATCGCGCCGAGCGACAGCCCGCACACCGCCCACGCCAGCCCGGCCCATGCCTGCCAGGAGGCATCGAACCGCCCGGCCTCGGTCAGCGCCGCCACTGGGGCGATGACGGCGGCGGCGCCGATGAACTGCACGGCGGCGTTGGTCCGCAGGTCCGCCGCCGCGCCGGTGCGCTTTTGCCAGATCGTGCCCAGCGTGATCCCCACCATCGCGGCCGCGCTGGCCAGCGCGGGCAGCAGCCCCACCCCCGACACCGCCCGCAGTTGCGGCTGCAGCACCAGCAGCGCACCGCCAAAGCCAAGCGCGATGCCCGCCCAGCGGCGCGGCCCCACCCGCTCGCCCAACAGCGGCAGGGCCAGCATCGCCGTCAGCAGCGGCTGCAACCCGGTGATCAGCGCCGAGATGCCCGCGGGCAAGCCGTGCCGCACCGACCAGAACACCCCGGCGAGGTAGACGCCCTGCAATAGCACGCCGGCCACCAGCGCATCCCGCCAGCCTCGCACGCCATGTGGCCAGGGCGCCCCGGCTGCGGCGGCTAGCCCGGCGAACGCCAGGGCGCTCAGCACCATGCGGACCGACAGGAACGTCAGCGGGTCCGCGTGCTGGGCCACCAGCCGGGCGACCAGGAACCCGGTCGCCCAGATGCCGACGAAGAGCGCCGGCATCAGCGCCGGGGCGTCAAGGCGGCGGTCACTCCGGCCCGATGGCCGAGGGATGCTGCGCCAGCGGCGTTACGCTGATGTCCATGAAGGGGAACAGCGGGAGGGTGGACAGGATAGCGTGCAGCTCGTCATGGCTGGCGACGTCGAAGATGCTGATGTTGGCATAGCGCCCGGCCACGCGCCACAGGTGCCGCCACTTGCCCGAGCGCTGCAGGTCGGCGGCGCGGGCCTTCTCCTCGGCCTTGAGGCGGTCGAACACGGCCGGGTCCATGTCCCGTGGCACGCGCACATCCATTTCTACGCAGTAAAGCATCCCAGCTCCCCTCCTTCTCCCTCTCCCTCCGGGAGAGGGCCGGGGTGAGGGGGTCTTGCAGCGCGGCCTTGGCCCGTTTCGGAACGGCTCCCATTGCAGGCGAGGTCAGCGCTTGCCTGCCCCCTCACCCCGGCCCTCTCCCGGAGGGAGAGGGAGAAGCTACGTCCGTACGTAGGCCCGGATGCCTTCGGCGTCCAGCGTCACCCCGATCCCCGCCTCCGCCACCCGCTTCAATATCAGCAGCCCCGCGTGCTTGACCAGCTTGAGCGACACCGCGTTCGCCGCCACCGTGGTGACCAGCACGACGGAGCGCCGTTCACCGCACAGGATGCTCGAGGCTGGACACGATGTTCGGGGCTGGGCATGACGTCGCATGGACCACCGCCAGCTTGTCCGCATACAGCCGGCACCACCCCGGCATGGCGTCCAGCAACGCGACCGCCGAGTTGCCGGGTGCCAGCAGGGTCCAGCGGATGCCGTAGGTCTGGAATGCCTTGTCCAGCGCCGCCGGGCTTGCCGCCATCGCCATGTATTCGTGCACGAACGGCAAGCCGTACATGTCCGCCCGGCCGTCGATCAACGGGCGCACATGGGCATAGATGAGGTAGCCGCCGAACGAGTACTCATTGAACACCGGCTGCGCCGCCAGGGCCGCGGGCACATGGGCCAGGGCCGCCGCCGGAAACGCGCCGCCGTCCTCTGGCCCGGCCGGCAGCAGCAGCCGCAGCGCGGCCAAGCCGCCCGCCAGGCCCAGGCCGCCCGCCAGCATCCGCCGCTCCGTCCACCGCCGCCAGCCGCCGGCGCGCCCCGCCGGGAGGGCAGTCCCCAGCGGCTCCGCCAGCAGCAGCGGCACGATCATGCCGACCAGCAATTGATAGCGCGCATGGCCCAGCGCCATGTGCAGCAGGCCCAGCAGGATCAGCAGGCGGACCGGCGGCAGCCTGGCCCCCCGGGTCAGCGCGAAGTACAAGCCGGCCATCAGGACCAGCTCCAGCGGCTGCAGGGTGCCGAAGTTGGGGGGCTGCCACTCCTGGATCATCGACCAGTCCGACGCCCCCACCACCTGGAACGGGAATAGCAGCCCGGCCCAGCCATGCGGCGTCACCAAGGCGGCAGCAATGGCCGCCAACAGGAAGCCGCCCCAGCGCGCCAGCACGTCCCGCCAGGCATACGGCGTCGCCAGCACCGCCTCGAGCGCCAGCGGCACGACCAGCAGCAGCCCGATGATGAAGCCGCCGTGCATGTTGGCCCAGAGGCACATCACTGGCAGCAGGCCCCAGGACGGCGCCCGCCCGACGCTCCGGGCGATGAACAGCCCGGCCACCCAGGCCTCCAGGAACGGCAGCGCCAGGATGTGCGGCCGGGCCAGCAGCACGGGGCTGGCGCAGGCGGCGGCGAGCAGCGCCAGCAGCATTACCGCGCCCGCCGGCAGCCACCGCCCCAGGTGCCGGGCAAGCTGGAAGAAGGCGGCAGCCGCGGCGCCCGCGGTCAGCAGCAGCAGGCCGCCCCATCCCCCGGCCCGCAGCGCCGCCGCCATGAACACCTCGGACAGCCACTCATGCGCAGTCCAGTCGGCGCCGGCGTGGGTCAGGGAGAACGGGTCGGCGCGCGGCACCCCCCCATGGCCGATGATCCACTCCCCGGTCGCCAGGTGCCAGAACGTGTCGCCATCGCCGAGCACGCCCGGCGAGAACAGCGCCAGCGCGAGCATGGCTAAGGCTGCGACCCAGGGTGCAGCGATGGATGGCATGGATGGCGTCCCTTGAAGCCCAACGCGCAGATTAGGGCGGCGCGGGCGCGGGCGACATCGTTTGAGCCGGCAAAACGGCAGGCGACGACAATTCCTAGCCCAGCAGCACCGGGCCTAATACCGGCCGCCCTTAACCCCGACCGACCCCGTCCCGACCTTGCCCGTCATTGCGAGCCGGCTTCGGCGCGGCAAAGGGGCCGGAAGGACCACGCTGGCCCACCTGGATTGCCACGCCGCAAGCGCGGCTCGCAATGACGGCGACCCTTGCTGGTCACGCTCAGGGCCGATTTGCAGGAACAAAACCAGGTCAGCCGGCCTCCGCCATCCGGTAGCCGACCCCCGGCTCGGTGGTGATCAGGTTCAGGCCGGCCTCGCCGAGCTTCTGGCGCAGGTGGCCGACATACACCCGCAGATACTGCACGTCCCCTGTATGCGCCGTGCCCCACACGGCGGTCAGCAACTGCCGATGCGTCATCACCCGGCCGGCGTTGCGGATCAGCAGGCTCAGCAATTCATACTCGCGCGGGCTGAGCTGCACCGGCTGGCCGGCGGCCGTCACTAGGCGGCGGGCCAGGTCCACCTGCAGCCCGGCGGCGCGGAACACCTCCGGCACGCCCTCCTGCGCGCGCGCGTGGCGTAGGGCGGTGCGGATGCGCGCCAGCAGCTCCCCCACGCCGAACGGCTTCTCCACGTAATCGTCGGCGCCGTTGTCCAGCGCCTTGATCTTCTCGCCTTCCTGGTCCCGCGCCGACAGCACGATGACCGGAACCTTGCTGAACGCGCGCAGCCGGGCCAGGGCGTCCTGTCCGTCCAGGTCCGGCAGGCCAAGGTCCAGCAGCACCAGGTCAGGCGCGCGGGTGGCCGCCAGGCGCAGGCCCTCCGCCGCCGTGTCTGCCCGCTCGACCGCGAAGCCGGCTGCGTCCAGCGCCGGACGCAGGAAGCGGTGGATCTGCGGCTCGTCATCCACCACCAGCACGCGGGCGCCTGTCGTCATGAACACGCCCTCATAAACACACCCTCATGAATCCCCCCTCATCGAAGCGTCATGCCGCCGGCAGGCGGAGGGAGATGATGGTCCCCGGCGACCCGTCGCGCGGCAGGTCCGGGCGGGGGCTGACAGCCTCGATGGTGCCGCCCATTGCCTCCACCAGGCCGCGGGCGATGGCCAGGCCCAGCCCGGTGCCCGGCGCCACCCGGTCGCCCCGGCGCGCACGGTAGAAGCTGTCGAACACATGCGGCATGTCGGCCAGCGGGATGCCCACGCCCTCGTCGGCCACGGCGATGCAGACCTGGGCGCGTTCGGCGGCAACGCGCACCACGGGCTGCGCTCCGGAGGGGGCATACTTCACGGCGTTGTCCAGCACGTTCACCAACGCCTGTTCCAGCAAGGCCGCATCCGCCTGCACCCGCAAACCAGGGTCCGCCTGCGCGACGCCGACATGGGCGGCCTCCGGCACGCGGGCGATGGCGGCCTCCACCACCTCGGCCACCTCCACCGGCTCCAGGCGGGGGGCGATCTGGCCGCTCTCCAGCCGGGTCAGGTCCATGATGTTGGCAAGGAACCGGGCCATGCGGGCGGTGTCCTGGTCGATGCTGGCCAGCAGGTCGGACCGCACCTCCGGTGCCAGGGTGTCCCAGGCATCCCGCAGCGTGCCGGCCGCGCCGCGTATGCCGGTCAGCGGGGTCCGCAGGTCGTGGCTCAGCGAGTTCAGCAGGGCGGTGCGGAGCCGCTGCGTCTCCTCCATGGCGGCGGTGCGGGCGAACTGCGTGGCCAGGCGCACCCGCTCCAGCGCCACGGCGGACTGATCGGCCAGCGCCTCGGCGGCCTGCAGCAGGGAGGGGTCGAAGCCGCTCGCCGCATGCGCCTGGTCGGGCCGCATCCCCAGCACGCCGAGCATTCCGCGCACGGTCCGCATCGGCAGGAAGCGCCACGTGCTGCCCGGCAGGGTGCTGGTCCCGCGCCCCGTCTCCTCCGCCCGGGTGTAGCACCAGCGGGCGGCGGCCCAGGCCCCGGCGTCCATGGTGTCGGCCGGCGGGTGGGCGGCGCGTATGTCCACGTCCTCCCCGGTGACGTCCGTGCCGGTCAGCACCACGGCGCGGCCGACGATGCTGGCGGCCTGACGGGCGATCTCCTCCAGCAGCTCCGGCTCGGTCGCGGGCGCCCCGAGCCGCCGGCTGAACGCACCGACGCGGCGCAGCCCCTCGATGCGCGCCTGGCCCGCCTGCGCCTCCGCACGGACGCGGCCGGCCAGCACGCCGGTCATGCCGGCCACGGCGAGGAACACGGCGGCGGCCACGGCGTCATGCGTGTTGGCGATGGTGACGGTGTGGATGGGTGGGATGAAGAAGAAGTCCCAGGCCAGAAAGCCGATGGCCGCCGTGTACAAGGCCACCCACAACCCCTGCAGGCTGGCAGCGGCGACGACGACGGCCAGGAACACCATGCCCAACGCCTCCTGCGGCATCAGCGGCCCCAGCATCAGGCCCCCGCCCGTCACAGCCGCGACCAGCGCCGTCGCCACGGCCCAGGGCACCCAGGACTGCCGCACCCGGGCCGCCACCATCTGGGGCCGCGCCGCCGCCGGCAGCGGCACGACATTCAGCGTGTAGTCCGGGGCGCGGCGCAGCAACTGCGTGCCCAAGGTGCGCCCGGTCAGGCGCCGCCACAGCGGGGCCGGGCTGCGGCCCAGGACGATCCCGGTCACGTTGCGTGCCCCGGCGAATTGCAGCGCCGTGCCCACCAGGTCGGCGCCGGACCGCACCTCGGTCTCCCCGCCCAGTTGCGACGCCAACGCCATCGCCGCCCGGCAATTGGAGGGCTTGGCGGGCCGCTCAATGTGCAGGGCGATCCAGGGGGCGTGCAGCGCCTCGGACAAGCGCTTGGCGTGGCGCACGACGGCCTCGCCCCCGGCATCCGGGCCGACCAGGGCCAGGATGCGGTCGCCGGCTGGCCAGGGGCCGCTGATGCGGTTGTCGCGCATCCAGCCGCGCACGTCGCCGTCCACCTTCTCGGCGGTGCGGCGCAACGCGATCTCGCGCAGGGCGGCGAGGTTGCCCTCCTTGAAGTAGCCCTCCAGCGCGCGCCGGGCAGTCTCCGCCTTGTAGATGCGGCCGTCGCCCAGGCGGGCGCGCAGCTCGGCGGGGGGCACGTCGATCAGCTCGATCTCGTTGGCGCCCTCCAGCACGCGGTCGGGCAGGGTCTCCATGACGCGGACGCCGGTGATGCGGGCCACGTCGTCGTTCAGGCTTTCGAGGTGCTGCACATTGAGCGTGGCCCATACGTCCAGCCCGGCAGCCAGCAGCTCCTCCACGTCCTCCCACCGCTTGTTGTGGCGGCTGCCGGGAGCGTTGGTGTGCGCCAGCTCGTCCACCAGCAGCAGGCCGGGGCGGCGAAGCAGGGCGGTGTCGAGGTCGAACTCCTCCAGGGTCTGCCCACGATAGGGAACCTGCATGCGCGGCAGGATGGGGAGGTCGCCGATCTGCGCCTCGGTTTCCGCCCGGCCGTGCGTCTCGATGACGCCGGCCAGCACGTTGCGACCCTCGGCGGCGCGGCGGCGGGCCTGGGACAGCATCTCCCAGGTCTTGCCGACGCCGGGCGCGGCGCCGAGGAACACCTTGAGCCGCCCGCGCCCCTCACGGGCGGCGGCGGCGATCAGGGCGTCGGGGTCGGGGCGGGTGTCGTCCACGGGTTTATATTATGCGTGATTGGGTGGGATGTCGCAGCTTCTCGCAAGGGTGGGGCGTGGACTTGCGATGTTGCTGCGGCAGCCTTTGCGGAGTGACATGGAGGAAGGCGTCAACGACACATGCGACCTGGGGACGCTGCCTGCTCCCTCTCCCGGAGGGAGAGGACCGGGGTGAGGCCGCGAGGACCTAACCCTGGCCGGAAAGCGCGAAATCGTTCTCCGAACCGGCAGAGATTGGCCCGTACCGCCCCCCTCACCCCGGCCCTCTCCCGGAGGGAGAGGGAGCAGCGCAACGGGCGGCTACTTGCGGGAGTCCACCGACATGCTCTTCATGGTGTCCAGCGCCAGGTTCAGTTGCAGCACGTTCACCCGCGGCTCGCCGATGATCCCAGCCAGCCGTCCTTCGGTGTGCTCGGCCAGCAGGGCCTGCACACGCCCCGGCGGCAGCCCACGCGCGGTGGCGACCCGTTCCACTTGCCGCTCGGCAAAGGCCGGGCTGACGTGCGGGTCCAGGCCGCTGGCAGAGGTCGTCAGCATGTCGCCCGGCACCGGCGTCGCGCCTGCCTTCGCCACGTCCGCCGTCACCCGGTCCACCAGCGCCTTGCTGGTCGGCCCGGTGTTGGACGCGCCGGAATTGCCGGCGTTGTAGGGCGCCGGCACCGTCTTGGTGCTGTCGGCCGGGTCGGTGTCGGTGGTCGCCGACGGGCGGCCCTGGAAGTACTTGTCGTCGGCGAAGGTCTGCCCGATCAGGGCGGAGCCGACGACCTTGCCGTCGCGCTCGATCAGGCTGCCGCCGGCCTGGAACGGGAACACGGCCCCAGCAAGGGCACTGAACCCCAGCGGCAGCGCAAGCCCGGTCAGGGCGGTGAACAGCACGACCAGCACGAGGGCGGGGCGAAGTTGGGCCAGCATCTAGAACACTCCGAACAGGGACAGGATGATGTCGATCAGCTTGATGCCGATGAACGGCGCCACCAGGCCGCCGAGGCCATAGACCAGCAGGTTGCGCCGCAGCAGCGCCGCCGCCCCCAAGGGCCGGAACGCCACGCCGCGCAGCGCCAGCGGCACCAGCGCCACGATGATCAGGGCGTTGAAGATCACCGCCGACAGGATCGCCGACTGCGGGCTGTGCAGGTGCATGATGTTCAGCGCGCCCAGCTCCGGATAGGTCGCGACGAAGATCGCCGGCAGGATGGCGAAGTACTTGGACACGTCGTTGGCGATGCTGAACGTGGTCAGGGACCCGCGGGTGATCAGCAACTGCTTGCCGATCTCCACGACCTCCAGCAGCTTGGTGGGGTCGCTGTCCAGATCGACCATGTTGCCGGCCTCGCGCGCCGCCTGCGTGCCGGTCTGCATTGCCACGCCCACGTCGGCCTGCGCCAGCGCCGGGGCGTCGTTGGTACCGTCGCCGCACATCGCCACGAGGCGCCCCTCGGCCTGCACCTTGCGGATCAGGTCCAGCTTGTCCTGCGGCGTCGCCTGGGCGAGGAAGTCGTCCACCCCGGCCTCGGTCGCAATCGCCGCTGCCGTCACCTTGTTGTCGCCGGTGATCATCACGGTGCGGATGCCCATGGCGCGGAGCTGGGCGAACCGCTCGCGGATGCCGGGCTTCACGATGTCCTTCAGCTCGATCACGCCGAGCAGCCGGCCATCCAGCGCCAGACCCAGCGGCGTGCCGCCCGCACGGGCAATGCGATCCACCGCCGCAGTGAACGCAGCCGGCGGGTTGCCGCCGCACAGGGCCACGATGTTGTCCACCGCGCCCTTGCGCCAACTGCGCCCGCCGGCGTCCAGGCCGCTGACCCGGGTGTTGGCGGTGAACAGCACGACCTCGCTGCCCGCCGGCCGCTCCATGGCGATGCCGTTGCGGTCGCGCACGAAGGTCAGGATGGACCGGCCCTCCGGCGTGTCGTCGCCCAGGCTCGCGGTCACCGCGGCTTCGGCCAGGCCGCGCTCGTCCACGCCAGGCACCGGGGTCAGCCCGGCGCACATGCGGTTGCCGAAGGTGATGGTGCCGGTCTTGTCCAGCAGCAGCGTGTCCACGTCGCCCGCCGCCTCCACCGCACGGCCCGAGGTCGCCACCACGTTGAAGCGGATCAGCCGGTCCATGCCGGCGATGCCGATGGCGCTCAGCAGCCCGCCGATCGTGGTGGGGATCAAGGTCACTAGCAGCGCCGCCAGCACGGGCACGCCCAGGTCGGTGCCGGAGTACTTGGCCAGGCCCACCAAGGTTACCACCGCGATCAGGAAGATGATCGTCAGGCCCGCCAGTAGGATGTCCAGCGCGATCTCGTTTGGCGTCTTGCGGCGCTCGGCGCCCTCGACCAGGCTGATCATGCGGTCGATGAAGGTGCTGCCGGGGTCGGCGGTGATGCGGACCACCAGGTAGTCCGACACCACCTGCGTGCCGCCGGTCACCGCCGAGCGGTCGCCGCCGGCCTCGCGGATCACCGGGGCGCTTTCGCCCGTGACGGCGCTTTCGTTGACGCTGGCGACGCCCTCGATGATCTCGCCGTCGCTGGGGATCAGGTCGCCGGTCTCCACCAGGACGAACGTGCCCTTGCGCAGGCCGGAGGCCGGGGTGGGCGTCAGGCGGCTGCGGTCGGTGGGCGAGGACATGACCTTGGCCATCAGGTCGCTGCGGGCACGGCGCAGGCTCTCGGCGCGGGCGCGGCCGCGGCCCTCGGCCACCGCCTCGGCGAAGGTTGCGAACAGCACGGTGAGCCATAGCCAGCCGGCGATGCTGAACGGGAACGACGCGGGGACGCCGGTCATGAGGTTGCGGACGGCCAGGATGGTCACCAGCATCGCCACCACCTCGGTGACGAAGATGACAGGGTTGCGGATCAGCCTGGCCGGGTTGAGCTTTACAAACGCGTCGCCCGTTGCGCGGGCCATAATCGAGCCGTCGAACAGCGCGATGGTGTCGGCAGTCTGTGCCATTTGGGGTCGTCCTAGCGTGGAGCTGGGGAGGGTATCGGGGCCGTCATTGCGAGGAGCGCGGCGACGCGGCAATCCAGGAGCGGTGGGGACTGCGCGTGCGGCCCCTGGATTGCCAAGCCGAAGCTGGCTCGCAATGACGGAAGGTGGTGGAGGGACATGCCTCCCGCCTTAGAACGTCTTGCCGGCGAGCATGGCGAAGTGCTCCGCCACCGGGCCAAGCGACAGGGCAGGCAGGAACTGCAGGCCGCCCAGGATCAGGATCACGCCAATCAGCAGGCCGATGAACAGCGGGCCATCGGTGGGGAAAGTGCCCGCCGACCCCGGCAGCTTCGGCTTCGCCGCTAGCGACCCGGCAATCGCCAGCACCGGCACTAGGAACGCAAACCGCCCCAGCAGCATGGCGGTGCCCAGCCCGTAGTCCAGCAGCGGCGTGTCCGCGGTGATGCCGGCAAACGCGCTGCCGTTGTTGCCCGTGGCGCTCGACCAGGCATACAGCATCTCGCTCAACCCATGCGGACCCGCGTTGGACAAGGATGCGTTGCCGCTCGCCGTCACCAGGCTGAACGCGGTGCCGGACAGGATGCACAGCGGCAGGATCAGCACCGCCAGCATCGCCAGCTTCACCTCCCGCGCCTGCACCTTCTTGCCGAGGTACTCCGGCGTGCGCCCGACCATAAGCCCGGCGACGAACACCGCCAGCAGCGCGAACACCAGGATGCCATACAGGCCGGAGCCGACGCCGCCGGGCACGATCTCGCCCAACTGGATCAGGAACATCGGGATCATGCCGCCCAGCGGGGTGAAGCTGTCGTGCATGGCGATCACCGCACCGTCCGAGGTCGCCGTCGTCGTCACCGCGAACAGCGACGACATGGCGGTGCCGAAGCGGACCTCCTTACCCTCCATGTTGCCCATGCTGGGGTCGATACCCAGCGCCGTCAGCACCGGGTTCCCGGCGCCCTCGGCGGCGTAGCAGAGCACGATGGCCGTCACCATCAGCAGCGCCATGGTCCAGAACAGCGCGAAGCCCTGGCGACGCTCCTTGACGATGTAGCCGAACATCACCGCGAGGCTGAACGGGATGACGATCTCCGACCAGGTCTCCACGATGTTGCTGACCGCGGTCGGGTTCTCGAACGGGTGGGCGGAGTTGGCGTTGAAGAAGCCACCGCCGTTGGTGCCCAGCATCTTGATCGCCTCCTGGAAGGCGACGGGGCCGACGGCGATGGTCTGCTTGGCGCCCTCCAGCGTCGTGACATCGACGTAGGGACCCATGGTCTGCGGCACGCCGCAGGCGATCAGGAACACCGTGTAAACCAGCACGATGGGCAGCAGCACGTACAGCGTGATCCGCGTCAGATCGACCCAGAAATTGCCGAGCAGCTTCACCCCGCCCGCCACGAACGCCCGCGCCACCATGACGGCGGCGGCGATACCGGTGGCGGCCGACAGGAAGTTGTGCACCGTCAGGCCCCACATCTGGGTGCCATAGGACAACGTGGTTTCGCCGGCGTAGGCCTGCCAGTTGGTGTTGGTGACGAACGAAATGGCGGTGTTGAACGCCAGTTGCGGCGACACCGCCGACTGCCCGGCCGGGTTGAACGGCAGGTAGGCCTGCAGGCGCAGCATCAGGTAGAGGATGAGGAAGTGGACCGCCTGCAACATCACCAGCGCGAAGGCGTAGGTCTTCCAGCCCATGCCGGCCTTCGGGTCCACGCCGGCGAGGGCGTAGAAGCCGCGCTCGACGGGTCCGAGCACCGGCGACAGGAAGGTGCGCTCCCCCTGGACCACCGCGGCGATATACTTGCCCAGCGGAACCGCGCAGAGGAACACGAGGGTGAGGACGAGCGAGATTTGCACCCAGCCGATCAGCGTCATGATCCGGCGCTCCTAGAAGTCTTCGGGACGCACGAGCGCCCAGACGAGATAGACCAGCAGGCAGGCCGACACCGCCCCGCCGAGGATGAGGTCGAACATCGCGTTAGATCCGGTCGCACAGGGCGGCGTAGGCCGCCATGAGCAGGATGCCGCCAGTGCCGAGCACGGCGACGATAAGGTCGAGCATGGTTGAGGGACACCCGCATGTTTGAGAGGAAGTCCTGAGTAGGACACGACGGCATAAAGGTGCGATGCGGGATGCTGGTCAGCACATAAAGAATGCATAAAAAGCAGACGCTTCCGCTCGCCAAGGCGCGACAGCCAGACAGTCGTTTGAAATGAACGTGACAGAGCGGCGGCTAAACAGCAACGATTTCAGTTTGCGCCTACTTTGGCTAGTCCTAGCCCAGGACTTCCTGATCGGGCGAGGCAACTTCAGCAGCGCGCTCCCGGAGGCGCGCGGACTGCATCTGCACGCCGGACGTGCCGGGCTGTAAGTGTTGCTCGCGCATTCACCGTCCTTGGCGGCGACCTGTTCGGGGGCTGGCCGCAGACAAGGAGCATTTAAGGCCCCAGAAACGCCATTCGTTGGTGGAGCCTTCCTGCCGCCCGGCAATTCCTGCCCACACTGCCGAGCGGCCGCGTCCCGGAAATGCTGGGGCGCGCGGCGGAACAGGGCTTGCAACAGGCCTGGACGCGCACTTCCGCGCCACGAGGGTTCCATGACAGTGAGTTCAATCGGAGACAGCGGCTCTCAACGCTGGCAGGTCCTGAAGGAGAGCCAGGCCCAAGCAGCCGCCCAGGCGTCCACCCAATCGTCCACCCAGGCCAGCTCAGCCGGCGCCGGTTTTGCCGGGCTGTCCGCAGCAGCCGCGGGCGGTTCGTCCGGCGGGTCGGCTGCCAGTTCGCCGGGCGGCTTCGCGGCGAGGATTGCGTCCGACCTGCAGTCGCTGCTCGTCAACCTGCAATCCGGCGGCGACCCCGGCGCCGCAGCGGCGGCGACCAGCACGGCCTCCGCAACAAGCGGCACAACGGCGTCCGGCGGATCGTCCAACAGCTCACCCAGCGGAACAGCAGGCGGGATCGCGTCCGACTTGCAGGCGCTGCTCACCAACCTGCAGGCCGGCGGCACCGCCGACACGGCAGCGGCGGCGACCAGCACGGCCTCAACCACGGGCGGCGCCGCCACGAGCGGCACGGGCGGCACCGCCACTACGGCAAGCGGCACGGCTGTGGCCAGCACCGCTGCATCGAGCACCCTGTCCGACCTGCAGAACCTGTTCAGCGACATCGGGGCAGCGGCGGGAAAGTCAGGCGGACATGGTGGCCACGGCGGACACCATCACGCGCATAGCGAGTCGCTGGATGCCGGATCAGCCACCGGCTCGTCTTCGGCACCGGCAGGGGGCGGCCTGTTGCAGCAGGTTGCCTCGGCGTTGCAGGCATACCAGCGTCCGACCACCAGCGCAGTCGCGGCATCGCCGCTCGTCGCCTGACGCCAGGCCAGGCTGGCAAAACGCTGGCCCGGCCCGCCGCCGCTGCGAGGACCCTACTGCGAGAACGTACGCGCCACGAACGCTGGGGACACCAGTTGCCCAATCAGGCCAAACAGCTTGTTGATCTGGTCCGTCCGCGCATTGGCGACCAGCAGCACGTCCTGGTCGCGGATCGGCACCCGGGTCGCCAGGAAATAGCTGGCCGGGTTCAACATATCCACGCGATACATGACAGGCGTCCCTGCCGCCTGCACCGGGATGCCCAGCCGGCGCGCGACCACCGGGCCTTCGTAGCGCACCAGGAACACCGCATTGGCGTCGGCGCGTTCATTGGCCGGGCCGCCGACGCGGGCAATGCCCTCCGCCAGGGAGAACTGGGCGGTGTTGAGCGGGACCTGCTCCACCCGCTGGCTGGCGCCGAATGCGGTGAAGCTGCGCGCCTTGTAGATCAGTTGCACCCGGTCGCCTGGCACCAGCACGATGTCCTGCTGGGGCGACTGCGTCAGTGTCTGCAACAGGACGCGCGCCGTCGCCCCGCCGCGCGTCACCTGCACGAAGGTGTCGTAGTCCGGCTTCTTTGCCCCGCCAGCCAGCGCGACGACGTCGGCCAGCCGCTCGCGCCCCAGGGTCAGCGGCACGCGGCCGGGCTTCTCCACGTCGCCGGACACGATCACTGTGTTGGCCAGGTTGGACGCGATGGTGACGACCACCTGCGGGTCGGTCGATTTGCTTTTCAGCCCGCCCTCGATGACGCGCGCCAGCTCGTAGGAGGTGCGGCCGGCCGCCCGGACCCGGCCGACATACGGAAAGGTGATGCTGCCGCCCGAATCGACCTGCAGGGCCGGAATGGTGTGGCGCGCGGCGCCGGGGGTGATCGGGCTGGGGGTGGCACCCCCGGTGTCGTTGGTGGTGTCCGTGCCCGACGCGGCGCCGAACAGGCTGGTGCCGATCTCGAACACGGCGATGCTCAGCAGGTCGCCGACGCCGATGGTGTCGGCCCGGCGCGACCGGCCGAGCGCATTCAGGGCGCGCAGGTCCTCGGCCGGGGCGGCGCCGATGGCAGCCACCGTCTCCGGCCGGATGTCCACGATCTGGAAGCCGATGGTGTTGGCGGCCGATTGCTGGGCTTTGAACACCCCCCGCTCCTCCGGCACGCTGGTCGGCAGGGCGCTGCACGCCTGCAGGACCCCGGCACCGAGCAACAAGGCAGCGACCCGGCTGCTGGCCCGTGGGCGGAAAGCTCGAACCCGGGGCAGGCCGCATATAACGAAGGACCAACGATTGATCATGCGATCCGTTGTAATCCCGGCCGCCAGGCGCGAACAGGGAAGACCGGTGGCGACCCCAACATGCCGGAACGACCGTGTGTATCCTGCAACGCATTGCAACGCCGTCCAGCGTTTGGTTGATTTCGGCGGCGGCCCTCCGCTATAAAACGTCATGGACGGTTTGAACGCCCCGGTTTCGCATCCAAACATCACTCATGCCGAAGTGCGCATCCCGCGCTTCGTCTCCCGGCGCGCGCCGCCGCCGAAGCCAAGCATCTGGAAGCGCCTGGCCAAGCGGCTGCCCTTCCTGATGTTCGTGGCCGTGCCGACTGTGCTGTCGGCGGTCTACTTCTTCGCCTTTGCCGCCGAGCAGTATGTGTCGGAGGCGAAGTTCGTCGTTCGCGGCGCCGCCGGTCCCTCGCCGGGCGTGCTGAGCAGCCTGCTGCAGGGTGTCGGCATGAGCCGCGCGCAGGACGACACCTTCGCCGTGCAGGACTACATCCTGTCCCGCGACGCCATGCGTGAGCTGAACCAGACGGTTAACCTGCGCGAGCTGTTCGCCCGACCCGAGGCCGACGTGCTGTCCACCTTCCCGCTGTTCCACATGGGCGACACGTTCGAACACCTATACAAGCACTACTTGACCAAGGTCGAGGTCAACTACGACAGCACCACCGGGGTCACGGACCTGATGGTCAAGGGCTTCCGGCCAGAGGACGCCGCCGCCATCGCCCACGGCCTGCTGCAGGGCGGCGAGCACCTAGTCAACCGCATGAACGACCGCCAGCGCGACAACACCATGCAGGACGCCCGGCGCGAAGTCGCCCTGGCCGAGGCGCGGGTGCAGAAGGTCGCCGCCGACCTCGCCAGCTTCCGCAACCGCGAATCGCTGCTGGACCCCAACAAGCAGTCGGTGTCGCTGCTGCAGGCCATTACCGACATGACCAACCGGGTGACGGCCGCCAAGACCCAGTTGGGCGAGCTGTCGCGCTCGTCGCCGCAAAGCCCGCTGATCCAGCCGATCCAGCGGCGGATCACCGTCATGCAGGGGCAGATCGACGAGGCGCGGTCGCGCATTACCGGGTCCGACCAGTCGATGGTGCCGCAAATCACCGAGTTCGATTCGCTGACTCTGCAGCGTGAGTTCGCCGACCGCGAGTTGTCCTCGGCCGTGGGCTTTCTCGATACCGCCCGGCTGAATGCGGAGCGGCAGCAGCTTTACCTCGACCAGATCGTGCAGCCGAACGAGGCCGATTGGGCCGCCTACCCGAAGCGCTTCGCCGACGTGGCCATCGTCTTCGCCACCTGCTTCGGCCTGTTCACCATCGGCAAGCTGCTGGTTGCCGGGGCACGCGAGCACCGGACCGCCTAGGGCTGCGCCATGGGCCTGCTCCGCCTGTTCCGCCTGCAATACACCGTGATCGGCGCGTTGCTGATGCGCGAGATCCACACCCGCTACGGCCGGGAGAACATCGGTCACCTTTGGGTGGTTGGCGAACCCATGCTGTTCTGCGTCGGCGTCGCCATCATGTGGACGGCGATCCGCCCGGCGCATGAGCACGGCGTGCCTATTACGGCGTTCGTCATCACTGGCTATGTGCCGCTGACCATGTGGCGGCACTGCGTCGGCCGCAGCGTCAAGGCGTTCGAGGCCAACGGCAGCCTGCTGTTCCATCGGCAGGTCACGCCGTTGGACATCATCCTGTCGCGCTGCTTGCTGGAGATCGTCGGGGCGCTGATCGCCGGCATCGTTGTCAGCGCCGGGGCCATGCTGCTCGGCTACATGGACCCGCCGTACAGCATCGGGCTGATGTACCTGGGCCTGTTCTACCAGGCGCTGTTCTGCCTGGCCTGCGCCCTGATCCTGGCCCCGCTGAGCGAGATGGGCGACGTGCTCGACAAGTTCGTCGGCGCGGTGATGTACCTGTCGCTGCCGTTCTCCGGCGCGTTCACCATGGTGGACTGGGTGCCGAAAAGCCTGCAGACCGTGCTGCTGTGGTCGCCTAGCGTCCATTCGCTGGAGATCATCCGCAAGGGGCAGTTCGGCAGCAGCGTGCACGCGCATTATGACCTGGTTTACCTGACGTCATCCTGCCTGGTGATGATCCTGATCGGCCTGTCCCTGACGCTGCGGTCACGCAAGCACATCCAGGTCCAGTAATCGGCGGCTGTGGCCCCCCGCTTCCAACCTGGCGCTTCAAACCTGGGCCACCAACCATGACTGATCGGCCATGATCCACTGCATCGATGTTGTGAAGGAGTATCACGTTGCCGGCCGCGGCACCCGCCGCGTGCTGGATGGCGTGTGCCTGGACGTGGCGCCGGGCCAGAAGATGGCGGTGCTGGGCCGCAACGGCGCCGGCAAGTCCACGCTGATCAAGATCATCGGCGGGGTGGAGCTGGCGACCTCGGGAAAGGTCGAGCGGACGATGTCGGTGTCTTGGCCGCTGGCGTTCGGCGGGGCGTTCCAGGGCAGCCTGACCGGGCTGGACAACCTGAAGTTCATCACCCGCATCTATGGCCTGGACTATCGCGCGACGCGCGAGTTCGTGGACGACTTCGCCGAGCTGGGGCGGCAACTGGCGGAGCCGGTGAAGACCTACTCGTCTGGAATGCGGGCGCGGCTGGCGTTCGCGCTGACCATCGCCATCGAGTTCGACTGCTACCTGATCGACGAGGTGATCATGGTGGGCGACCAGCGATTCTTCCGCCGCTGCCAGGAGGAGCTGTTCGAGAAGCGGGCGGACCGGGCGCTGGTGATCGTGTCGCACGACATGAGCTTCATCCGCGACGTGTGCGATACGGCTGCGGTCATCCACAACAGCCAGTTGGAGCTATGCGACAGCGTTCACGAGGCGGTCGAGGTTTACAACAGCCTTTAGAGCATGTTCGGATCAAGCGGCTTCGCTTGAGCCGAACAGATGCTCGCAAAAACAAAGCCTAGAGCATGTTTGGTGCCTCTACTTGCACCAAACATGCTCTAGCCATCCCGCGGTCCCGGCGCCACGATCGGCACTCCCATTGGCCCGGCCAGCACCGCCGCATACAGCGTCCGCAGCCGGGCCTGGTACTCGGGGATCGAGAAGCGCGCGGCCTGCACCTGGCCCGCCGCCGACATCCGGGCACGCAGCGCCGGGTCGGCGTCCAGCCGCCGCAGCGCATCCGCAATGGCGGCAGTGTCGTAGGGATCGACCAGCAGCGCGGCGTTGCCGGCGACCTCGGGCAGGCTGCTTTCCGTGCTGGTCAGCACCGGGGCGCCCAACTGCATCGCCTCCAGCACAGGGAGGCCGAAACCCTCATACAGCGACGGGAACACCACCGCGCGGGCGCCCTGGATCAGCCCGGTCAGCCAGTCGCGCGGCATGTACTCGAACTGCCGCACCTGCTCGACCGGCTCGATGCCCTTGCTGCCGGGGGATGCCTTCAGCAGGCGCAGCTCGGTCTCCGACTTCCAGGCGCGTCCGCCCACCACCACCAGCGGGGTCTGCACGCCGGACGCCAAGTAGGCCTCCAGCAGGCGGCCGACGTTCTTCTTCGGCTCCAGCGCGCCGAAGAACAGGAAGTAGCCACCCCGCTGCAGACCGAACAGCCCATGCAGCCAGGCCTCCAGCTTTTCGGCCGTGGCAGCCGGCGCGGTGGGCACGGCGGACTGGTAGGTGTTGGTCACCCGCTCCGGCGGCACGGCGAACAGGTCGATGATGTCCCGCCGCGACGCCTCTGATACGGTGCAGACGTGGTCGCCCCAGCGCAGGCAGCCGCGGATCAGCCGCAGGTAGGCGCGCTTGTTGTCCAGCGTGGTGTAGGGCATCCGCAGCGGCACCATGTCGTGCAGGGTATAAATGTTGCGCGCGCCCTCCAGCCGGATCGGCAGCGGGTAGGTCCAGTGCATCACGGCCGGCGGGTTCGGGATGCAGACCGTCAAGAAGCGCCCCCAGCGCTTGAAGTGCCGTTCCGCCCGGCCCCACAGGTCGATCACGTTCAGGATGCGGTCGTGCGCCGGCATCCGCGCCTCGAACGGCCGGGACAGCACGCGGCCGGTGATGGGGATGGTGATCGCCGTGCTGGGGCGCAGGTCGCCCAGCGCCTCCTGCAGCCAGCGGGTGGACAGGAAGACGGGGCGCGGGCGCCTGTTCTCCTGGTCGAGGCTGTCGAAGAAGATGACCTCGCGCATCAGGCTGGGCGTGCGGGCGCCGATGGTGAGGCCGTACAGCATGTCAACCGGGTGGCCCATGCCGGTCAGCGCCTGGGTCAGCACCCGGCCGTAGGTGGCGACGCCGGTACCGCGCGGCATCGCCAGGTTGAAGCCGTCCACGCCGACGCGCATCCCGGGCGGGATGACCGATGCATCCTTGAGGACGGCTGCTTGCCCTTGGTCCATGGCTTGGGGCTTGTCACATTTCGGGAGCGCCGGCAACGCGGGCCGGTCCTCGCCGCCAGCGAGCAGCGCCGCGCCGGACATCTTAGCCAGCGCCGGGGCGCACCGGATGCCATACTGGACTCCGAACGCCGGGCTGTCCTGGACTCCTGGGACATGCACCCTTCATGGGTCCAGCGCACCGATTTGCCGGTACACTGCCAATAGCCGCCGAGCGTGTGCCGCGGGCGTGAATGCCTCCGCCCGCCGCAGGCCCTGTGCCGTCAGCCCGGCCCGCAACGCGGCGTTTCCGTCCAAGGCAACGATGGCCTCGGCCAGGGCGCGCACGTCCAGCGGATCAGCCAGCAGCGCGGCCCCACCGGCCACCTCCGCCAGTGCCCCACCATGGCTGGCCAGCGCCGGGACGCCCAGGGCCATCGCCTCCGCCACCGGCAGGCCGAAGCCCTCCGCGAGGGATGGCATCAGTACGGCCTTCGCGCCGGCCATCAGCGCCACCAGGCCGGGCCGCAGCAGCCAAGGTACCCGGCGCACCAGCGGGCCGGCGCCGCGCAGCGCTTCGGCTGCCCGCCAGCCATCGGGTCCGGCCAGCACCAGGGGCGTCGGGACGCCGCTGGCGCGGTGGGCCTCGATCAGGCGGGCGATGTTCTTGCGCGGCTCGACCGCGCCGCAGCACAGGAAGTAGCAGCCAGGCTCCAGGCCATGGGCATGGGCGGCGGTGCGGATCGCCTCGCGGTTCGGGGTGTCCCGTAGCACCGACACGGATTGCAGGGTGCAGGTCACCCGGTCCCCGGGCCAGCCGGTGGCGGCCAGGATCGCCATGCGCGACGCCTCGGACACCGTCACCACATGCGCCGCCGCCCGCCCCACCCCGCGCAGCAGCCGCCGCAGCCGCGCGGGGGACACCGGGGACAGGTCAGGGTGCTGCAACGGGATCACGTCATGCACGGTGTAGATGTTGGGCACCCCGGCGAAGCGCAGCGGCACCGGGTAGGTCCAGTGCATCAGGCCCGGCGGCGCCGCATCCTGCAAAGCCATGCAGCGGCGGTGGACGTCGAAGTAAACCTGCGCCGTGCGGAACACGTCCGGGCTGACGCGCAGCCCCGGCCGGGACAGCGGCGCCTGCCGCTGCCATGGCGGCAACGCGGCCAACCAGCGGCGGAGCCGGCCTGGGGCGCCGCTCTCCGTTAGCCGCTCGACCGTCAGCCCAGCGTCGGCCAGGCAGTCCGCCAGGCCCTGCGCGTAGGTGGCGACCCCGGTGCCATGGCGCTGCAGCAGATCCCGGGCGTCGATGCAGACCTGGGCGGCCGGGGGCGAGGACTGGCCGGCCATTCCGCAGGGCCTAACGCCCGGCCTAGCGGTCGGGGCTGTCCCACGCTGGCCGCCGCCTACAGCTCCATCAGCCAAAGGTCCGTATCCCCGGTCCGCTCCCCGGCGGCAGTCAGCATGGCGTGCGCCTGGCCGCGGTGGTGCGTCTGGTGGTTGAACATATGCGCCACCAGCAGCGCCGTCGGCCTCACCTGCTGCTGCTGGGTGGCGCCGCTGAACCAGCTTGTCGTGTCATCTAGCCAATCCTGCCGCACCCGCCCGGCCCACTCCCGCAGGTCCAGGTCCGCATCCACCCGCGCGTCCCGCATCGCAGCGAATTCCGGGAACAGCGCGCCGCTTGCGGCCAGCGGCGCCGACGGCTTGTCCCAGCCGTCGAACCGGGCCATCCACATTCGGTCCGCCCAGACCAGGTGGCTGAGGGTGCCGTGGATCGAGCGCCAGAACGCTCCGCGGTCCCGCTGCCGTTCGTCGTCCGGCAGGCGGCCGGCGGCGGCATACAGGCGGCGGTTGACCTCGGCGTTGTAGGCGGTCATGGCCTGGACGTAGGCTGGCGTGATCATGCCGGCAGCATAGGGGCAAACCGGCGTTGCGGCAGCCCCGGCCGGGGAGGAACCCATGATGACCGAGGACGACATCCTGCTGCGTGACGACCGGGACGGGGTGGCCTGGCTGACCCTGAACCGCCCTGCCGCCCGCAACGCGCTGTCGGCCGCCCTGATGGCGCGGCTGCACGGTGAGCTGGACCGGGTGGAGGCCGACCCCGCCGTTCGCGTCGTGGTGGTTGCGGGCGCCGGGCCTGCCTTCTGCGCCGGGCACGACCTGCGAGAGGTGCGCGGCATGGACCCGGCCGGTCATGCGGCGCTGTTCGGCCAGTGCTCCCGCCTGATGCAGCGGATCGTCAGCCTGCGGGTGCCGGTGATCGCGCGGGTGCACGGCATCGCCACCGCCGCCGGATGCCAGTTGGTGGCGAGCTGCGACCTGGCCGTGGCGGCCGACACGGCGCGGTTCGCCACGCCGGGCGTCAACATCGGCCTGTTCTGCTCGACGCCGATGGTGGCGCTGTCCCGCGCGGTCGGGCGAAAGGCGGCGATGGAGATGCTGCTGACCGGTGATATGGTGGACGCCCCGCGCGCCGCCGTGTTGGGCCTGGTCAACCATGCCGTGCCGGAGGCGGCGCTGGACGAGGCCGTGTGGGCGTTGGCCCGGCGCGTCGCCTCCCGCAGTTCCGCGGCCATTGGACTGGGCAAGCCTGCCTTCTACCAGCAAGCCGAGATGCCGTTGGCCGGGGCATATGCTTACACCTCCGCGGTAATGGTGCGGAACATGGAGGAGCACGACGCCGAGGAAGGGATCGACGCCTTCCTGCAACGCCGCGCACCCCTCTGGGCTAGCTAGCTTTTCGTCTTCGGATCGTGCGTGTGGTGCTTGTCGCGCTCGCCGCCGCCGCCGGAGACGTGGCTGCTGTCCCCGCTGGTCGCAGCGCCCGGCTTCGGCGGGTTGTTGTCCCGCCCGCCGCTGCCGCTGCGCGCCGCTTCGGGTTCCGGCTTGTCGGCGTTCTCGTGGCTGCTGCCGGGGCCGCCGTGGTGACGGTTGGTGTTGGGATGCTTGTCCGGCACGCTTAGCGGTCCTGATGCCCGGCGGGATGCCTGGTGTTCTGCATCATGTTGCCGTGGTCGCCCTGCTCGGCCAGGTTCTCGTCGGCCTTGCCCGGGTGGACCTCGTGCTTCTTGCCGCCGGTGGGCGCAGCCGGGTCGCCGGGACCCTTGGTGGTGCGGTTCGCGGGCGGAACCGGGGGTGGGTGTGCGGACATGGTGGGTCTCCGTTAAAAGCCTGTGTCTGAACGTTGCGGGACCGGGCACGGATTTGCACGGGGCTACACAACCTTGTCACATCCGGTCATGGCACCCCAAGCGGTTCCGGCCCGTTGTCCCCGGCACGACACGGAAAGGGTCCATCATGAACGACAAGACGCAACCATCCACCCGCAAGGACGGCTTCGGCACCGAAGGCATCGGCGAGGACGGCGACGCCGGCATGGGCCAATCGAAGTCCGGCGGCGGCGGCACCGGGACCAAGGGGCAGCCCGACACTCACCAGGCCGAGGGTGCCTTTGGCGACGAGAAGGGCAGCCACGGCCGCCGCAGCCCCGCCAACAAGCAGGGCCTGGACGGCGGCCAGCAGGACTGACGCCGCCCCTAGCCAAAAGGACAATATCACCATGCGTTATGCCTTGATCGCCGCCGCCGCGCTGGCGCCATCCCTGGCCTTTGCCCAGGCCAGCGACGCCACGAAGTCCTATGACCGCTCGCTGCCCGGCAGCAGCAACATCCGCAACTTCACGATGAAGAACACCTCCAACGAGAAGATCATCGACGCCCGGGTGCGCCTGTCGGACGACAGCACCCGCGTGCTGACGGAGAAGCAGCCGATCACCAAGTCGGAGGGCCAGACCTTTGCCGCCCCGGCCAAGATGTGCGTCACGCAGGTGAACGTGACGTTCGAGGGCGGGCGTAAGCTGGAGGCCAACGGCATCAACGACTGCGATGCGCAGACCATCGTGGTCGATGACGGCCGTATCGTCGTGCAGTCGTCACCGACCTCGGGGCCGCCGGCGCCGGTGCAGGTGTCGCCAGCCAAGTAGTGCCAACGGCCATCCCCGACGACCGTTGCGCCACGGCATCGGGTTTTCCGCGGCCATTGCGAGGAGCGGCTTGCGGCGCGGCAATCCAGGGGTGCAGGGGCTATGGTTTTCATCTTGCATTCCCTGAATTGCCGCGTCGCAATCGCTCCTCGAAATGACGGGGCGGGGAGGCAAAACGGTCATCGCAAACGGCCGTTGGTATATTGCTCCCGCCCGCTAGTTGAAGACTTTGTAGAAAACGGTCGTATCGACAGGCTGGCCGACAGCATCCTTGGCATAGCCGGGGATGCACCCCACGGCGGTCCAGCCCAAGCTGGCGTAGAGCCGCTCTCCTGCCCCGCCCGTCTCCGTATCCAGCGTCAGCAGGGTGCGCCCGGCCTGTCGTGCGGCGGCCTCGGCTGCGAGCATCAGCGCCCGGGCTAGGCCACGGCGACGGGCGGCGGGATGCACCAGCAGCTTCGCGATGTCGGCCCGGTGCGGCTGGTTGGGCGGCGTGTCGAGTTGCAGGCGCACCGTCCCGCTCAGCACGCCGCCGGACCACCCGCCCAGCAGCAGGCACCGGCCCTGCGCCACATGGCTGGCGACGCCACGCATGTACTCGCGCGCTGCATCCTGGCCCAGCGGCGGCAGGAACGACACCGAAGCTCCGCCGTCCACGCAGGCCGCCAGCACCTCGGCCAGCCGACGCACGGCGGACGCGGCGGCGGCGGCACCCAGCACCGCAACGTTATTGACGGGCTTGGCGTAGCCGAATTCCAAGCTGCTCGACAGGTCGTCCAGCGCGCGGATCGGCCCGTCGCGGACCCAGCTTCGCTTCTCATAGAACCGATGCGCCCGGTCGAAGCGGGTGTCGGTCCACAGGCGCAGGCGGGTGGCCCCGGCCGCCATGGCGTACCGCTCCGCCGTGTCCAGCAGCGCATGGGCCAACCCCGTGCCGTGGCGGTCTGGGTGGACATACACCTTGCAGAGTTCCCAAGCCGGCCCGTCAATCGGCACAGCCGCCGCCATGCCGACCAACACGCCTGCGGCCTCGGCGACCCACAGCGCCCCGCCGCGCCCGGTGAAGTGGCTGGCGGGGGTCAGCAGGCCCGGCTCCTCCCGGTCCACGTCCAGGATGCATCCCGGGTAGTCCGACCAGCACCGGCGGATCAGCGCGATGATGCCAGGCGAGTCCCCGTCCCGGCCCGCCCGTATCAATCAACCACCATCATGAACCCGGCCTACACCCCGCAGGCTGACCCTCATCGCAGGCTGGTCGTCAACGCAGGCTGGTCGTCAACGCAGGCTGGTCGTCAACGCAGGCTGGCGCAGAACGCCACGATGCGCCGGCATGCCTCGGCCAGGGCGGACTCGCTGGTCGCGTAGCTGATCCGCAAGTAGGGCGACATGCCAAACGCCGCGCCGTGCACGACGGCGACATGCTGCTCCTCCAGCAGGGCCAGGGCAAAGTCCTCGTCGGTGTGCAGCACAGCGCCGCCCGGGGTGGTTTTGCCCAGGCAGCCGGCAATGCCGGGATACACGTAGAACGCCCCCTCTGGCTGGTGGCACAGCACCCCCGGCGCGGCATTCAGCGCGTCGACCACCAGGTCCCGCCGCCGCCGGTATGCCGCCGCCATCAGCGGCACCGCGTCCTGTGGCCCGTCCAGCGCGGCGGCTGCAGCAGCCTGGCCGACGGTGGACACGCCCGCCGCCACCTGGCCCTGCACGTTCACCATCGCCTTCACCAATGCGCGCGGCCCGGCGGCGAAGCCGATGCGCCAGCCAGTCATGGCGTACGTCTTCGACACGCCGCTAACCGTCAGCGTGCGGTCGCGCAACCGCGGTTCCACCGCCGCCATCGTGCTGTGCCGGCCTTCGAACACCAGGTGCTCGTACATGTCGTCCGACATGATCCACACGTGCGGGTGGCGCAGCATGACCTCGCCCAGCGCCTGCAGCTCCGCGGCGCTGGCGGCGGCGCCGGTGGGGTTGTTCGGGTAGTTCAGGATCAGCCACTTGGTGCGCGGGGTGATGGCGGCGTCCAGGTCCTCCGGCCGCAGCTTGAAGCCGTTGTTCTGCGGGCAGTTGACCACCACCGGCTCGCCGCCGACCACGCGGGTCATCAGCGGGTAGGCGCCCCAATAGGGGGCGGGGATGACAACCTCGTCGCCCTCATCGACGGTGGCCATCAGCGCGTTGAAGATGACGCCTTTGCCGCCATTGCCGACCGTGATCTGGTCGAGCGCGAAGTCCAGGCCGCTGTCGCGCTGGAACTTACGCTGGATGGCCTGCTTGAGCGCGGGCTGGCCGTCCTGCGGCGGGTACTTGGTGTCGCCGGCCAGGGCCGCCTGGTAGCCGGCTTCGATGGCGTAGCAGGGGCTGTCGAAGTCAGGCTCGCCGATGGTGAGCGCGATCACCTCGGTCCCGGCGGCGCGCATGGCGCGGGCCTTGATGGTCATGGCGACGGTGGCAGCGACGGGAACGCGGGCGAGGCGCCGGGCCAGGGTAGGGGTCATGCCTGCTGCTCCCTCTCCCTCCGGGAGAGGGCTGGGGTGAGGGAAGCGGCCAGGGCGCATGTGCCGAGGGAAGCGCCGCTGGCCGGGTGCCGTTCATGGGCCAAGCTGGTGCGTGCGGCTTCCCTCACCCCGGGCTTGGTCCGCTTCGCGGCCCAAGCCCAGAGGGAGAGGGGGAAGCGGCGCATCAGTGCAGGCCGGCGCAGAAGTGCTGGATGCGTTCGCAAGCCGTCCGCAGTTGCTCCGTCGCGGCGGCGTAGCTGATCCGCAGGTGGCCGGGGTACATGAACGCGCTGCCGTGCACGGCGGCCACGCCCTCCTCCTCCAACAGGGCCAGCACGAAGCTCTCGTCGTCGGTGATCGCCGCCCCGCCGCGGCTGGTCTTGCCGATGCAGCCGTGTAGGCTGGGGAACACGTAGAACGCGCCCTCGGGGGTATGGCAGTGGATGCCCGGCGCCTGATTCAGCATCGACACCACCATGTCGCGCCGGGCCTGGTACACCTCGACCATCTCGCCAATGAAGTCCTGCGGTCCGTTCAGCGCCTCGACCGCGGCGGCCTGGCTGATGCTGCTGGTGTTGGACGTGCTCTGCGATTGCAGCTTGTCCATCGCACGCACCAGGTGCGCCGGGCCGCCGGCGAAGCCGATGCGCCAGCCGGTCATGGCGTAGGCCTTGCTGCACCCGTTCATCGTCACCGTGCGCTCGCGCAGCCGCGGCTCGACCTCCACCACCGTCGAGAACCGGAAATCGCCGTACACCAGCTTCTCGTAGATATCGTCGGTGAACACCCACACGTTGGGATGGCGCAGCAACACGTCGCACAGGGCGCGCAACTCGGCGTGCGAGTAGGCGGCGCCGGTCGGGTTGCAGGGGCTGTTCAGCATCAGCCACTTGGTGCGGGGGGTGATGGCGGCCTCCAGGTCCTCCGGCCGCAGCTTGAAGCCGTTGTTCTGGCCGCAGGGCACGAAAACCGGCGTGCCGTCGGCCAGGGCCACGATGTCGGGATAGCTGACCCAGCACGGCGTGGGAATGATCGCCTCGTCGCCGGGGTTCATCGTGGCGACCATGGCGTTGAAGATCACCTGCTTGCCGCCGGTCGAGATGATGATCTCCTCCGGTTTGTAGTCCAGGCCGCTATCCCGCCGGAACTTCTCGGCGACGGCCCGGCGCAGCGCGGGGGTGCCGGCCACATCGGTGTACTTGGTGTCCCCGGCCTGGATGGCGCGGATGGCGGCGTCCTTCACATTGGCCGGCGTGTCGAAATCCGGCTCCCCGGCGGATAGGCTGATGATGTCGTGCCCGCCTGCCTTCAACGCCCGCGCCTTGCTGCTGATGGCGATGGTCTGGCTAGGGCTGATGCGGTCCAGGCGTTCGGCGATGAGGGTCATGCGGGGTCCGGCTGCATAGGAAAGGCCGCGACATTAGGCCCGCCCCCTGCCCGGCACAACAGTTGCCCGGCGGCCAAGCACACCCACTCGTGCTTCACGGTTTCTTTACCTGGCTGGCGCATCTTCCGGTTCAGCGGCGGCCTGTCGCCACCAATCCCAGGGCAGCCCCTGCCCTATCCGGCCTGCAACGAGGTTTGAAAATGTCGAAGATGTCAGCTTTCCGGCCGGCCTTGATTGCCGGTGCCGCTGCGCTCGCGTTGGGTGCCGGCCCAGCACAGGCGACGCCCGTCACGTTCGCGCAGTTCACCGGTGGCGCGGCGCAGAACTTCGCGTTCACCAACACCGGGTCGGGCGCGTCCTTGACAGCCCTGGGGTCAGGCTCCCCGGTGACGTTCACCTACCAGTCGTTCGCGTTGGCCGGGCTGGACCCCTCGCTGGTTGGGGCCTTGGCGGCGACCCTGACCATGACGGCGACGGCGGCGCCCGGGGCGACACAGGACGCCTATGGCGGGGACCGGCAGGTCTTCACCTCGGCCACGCTGCAGTTCACGCTGGACACGCCGGTGCATAACGAGAGCAACCTGCTGACCGCCACCATCCAGCCATCCAACACGCGCGGGCCGAGCCTGCAGGGCGACGACGGCGGCAACGCGGCGTCGTTTCAGGGCGGCAGCACCAACTTCAGCGTGGTATTCCAGTCGGACTTCCTGGACTTCTCCCAGACCGTCCTGCGCGACTATGCGCTGAGCTTCACTGGGCTTAACCCCATGCTGTTCCTAGACACGGCCAATAACGCCCAGTTCCTATCAAGCTTCACCGCGGACGGGACGGGGACGTTCGACTCCGATCCGCCGCCTACGGTCGTCTCCGCCGTGCCGGAACCGGGTTCGATGGCGCTGATGGCCTTTGGTCTGGTTGGCGGTGCGCTGGTCCGGCGGCGGGCCGGGCCGGCGTAATACGGGGCGTCGGCGCTACTTTTCCACGAACGCCTTTTCGATCACATACTGGCCCGGCGCGCTGCTGCTGCCCTCCGTGAAGCCGCGGCCGTCCAGCAGCTTCACCATGTCCGCCAGGAAAACCGGGCTGCCGCACAGCATCACCCGGTCCCCTGCGGGGTCCAGGGCGGGCAGGCCCAAGTCGCTGGTCAGCTTGCCGGTTTCCAGCCCGGTGGTGATGCGGCCCTGGTTGTGGAACGGCTCGCGGGTCACGGTAGGATAGTACAGCAGCTTGCCGGCCACGACCTCGCCGAGCAGCTCGTCGCCGGGCAGGCGGGAGACGATCCCCTCGCCATAGGCCAGCTCCGCCACCTCACGCACGCCGTGCACCAGGATGACGCGCTCGAAGCGGTCGTACACGTCGGGGTCGCGGATGATGCTGGCGAACGGGGCCAGGCCGGTGCCGGTGCCGAGCAGGTAAAGGTTGCGGCCCGGCGTCAGGCTGTCCTGCACCAAGGTGCCGACCGCCTTGCGCCCGACCAGCACCTGGCTGCCCTCCTGGATCAATTGCAGCCGGCTGGTCAGCGGGCCGTCCGGCACCTTGATGCTGAAGAACTCCAACTGCTCGTCATAGTGCGGGCTGGCCATGCTGTAGGCGCGGAGCAGCGGCTTTCCGTCCACCTGCAAGCCGATCATGGTGAACTGGCCCGACAGGAAGCGGAACGCCGGGTCGCGCGTGGTGGTGAAGCTGAACAGCGTAGGCGTCCAATGGCGGACGCCGGTGACGGTCTCGTGCAGCAGGTTGGACATGGGGGCCTGTGTGCGATGGGGGTGCGCGGCTGGGCTTAAGCCCGACATCGCGCCGCTTGGCAAATCGCCAGGGATGCGCGGCGATCCCAAGGATGTGGCGATGCAGGCGGCGGCGTCCAAGCCGGGTGGGCGGCGCGTCTGTCAGGAATGGCCAAGAAGCCGCACTGCACCTGGACCCAGGCAGGGGACCGGCCTAGCGTGGCTGCAATCGGATAGGAAAATAAACGGTGCATATGCTCTGGCTCGGGCTTGGTGTGTGCGTGGCCGGGGCTGCCCACGCCCAATCCGTGGAGGTGCCGTCGGTCGCCGCGAACGATAGCTGGGTTTATCAGGACACGGTCGAGAAGGGCGCCAACTGGCAGCAGAACCGGTCCGAGGCGACGGTGGTGCGGGCGGGGCCGTCCTCGATCCTGCTGAGCAAGCGCCCGGCTGGCTCCCGCCTGCCGCCCACCGAACAGATGCTGGGGGCGGACTGGAGCCGCATCCGCAGCGTGGATGGGCATGAGACCGTGGTGAACCGTCCGCTATCGTTCCCGCTCCGCACCGGCCGGAGCTGGATCGTCGAGTACACCGAGACCAACCCGAACCGCCAGCACACCAGCGAGCACTTCCGCAGCGCCTACCGCGTGATGGGATGGGAGGACGTGACCGTCCCCGCCGGCGCCTTCCACGCCATCAAGATCGAAGCCGAAGGCGAGTGGCAGGCCGCACTGGCCCCGGCCCTCTCCGCCGCAAGCGGCAGCCGCGTTGACGCCCAGGGCAGCACGGTGCTGCTGCAGACCAACCGGACCACGCCGCGCACGGTCAGCGGGCGAATCTACAAGGCATTCTGGTATGTGCCGGCGGTCAAGCGATGGGTGAAGTCGGTCGAGGAATACTATGACGGCAACGGTGTGCGGAACGAGCGCTACACCGACGAGCTTGAGTCCTACAAGGTCGAGGGCTGAGCTCCGGCCTCGCTGGCCGGGGATGGCGTGGCGGGTCGCAGCGCGCTTGAGAGGGCTGGTTGCCGCTCCCATCGCTGATGCCGGAACAGGTTTGTTACTATTTAAGACACGCCACTCCGGGTCTTGCGGGTTATTAATACACTCGGCGCCCTGCGCGCTTATTCACGGAGGAGGCTGTTTTGAAAACCTTGGCTATCGTTGGCTGCATCATGGCGCTGTGCACCGGCCAGGTGTCCGCAGCGTCGAACGTAGCTCGCCCGCTGCCGACGGAGAGCGGCATCATACAGGTTGAGGGAGGCTGCGGACCCTATGGGTTCCGCGACTACTACGGTTATTGCCGGCCGCGCCGGGTTGTCGTCGTACGGCCCCGCTACTACGGCTGCCCTTTCGGTTTCCACCCGACGCCCTGGGGTTGCCGGCCGAACTACTGAGCCACATTGCCATGCAGGGGGCTGCCAACCTGACAAGGTGGCTACGGCAGCCCTCCAGTGGTATGCCCTTGCCGTGGTAAGGACACGTTCCGGTAGGGACGGGCAGGCGGCCGGGTTAGCACAGCGGTAGTGCAGCGGTTTTGTAAACCGAAGGTCGGGGGTTCAAGTCCCTCACCCGGCACCACCGCCCGCCCTCTGCACCAGCGGATAGTGACACCGCACCAGCCGCTCCGCGACCTGCCGCAGCACCGGCATTTCCGACATGCATCGCGCCTGCGCCTGGGGGCAGCGGGTGTGGAAGCGGCAGCCGGACGGGGGATGCACCGGGCTGGGCGGCTCGCCCCGCAGCACCACCCGGGCGCGGCGCCGGGCCGGGTCCACGGCCGGGTTGGTGGACAGCAGCGCCGCCGTGTAGGGGTGCGCCGGCGCCGCGAACAGCAGTGCGGTCGGGCCATGCTCCACGACCTGGCCCAGGTACATCACCACCGTGCCAGCCGTGATCCGGCGGATGACGCCCAGGTTGTGGCTGCACACCAGCAGGGTCAGCCGCATCTCCGCCTGCAGGTCCAGCAGCAGGTTCAGCAGGTCGCCCTGCACGGACACGTCCAGCCCGGCCGTCGGCTCGTCCGCCACCAGCAGCTCCGGACGCAGCACCAGGGCGCGGGCCACCGCCACCCGCCGGGCCTGGCCGCCGCTGACCTGGTGCGGGTACTTGTCCAGCAGGTCCGCCGGCAGGCCGAGGCGGCGCATCAGGCTCTCGGTCGCCGCCCATGCCTCCGCCCGCGGCAGGCCATGGATCGCGGCCGGCTCGGCCAGCAGGCGGCGCAGCGTCATGCGCGGGGACAGCGACCCGGCCGCATCCTGCAGCAGCATCCCGACCCGGCGCCGGAACGCCAGCCGGCCGCGGGCCAGCAGCGCCGGCAGCGGCTCGCCCCCAACCAGCACCGCCCCGGCCGTCGGCGCCTGCAGGCCCAGCAGCACCCGGCACAGCGTCGTCTTGCCCGACCCGCTCTCCCCGACCAGCCCGGTCACCACGCCGCCCGGCAGGGCAAGGCTGACCCCTGCCAGCGCGCCGACGCCGCCGGGGAACGTGACGGCCACGTCCCGCAGTTCCGCCGCGGGGGTCGTGCTGCCCTCGGTCATGCCGCCTTCCAGCACGCTGCGGCGCGATCCGGCGCCACCGGCCGAAGCGGTTGCGGCTCCGTCCGGCAGCGCGCCTCCACCGCCGGGCAACGCGGGGCGAAGATGCAGCCGCCGGGTATCCCGACCGGGTCCGGCACCTCGCCGGGGATGGACCGCAGGCGGCCGGCGCCGTCCTCCTCGATCTCGCAGGCCAGCAGGGCGGCGGTGTAGGGGTGGGCCGGCATGGAGCACACGGCGGCGGCCGGTCCGGTCTCCACCACCAGGCCGCCGTACATGACGGCGATGTCGTCGCAAAGCTGCGCCACCAGGCCCAGGTGGTGCGAGATGAACAGCACCGACCCGGCCAGGTCCGCCCGCAGGCCGCGGAACAGGTCGATGATCCCGGCCTCCACCGTCGCGTCCAGCGCCGTCGTCGGCTCGTCGGCCAGCAGCAGGTCCGGCTGCGCCAGCAGGGCCATGGCGATCATCACCCGCTGCCGCATGCCGCCGGACAGCTCGTGCGGGTAGGCGCGCAGCCGCTGGGCCGGGTCGGCGATCTCCACCCGGCGCAACGCCGCCTCCACCCCGGCGCGGCGGTCCCGGCGGGACAGGCCGGGCTGGCGGCGGCGCAGCACGTCGGACAGGTGGGTGCCGACGGTGAACAGCGGGTTCAGCGCCGTCGCCGGGTCCTGGAAGACCATGGCGATGCGCCGGCCGCGCCAGCCTTGCAGCGCGGCCTCGTCCAGCGCGAGCAGGTCGGCGCCGCCCATCACCGCACGGCCGGACAGGCGCGTGACGTTGCCGGGCAGCAGGCGCAGCAGGCACAGGGCCAGGGTGCTTTTGCCGGACCCGCTCTCGCCGACGACGCCGACGATGCGGCCGTGCCCGATGGTGAGCGACACGCCGCGCAGGATGTGCGCGGTGCCGCGGGGGGTGCGGGCGTCCAGCTCCAGGTCCTCGATCTGCAGCAGGTCCGTCATCCCCGCCCGGTCCCCTGGCGTCCCCGGGGGTCCACGGCATCGCGCAGTGCCTCCCCGAACAGGGTGAAGCCCAACGTGGCGACCGCCAGCGCCAGGGAGGCGACGAGCACCGGCAAGGTGCTGTCCGACAAGTAGGAATACCCGTCGTAGATCAGCGTCCCCCAGCTCGCCAGCGGTGGGCGGACACCCAAGCCGATGAAGCTCAGCCCGGCCTCGATGGTGATGACCACGGGGACTTCGATGCTGGCCAGCACGATCAGCGGCCCCGCGATGTTGGGCAGCACATGCGACCAGGCGATGCGCCAGGGACCGGCGCCCAGGATGCGCTCGGCCTCCAGGAACGGCGCGGCGCGCAGGGTCATCACCTGGGCGCGCGCCACGCGGCCGAACTGCGGCACCAGGGTCACGGCGACGATGCCGACCAGGTGCGCGTTGCTGGGGCCGAACACCGCCACCACCGCAAGCGCCAGCACCAGCGACGGAAACGAGGCGACGATGTCGAACAGGATCAGCACCAGCCGCTCCCATCCCGTGGACACCGACGCCGCCAGCACGCCCAGCCCGACGCCGGCGACGGCGGCCAGGGCGATGGAGGACAGCGACACCGTCATCGCCACTGTCGCCCCGTGCAGCAGCCGGCTCAGCAGGTCCCGGCCCAACTGGTCGGTGCCCAGCCAGTGCGCCCGGGACGGCCCGGCGAACCGCTCCAGGATGCTCAACCCGTCGGGGTCGTAGGGGGCGATCCAGGGGGCGAACACGGCGGCGAACACGACGACGCCCACGATCACCGTGCCCAGCAGCCCGGCCGGCGTCGCGACCATCCGCCGCATCAGCGCCCCCGCTCCATCAGCGCCGCTGCCGCAGCCGCGGGTCGATGGCGGCGTAGGCCAGATCGACCAGCAGGTTGGCGCCGGCGAACAGCACCACCACCACCAGCACCGCACCCTGCAGCACCGGGTAGTTCCGCACGTTGATGGCGTCCAGCACCAGGCGGCCCAGCCCCGGGCGGCTGAACACCAGCTCGACCAGCACCGCCCCGCCCAGCAGCCGGCCGACGCCCAGCCCCAGCACGGCCAGCAGCGGAACGCAGGCGTTCTTTAGCGCATACTTCAGGATGATCGTCCGCGCAGGCAGGCCGTAGGCGCGGGAGGTGCGGATGTATGGCTCCGCCAGCACCTCCAGCATGGAGGTCCGCACCAGGCGGGCGATGTAGCCGATCCAGCCGACCGACAGCGCCACGGTGGGCAGCACCAGCCGGCGCGCCTGGTCCAGCAGGTCATCGGCCCGGCCCGTGCCCAGCACCGGTAGCCAGTCCAGCCATACGGAGAACACCAGCAACAGCAGGATGGCGATGACGAAGCTGGGCACGGCGATCAGCGCCACCGACACGCCGGCCAGCAGGCTGTCGAGCACCGACCCCGGCCGCGTCGCCGCCAGGCACCCCAACGGCACGCCCAGCAGGACCGCCAGGGCGATGCTGCTGAACGTCAGGACCACGGTGTAGGGCAGCACGGCGCCAATGGCGGCCGACACCTTGCGCCCGCTGACGACATCGGTGCCCAGGTCGCCCGTCAGCACATGGGTGAAGAAGCGCCACAGCCGGATGGGCACCGGCTGGTCGAGGCCCATTTCGGCCACGAAGCGCCGGGCGTACTCGGGGCTGGCCTGCGGTCCCAGCAGCGCCGCGGCCGGGTCGCCGGGCACCAGCACCGTCAGCAGGAACAGCAGCAGCATGGCGCCGAACACGATCAGGACCGTGGTGAGCAGGCGGCTTGCGAGATAGCGGACGGTGGCTGCTCCCTCTCCCTTCGGGCGGGGGCTGGGGTGGAGGGGACTGGCTGCATCCGACGCAGGGACTGGCTCCGTCGGGGGCGAGTGCGGCCCTTGCGGCGAGACCCCCTCACCCCGGCCCTCTCCCGGAGGGAGAGGGAGACGTGGAGCGCCGGTCATCAGGCGGGGGCGAAGCGGTCCATCGCCCAGTCGATGCCGCTGGGCAGCAGCGCCGGGCGCAGCCAGTCGCGATGGACGAAGAGACCGACATCGTAGGTCAGCCACATGAAGGCGTCGCTCGCCTCCATCAGCTTCTGCGCCTGGATGAACAGCGCCGCCCGCTTGCCGTTGTCCAGCTCGGAGGACCCCTGGTCCAGCAGGGCGTCGAACTCCGGGCTAGACCAGCGCTGCCAATTCCAGTCGCCGATCTGCCCGGTGGTGAACCATTGCGCCAGGAAATTGGGGTCCAGCTTGCCGTTGAAGCGGATGATGAACAGGTCCAGCGCGCGGCCCACCTCGCCCTTGCCGGCGGAGAAGAAGCTCCCCGCGTCCTGCGCGTCCACCTCCAGCGTGACCCCCACGTCGCGCAGCAGCGCCTGCGCCACCAGCGCCATCGTCTGGTACACCGGCTGGTTCTGCACCAGGATGCGCGCCTTGAACCCGGCGCCCTGCCCGGCCTCGGCCAGCAGGCGCTTCGCCTCGGCCACGTTGCGCTTCAAGACCGGGGCGTCCGGCCAGTAGCCCACCACCTGCGGCATGATCAGCGCGTTGGCCCGCGGCGCACGGCCGTTGAACCCGGCCAGCAGCATCCCGTCCACGTCCAGCGCCAGCCGGATCGCGCGCCGCACCCGTGGGTCGTTGAATGGCGGCTTCTCGACGTTCATGCCCAGCCAGATGTTGGCGATGCCGGGCTGCTCGATCACCTGCAGGCCCGCCACGCGCCGCAGCGCCGCGGCCTGCGACGGTGGCAGGGCCGCAAAGTCGAGGTCGCCGGAGCGCAGGCCCAGCTCGGTCGTCTTGGGGTCCGGCACGTAGCGGACCGCGACCTCCTCGAACCCTGCGGGCGTCCCAACGTAGGCGGGGTTGCGGCGCAGCACCACCTGGCGCTGCTTCTCGAAGGCGGTGACCATCAAGGGGCCGCTGCCGACCGGGCGGGTGTTGTGCTCGGCGCCGCGCTGCGCAAGTGCACGGCGGCACACGATGCTGCCGGCCACGTCGCCCAGCGCGATGGTGAACAGCCCGGCGCGCGGCCGGTCCATCACGATCCGGCCGCGCAGGCGGTCCAGCACCTGGACCTCCTTCAGGTTGGCCCACTCGCCGCGGTACGGGCTTTCCCTGCCTTGGGCATCGGGGTTGATGAAGCGCTCGTAGGAGAACTTCACGTCATCGGCCGTCACTTCGCCGAAGCCGTCGCTGAACATCTGGCCGGGCTTCAGGGTGAAGTCGATGGTGGTCGGCGTGGTCTGCGTCAGCTCGGCCGCAGCATCCTTGACCAGCTCGCCATTGCCCCCAGGCGCAACGGTCACCAGGCGCTGCATGATGGCGCGGATGATGTTGCCGTCCTGCAGCCCCGTGCGGAAGGCCGGGTCCAGCACCTCCACGTCGCGGTCGATACGGACGGAGATCGCCGACTTGGCACTGCTCGCCTGGGCCTGCGCGGACCGGACCGGCAGGGCAGCCAGCGCGGCGGTGCCCAGGATGGCATTGCGACGGCGCAGCATCGGCATAGCGTGGTCCTGACCTGTTGGCGCAACCATGTGGCCCGATCCGCCCCAGCAGGTCGAGGCCCCTCCCGTATTAAGGCAAGCCCACCGGGCAAAAGGACGCTGCTCCCTCTCCCCCTTCGGGAGAGGGCCGGGGTGAGGGGGCCTTGCAGTGCGAACTTCGTGGCCCAGGCAGCCCAGTCCCGAAGATGCCGGCGTTTCCCGGCGCAAGCAGGCAGGCAAGCAAGCAAGACTCCCTCACCCCGGCCCTCTCCCGGAGGGAGAGGGGGAAGCGGCTAGGCCGGGCGGACGGCCAGCGCGATTGCGACCGCGAACGGTGGCGTCTGCAACCGCAGGAAGCCGCCACACGCCTGCACCGTTGCCTCCCCGCATGCCTGGCCGGCCTGAGTGTCCCACAACGCCACGCGATAGCCCCCCGGCGCAAACGCCGGCAGCGTCACGCAGACGGCCCGGCTGGGCGCCGGGTCCACCCGGCCATTCCCGAGCAACGGCGCGGTCCGCAGCAGGAACAGCACCGCCTGCCGGGCGTCGCCGCACGCGAAGCACGCCACGTCGGGATCGCTGACCACGGCGTCCCACGGCCGGCGGTCGAAACGCAGCCAGTCCACCAACGGAAGAAAGTCCGCCAACCCCCGCTGCGCCCGCCGCATCCCCGGCGTCAGCGTGTGCGGCGACCGGTTGGGCCAGCGCATCCCGCCCCCCGCGCCGCCGGACGCCAGGTGCGCCCATTGCAGGTGGCGGAAGTACTCATCGTCGAAGCCCTCCTCCAGCACCCGCTTCTGGTCCTTGAAGGTGTGGATCGGCCCGTGCTCGCTGTCGAAGAACGGGCGCTGGTCGGTGATCTCCGCCAGCGCCTCCCGCACCAGGCTGCCCGCCGCCAGCGCCGGGGCGACGGTGTCGGAGGGGTGGTCGATGCTGCCCTCCTCGTAGAAATGGTTGTTGGCGAAGTCGAGCGCGGGATGGCGAAACACCGGCTCGTTCAGCCATGGCTTCCAATGCAGCTCCGGCCCGAATACCGACACGCATTGCAGGTGCGCCCGGCCGTGCGCGCGCACCTCGACGTCGCGTAAGAACGGGCCGACGTCACCAATGAAATCTTCGAAGCAGCCGGGGCGGTCCTCGCCCTGGACGGGGTGCATCTCGTTCCACAGGTCCCAGGCGAACAGCGTGCCGCTGCCGCTCCAGCGTTCGGCGGCGAAGCGCAGCCGGGCCTTGATCAGCCGGCGCACCTCGGGATGTACCATCAGGCTGGTGCGGGCGCCGCAGGGGCCGCCGTTGGCGGAGTTGTAGGGGTGCAGGTCCCAGCGCACCCACTGGAAAAAAGTATCCAGCGGCGTCAGCAGGATGCGCAGGCCGGCCTCCCCGCACAGGCGGAACAGGTCGTCCCATAGTTGCACCAGCACGGGGTTGAAGGTGCCGGCGGGCTGCTCGAAGAAGTGGCCGCCGAACTCGGCATACTCCAGCATGAAGCGCAGGCAGGTGACGCCGCTGCCGGCGAGGTAGGCCAGGTGCCGGGCCACCGCGTCCAGGTCGCGCCGGTGCAGCAGGCCCGCGAACTCCACCCAGCTTATCGAGTCGTTCTGGCCGATGGGCGTCCAGGGCTGGCCGTCGTCGGTTTGGAAGTAAGGCACGCCAGGCGCACGCTGTATCCAAGGCAGCAAAGGCTTCATCCCAATGATTGAACCCCGTCGTTGCAAGGGGCGCAGCGACGCGGCGACCCAGGGCCACATGCGGCGATCGCAGTCCTAGCGGCCCTGGATTGCCGCGCCGCAAGCGCGGCTTGCAATGACAGCCTGTTCATCGGCGGCGGGCGTCCTGGACGACGGGCGTCAGCGTGCCTGCGCCACGCGCAGCGCGTTGGTGGTGCCGGGCTGGTTGAAGGGCACGCCCGCTGTTACAACCACCTCGTCGCCGGGCTGCGCGAAGCCTTCGCTGCGGGCGATGCGGGTGGCGCGGGACACGGTTTCGGTCATGGTGTGCAACTCGGCCGTCATCACCGCGTGCACGCCCCACACCACGGCCAGGCGGCGCGCAGTGGCGAGATTGCTCGTCAGGCCCAGCACGGGGCAGCTCGGGCGTTCGCGCGCCACGCGCAGGGCGGTGCTGCCGCCCTCGGTGAAGGCGGCGATCACCGAGGCGCCGATGGTCTGCGCCACCTGCCGGGCGGCGGCGGCGATGGCGGAGGGCGGGCTGCGCTCCGGCGGCGGGCGGCTGCTTTCGATGACGGCGCGCCAGCCGGGGTCGCGCTCCACGCGTTCGACGATGCGGTCCATGATGTTGACGGCCTCATACGGGTACTGCCCGGCCGCCGTTTCCGCGCTCAGCATCACTGCGTCCGCGCCGTCGAACACCGCGGTCGCCACGTCGGACGCCTCGGCGCGGGTAGGGGCCGGAGCGGTGATCATGCTTTCCAGCATCTGCGTCGCCACCACGACGGGGATGCCGCGCTGCCGCGCCGCGCGGATGATGCGCTTCTGCGCCAGCGGCACCTCCTCAGGCGGCAATTCGACGCCGAGGTCGCCGCGGGCCACCATGACGGCGTCGGACAGCGCGAGGATCTCGTCCATATTGTCCAGGGCCTGCGGCTTCTCCATCTTGGTCATGATCCAGGCGCGGCCGGCGGCGATCTCCTTGGCCTCCGCCACGTCCTCCGCCCGCTGCACGAAGCTCAGGCCGATGTAATCGACCTCGTGCAGCAGGGCGAAGTCCAGGTCCAGCCGGTCCTTCTCGGTCAGCGCGGGGATCGGCAGCGCCACGTCGGGCACGTTGACGCCCTTGCGGTCGGACAGGGGGCCGCCGACCATGACCTCGCATTCCAGGTGGTCGCCGCGCACCCGGTCCACCCGCAGGCGCAGCTTGCCGTCGTCCAGCAGCAGGCTGGTGCCGATGCCGGCTGCGGCGATGATCTCCGGGTGCGGCAACTGCACCCGGAGGCTGTTGCCGGGCACGGGGGACAGGTCGAGGCGGAACCCCTGCCCGGTCTGCAGCGCCACCCGCCCGCCCTGGAAGCGCCCGACCCGCAGCTTCGGCCCCTGCACGTCGGCCAGGATGCCGATGGGGCGGCCGGTGTGCTCCTCCAGGGCGCGGATCATGGTGATGCGGGCCAGGTGGTCCTCGTGCGCGCCGTGGCTGAAATTCAGGCGGAATACGTCGGCGCCGCCGTTGAACAGCCGGGCCAGCACCTCGGCCGAGCTGCTGGCCGGGCCGAGCGTGGCGATGATCTTCGTGCGCCGGCGGCGGCGCATCTTCACGCGGAGGGCCATGGGGAACGTCCTTCTAAGCGATCAGGATGGCGCGCAGGTCGATGCAGAGGCGGGCCATGTGGAGGCGGGCCAGGCGACATCCAGGGCGGTGGGGGACTTGCTGGCGCCGATCACCACCCTGCGCCACGGCGGGCCGGGTTGGCAGGTGCGCGGCCAGGCCCCGGTGCGGCGCTGCGCAGGCCACGGCGGCGACGAACATCGCCCGCGATGCCATACGTGCGCGTTGGTCGTCCGAGTCCATCCTGCCTCCTGCCCTGCGGCCACTATGCGGCGGCAGTGTCGGATGATCCAGGCCCTACCTGTTTAAGGCCCGTCTGCCTGAGGGATGCCTCGACCAAGAAGGCCGCTCCACCACCACGCGGCGATATACTACCGGTGCAGCCGCAGCCGGACCGCCCGGGATTGGCCGAGACCATGCCGTCTGCCTTGGACAAGCAATGCTTCGGAGTGGACGTTGGCTGAACATGCTCTCGGGGCAGCAGCAGCCCCTTGCGCACAAGCCCATGCAGTGGTCAGAGAGCGTCGCATCAACCCGGATCACCTGACATGAGCGACACCTCCACCCCCGGCCACCCCGAGCCAGCGCGCCGCTTCGGCGCTCCCGGCCAGAAAGTCCCGCCTTTCGCTCGCTACGAAGGCACTTCGGCTTGGAAGAAGAACCGTCGGGGCGCGCGTGAGTATGCGCAGTTCCGCGCCGCGGAGAAGCGGCTCAACCAGGGTGCGGCGACGCCCAACCCCTGATCCCGTCGTTGCGATCGCCCTCGCGGCCTACCAGCCCTGCGAGGGGATGGCGCGGCTGCGCCGGGCACTCCATCTATGCGGCATAGCTAGAGGAGAACCAACCATGCCGATCCCCGAGATGGACCCTGCCACCCAGACCGAGCTGGAGGCCGCGGCCTTCCGTCGCCTGGTCTCCCACCTGCGGGAGCGGGCGGATGTGCAGAACATCGACCTGATGAACCTGGCCGGCTTTTGCCGCAACTGCCTGTCGCGCTGGTATCGCGAGGAGGCCGACGCCCGCGGCCTGCCGCTGACCGACCCCGATGCGCGGGAGATCGTGTACGGCATGCCGTATAAGCAGTGGCAGGCCCTGCACCAGAAGGAGCCGACGGCGGAGCAGAAAGCGGCGTTCGCGGCGTCCAGCCCGGGGCACTAGCTCCCGTTCAGTGACGGGGGACTCAGTGACGTGGGGCGAAGCGCCGGCTGGCCAGCCACACCCCGCCCAGCGCCAGGGACACCAGCGCCAGGATAACCGTCGCCAACGCGTTCAGCTCCGGCGTCACGCCCAGCCGCAGGGCGGAAAACACCACCATCGGCAGCGTCGTGGCGCCGGGGCCGGAGGTGAAGGTGGCCACCACCAGGTCGTCGAGCGACAGCGTGAACGCCAGCAGCCAGCCCGACAGCAGCGCCGGCGCCAGCATCGGCAACGTCACCAGCAGGAACGCCTTGGCGGGCGACGCGCCGAGGTCCATCGCGGCGTCCTCCAACTCGGTCCCCGTGTCGGCCAGCCGCGCCTCGATCACCACGGCGACGTAGGACAGGCTGACGGAGATATGGGCCAGGGTGATGGTGAGCGCGCCCCGCCCCTGGGGCCAGCCGAGCGTCTGCTCCATCTGCACGAACAGCAGCAGCAGCGACAGGCCGACCAGCACGTCCGGCAGCACCAGCCGCGCCGAGAGCAGCGCCGCGAACACCCCCCGCCCAGCGAACCGCCCGAATCGCGCCAACGCGACCCCTGCCCCGGTCCCGAGCACGACCGCTCCCGTCGCCGACAGCGCCGCGATCCGCAGCGACAGCCCGGCGGCGGCGATGAGCTTGTCGTCCTGCCACAGCGCCGCATACCAGCGCAGCGAGAACCCGCCCAGCACCGTCGTCAGCCGCGACGGGTTGAAGCTGGTGGCAACCAGCAGCAGCACCGGCACATACAGGAACGCATAGCCCGCCAGCAGGCATGCGGTCAGGAAGCTGCCTCGCTTCATGCCGCCCCGCTTCGTGCCACTCGCCTCATTCCGCCCCGCCCTATCCCATAAGCGTTACTGGCGCGCCCGCAGCACGATCATGGGGACCAGCAAGCCCAGCAGCAGCGCGTTGGCGACGGTCGCCGCCATGGGCCAGTCGCGGTTGCTGAAGAACTCGTTCCACAGCGCGCGGCCGATGGTCTGCGCGCCGGGGCCGCCGAGCAATTCGGGGATGACGTACTCGCCCACGGCCGGGATGAACACCAGGGCCAACCCGGCCAGGATGCCCGGCACGGACTGCGGCAGGGTGATGGTCAGGAAGGTGACCCAGGGATTGGCGCCGAGGTCTGCCGCGGCTTCCTCCAGCGCCGGGTCGCGGCGGGACAGGCGGGCATATAGCGGCAGGATCATGAAGGGCAGGTAGGCGTAGGTGACGCCGATGTACATTGCCGTGTTGGTATAGAGCAGCCGGGCCGCCGGCAGGCCCAGGCTGGTCAGGGCCAGGTCGATCCAGCCGCCGTCGCGCAGCAGCCCGATCCAGGCGGTGATGCGCAGCAGGAACCCGGTCCAGAACGGCAGCATCACAAGCAGCAGCAGCAGGCTGCGCCAGCGGTCCGGCGCCCGGGCGATGGCAAGCGCCATGGGATAGCCGAGCAGCAGGCAGGCGATGGAGGACACGCCCGCCACGGCCAGGCTTTTCAGCCCGGCGTCGAGGTAGAAGTTGTCCTCGGTGAGCGCGGCGTAGTTGGCGGTGTCGAGGTTGGCCAGCAGCGGGGTGTAGGGCGGCACGCCGGCCACGCTGGTG
Source organism: uncultured Acetobacteraceae bacterium (assembly GCA_964242415.1). Classification (GTDB taxonomy): domain Bacteria; phylum Pseudomonadota; class Alphaproteobacteria; order Acetobacterales; family Acetobacteraceae; genus DASWOJ01. The sequence continues at coordinate 68,101 of CAXTAT010000010.1, forward strand.
GAGAACGACAGCGCGGCGACGATCATCACCGGCAGCGCCACCGACAGCAGCAGCCAGGCCCAGATCGGCAGCAGGACGAACAAGCGCTGCTTCACCCTCTCCCTCCGGGAGAGGGCCGGGGTGAGGGAGTCTTGCGGCGCTGGCCCCGGCCCATGGCAGAATGGCCCTTGTGCTGGAGAGGGAGGCACTTGCCCGCCCTCTCACCCCGGCCCTCTGCCGGAGGGAGAGAGGGAAAAAGCAGCGCGGCCCTCATTCGGACAGCAGCACGCAGGCGCCGGGGTGCCATGACACCGCCACCGCGCTGCCCGGCGCCAGCAGCCCGGCCCCGATGCCATCGCCCAGCGGCTGCGACACCAGCAGCATCGCGCCCCCCGGCAGTTGCACGTGATGGTCCACCACGCCGCCACGGTAGGCGCTGGCGGTCACCACCCCCGGGGCACAGTTCACCCCGGCCCCGCCGCCGGGCACGATCCGCAGCCGCTCCGGCCGCAGCGCCACATGCACCATCGCCCCCGCCCCGCCCGGCGCCGGGCCGGTGGCGTGCGCGGGTCCGATGCCGTCCAGCTCAAGCTCCGCCACCGGCCCGGCCACCCGCACCCGGGCCGGCAGGATGTTGGCCGCCCCCATGAAGGCGGCGACATACCGGCTCGCAGGGTGCTCATAGATCTCCGCCGGCGTGCCGACCTGCGCCAGCCGGCCGGCATTCAGCAGGCCGATGCGGGTGGCCATCGACAGCGCCTCGTCCTGGTCGTGCGTCACCAGCACGAAGGTGGTGCCGGTCTCGCGCTGCACGCGCAGCAACTCCAGCCGGGTCTGCTCGCGCAGGCCGCGGTCCAGCGCGGACATCGGCTCGTCGAGCAGCAGCAGCCGTGGGCGGGGGGCCAGCGCACGGGCCAGGGCGACGCGCTGCCGCTGCCCGCCGGACAGCGCATCCGGGCGGCGGCCAGCAAAGTCCCCCAGCCGCACCAGGTCCAGCAGCGCCGCCACGCGCGTTGCGACCTCTGCCCGCGCAACTCCCTGGCGGCGCAGGCCGAAGCCGATGTTGTCGGCCACGCTCATGTGCGGGAACAGCGCATAGGACTGGAACGTGGTGTTCACGGGACGGCGGTGCGGCGGCAGGCGGGTGATGTCCTGGCCGCCGAGCACGATCCGCCCGGCCTGCGGCTGCACGAAGCCGCCCAGCGCCCGCAGCAGCGTGGTCTTGCCCGACCCGGAGCCGCCCAGCAGCACGAACATCTCGCCTGCGGCAATCTGCAGGTCCAGCCGGTCCAGCGCCGTCGCCGGGCCGTAGCGCACCGTCAGGCCCTCGACCTCCACATCAGCCAAGCCCGTCGCCGCCCCGTCCCAGCTTCGCCCCAGCCTAGCCCGCCTTGAACCGCGCCCACATCCGCGTCCGCAGCCGGTCGGCGGCCTGGCTGGGCGCGCGCACGGTGAAGAACCGCGGGCTGCTGGTGTCGGGGAACACGTTGGGGTCGTCGCGCACGTCGGCGTTCACCATCGGCAGGCTGGCCGGCACGGCGTTGGGGTAGCGCACCTGGTTGGTGATGGCGGCCATCACGTCGGGCTGCAGCAGGAAGTTGATGAACTGCATGGCCTCCGCCGGGTGCGGGACGTCCTTCGGCACGGCCAGCATGTCGAACGTCAGCTCGGCCAGCTCCTTGGGCGCGATGTAGCGGACCTCCTTTTGCCCGGCCTCCTTGGCGCGCACCGCGGCCTGGATCACGTCGCCGGAGTAGGTCATCGCCAGGCAAGTCTGCCCGCCTGCCAGCGCCTCCACCGCGCCGCCGCTGGCGAAGGTGCGGATGTAGGGGCGGATGGCCATGAGCGTCCGCTCGACGTCGGCCAGGTCCTTGGGATCGGCGCTCTCGGGGTTGCGGCCCAGGTACTTCAGCACGGTGGGGATGGTGTCGATGGCGCTGTCCATCAGGCTGATGCCGCAGGGGGCGATGCGCTTGGCATTCTCGGGCTTCAGCAGCAGGTCCCAACTGCCCATGGGCGCATCGGGGGCGAGCGCCTTGATCTCCTCCGGAATGGCGCCCAGGCCGACGGTGCCCCACAGGTAGATCGCGCCGTACTTGTTGCCGGGGTCACTGCTGGCGACGCGGGCCATCAGCTTGGGGTCCAGGTTGGACAGGTTCGGAATTCTCGCCTTGTCCAGCGGCAGCAGCGCCTTGGCGGCGATCAGGCGGCTGAACGTCGGCTCGGCGGTGGGCACCACGATGTCGTAGCCGCTGCTGCCGGCGAGCAGCTTGCCCTCCAGGGTCTCCAGGCTGTCGTAAACGTCGTACTGGACCTTGATGCCGGTCTCGGCGGTGAAGCGCTCCAGCACCTTGGGGTCGATGTAGTCGGTCCAGTTGTAAACGTTCAGCACGCGGTCCTGGGCGTGCGCGGCGCCCAGGCCCAGCAGCACCGCAACCGCCAGCATCCCCAACAGCTTACCCATCGCGCCGCCCCATGTTTGGTCCTGTGTTCACGGTGCGGACCCTAACCAGCACCGGGGACGATTGAAAGACTGCACGATAGCCCCCAAGCTGCAATCCATGTGCGGACGCTATCTGATCCAGACCTCCCCCGACGAGATACGCCGCGTGTTCGACACGGTGAATGACACGCCCAACTGGCAGCCAACCTGGAACATGGCGCCCACCCAGGACGGCCCGGTCGTTCGCCGCCACCCCACGACCGGCGGGCGCAACCTGGACCTGCTGCGCTGGGGCCTGCTGCCGCACTGGGTGCGCGGCGATCCCAAGAAGACGCGCCAGCCCATCAACGCCCGGTCCGAGACGGTCGCCACCGCGCCGATGTTCCGCGACGCCTTCCGCGCCCGCCGCTGCATCGTGCCGATCGACGGGTTCTATGAGTGGCAAGTATTGCCAGAGGGCAAGCAGCCCCACGCCGTCGCCCGGGCGGACGGCGCGATCATGGCGCTGGCCGGGCTGTGGGAGGGCTGGCGCAGCCCGGAGGGGGGAGTGGTCCGCAGCTACACAGTGATCACCACCACCGCCATCGACGCCCTGGGCCACCTGCACGAGCGGATGCCCGTCGTGCTGGAGCCGGAGGACTGGGCGGCCTGGCTGGGTGAGGTGGACGCGGACCCGGCGGCGCTGCTGCGGCCCTCCTCGGCGGGGTTCCGGGTGTGGCCGGTGTCGAGCCGGGTCAACAACGTGCGGAACAACGGGCCGGAGCTGATCGAGCCGTTGAAGCCGGCGGAACGGATGGCGGTGGCGCCAGTTTGATCCTTATCCTCTGGCGGCGCGTTGACGTGAGAGGACCTCGCGCCAACAGGCGCTGGAGGCCTCGACAAAACCTAAGCAGGCTCGCGGCCAGGCCATGCATCCGGCCGCATAAGCCAGCTTAGCTTTTCAACCCTGCGCAAACCTGCAGAAGTTTGCTCAGGCGTTCAATCTTAGAACTTCCAAGGCCAGCACCTTCGCCAGTGCCGACTCCAGCGTGTCCAATTCCCACGCTCCACCCAACGACCGGACCAGGAACACCGTGCCGCAATCTGTGGGGTTCATGAGGTAAAGGACGGTCGCCGGGTGACGCAGGAAAACCTCTGCGACCTGTAAGAAATCCTGGTGATGCGTGACGATCCTTATGCGCAGGCCCAAGGGGCGCGAGCAGCTCCATCTCGTGATGGTGGCAGTCTGGTCGAGCGTGAATGCTGGTTGCCGGGATACGGACCGTAATGAAGTGTTTGACATCGTTGACTTTAAGTTCGATTTCAACTTGGAGGACAGCATCATGGGATGCACGCGGTCACGTCAGGTTATGTGAATTTGCGTCGGTGTTATGTTGCGGCCCTTGGCGAACTGATCCCGATCGGCGATCTATCACTTCTGCAAAGACTATTTCCCCATCATATCGCACGAGTCTAATGCCACCTACAGTGCGCTTCACTCATGATGTCCTGACAAACTATGCAGATTTGTAAAGCTTTCCATCAGTTTGGAAGGCGTCTCTGCGTGTAATGCTCCCTGGGGCTAGAAACACCTCGAGGGATGCAGAATGAAGGATTGTTTGGTGGATGTGTTGAACGCTCACGGTACGGTTCTCCACGTCTTTCCCATTTCCGTTGAGGACCGGGACGGGGCTTCAAGGGTTGTGGACCCCGGGCAGGAGGCGTTGAGGCTTGCCGTTGCTGAGCAGCTCGTGCCCGAAACAGAAGCTGAGACCCTGCAGGTGCGGGAGCACATCGGCCGGGGTGGCCCGCTTACGCCATACGGTGACGCCCTGGAGGTCAGGCTCCAGACGCTGCAGAGGAACGAGCAACGCATTCGCGAACGCGCCTATTTCTTGTGGCAGCAGGCGGGATGCTGTGAAGACCGGGCTGACGAGTGTTGGTATAAGGCGTGCGAGATTGAGGGCAGCCGCTGACCCAGCCTGGAACATGAACCCATGGCTTCTGCTCAGCCGCACTTGGCTGGCCGGCCTGATGCATGACCTGAACACGCTGATTGATCCCGGGGGGCATCGACGATGCATTAGATGCTGTCACGGTTGAGGTGGGGCAGAGGATGGCAGGCGGCAAAGGTGAGGCTATCAAGCAGCAAGCGGGTAGTGCGCCGGAGGGCGCAGACGACGGTGCGCTTCTCCGGCTGCCCTCCAGGACTTCTGTGCGGGCGATCGGGTGAACGTGCGGCATAGCTGCCCCCCCGTGCCGCTCCGGCCGGCAGGCGCTAGAGCCGGTCAGCAAGCCGGTAGCAGCCAGACCAAATGGGTGCCGACGATGCCTCCCAACCGGACAGCTAGACCGGCAGCCGCATCCGTGCCCGCAGCCCGCCCATCGGGCTGTCCTCCAGCACGATGTCGCCACCATGGGCGCGGACGATATCGCGGGCGATGGTCAACCCGAGGCCGGTCCCGCCGCCCTCCCCGCTCTCGAACGGGCGGAACACGCTCTCCCGCCGGTCCCATGGGATGCCCGGGCCGTCGTCATCGACCAGCACCTGCACCGTCCGTTCCTGCGGCTCCACCGACAGCATGACGTGCCGGGCATGGCGGCGGGCGTTGTCCACCAGGTTGGTCACCGCGCGCCGCGCCGCATCCGGCCGCAGGTTCAGCGTCAGCCCGTCCGGCGCCTCCACCTCCACGTCGGCCCCAGCCCGGCGGGCGCCGGCCGCCACGTCTGCCAGCATCGCCGTCAGATCGACCGGCTGCGCCTGCTCCGCCCCCTCGCCGCGGGCAAATGACAGGTAGCCGGCGACCATGCGCTCCATCTCCTCCACGTCGGCGGTCATGTCGGCCACGTCGTCCTGCAGCTCGGGCGTGGGGGGCAGCACGGCCAGGGCCAGCCGAAGCCGAGTCAGCGGGGTGCGCAGGTCGTGCGACACGCCAGCCAGCATTTCGGTCCGCTGCGCCAGGAACCGGGTGATGCGCTCCTGCATGCGATTGAAGGCGGCGGCGGCCTGGCGAACCTCGATGGCGCCCTCGGGCTTGATGGGGCCGCGGTCCCGGCCCATGCCGAATGCCTCGGCGGCGGCGGCCAGGCGGCTGATCGCGCGGACCTGGATGCGCAGGAACAGCGCCGCGACGCCGAACAGCAGCAGCGCCGTGCCGACGATCCATAGGACGAACAGGTAGATGGCGCTGGCATACAGCCGCTTGCGCGGCGCCTCGACCTCCAGGACGGCATCATCCAGGCCGACACGGATCAGCACGTTGCGCGGGTCGGTCGTCCAGTCCATGCGGAACGGACGGTGCAGCTTGCCGGCCAGGGCGGCAGCCAAGTCGTCGTCCATGGGGCCGAGCTGGTTCACATGCGTGTCGGGCGGCAGGGTGGCGCCGGGCACCAGGCGCATCGGCACCTCGAACTGCAGCCAGGCGGTGCGGAGGATCCACTGCTGGTCGGCGGGGAAGCGGTCCAGCAGCTCAATGGTCTGCGCGACCTCCCCGGCGATGCCGCCGGACAGGCGGCGGGAGATGATGTTGAGATAGCTGCCATAGAAGAACGTGAAGGCGACGGCCTGCAGCACCACCAGGGGCACCAGCACGATCAGCAGGCTGCGCGCCAGCAGGCCACGCGGCGCCAGGGTCTTGATGGGGGCGGTGATCCTCATCGGGCAGCCGTCCTTCTCCTTCCAGGAGGAGGCCAGGGTGGAGGAGGCCGCAAGGGCCGCATTGCGTTGCCGAACACCATCGCGGCGCGTTTATAGCACGTCTCGCCTGCGCGGCTGCCCTTGATTGCCTGCCTCCTGGCCAAGGCAGGCTGCTGTGACTCCGCGATGCAGAAGCAGAGACCACTCGGCACATCAGACCGCCGTCCGCCGCTACCCTTCCCTAAGAAGCCGCACTGGCTCCCTCTCCCAAGGGCGGTGAGGGGGTTTTGCAGCGTGGCGCTCTCGACCCGAGCAGCCCAGCCCTTGTTGCGCTGGCGAGTTCCTGGCGCACGCGGCGCGGCAAGACCCCCTCACCCCGGCCCTCTCCCGAAGAGGAGAGGTAATAGGAAATACTTCCTACACCGCTACCTTCAGCCGGGCCGGCTGGTCCGTCACCTGAAACATCTCGCCGTGCGGCATGATGCTGATCTGGCCGAACTCCTGGATCAGCTTGCGGTAGGCGTCCGCAACTGGGCGCGGCTTGCGGTCCAGGTCGTATAGGCCGCAGCGGAACACCTTGTCGTTCTTGCGCGCCATCTGACAATCCCAGTCCATCTGGTCCGTCAGGCTATACCAGGTGAAGCCCAGCACCGGCACGCCGTCCTGCCGCATTCGCAGGATGTTCATCCACTGCTTCCACAGCCAGGCCGGTGCCTGCTCCGGGTCCTCGACGTTGGTTTCGGTGTGCATCACCGGGCGCTTGTAGCGCTGGTAGTACTCATGGGTGATGGCGTACCAGCCCATCACGTCCTCTGCCTCTATCATACCGCCGTCCGGGGTAATGATGTGCTCGTTGCGGCCGTAGTAGTCGTTGCCCATGATCTGGTGGCCCGGCGGCTCGCCCTGCATGAACCAGTCGTACTCCGCCCGCGTCATGCCGTTGTCCAGCAAGTACAGCATGATCTCCGCATCCGGCGCGTTGCCGTACAGCAGATCCAGCGCCATGAAGCGCTGCTTGTTGGTCAGCCGCACCGCAGCCGACTGCACGGCACGGGCCTCGTGCGTGTATTCCGCGGACTCGCTCTGCACGATCACCGCGTCCGGGCGGTGGCGCACGATGGCCTGTGTCGCCATGATGCTGGCCGCAACCAGGTGCTTGGTTGCGTTGACGAAACCCTGGTCGGTTCGCAACTGCTCGTTCCACTGCCCGTCCTTGGCGCTGACGCGGGCGGTGACATAGATTTCGTTCACCGGCGTCCAATGCCGCACCCAGGGATAGCGTTCGGCGACGGCTCCGGCATAGGCGGCGAAATGTACTGGCAGCTCCGGGTTCTGGAAATCGCCCAGCCAGTCGGGCAGGCCGAAGTGCAGCAGGTCCAGGATGGGCTTGATGCCGCGCTCCCGCATGCCGAGCATCACCTGGTCGGCGAAGCTCCAGTCGTAGCGGCCCGGCCCCAGGTGCGTCAGGTGGTTGGGCAGGCCGTAGCGCAGCACCTTGAGGCCGAGGCCACGCACCAAGTCGAAGTCCTCGCGCCAGCGGTCGTAGTGGCCGCACTCGGCCAACTGGTCGCGTCGGATGGCGCCGTTGTTGATGCGGGGGTTGCTGCACTCGATGCCGGTGGCGAAGGCGAACTCCCCCGGCGAACCCGTGGGCAAGCCGCGGCCCGTGGCGCCGGATGCGCCGCCGTATTCGTCCCCGCCATAGTTCCCGTCGCCGAACTCGCGGTTGATGATGTCGAGGAAACCCTGCGCCAACTAACGTGCCTCCAGGAAGCGGTCGGCGGTGCGCAGCGAAACCGCCATGATGGTGAGCGCTGGGTTGACGGCCAGCGCGGAGGGGAACACCGAGTTGTCCGCGATCACCAGGTTAGGGTGCCCGAACGCCCGGCCGTCGGCGTCCACCACCGCTTCGTCCCCGCTCGTGCCCATGCGGCAGGTGCCGATGGTGTGGGCATAGCGCGGGAAGGCCCACACATCCGTGCCGCCCGCCGCCGCCCAGATGGCGCGCATCTTGGCCTCGGCATGGGCGGTCATGCGCCTCTCGTTCTCGCCGGCGGTGAAGTGGATGCGCGGCTTGGGCAGGCCGCGGGCGTCCGGCTCGTCGGACAGCTCGACGCGGTTGCCGGGGTAGGGCAGGCAGTCGCCCAGGATGTTGATGCCGGCCATGTGGTTGAACCGCTGCATGTGGTCCAGCATCGCCTGACCCCACAGGCCCCGGCCCCGGGCCGCCTGGCTGGCATAGGTGACCGGCATGACGCCGATGCTCTGCAGCAGGTAGCCGCCGGCGAAGTCGGCATCGGGGGGGCGGTGCGTGTCCTCGCTGATCAGGCCGCCGGGGATGCCCTTGTAGGGGCGCACGTCCTCCGGGAAGGTGCCCCAGACCTGGACGCCGGTATGCGCCATGAAGTGCTGGCCGACGGGGCCGCGGCCCAGGCGGTTCAGCAGCAGCAGCCGCGGCGTCTCGATGGCGCCGGCGCACAGGAACAGGGCGCGGCAGGGCTGGCGCTGCTCGACGCCGCCGTGCATGGCCACGACGGCGGTCACGCGGCCGGACGGGTCGGTCTCGATGCCGGTGACGAAGGTGTTGACGCGCAGCTCGGCCCCTGCGGCGAGGGCCAGGGGGATGAACGTGGTGTCCATGCTGCCCTTAGCGCCGGTGCTGCAGCCGGCCTGGCAGAAGCCGCGATTGCTGCACGCAGGCGCCGGGCCAATGCCGGGGCGGTGGTAGGCGCGGGACGGCGCGGCGTTGGCGGCGGGCGAGGTGCGGATGCCCAGGGTGGCGCAGCCCCGCTGCATCAGTTGCGCCGCGCCGTTCAGCGGCAGCGGCGGCAACGGGTAGGGCGTGCGCGGCGGCCCCCAAGGATAGGGCGAGGGGCCAGAGACGCCCAGGATGGCCTCGACCTCGTCGTAGTAGGGCAGCAGCTCGTCATGCGGGAACGGCCAGTCGGCGCCGACGCCGAACTCGGTCCGCAGGCGGAAGTCGTCGGCGTGGGCGCGGGGCACATAGGCGGTGTAGTGCAGCGTGCTGCCGCCGACGCCAGTGCCGGAGTTGTTGCGGCCGAACGACACCGGGTCGGCCCCGGCGCTGAGCCGCTCGTCGTTCCAGAACAAGTCGTTCTGCGCCCGCTCGTCGGTGGCGAATTGGCGCAGCGGGTCCCAATGCCGCCCGGCCTCCATGACGACGACGCTGAGGCCGGCCTGCGCCAGCCGCGCGGCCACGGGTGCGCCGCCCGCGCCGGAGCCGATAACGACGGCATCCACCATGTCAGCCATCAGCCTCTTCCTCCGGGAGAGGGCCGGGGTGAGGGGGTCTCGCTTCGAGCCAGCAAGCAGCCAGCAGCGTCAGCGAGCGCCCCTTGCTCGGCAAAGATCGCGCTCAAAGACCCCCTCACCCCACCCCTCTCCCAGAAGGAGAGGGGGAAGGCTCCCGGTCCTCGCGCTCGTTCAGCCCGATGCGCTGCCAGCCCGGCGCGTCCGCCATGCCGGCGTAGCCGATGCTCTCCTGCGCCAGCGGGTGCGCGAAATGCACCTCCGTCGCCTCCGCCAGCAATTCCTCGAAGAACCGCGCCGCTGGCAGGTGCTGCCATGCGGCGCCCGGAGGCGACCCGTCCTGCACGGCCTGCACCACCTCGTCCTGATTCACCGCCAGCAACCGAGTGAAACCCTGGCCGAATAGCGCCTGCGCCGCCTGATCGAAGCCGGCAATCCCCGCCCGGTAAGCATCTCCGTCCGGCGGCAGCGCATCGTAGCGCCAGCCATCGCCGGAGCCATCGGCCAGCCGTGCGTCAATCGGCCCGGCCACGTCGATGCCCGCCCCGGGCAGCAGGCGGGCGCACACCGCCTGCAAGGTGGCGAACCCGGCCACGTCCAGGAAGCGCGGCACCGTCACCGGCGGCGCGGCCAGCCGCTCCTCCAGCGCCTTGCGCGTCGGCAGGGTGACAGCATCCGTCCGCAACAGGGCGCGGACGGTACCGGCCGGATATTCGTCGGTCATCCCGCTACCCGCCCCGGCGCCAACGCACGCATCCGCATCAGCAGGTGCGGCTGCTGGTCCCCCCGCGTGCCGCCGTTCAACGGCGCCGCCAGCGGCAGCTGCGACACCGCGACATACAGCATCCCATCCGGCCCCCAGGTCAGCCCATCCGGCCAGAACATCCTCGGATGCTCCGCCAGCCGCCGATAGGTCCGGTCCGCCGCCGGGATCACGCCGATGGCGCGTCCGCCGAGTTCCGTCATGTACAGGTTGTCCTCCGCATCGATGGCATAGCCGCCGGCATTCGGGCGGCTGGCGTAGCGCTCCACACGTGCGGCCAGTTCCGCATCCGGCAAGCCCTGGTCCAAAAGGTCCGTCACCCGCACCCGATACGACGCGCCACCGCTTGCGGGTCCGTAGTGCAGCCACTCCGATCTGTGATCGAGCATGATGCCGTCGCAGCCGACGTGCATCGGGGAGGTGCTGCCACCCTTGCCCGTCTTCCTCACCTCCCGCCCGTCCACCAGCATCGGCACCGCCTCCGCCCGCGTGGACTGCGTGCCATGCAGCCGCCGCCGCGACAGGCCAGTGCCGAGGTCCACGACGATCAGCGCGCCCCCGCTGCCGTCGCCATCGCGCCCGACGCCCTCATCGGCGATGTAGGCGGCATTGTTGCGGGCATCGAGCACGAAGTCGTTGGGTTCGGAGTGCCGGGACAGCGCGGAGGGGGTGATCGGCAGGATACGATCCAGCCGGCCGCCCTTGGTGTCCCACACCACGAAGCGTGGCGGCGTCCCGCTACGCGATCCCATGTCGAGCAGCCACAGCCGGCCTTCCGCGTCCGAACGCAGCCCCAGCACAGCATCCAGCCGCTGATCTGCCGAGGCGGCGGGGTCGTTCCAATGCAGGTCAGGGAAGGGCCGCAGCTCGCCGGGCGCCACGACCTCGGACACGCGGATGCTGGTCTCGAACATCGGGTGGTGCGACACGAAGAGCCGGCCGTCGGGCGTGAAGACCGGGTTGCCGAGCGGCAGCGGCAGCCGTTCCGCCACCTCTGCGGCCGCGGCGGGCATCAAGCGGCCTGCCTCGGCGGCGCGGCTGCGTTGGCGGCGCGGTTGGAACAGCAAGGCCACTCCGCAAGCTTCACGGCAACGCTCCGAGTGTGGGGGACGGTGGCCGCTCCGTGGCGGACCCGGGCGTTAACCGGACACGGAGCGGATGGTTCCCACCGGCTGGGCCGCGTCGGCCCAAGCCAAGCAGAACCTGCCGATCAGAACAGGCCGATCAGAACAGGCCGATCAGAACAGGCCGATCAGAATGTAACGACGGTCCGCAGCCCCAGCACCGCTGCATCCGGCAGGCGTTTTGACGGCTGCACCGGGTTCGGCACGCCGCCGTTCAGGTTGAACACATACTGCGCCGTGGGCTGCACCTGCCACCAGGGTGCGATCTGCGCCTGGTAGGTCAGCTCCAGCACCGACTCGTGCCGCCGGATCGGGTAGGCGCCGCCAGTGGCGCGCGCCGTGACGGCGTCATACTGCGCCGCCGTATCGCTGATGCGCGCCAGGGCGAATGCCAGGCCGAGCGTGTCGCTGTCGCGCCTGGGGATCGCGCCCTTGTACGTCACGCCGGCGTCGAAGTAGAAGTTGGCCAAGTTGCGGTCCCCCGGCGCCCCCTGGATGCGCCCGAATACGCCCAGCCCCTGGTCCTTCGTGCCGGGCTCCCGGTACACCAACTGGTCAGCGCCGACATACAGGCCGTAGTTGCCGCGCCGGTTGCGCCCGACGGCGGCGGTGCCGGCCGGGTCCGTCAGTGAGGGGCCAGAGCCGTTCCGCAACTGGTCGGTGGCGTTCTGCGAGTTGTAGTAGCCGCCCGCCTTGTAGGTGCCGGGCAGGCCGGCCGCGCCGTCACCCTGGTTCAGGCCGTACTGCGCCTCGGCGATGATGAATACGCCGTCCCGCAGGCGGAACGCAGTCCCGGAGGGGTCGCGGTCCTGCGGAACGCCAGAACCCGGCCCGGCGGGATCGCCGTTGAACACTCCGAACAGCAGGGACAGGTCATCGCGTGGGATATACTTCACCCGCACCCCCGGCGTCGCCAACGGGTAGGCCGGGCCGCCGCTGGGCAGGTCGGTGCTGGGAAGCGTGCTCCAACCGAAGGTGTGGTTGAGGAACAGCCCGGCATACTGGCTGATGATGAACTCCTGGTCGGCCGCCATCTGGCCGATGCGGATGGCGAGCTTCCTATCCAGCAGCACCTGCTCGTACCACAGCTCGAATAGCAGGGTGCCGCGCGGCGCCTCGATGCTGCTGACGGTGTTGAGGTTGTTGTCCAGGTTATTCAGGCTCAGGCCACGCCCGTGGATTTGGTAACCCGTCGCGTTGAGGGTGCCGCCGACCAGGCCAAACGCCTTGTCGGTGTCCACGCCGATGCCGAACTGTGTCAGGCCCTCGTAGATCACACCCTGGCGCACGCCGCCGGTGGGGTTGCCGAGGACCTCGCTGGTCTCGGTCAGGCCGAAGGTGATGCCGTGATCGGACAGCTTGGTTCGCAGGCCGCCGAGGTCGCCGAATAGGTTGGAACGGTCCCAGAAACCCTTGTTGGCGCCCTCCTCGCCAGGCTTCACCGCAGACTCGCCGCCTGGGGTGGCCTGGCGGGTCTCTGCGGCGCCTGGCTCGGTCTTTTCGCTCGGCCCGGGGTTGGCTTTGGCGTCGGGGCTGCTGCCGGGACCAGCGCCGGGGGTGCTGCCAGCATCGCGGTCAGTTTGGGCGGTGGCCGGTGCGGCGAGCAGCAGGGCAAGGATGGCGGGGGCCGCGACGCGGCTAATCATGACGCTTGTCCTGCCCCTCAGCATCCGGCTTGTCCTCGGCTCCTCCTGCCCTCTGGCCGCCGGCCGGCGTCTGGCGGACCTCCGCGGCGGCGGGCTCATTGCGCTCGCTCGGGCCAGGGGCGACGCGGGCGCGCTCGCTGGTGGCCGGCTCGGGCTTCTCGTCGGCCGCCGGCAGCACGGTGCCGCGCATCGGCGCACCTGCGACTAGCCACGGCACCGCCTGGGCCAGCGGCGCGCCGATCAGGCCGGCACAGATCGGGACAGCTATGGCGGCGGGCAGTCGCATCGGCTGAAACCCTTCAAATCAAGCAGGAGGAAGTGTTGCCGGAGCAGACGCATGTTGGCGGCCACGCTGCCGGGATTGCTAGGTCCGGCGCACGGCCCGGCCGCTGCGCCGTGTGTCCATGCTGGCCTGGGCCAGCCAGTTGGCGCAGGCTAGGCATGCGCCGATCCCGCCGGGGCTGGGCAGACAGCACCTGTTCAGCAGCCTTGCCGGGACCAGCACCCGGCCGCACTCGCCAAAGCGTCTGACAGGTATGGGCGTGCCGTCATTGCGACGCGGCGATCCCGGGGCGGCGATCCCGGGGCGGCGAGCGCTGTCCAGGCACCTCCTGGAGTGCCGCGCCGAAGCCGGCCCGCAATGACGGTCCGGCATGGGACGGGGCCGCTCAACGGTAACAGCGGTTCGTGTCACGCCGCTTGCGGCTCCTCCTCCGCGAGGATGCGCCGCGTCTCGGGCGCCTCCAACTGCCACGGCACCATCAGCACCGACACGTCGGCCCCGCCGTATCGTAGGACCTGGGTCCGCAGCCGGTGGGTGCGGCGGGTGTGCATCACAGCCTCCCACCACCGCGCCCCGGCCAGCTCGCTCAGCACCACGATCACCGGGCGGGCCGGGCAGCGCTGGCGCAGGGCCTCGATCTCGCGCAGCAGCGGGGCCAGGACGCTGCGGTACGGCGACGGCTCGATCACCAGGGTGGGCAGGGGCAGGCCGGCCTTGGCGGCGGGCTGCTCGACGAAGCGCGCCCACTCGTTGCGCAGCCGGGTTTCGTGCTCGATGGCGTCGGGGCCTTCGAGGTCGGTCAGGTGCAGGCCGACCACGTCCGGGGACATCCGCGCCGCCACCTGGATCGCCCGCTGCGCCATGCGGTCCCAGCGTTCGAGCGGGATGACGACGGTCGGCGCGGCGTGGTCGCGCAGGTCCATGCCGCGGCGGCTGCCTTGCAGGACCTGGTGATCGAGATTGCGGTAGTAGCGCCGGGTCAGGCGGAGCAGCACCAGGGTGAGCGGGATGACGATGATGGTGAGCCACGCGCCCTCGGTGAACTTGGCGACCAGGATGATGGCCAGCGCCGCCCCGGTGGCGACCGCGCCGAGGCCGTTGATGCCCAGCCGCAGCCGGTCGGCGCGGCCGCCGTTCTGACGCCGCCAATGCACCGCCATCCCGGCCTGGCTAAGTGTAAAGGACAGGAAGGCGCCGACCGCGAACAGCGGGATCAACCGGTCGGTGATGCCCCCGAACACCGCCAGCAGCGCGCCCGCGCCCGCCGTCAGGAACAGCACGCCGGCCGAGTAAACCAGCCGCCGCCCCGGCATTGCGAACGCCTTGGGCAAGTAGCTGTCGCTGGCCACCAGCCGGCACAGCCGGGGGAAGCCGACGAAGCTGGTGTTGGCCGACAGGCACAGCACCGCCAGCACCGAGCCGATGGTGACGTAGTAAAGCCAGCCACGCCCCCATACCGCCGCCACGAGCTGCGACAGGATGCTCTGGTAGCCGTCCGCGTCCTGGTCCATCGCCTGCAGCCCATAGCAGCGCGCGAGGTAGGCGATGCCCAGCAGCAGCAGCCCCAGCACGCCGCAGATGATGGCCAGCGTGCGGTGGGCGTACTTGACCGTAGGCTCCTTGAACGCGCCGACGCCGTTGCTGACCGCCTCCACCCCCGTCATCGCCGTGCAGCCGGCGGCAAAGGCGCGCAGCAGCAGCCAGACGGTGACGGCGCCCGCCGCGCCGTCCGGGTGGGGCGGTGCGACGACCGGCGCCGGGTGGCCGCCCGCGGTCCAGGCCGCCCAGGCGCCCGCCGCAAGGATGAAGGCCAGCGTGGCGATGAACAGGTAGGTCGGCACCGCGAACGCCAGCCCGGATTCCTTGGTGCCGCGCAGGTTCACCAGGGTTATCGCCGCCAGCACCGCCAGGCACAGCGGCAGGGTGAAGGCGTGCAGCGCCGGGACGGCGGAGGTCAGTGCGCCGACCCCGGCCGAGATGCCGACGGCGACGTTCAGCATGTAGTCCACCATCAGCGCCGCCGCCGCCAGCAGCCCGGCATTATGCCCCAGGTTCTCCCGGGCGACCGTGTAGCTGCCGCCGTTGGTGGGATAGGCGGCGATGGTCTGCCAATAGGACAGGCACAGGATGGCCAGCAGCGCCAGGATGACCCCGGTGATCGGCTGCACCACGCCCGCGCCGGCTGCGGCCAACACGGTCAGCATCGCCTCCGGCCCGTAGGCGGCGGAGCCAAGCCCGTCGAGGCCCATGGCGGGCACGCCCTCCAGTGCACCGATTTTGCGGCCGTCGGCCTCCCGGTTGGCAAGCCTGCGGCCGAACAGGGCGGTGGTGAGCGACATGGGCATCCCCTGCTTCTGCTCCCCTCTTCTGGAGGAAGGCCGCCGTTGAGGGAAGCCGCGAGAACCGGCCTTGAACGCGGAAGTTGCACGTCATCGCAGGCGGGCTTGGTTTCCGCCGCCAGGCTGCCCCGCCGTAGCGTTCATCAGGTGTGAACCTAAGCAGGCTCGCGCAGCCTGGCTTCGCTTGCGGCTTTAGGTCGGATCGCAAGCGCTGTTGTAGCGAGCCGCAAATGCGTCGCGGCAATCCGGCGGCGGTCAGCGCAGGTCTTGCCGCCCTGGATTGCGGAGTCGCAAGCGCTCCCGGCAATGACCTGCGCGCCCGGCATGGATCACGGTTGGGCTATGTCAGCGCGTATGACTTCCGGCCCGCGACCTAGGGCCTCTCCGGCGGCTGCGACAAGACGTAGCCGGCAGCTTGACGGCGGCGAACGCCTCCGGCGCGGCTGCCCTGGCCAGTTGCGTGCGATCCAGCCGGCCGGAGACCCAGTCAAGCAGACGCGGAAGCCGACTCGGCCAGCGTCACGTCCAAGTGGACCGGGTCGTGCAGCGTGTTGGCGACCGGAGACCACAGCAGCGCGTGGGCGACCAGCGCGCGCAACGCCTCGGGGGGCGCATCCGCCTGCATGTGGACGGCGATGCGGATGGTCTCGAACCCGACCGGCCCCGGCGCCTGGCCTGTCACCCACATCGGGTTGCTCGCCAGGTCAGCCTCCACCTCCACCTCCAGGCTGTGCACCAGGATGTTGCCTGACGCCGCATTGGCGTGGATGTGCGCGCTGAGGCAGGAACCGAGCGCGGCGAGCAGGGTTTCGGATGGGGTCGCGGCCGGTGAGTCGCCGGGCGGGCCGAACCGCTCCTCCACCAGCAGGGGTGGCAGGGTGCGGATGATGTTGACCTGCTTGTAGCTGCCGGTGGCGATGGTGCGGCAGCGCAGGGTGAGCCGGCGGGATGGGACAGGGGGCAGGCGCGGTGCATCAAAGGCCATGTTGCGTTCCCTTGCAGTGGTCCGCTAACCGCGCTTCCAATTCTGGGGAAAGCTCGGCAGGTTGGGACTGCATTAGGGAGATGATAGGCGTTCGCACCCCTGCATGGCATCAGCGTTCCTCGGCAGGGCACACGCAGGAATGCGCGGTAACGGAGTCGTATGGTGCAAGCTGAGCGAGGGCGGCCCGGTGCGGCTGGTGGCGGCGTGCCGCTGGAACTTTGGGGCGGCGTGGAGTGCAGCGTCGTCCATGCCGGCGGCCGCTGGCGCGACCAGGTGCGCGAGACCGGCCACCACGACCGGCCCGGCGACCTCGACCTGATCGGGGCACTCGGCCTTCGCACCCTGCGCTACCCCGTGCTGTGGGAGCGTTGCGCGCCCGGCCCGGCCTGCTGCGGCTGGGATTGGCATGACGTGCGGCTCGCCGGCCTGCGCGATCTGGGCATCACCCCGGTCGTCGGCCTGGTCCACCACGGCTCCGGCCCGCCCGGCGCCGACGTGCTTCACCCGGACTGGGCCTTGGGGCTGGCTGCCCACGCCGCGCAGGCCGCCGCCCGCTATCCCTGGGTCGAGGCCTGGACCCCGGTCAACGAGCCGCTGACCACCGCGCGGTTCGCAGCCCTCTACGGCTACTGGCGCCCCCATGCCACCAGCGCGGCGGCGATGGACGCCATGGTGGTGAACCAGTGCCACGCCGTGCTGCTATCCATGCGGGCGATCCGCGCACGGATTCCCGGCGCCCGGCTGGTGCAGACCGAGGACCTCGGCCGCGTGTTCGCAACCCCCGTGCTGGCGCAAGAGGCGGCGGAGGCGAACGAGCGGCGCTGGCTGTCGCTCGACCTGCTGCACGGCCGGGTGGACCGCCATCACCCTGCCTGGCCGCGCCTGGCCGCCCTGGGCCATGCCCCGGCGCTGGAGGAGCTGCGCGGCGGCGAGGCCCGGCCGGACCTGCTCGGCATCAACCACTACGTCACCAGCGACCGCTTCCTCGACCACCGCACCCACCTGTATCCGGAGAAGCAGCCGAACGGCGGCGGACGCGACCCCTTCGTGGACATGGAGGCGGCGCGGATCGACCTGCCGCAGGCCATGACCGGCTGGGAGGCCCGGCTGCGCGAGGCGTGGCGCCGCTATGGCACGCCGCTCGCCATCACCGAGGCGCAGCTTACCTGCGACGACGCCGCCGAGCCGGTGCGATGGCTGCTGGAGGCGTGGCAGGCCGCGCACGCCCTGCGCCGTGAGGGGGCCGACATCCGCGCGGTGACGGCCTGGGCGCTGTTTGGCGCGGTGGACTGGGACAGCATGATGCAGCGCAGCCGGGGCCGGTATGAACCCGGTGTCTGGGATGCGGGCGGGGGCACGCCGCAACCCACCCTGCTCGCCCGGGCCGCTGCCAGCCTGGCCGCGACCGGGGCGTTCGCCTTACCGGAGCTGGAGGGGCTGGGGTGGTGGCGCCGGGCCGACCGGCTGCATCCGGCTGCGGCCGAGGCCTTTGGCTGCTGATGCCCTTTATTTGGCGGTGATGCCCCCCACTGGCGCTGATGCCATGGCGTATGAAATGGTTTAAGGGGGAAAGCAGCCATGCTGACCGACCTTCCCAACCTGCTGACCCTGTCGCGCATCGCGGCGATACCGCTGCTGGTGGCGCTTGTCGCCCTGCGCACGCCGGTCGGCGATTTCGGCGCCTGCGTGGTGTTCAGCGTCGCGGCGATCACCGACTACTTCGATGGCAAGATCGCCCGCGGGCGCCTGCAGATCAGCGATCTCGGCCGGATGCTGGACCCCATCGCCGACAAGCTGCTGGTGGGCGCGGCGCTGATGCTGCTGGCCGGGCAGGGGCGGCTGACGGCCTGGGGGCTGTATCCCGCCATCGTCATCCTGTTGCGGGAAATCCTGGTGAGCGGGCTGCGGGAGTACCTGGCCGGCCTGCGGATCGGGCTGCCGGTGACGGGGCTGGCCAAGTGGAAGACCGGGTTCCAGATGGGCGCGTTGGGCACCTTGCTGGCCGGCGATGACTCGGCGGTGCTGCTGCACCTGCAGTTCCTGCCGGTATCCATCATCGGCGAGGCCATGCTGTGGGTGGCGGCCGGGCTGACGCTGTGGACGGGGTGGGATTACTTGAACGCCGGGCTGCGCCATGCGGCTGCGCCCGACAATGCGGTGCGCCGTCCTTAACTTTGTACGGTGGCTGCGATTTTTCCGGTAGGCTGACCCGACTTGAGCATTCCGTATTGCACATGCACATTCGCCGCGCCGCAGCGGCGGCCCTGGAGTCCTGATCCCATGCGGCGCATCGCCTTGCTCGGCCTGCTGCTCACCCTGTCCGGCTGCACCGGATTCGGCGAGTTCCTGTCCCACACCTTCTCCCCGCCCCCGATCAACCCGAACCTGCCACTGGCGGACAGCGAGAACCTGCGGCACGCCCTGGGTCAGCCCATCGAGTTCACCCCGATGGGAACGGAGCCCGGCAATGTCTGGCCGGGTCCGGAAGGGCCGGAGCCGACGCTGTCCGATGTCGCCAAGCAGGAGGGCGGGAACATCGGCGCCCCGTCCAGCACCGTGCCGGGCGCCACGCCGGGCCTGCCCGCCGGACGCCAGCCGCGTCCCACGACGCGCGGCAGCAGCACGCCGCCGGGGTCGGTGCAGGATGGGCTGGAACCCTTGCCGAACGGCGGGGTGCTGCCGCAGCCGCAGTCGTCCGTGCCGAGCGCCGGGCCGCAGGGGCCTGTGGTGCTGACGCCGCAGGGGCCGGCCGTGGAGACCGGCGGCACCAGCGGCTACCGCACGCTGACGACGCCGCAGGGACCAGGAGCGATCCTCGTACCGAACGGCAACGGCACCAGCACGATCATCAATCCCAACGGCACCGTCCAGACCGTGCCGACGCCGCGCCGATGACCCGCGTCCTGTACTTCGCCTGGATGCGGGAGCGGATGGGCCGGTCGGAGGAGGACCTGCCGCTGCCGCCTGGCGTGGCGACGGTTGGGGCGCTGGTGGACTGGCTGCGCGCGCGCGACGCCGCGGGGGGAGCGGCGTTTGCCCATGCCGGCGTGGTGCGTGCGGCGGTCAACCAGGACTTCGCCACGCCGGGCACCGCGGTCGGCGATGCGGATGAGGTCGCGTTCTTTCCGCCGGTCACGGGGGGCTGATGGCCAAGGTTCGCGTCCAGGCGGAGCCGTTCGATGCCGGGGTGGAGATGGCGGCGCTGCTGGACGGACGTGAGGACGTGGGCGGGCTTGGCTGCTTCGTCGGCGTCGTGCGCGGCGGCGACATCGTGGCGATGACGCTTGAGCACTACCCTGGGATGACCGAACGCGCCCTGGCCGCGATTGCCGCGGAGGCGGAGGCGCGTTGGGACCTGCTGGGCTGCACCGTCGTCCACCGGCATGGCCGCCTGCTGCCCGGCGACCCGATCGTGCTGGTCCTGGCCGCAAGCCGGCACCGCCAGGCGGCGCTGGACGCGACGGCGTTCCTGATTGACTGGCTCAAGACCCGGGCGCCGTTCTGGAAGCAGGAGGAGCGGGCGGACGGCGCCAGCCAGTGGGTGGAGGCGCGAGAGACGGACGCCGCCGCCGCCACGCGGTGGGCGGGATAGCTGATCTTCTCCCTCTCCCTCCGGGAGGGGGCCGGGGTGAGGGGGTCTGTCCGCCAGCGCCAGCCCCGGTCCGTTGGAAGCCGTTTGGCACGGCGTGGGCAAGGCTCGGTGCTGACAGCAAGCCCCCCTCACCCCGGCCTTCTCCTGGAGGGAGAGGGAGAAGCGCAGCCATGGCGGTCGCTATCGGCGCCGCTCTTCTAATCTGGCCCGCGCTGGTCAACGGCTACCCGATCCTGTTCAGCGACACCGGCGCGTTGCTGGAGATGGCGCTGGACCCCAACATGGGCTGGGATAAGCCCTGGGTGTACGGCCCGTTCCTGACGCCGTTCCACCTGCGGCTCAGCCTGTGGGGGGCAGTGACGGCGCAGGGCTTGCTGGTGTCATGGATGCTGTGGCTGACCCAGGCGGTGCTGCTGCCGCCGCGGCCCTGGCGCCATGCGGCGCTATGCGCCGTACTGGCGGTGGCGACTGCGGCGCCATGGTTCACGGCGCTGCTGATGCCGGACGTGTTCACTCCCCTGGTTGTGCTGGGCCTGTTCGTCCTGGCCTACGGACCCGGCCGATTGGGACGCGGCACGCTGGCCGGTGTGGGGGTGGTGACCGCCATCGCCATCGCCGCACACCTGGCGCACCTGATCCTGGCGGCCGCGGTGATCGCCGCGGCAGCCGCCCTGCGGCGCAGGGTGCCTTGGCGGCCGGCGCTACCGTTGGCCGGGGCGCTGGCGATGCTGCTGGCCAGCAACCTCATCGGCAACGGTGTGCTGACGGTGTCGCCCTATGGATCGGTGTTCGCGCTGGCCCGGCTGGTCGGCGATGGGCCGGGGCGGGACTGGGTGGACGCGGCCTGCCCGGCGGCGAACCTGCGCATCTGCGCCTGGCGCGGGCGGCTGACGGCGGACAGCGACCATTTCCTGTGGGACCCCTACGGACCCGTCTGGGCGGACGGCTTCGGCCCGATCCGCTACGCGCCGGAGGCCAAGCTCCTGGTGCCCGCGATCATCGCCGCCTACCCCGGCGGCGTGCTGCTGGCCGCGACGGCGAACACGCTGCGCCAGCTTGGCCGGGTGCAGGTCGGCGATGCCCTGGCCGCCCTGCACGTAGACGTGGCCGTGCTGCCGCGGCTGGAGCTGTACTTCCCCCCGGCCGAGGCCGCGCAATACCGGGCATCGCTGCAGGCCGCCGGCCGGCTGCAGGCGGTGGCGGCGCCGTTCCGCCCGCTGCACCTGCTGGCCTTGCTCGCCGGGGCTGTTGCAAGCCTTGGGATCGCGCTGCGCCGGCGCGGTCCGCTGCAGGGCTTGGCCGTGCTGGTGCTGGCGGGCCTGCTGGCCAACGCAGCCTCGACCGGGGCGCTGTCCGGCCCGCACGACCGCTACCAGGCGCGCATCGCCTGGTTGGTCGTGCTGCCGCCGCTGCTGGGCTACGCCGCGGCGAGGGACGCCTCGCGCCGGACAACCTCCTCCGGCGCCATGCGCACCAGCGCCTCATAGTCGCGCAGCAGGGTTTCGGTGATCGCGCCCGGCGTGTAGGCCTGCCCGGCGATCTCGCGCACCGGCGTCACCTCGGCGGCGGTGCCGGCCAGGAACACCTCGGTGGCGCGCGCCATCTCCTCGGGCATGATCACCCGCTCGACCACCTTCATCTGGTGGCGGCGCGCGATGGACATCACCGTCCGCCGCGTGATCCCATCCAGGAAGCAGTCGGGCGTGGGCGTGTGCACCTCCCCGTCGAACACGAAGAAGATGTTGGCGCCGGTCGCCTCCGCCACCCGGCCGCGCCAGTCCAGCATCAGGGCGTCGTCATAGCCCTCGGCCTCCACGGCGTGCTTGGACAGGGTGCCGGTCATGTACAGCCCGGAGGCCTTGGCGGCGGTCGGCGCGGTTTCCGGGTGCGGGCGCTTCCAGGGCGCATTGCCCAGGCGCACGCCCTTCATGCGGCCCAGCCGGTCGTCGCCGAACAGGTTGGGCCAAGCCCAGCAGGCGATGGCCAGGTGGATGCGCGTCTGCTGCCCCGACACCGACAACTGCTCCGACCCGCGCCAGGCGATCGGGCGGACGTAGCCATCCATCAGGCCGTTGGCGGCCAGGACCTCCTGGCAGGCGGCGTCGATCTGCTCGGCCGAGTAGGGGATCTCGAAGCCCAGGATGCGGCCGGAGGCGATCAGGCGGTCGGTGTGCTCGCGCAGCTTGAACACGTTGCCGGAATAGGACCGTTCGCCTTCAAAAACGCCGCTGGCATAGTGCAACCCATGCGACAATACATGCAGCTTAGCCTCGCGCCACGGGACCATGACCCCGTCCATCCAGATCACGCCGTCACGATCATCGAAGGGAACCAGCGACATAACCGAACCTCCACGCAATATTGTTGCTTGAATAGGCCTTACGCTATAATGGAGTGGGTTTTAAGTCAATAAACCTGCCGTAACCAACACGGCGACTTTGGGGATGGCTGCTATGCCGGAACGTATGCCTTTGACCCCCGGTGCGACGCCCAACGGGCCGCTGGGCGTGGATGCCCGGAACGGTGCGGCCAGCCCGGCCGGCCCAGCCGGATCGAGCCTGCTGTTCCTGCGGGAGGAGCAGATCAGGCTGGCGCAGGACCTGATGTTCTTTGCCTACCGCGACTTCACCGGCGCCGCCGACGTAATCCTGGACGAGTTGGGCCTGGGTCGCGCCCACCATCGCGCCCTGCACTTCATCGGGCGCAGCCCGGGCATGACGGTCGGCGACCTGCTGGCCATCCTGCGCATCACCAAGCAGAGCCTCGCCCGCGTGCTGACCGCCCTGGTCGATCAGGGATACGTGGCGCAGGCGCCGGGGCGCAACGACCGCCGGCAGCGATTGCTGACGCTGACCGCCGCCGGGCAGGCCCTGGAACGCCGCCTGTTCGAGCGCCAGCGTGAGCGCCTGGCCCTCGCCTTCCGCGAGGCCGGGGGGCCAGCGGTGGAAGGGTTCCGCCGGGTGATGCGTGGCGTGATGGACCAGGCAGGCCGCGCCTATGTGGACCAGGCGGAGGCGTCCCTGCATCGCGGCGCCCGGCCGCATGGGGGACACACGCGGTGAGCGAGGCCGAGAGGACCGGGGCGCATGTTCTGGTCGTGGACGACGACGCCCGGCTGCGCGCCCTGCTGCAGCGATACTTGGCCGAGCAGGGCTTCCGCGTCACCACGGCGCGCCATGCGGCGGAGGCGCGCGAGCACCTGCGCTCCATGCAGCCCGACCTGCTGGTGCTGGACGTGATGATGCCCGGCGAGACCGGCCTTTCCCTGACCGAAACGCTGCGGGCGGACCGCTCGGACGTGCCGATCCTGTTGCTGACTGCCCGGGGCGCGCCGGAAGACCGGATTGCCGGGTTCGAGGCCGGGGCGGACGATTACCTGGGCAAGCCGTTCGAGCCGCGGGAACTGGTGCTGCGGCTGCGCGCCATGCTGCGCCGGGTGGCCCCGCCGGCGCCGGCCGAGCCAGCTGGTCCCGTCCGCCTGGGCGCCCTGGCGTTCGACACCAGCCGGGCCGAGCTGCGTGGGGCCGATGGGATCATCCACCTGACGGGCGGCGAGGCGGCGCTGCTGCAGGCGCTGGCCCGGCGCCCGGGGGAGGTGCTGTCCCGCGAGTGGATCGGCGAAACGCTCGGCATGGACGAGACCGGGGAGCGCGCCATCGACGTTCAGGTGACGCGGTTGCGGCGTAAGATCGAGGCCGACCCGCGCGAACCGCGCTTCCTGCACACGGTGCGCGGGCGCGGCTATGTGTTGAAGCCAGGCACCTGACCACTTCCCCCTCTCACTCCGGGAGAGGGCCGGGGTGAGGGAAGCGGCAAGGGCTGAACCCGGCAGTTTGAAGGCCAGCCAGCGCCATATTGGGCCAGGCTCGGTCTTCTGGCCTCTCACCCCGGCCCTCTCCCGGAGGGAGAGGGGGAAGAAGGCCCGATTTCCCGCCTGATCCCAGCCACACCGATTGACCCGGCCCCACCCCATTTCTAGCTTGCACCCATGCCAGACACCTTTCGTTACCAACCCGAAGCGCTCCCGAAGGCCTGGCCGTTCGAGGAAGCCGCCAAGCTCGCCGCACGCCTGGACGCCAGCGGCAAGGACGTGGCGCTGTTCGAGACGGGGTATGGCCCCTCGGGACTGCCGCACATCGGCACCTTCGGGGAGGTCGCGCGCACCACCTGGGTCCGCAATGCCTACGCTGCGCTGACCGGCCGGCCCAGCCGCCTGCTGGCGTTCAGCGACGACATGGACGGCCTGCGCAAGGTGCCCGACAACGTGCCGAACCGGGACGCGCTGGCGGCCTATATCGGCCAGCCGCTCACCCGCGTGCCCGACCCGTTCGGCACCCATCCCAGCTTCGGCGCCCACAACAACGCCCGGCTGCGCGCCTTCCTGGACGGTTTCGGCTTCGAGTACGAGTTCGCATCCAGCACCGAGTATTACGCCTCCGGCCGCTTCGACGCCGCCCTGTTGCGCACCGCCGAGCGCCATGCCGAGATCGTCGCGGCGATCCTGCCGACGCTGGGCCGGGACCGCCAGGCAACCTACTCGCCGTTCCTGCCCATCCACCCCCGCACCGGCCGCGTGATGCAGGTCCGCATCGACGAGGTGGACGCGGGCGCCGGTACGGTGTCATGGCAGGACCCGGACACGGGGGAACGCTTCACCACCCCCGTCACCGGCGGCGCGTGCAAGCTGCAGTGGAAGGCGGATTGGGCGATGCGCTGGTTTGCGCTGGGCGTTGATTACGAGATGTCCGGCAAGGACCTGATCGACAGCGTGCGGCTGTCGGGCAAGGTGTGCACCGTGCTGGGCGGGCAGCCCCCGGTCGGCTTCACCTATGAGCTGTTCCTGGACGAGCACGCGCAGAAGATCAGCAAGAGCAAGGGCAACGGCCTGTCCGTGGACGAGTGGCTGCGCTACGCTCCGGCGGAGAGCTTGGCGCAGTTCATGTATCATCAGCCTGGCCGGGCCAAGCGGCTGTTTTTCGACATCATCCCGCGCACGGTGGACGAGTACCTGGCCAACGCCGCCAAGCTACCCCTGCAGGACGCCGCCGCCCAGCACGTCAACCCGGCGTGGCACATCCAGGCCGGCCGCGACATCGGTGCCGCCAGCCCGGCGCCGTTCGGCATGCTGCTGAACCTGGCCAGCGTGGTGAACGCCGACACGCCCGACATGCTGTGGGGCTTCCTGCGCCGCTACAGCCCGGAGGCGGCGCCCGGCGTCAACCCGTTCCTCGACGGCCTGATTGATCATGCCATCGCGTACTACCGGGACTTCGTGCGCCCGGCCAAGCAGTATCGTGCGCCCTCCCCCGTCGAGCGCGCTGCCCTGGAGGATCTCGCCGCCAGCCTGGAGGCGCTGCCGCCCGGCCTGCCGCCGGAGGCGATCCAGGACGTGGTGTACGAGGTCGGCAAGCGGCACCCCCTGCCCGACCTCAAGGCATGGTTCGGCTGCCTGTACCAGGTCCTGCTGGGCCAGGCGGAGGGTCCGCGCTTCGGCGGCTTTGTCGCCCTGTATGGCGTGGCGGAGACCGTGGCGCTGATCCGGGCACGGTTGGCGGACTCCCTCCCGGACGCGGACGCCGCCTGAGCATGGATTTTCTGAAGAAGGTGCTGCGGCAACTCCCAGCCGTGCTGGGCGTGGCGTTGCTGGCCGGGGCGGTCTGGGTGATCTGGAAGGAGTTCCGCGGCCTCAAGATCGCGGACATCCAGGCGGCGCTGGCCGCCATCCCGCGGCGCTCCCTAGTGATCGCGTTCCTCTGGACCATCCTGTCCTATGGCGTGCTGACGTTCTACGACCGGTTGGGCACCATGTATGCCGGGCACAAGGTCAGCTATGCCCGGGTGTCGTTCGCGTCGTTCTGCGCCTATGCGCTGTCGCATAACCTGGGCTTTGCCGCGGTGTCCGGGGCGGCGGTGCGCTATCGCCTGTACTCGCATTGGGGGCTGACGCCGCTGCAGATCGCCAAGGTGGTGGCGTTCTGCAGCCTGACGTTCGGGCTGGGCGGCCTGGTGCTCGGCGGGGTTATCCTGTTCTGGGAACCCGACGCCATCCCGTTCTTCGGCACCCGGGTGCCGCATAGCTTCATGTATGCCATCGGCGGCGCGATGTGGGCGGTGGTGGCCGTCTATATCAGCCTGTCGCGCTTCGTCGGCACCATACAGCTATTCGGCAAGCCCGTGACGCTGCCGGACTGGCGCATGGCCATCGTACAGGTGACGCTGGCGACGGTCGATGTGGCGTTCACGGCCGGCATCTTCTACCAGTTGCTGCCAGCCGCGCCGGGCCTGACCTATGTGCGGTTCCTCGGCGTCTATGTCGCGTCCTACACCGCGGGCCTGGCCGCCAACCTGCCCGGCGGCCTCGGCGTGTTCGACACCGCCATGCTGCTCGGGCTGCAACCTTACTTGGAGCCACCGCAAATCCTGGGCGCCATCGTGGTGTTCCGGCTGTACTACTACGTTATCCCGCTGTTCCTGGCCGGCAGCCTGTTCGCCGGCAACGAAATCCTGGTGCGCGGCGGATCGCTGATGCGCGTCGGCGCGGCCCGGCGCGGGGTCCAGGCTCTGTCCCGCTGGAGCGACCCGAGCCTTGCCATTGGTGCCTCCACCGGCACGGTGGCGCTGTGCGGGGCGCTGCTGCTGGCGAAGGGAGTTCTGGACAACCGACCAGACTTCTCCTGGATTGACCCGGACTTCGCCGACCTGGCCGCGGACGCCGGGCAGTTCGTGCCGTCCCTGATCGGGGCGGCCCTGATGGTGCTGTCGGTCGGGCTGTCCCAGCGCGTCACCCTGGCATGGGGCACGACGATCGTGCTGTTGCTGGTGGCGGCCGGGTTCACGGCGGCGCAGGGCACCAATCTGTGGATCCCCGCGGTGCTGGTGCTGGCGACCGTGCTGGTGGCGCCGTTCAGGGACGCTTATTACCGGCATGCCCGGCTGCTGTCGGGACCGCTCGACGTGGGCACCGCCGTGCCCCTGCTGGCCCTGGTGCTGTGCGTTGTGGCGCTGGCGGCCTTCGAGCCGGGGCTGCGCGGGCTGGCGGAGAACAGTTGGTGGGACGTCGTGCTGTCGCGCGACGTGCCCAACAACCTGCGCGCATCCATCGCGCTGGCGGTCGTCATGGCGCTGCTGGCGATCTGGCGGCTGATCCGGCCGGGCCGGGTCACCTGGATGCCATGGGCTGGAGAAGGCCGGCACCGCTATGCGGCGCTGGGCGCGCTGCCACCCGTCAAGGCGGACGGCATCGTGATGGGGGAGCTAGGACGGGCGGGCATTCCGTTCCGGCGGATGGGCCGGGTGATGCTCGGGCTGGGCGATCCCGCCGGGTCGGTCAATGACCGGGTCTCGGCGATCTGGAACCTGCGCGACCTGGCGGCGCAGGAAGGGCTTGGCGCGGCCGTGTGGCGCGCGGGGTCAGGGCTACTGAAGGTGTATGCCGACCTGGGCCTGACGGCGCTGCCGCTCGGGCCGGACGGCTTGCCGCTGCCGGAAACCGAGGGGGACACGCCGGCCGTCGGCCAGTACCTGTGCTGCGTCGCCGAGCGGGACCTGGCGCAACTGCTGCCGTTGCTGCCTGGGTTGAATGAGGCTCGGCTGGCTGATGCGGCGGATTGACGGAAACCGGCTTGGTGTCCAAGCAGGCGCAGAAGCCTCCTTGCAAACGGCGGAAGCTTCATAGCTAAGCTACATGCAACGCCTGTTTGGCAAAGGAAGACTGCATGCTGATTGTTTTGGGTTTGGTGGTTGGCCTGCTGTTCGTCGCGCCTGCCTTGCTGCTCTGGACCGGACGCCTGATCATGACCAACACCGGCCCACGAACCCGTCCACGATCATTTCGGCTAGGGGAAAAAGAAGGGTTTGCGCAATCCGCCTTGGGGGACGTCCGCTCCGGCAACATCCATCGCGCCGACGGAGCTGACTCCACGCCCTGGTTCCGGCGGCCGATGCAGCCGGCGTTCGGCAAGTCCGAAGCGCAGGACTAACCGAGGCAGCTTGGCCGGTGCATCCCTGCACCGGCCCTGACAGCGTTTAGCGCAGGACGATCTCGACCCGGCGGTTCTGCGGCTCGCGCACGCCATTGGCGGTCGGCACCAACTGGCGCGTCTCGCCGAAGCCCTGCACGGTGATCGCCTGCCGCGGCACGCCAAGCCGCACCAGCTCAGCCGACACGTTCTGCGCCCGGCGGATCGACAGGCCCTGGTTGTAACGCGCCGTGCCCGAGCTGTCGGTGTAGCCCGACACCTCGATGCGCGTCGTCTGCACCCGTGTCGTCGCCTGCGCCGCCTCGGCAATGATCTGCCGCGCCCGGTTGGTCAGGTCCGCACGGTCCCAGTCGAAGAACACCAGGTAGGTGCGGTTCTGCGGCTGCACCACCGGCGGAGGAGCCTCTACCGGCGGAGGCACGGTGTTGAAGGCATAGCGCAGGCCAACCAGAAGGCTGTGGTTGTAGTCGTTGCCCGAGAAGTGGGCGGTGGCGCGGCCGATCTGAAGCGGCGTGGCGGCGGTGGCCGGGGCAATGATGGGGCCGCCAAAGTTGAGGGGGTCAGATAGGCCCAGGAAGCGATATTCTGCGGTCACCGCCAGGCCCGGCACTGCGGCGATCGGGAACGCCGCGCCCACGATGGCTTGATAGGCGAAGCTGCCCCGGGTGCCGCCGAGGTTCGACGCGATCGGGCCAAACTGGTCAACCTGGGCCGTATGCTCCCGCAGCGCCTCAAACTGATAGCCGACGCCCACGCCGACGTAGGGGGTAACAGGGAACGGTATGAAGGCCAGCCCCAGCACATTCGGATCGAAGTCATACAGCACGTTTCCCATTGCGCCGTATTTCTCTTCCTTCCCGGTCTGCCGCAACACGCTGACGCCGCCACTGCTGGCGCGTCCGTTGTTGTTCAGCGAGTTGTAGCGGTAGCTGCCCTCCACCTCCATACGCAGGCCGTTGCCAAAGCCGTAGCCGACGCTGGCAAGCCCCGTGGCGCCCGGATCGTAGCTGAGGACCGGACGCCTTACGGTCGGGACGAAGCCGTTGGTCGCTCCCGCAGTGTAGCGCTCGCTCTGCAGGAAGTTGGCGCCGGCGCCGGCGCCAATATACAGGCCGTTAATCGCCTCGGCCCGAGCGCCTAGCGGACCGGCGGCAGTCAGGAGAGTGGCAGCGAGGAGGACACGCTTCATGGTGTTGATCCCAGGATGATCTTGTATGGCTGGCATGACGTGCCGGTCCCGAGATCGTTCCCATGCCGATGCGCGTTCCTGCAAGCTAAGATGCGCGTTCCCGCAAGTTAAACAGGCGTGTTGCCGCGCGATCACAGTTTTGCAGTCACCGTCCTACTTCCATAACTGGGGAGTCATGGGCTGGGCCACCCACAGCCGGGCTGCCGCAGCCAAGGCTGGTCAGGCTGGGAGAGTGGCGTCGGCAACCTCCGGCTCGCGCGCAGTTCCAGGGCGCCGGCGGCGATCCGCCATGAAGCCGTCGAACTCCGCCTTGTCGCGGGCGCGGCGCAGGCGCTCCAGGTAATCCGCGAACTCCCGCTTTTCCTCCTCCAGCCGGCGCAGGGTCTCAGCTCGATAGTCGTCAAACGCCTGGTTGCCGCTGCTGGCCCTTGAGGCGTTGGCGCGGAGGTTGAACCACTGGCCGGGACCGGCGGACCGGTTGGCCGCGGACCGCAAGCGGCCTGTCCAGGCCAGGTAGCTCAGGATGGCCAGCCCGACAGGCCAGAACAGCCAGAAACCGAGCGCCGTCGCCGCAATCCAAGCCGGGCGGCCTAACTCGTCCATTTTGGTCAGCATTGCATCCCTCCAGTGTATGTGAATGATACTTACACCAAGGTCGGCCGTTGGCCAGTGGCGAGTTTGCACGGTTGCGTGACCTGCTCGCACTTCCGTCACTGTGGGCCGATGGCCCATGTCGTCTGTTCGCCGGGGCACCCGTCGTCCCCGGCAGATGGTTTCCCAGGTGCTGCATCGCCCCGGTGCTGCATCACCCAGGCGCTGCATTGAAGGTGAGCGCGATGTCTGCAGGTCGCGGACTGGTCCTTCGCATCCTTCGTGCGCCCACCACAGTGGCCTGTGATGACCGAGCCTGGATGTGCCTGCGGATGCCGGGCCGCGTCGCAGCACGGTTCCGCTTTGTCTTACAGCGATCACGCAAAGTTTCCCCAAGCATCGCGTGTGCATTGCGGTGCGGCACCGTTCTTGCTGTTGCGTGTCGGCTCGCGGTCGTCGAGCACCTGCCCCTTGTGGCTGTAGCGATGGTGAACACTCCATGGACATAACGCCTGGACACGAACGGCTGGACGTCGCCACGTCCCAGCAATCGCCGATGTCGCAGCCCCGGTCGGACCGTGCGGCTCGCCCGCAACGGCGGTCCCGGCATCTCGTCCGCAACGCCCTGGTCGCGGCAGCCGTGATCGCCGCCGGCGCGGGCATCGCGCGTTGGCAGCACGTCTGGCCGTTCAGGGCGCCGGCCCACATTGCCGGCCCGCCGCCGGCGGTGCCGGTCACCTTGGCGACGGTGAAGACGCAGGCGGTGCCAATCTGGCTGACCGGCCTGGGCACCGTGCAGGCCTACAACACCGTGACCATCCGCGCCCGCGTCGATGGCCAGTTAGTGCGCGTCGCCTACACCGAAGGCCGGGACGTGAAGCAGGGCGACCTGTTGGCCGAGATCGACCCGCATCCCTACGAGGCACAGCTTGCATCGGCACAGGCCAAATTCGCCCAGGACACCGCGACGCTGAAGGACGCGCAACTGAACCAGCAGCGCTATGTCAACCTGGTCGCCAAGCAGGACGTGGCGAAGTCCACGCTGGACACCCAGGAGGCGACCGTCCAGGCCGGCCAGGCGCTGGTCCAGGCCGACCAGGCCGCCATCGCCTACGCCGGAGTGCAGTTGGGCTACACCAGGATCACGGCGCCGATCAGCGGCCGGACCGGCGTGCGGCTGGTGGATGAGGGCAACATCGTCCATGCTGCCGACAGCGGCGGCCTGGTTGTCATCACGCAACTGCAGCCGATCTCGCTGGTCTTCAGCCTGCCGCAGGATGCCCTGGGCAAGGTGCAGGCGGCGATGCAGGCCTCGAAGGGGCCGTTGCAGGTCCAGGCATTCGGCCGCGATCCCCTGAAGCCGCTGGCGACCGGTAAGCTGGACCTGATCAACAACCAGGTGAACCAGCAGACCGGCACGGTGGACCTGAAGGCGTCCTTTGCCAATGATGACAATGCGCTTTGGCCAGGCCAGTTCGTCACCGGCCAGGTGCAGCTCACGGTGCGGCAGGATGGCATCACCGCCCCGGCCTCGGCCGTGCAGCGCGGGCCGGACGGCACGTTCGTGTTCATCGTGGGTCCGGACAACAAGGCCAAGCTGCAGCCGGTCAATATCGCGCTGACCCGGAACGGCATGGCGCTGTTCGACAAGGGTGTGACGCCCGGCGACACCCTCATCACCGAGGGCCAGTTCAAGGTGAAGCCCGGCGTGACCGTGCGGAACGCCAGCCCGGAGGACGCCGAGAAGCATGACGGCGGCGCGCAAACCGCCGAAACGGATGCCAAGAAGTGAACCCATCAGCCGGCTTCATCCGCCGCCCCATCGCCACGGCCCTGCTGGCGTTGGCGATGCTGCTGCTGGGCATCGTCGCCTATCCGCTGCTGCCTGTGGCTCCGCTGCCGCAGGTTGACTTCCCGACCATCCAGGTTACCGGCACGCTGCCCGGCGCCAGCCCGGAGACCATGGCGAGCAACGTCGCCACGCCGCTTGAGCGGCAGTTCTCGCTGATCCCCGGCCTGGACCAGATGACCAGCACCAGCGCGCTGGGCAGCACGCAGATCACCCTGCAGTTCGACCTGTCCCGCAACATCGACGCGGCGGCGACCGACGTGCAGGCGGCCATCAATGCCGCCACCGGGCAGTTGCCGAGCAACCTGCCGAACCCGCCGACCTACAAGAAGGTCAACCCGGCCGACGCGCCCATTCTGGTGATGTCGCTGACCTCCGACACCCTCCCGCTGACGCAGGTGAACGACTACGCCGACAACATCCTGGCGCAGCAGCTTTCGCAGATCAGCGGCGTCGGCCTGGTGTCGATCAACGGCACGCAGAAGCCGGCGGTGCGGGTGCAGGTCGATCCCGCCCGCCTGGCCGGCGTCGGGCTGGGGATGGAGGACGTGCGTACCGCCATCACCAACGCCACGGTCAACTCCCCCAAGGGCACCTTCGACGGCAGCACCCAGAGCTTCACCGTCTATGATAATGACCAGCTCATGTCGGCGGAACCGTGGGGCGACATCATCGTCGCCTACCGCGGCGGCAAGCCCATCCGGGTGCGCGACATCGGCGATGCGGTGAACGGGCCGGAGAACACCAAGCTCGCCGCCTGGGCCTACACCGACACCCACGCCGCCGGGGACGCCCCGGCCAAGCGCGCCATCGTGCTCGCGATCAGCAAGCTGCCCGGCGCCAACGTGATCGCCACCGTCGAGCGGGTGAAGGCCGCCATGCCGCGCCTGCAGGGCGCCATTCCGCCTTCGGTCGAGGTCACCATCCTCACCGACCGCACGCAGACCATCCGTGCCTCGGTCGAGGACGTGCAGTTTACGCTCATGCTGACCATCGCCTTGGTGGTGATGGTCATCTTCGTATTCCTGCGCAACTTGGCCGCGACGATCATCCCCAGCATCACGGTGCCGCTGGCGCTGATGGGGACGGCGGCGGTGATGTACATCGTCGGGTTCAGCCTGGATAACCTGAGCCTGATGGCGCTGACGATCGCCGTCGGCTTCGTCGTCGATGATGCCATCGTCGTGCTGGAGAATATCTACCGGTACGTCGAGGAAGGCATGCCGGTCCGCGAGGCCGCCTTCAAGGGCGCCGGGGAGATCGGTTTCACGGTGATCGCCATTAGCGTATCGCTGATCGCGGTGTTCATCCCCCTGCTACTGATGGGCGGCATCGTCGGGCGGCTGCTGCGCGAGTTCGCGATGACGGTCAGCATCACCATCGCGCTGTCAGTCGTCGTGTCGCTGACGCTGACGCCGATGCTGTGCTCGCGGTTCCTGAAGAACACCACGCACCAGCAGCATGGCAAGCTGTACCAGCTTTCGGAGCGCGGGTTCGATTGGATGCTGGCGCGGTATGCCGGGGCGTTGGAGGTGGCGATGCGCCACCGGTTCATCACCCTGCTCACGTTCTTCGCCACGCTGGGCCTGACGGCATTCCTGTTCATCATCATCCCGAAGGGCTTCTTCCCGCAGCAGGATACCGGGTTCATCTACGGCCAGGCCATCGGCCCCGAGGACTCCTCGTTCGGCCAGATGTCCGGGCGCATGATCGCACTGGGCAAGATCATCAAGAAGGACCCGGACATCAACAGCATGGCGTTCGCGCTGGGCTCCACATCGTTCAACCAGGGCAACTTCTATATCAACCTGCGCCCGCAAACCGACGGTCGGACGGCGACGGCGGATGACATCATCGGCCGGCTGCGCGCGACGACGGCGGGGGTGCCCGGCGTTACGCTGTACTTGCAGTCGCTGCAGGACATCCGGGTCGGCGGGCGGCTGTCGCGCACGCAGTACCAATACACCCTGACCAGCCCGGAGCTGAACGACCTGATGCTCTGGGCGCCGCGCATCCTTGACAAAATGCGGGCGATCCCGCTGCTGACGGACGTGACGTCGGACCAGCAGACTAACGCCCCGGCTGCGACGCTCACCATCGACCGCGACCAGGCGTCGCGCTTCGGCATCAACCCGGCGCTGATCGATGCGACCATCTACGACGCGATCGGCCAGCGGGAGGTGACGCAGTACTTCACCCAGCTCAACGCCTACCACGTGATCGAGGAGGTGCCGCCGGCCTTGCAGGCCAGCCCGGCCTTGCTGGACCAGCTTTACCTGACGTCCCCGGTCACTGGTGGGCAGGTGCCGCTGTCGCTGCTGGTGAAGCAGGATACGTCGCACACCAACGCGCTGAACATCAGCCACCAGAGCCAGTTTCCGGCCATCACCATCTCCTTCAACCTGGCGCCTGGCGCGTCGTTGGGCGAGGCGACGAAGCAGATCGAGGCGGCGGAGGCGTCGATGAACGTGCCCTCCACCCTGAGCGGCGGGTTCCAGGGTACGGCGCAGGCGTTCCAAAGCAGCCTGTCCACCCAGCCCTACTTGATCGCGGCGGCGCTGGTGGCCGTGTACATCGTGCTGGGTGTGCTGTATGAGAGCTTCATCCACCCGATCACCATCCTGAGCACGCTGCCCTCCGCCGGGGTGGGCGCGCTGCTGATCCTGATGCTGTTCGGCTATGACCTCAGCGTGATCGCCCTGATCGGCATCCTGCTGCTGATCGGCATCGTGAAGAAGAACGGCATCATGATGGTGGACGTGGCGCTGCACCTGGAGCGCAACGAGGGCAAGTCGCCTGAAGAGGCGATCTTCGAGGCATGCAAGCTGCGGTTCCGGCCAATCCTGATGACCACGATGTGC
This sequence comes from uncultured Acetobacteraceae bacterium, assembly GCA_964242415.1. GTDB lineage: Bacteria > Pseudomonadota > Alphaproteobacteria > Acetobacterales > Acetobacteraceae > DASWOJ01. The sequence continues at coordinate 102,610 of CAXTAT010000010.1, forward strand.
GCCCTGCTGGGCGGCGTGCCGCTTATGCTCGGTACTGGCACCGGGTCGGAGCTGCGGCGTCCGCTGGGGTTTGCGATGGTGGGCGGGCTGATCCTGTCGCAGATCCTGACGCTGTTCACGACGCCTGTGGTTTACCTTTACCTCGATAAGGTGAATAGCTGGCTGTCGGGCACGAAGCCGGGCCACGGGGGCGTCAAGGCGAAGCGGGAGGAGGAGACGGCAAACGCCGTGGCGGCCGAATAGCGGCAAACGCGGTGGCGACCGAGCGGCCTACGCCGGCCGGCGCGGCACCAGCACGGTGGCGGTCATCTCCTGCACGGCCTCATCACGCTGGTTCAGCGTTGTGGTCCGCATCGTCAGCAGGCCACGGTCGCTGCGTGAGCCGGAGGGGCGCATGGCCAGCACTTCGATGCGGGCGCGCAGTTCGTCGCCGGGGCGGACCGGGCGCTTCCAGGATAGGTTGTCCAGTTGCGCCCCCAAAGCCCCGCCGGGAAAGCGGCCCATCATGGTCTCCAGTTGCAGCCGCATGGTGACCGCGCCGGTGTGCCAGCCGCTCGCCACCAGCTCGCCGAACAGGCTGCCGCGGGCTGCGACCGGATCCACATGCTGCGGCTGCGGGTCGAACTCCTGGGCAAAGGAGATGATGCGTTCCAGCGTCATCAGGTGCGGGCGGGAGGTGGCGGTGTGCCCAACCGCGAGATCCTCGTAGTATAGCTCGCCCGCTTCCATGCCCGCTCCCACATCCGCGTCCGCATCCGTTGCGGCATCGTTCATGACCTGTCCTCCTTGAACCATGCGCCGCCGGCGACCGCGGCTGCATTTCCCAGGCCCAGCGCCAGCAGGCCGGCCCCCAACGCCAGGAATACTGCCTGCAGCGACCCCGTCAGCCGCAACGCCAGCCAGCCGCCGCCCACGGCGACGGCCATCCGCAGCACGGCCGACGCCAACGGCCATGCCAGGCGCCCAGCCCCCTGCGAGGCGAAGTAGAGCGCCATGCCGCCTCCGAAGAAGCCGAAGAACGGGCCGGTCGCCTGCAGGTATGCCGCACCGGTCGCCAGCATCGCCGGGTCCTGCCCGAACAGGCCCAGCCAGGCCGAGGGCCAGGCGGCGCCGGCCAGGCCGATACCCTCAGTCATGACGAAGGCGACGCCTGCGCCCACCCAGGCCACCCGCAACGCCCGGTCCCGCTGCCCCGCGCCCAGGTTGACGCCGACCAGCGCCACCAAGGGCGCGCCCAGCCCGAATACCAGCGGCACCAGCAGGAACTCCAACCGGCTGCCTGCGCCATACCCGGCGATGGCCGCCGCGCCAAAGCCGCCGGCAAACGCCGTGGTCAGCGTCACCACCAGGTTGGTTTGAATGGTGATCAGCGACGCCAGCATCCCGACCCGGAGGATGGCCCACGACGGCGCCCAGCGCAGCCGGTGCAGCCGCAGCCGAACGCTCGCCCGTGCACCGCATAGGTAGGCGGTGAGGATTGCGCCGCCCACGGCGTAATAAAGCAGCAGCGCCACGCCGCCGCCCGCCACGCCCAGCGCGGGGAACGGTCCCCAGCCGAAGATCAGGCACGGCGACAACGGCACCAGAACCAGGGCGCCGCCGCAGACCACCAGGGCTGGCGCCAGCATGTCCCCCGTGCCGCGGATGCAGCTTGCCAGGCCGTTGAACCCCCATAGCAGCACCGCGCCGCCGAACACGACATTGGAGTACTGCAGCGCCGCCGCCAGCGCCGCCCCCTTGCCGCCCATTACCCGGTACAGCGCCGGCCCCGCCAGCAGCCCCGCCGCGCAAAACAGCACTCCCAGCCCCAGGCTGATCGCCATCGCGTGCAGCGCCAGGGTGTCGGCGTCCCCGCGCCGGCCGCCGCCGAGCGCCCGGGCGATGGCGGACGAGATGCCCCCGCCCATGGCGCCGGCCGACATCATCTGCATCAGCATGATCCCTGGGAACACCAGCGCCATGCCCGCCAGCGCCGGGGTGCCGAGGCGTCCGACGAAGTGCGCCTCGATCAGGCCGGTCGAGGACTGCGCCAGCATCACCAGCACGTTCGGCCCGGCCAGGCGCAGCAGCGTCCGCAGGATCGGCGCCTGCAGCAGCATGAGGGTGCGCGGGCTGTGGGCAGCCGCTCCAGTCGCGGCAGGCGGGAGGGTGGCAAGCGGCGCGGTGGTGGACAGTGCGTGCATATGCGCCTATCCTGCACCGGTCAATCCGGGATGTCGAGCCTGACCGCAACCGCCCCCCTGTGCCACTGCCAGGCGCTGCGCCAGGCGGCCCGGCGCGTGTCTGCGCTGTATGACGCCGCCATGGCGCCGCTCGGCCTGCGGATTTCGCAGTTCAGCATCCTTTCGCGCCTGCGCTCCGGGGGGCCGCGCGGCATCCAGGCGCTGGCGGCAGAGCTGGCGATGGACCGCACCACCCTGGGCCGCAACATCCGCCCGCTCGAACGCGATGGCCTGCTGGCCGCCATCCCGGACCCGGACGACAAGCGCGCCCGCCTGCTCAGCCTCACCCCGGCCGGCGGCGCCCTGGTCGCCCGCGCGATGCCGGCCTGGCGGGAGGCGCAGGCGGCATATGAGGCCCTGTATGGTGCTGAACCGGCCGCCGCCCTACGCGCTGCCCTTGTGGACGTGGTCGCCTTGCTACATACCTCCAAGGAATAGTGCGGCGCCGTGGAACCAGGGTCGCCTGCCCGGCGCTGTTGCACTGCGTTACGCTGACCCCCTGAAGGATCACCCACTTGCTCGATGCCCTCGTCCGCACGTCCCGCATCACCGAAGGCCTGCCTCACCCGCTCGGCGCCACCTGGGACGGCGTCGGCGTCAACTTCGCCCTGTTCTCCGCCAACGCCACCAAGGTGGAGTTGTGCCTCTTCGACCAGGAGGGCACGACCGAGCTGGAGCGGATCGAGCTGCCGGAGTACACCGACGAGGTCTGGCACGGCTACCTGCCCGACGCCCGGCCCGGCACGGTGTACGGCTACCGGGTACACGGCCCGTGGGAGCCTGAGCAAGGCCACCGCTTCAACGCGCACAAGCTGTTGCTGGACCCCTACGCCAAGGGCCACGTCGGCGAGCTGAAGTGGGGTCCCGAGGTCTTCGCCTACCAGATGGAGACCGGCGACGACCTGACGTTCGACGAGCGCGACAGCGCCGACAACATGCCCAAGTGCGTCGTCATCGACCCGGCCTTCACCTGGATGCGCGACCGCCGACCCGAGGTGCCGTGGGAGCAGACCATCTTCTACGAAACCCACGTCCGCGGCTTTACCAAGCTGCACCCGGGCGTGCCGGAGGAGCTGCGCGGCACATTCTCCGGCATGGCCGCCAAGGACGTCATCGACTACATCCGCGGCCTCGGCGTCACCAGCGTCGAGCTGCTGCCGGTGCACACCTTCATCAACGACAGCAACCTGCTGGAGAAGGGCCTCACCAATTACTGGGGCTACAACACCATCGGCTTCTTCGCGCCTGACCCACGCTACAGCAGCAAGCCCGCCTTCGCCCATGCCGAGTTCAAGGAGATGGTGGCGCACCTGCACGACTCCGGGTTGGAAGTGATCCTGGACGTGGTTTACAACCACACCGCCGAGGGCAACGAGCGCGGGCCGAGCCTGTCGTTCAAGGGCATCGACAACGCCAGCTATTACCGCCTGCTACCGGACACCCCTCGTTATTACATCAATGATACCGGCACCGGGAACACGCTGAACCTGTCCAATGCCCGCGTGCTGCAGATGGTGACCGACAGCCTGCGCTACTGGGTGCAGGAAATGCATGTGGACGGCTTCCGCTTCGACCTCGGCACCATCCTGGCGCGGGAGCCTGACGGCTTCAGCGACAGCAGCGGCTTCCTGCAAGCCTGCCGGCAGGACCCGGTGCTGAACGACGTGAAGCTGGTGGCCGAGCCCTGGGACTGTGGCCCCGGCGGTTATCAGGTCGGTCAGTTCCCGCCGGGCTGGGCGGAGTGGAACGACAAGTTCCGCGACGACGTGCGTGACTTCTGGAAGGGTGGCGAGGGCAAGGCGGCGGTGCTGGCGGCCCGCATGTCGGCCAGCGCGAACCTGTTCAACCGGCGGGGCCGCAAGCCGTGGTCCACCGTCAACTTCATCACCGCGCATGACGGCTTCACCCTGCACGACTGCGTCAGCTACAACGACAAGCACAACGATGCCAACGGCGAGGATGGCCGCGACGGCAGCGACAACAACCATAGCTGGAACCACGGCGCCGAGGGCGAGACCGACGACGCCGAGATCAACGAGCGCCGCCAGCGCCACATGCGCAACATGCTGGCCACGCTGATCCTGTCGCAGGGCACGCCGATGCTGCTGGCCGGCGACGAGTTCGGCCGCACCCAGGGCGGCAACAACAACGCCTATTGCCAGGACAACCCGATCAGTTGGCTCGACTGGAACATCCCGGAGTGGGGTCAGACGCAGATCAAGCTGGTGCAGCGCCTGACCAAGCTGCGCCACGACTACCCGATCTTGCGCCGCGGCCGGTTCTTCACCGGGACGCCGATCGAGGCTGCGGACGTGAAGGACGTGACCTGGATCAACGCCACAGGTGCCGAGATGCAGGGGTCCGACTGGGACGACACCGCCATGAAGTGCTTCGGCATGCTGATCGACGGGCGCGCCCAGGCGACCGGCATCCGCAAGCCCGGCAGCGACACCACGATGCTGCTGGTGATGAACGCCCATCACGACCTGGTCACGTTCACCCTGCCGGCCTGCAAGCACGGCCAGGCGTGGGAGCTGGTGTTCGACACCAACGTGCCGGACCGCGACGACCTGCAGCGGTTCGACATCGGCAGCACCTACGACGTCACCGGGCGGTCGCTGCTGCTGTTTGCGCTGCAGTCGGCGTGACACCGGCCATCGCGCCTGGCGGCGGCACCCTGGCCGCCGTCACGGTGGATGCTGACAATGCCGAGTTGCGGGACGACGAGGGTTTCGCCGGCGACCGGGCCAGCGACCGTGCCTTCCGCTTGCCGCTGGACGACATGCGCGACCGGTTCACCCATTGGGCTGGGAACGCGCTGACCTGACGGGGAGGTTGCCAGACCCCCTTACCCCGGTCCTCTCCCGAAGAGGGAGCAGGAGCAGATGGCGTGTTCAGGCTATGCCAGCCTAGCCCTAACTGGGTGCAAGCCGGCGCGGCGCTCGGGTTGTCTTACTGGCCCTGTAGCGCCTTGGCCATCTGCTCATGCTTGGCGTCCGTTGCCACATAGCGTTGCAGGAACGCCTTGATGTCCGGGTCGAACGTCTTGTTCAACTCGTCTTGCGAGTCCTTCTTATCCTCGTCGTTGATCCGGATTGCTTCCAGGACGAAGGAGTGGTCGAGCGTGCTGCTGCCCTCCAGGTTCATGCCGTTCAGCTTGTTGCGGTCCTCGACGCTCATGTCGGTTGGCAATGCGACGTGCTTGGCGATCGCGAGCTGTTGCAGGTCGGCGCTCTCCGCGGTGTGGTCCCGGATGATTGTGGCCGCGTAAGCCTTGATGTCGTCGCGCGTCGTCCGCTGCTGCGCCAGGGCTGCGATGGACATCTCGTAGAGGCTGCCCTGGGCATCCGTGACAAGGAACTGCTTGTCCGCCTCGGAGATTGCCGCCGGGCTGACCGGTGCGGCGGCTTGGGCCCACGCCACTGGGGCGGACCCCAACAAGCTGGCTGCAAGGACGGCGATCGGCAGAGTGCCACGCATGCGTTGGTCCTGTTCTCGACGGTTGGACCAGCGCAACGCCGGCTGCTGGACCTAGTTGCCAGCGGGCAGTCATCCTGCCAGCGTCGTCACCGGGCTTGAAGGCACTGGGCGTTAACATGATGCAGGGAACAGGCGGCATGGAGTCGAGCTTGACGGTCGAGGAGTTCGCGGTGCTGGTCCGCCGCGCCGCACTGCCGCTGGACGCGGCGCAGCAGGCGGTGCTGCATGGCGTGCATGGGCGGCTGGAGGCGATGATGCAGCGTGTCCGTGCGCCCTCGCCCGGCGCCGTGCGCGACCGTGCGGCCGAGCCGGCGCACATCTTCGTACCCGGCGAGGTGTCGTCCGGGCTGGGGCAGCCGTGATGGAGTTCCCGACCATCGCGGCGGCCAGCCGGGTCATCGCCGCCGGCCAGGCCTCCCCGGTGGACCTCATGCAGGCCTGCCTCGACCGCATCGCCCGGCACGACGGCGCGCTGCACAGCTTCATCCGCACCACGCCGGAGCAGGCGCTGGCCGACGCGCGCGCCTCCGAGGCCCGCCATCAGGCAGGCGCCGCGCTGGGTCCGCTCGACGGCATCCCGATCGCGCATAAGGACATCTACGAAACGGCGGGCATCCCGACCACCGCTCACTCCCGCCTGCTGCAGGATCATGTCCCGGAGCATGACGGGACCGTGGTGCGGCGGCTGCGGGAGGCCGGAACGGTGATGCTCGGCAAGCTGGCCACCCACGAGTTTGCCTTTGGCGGCCCGTCGTTCGACCTGCCCTGGCCGCCGGTCCGCAACCCATGGGACCCGGCCCGCTTCACCGCCGGCAGCAGCAGCGGCACCGGGGCGGCGGTGGCGGCCGGGTTCATCCTGGGCGGCACCGGGTCCGACACCGGCGGCAGCATCCGCGGCCCGGCGGCGCTGTGCGGCATCGCGGGGATCAAGCCGACCTATGGCCTGTGCCCCCGCACCGGCATCCTGCCGCTGACCTACAGCATGGACCATGCGGGACCGATGGCCTGGACGGTAGAGGACTGTGCCCTGCTGCTGCAGGCCATGACCGGCCCCGACCCGGCGGACCCTGCCAGCGCGCATCGCCCGGTGCCGGACTTCTCGGCTGCGTCCGGCCGAGGGATCGCCGGCCTGCAGATCGGCGTCGTGCGGTTATGGCACGAGGTGGAGCACCCCGTCAGCCCCGCCACCCTGGCCGGGATCGAGGGCGCGGCGGACCTGTTCCGCAGCCTGGGCGCCGAGGTGCGGGACGTGGCCCTGCCCAGCCTGGAAGACTTCTACGCCTGCGGCTTCCTGATCCTGGTCACCGAGGCCTACGCCGCGCATGAGCCTTGGCTGCAGACCAGGTTCAACGACTACGGCGAGCTGTTGCGCGACCGCATGGCCCTGGGTGCCCTGGTCAGCGGCGCCGATTACGTGCAGGCGGTCCGCCGCCGCCGCGAGCTGTGCGCGGCGGTGCAGGCGGCGATGGCCGGGGTTGACCTGCTGCTGACCGCCTCGGCCACCGGGGAGGCGCCGCTGATCGACCAGGTGCCGAAGTGGGCGATGTTCGGCCCGCCCAGCCTGACGATGCCGTTCAACGTCACGGGACAGCCCGCGCTGTCGGTGTGCAGCGGCTACGGCGAGGGCGGGATGCCGGTGTCGATCCAACTGGCCGGCCGGCCGTTCGAGGACGCGACGGTCCTGGCGGCGGGCATGGCGTTCGAGGCCGGGACGGGGTTCCGGGCACATAGGCCCAGCTTGTCCAGTCCCGGCTTGTCCAATCCGGTCACCCAGCCAATATCTGCCGCCTGAACAGCCAGGGAGCCTCCCATGCCGGCCAGCCTGCCCGCATGAGCGATGTCATCGAGTTCAAGCGCCGCAAGGAGGACACCTTGTGGGCCGTCGTCGCCCAGGTCGGACGGGCCACCCGGGTGGCGGAAATCTTTCCTAGCCGTGAGCGCGCCCTGGCCGACCGTGCCTGGCGGGAGCAGCAGATCAGGGCCTACGCTGGTCTGCTGGCGTCCTGCCGCCAGCCGGCACCGCGCTACAGCGTTGCGCCGATCCGCCCGGCGGACCTGCCGCGGGCCTGGAAGCCGCTGCCGGCATTGGGGTTCCTGCGCGGACAGTTCATCTAGGATTTCGGTCGGGCAACCTGGAGCGGCATGAGGGCGCTCCCCATATCCGGCGGGTCGGGCCGGATAGTCCTGCCCGTGCCAGCACCCGAACGTGGAACCGCCGTGATTGACCGTCGCACCCTGCTGAGCGCCGCAGCCGCGAGCGCTGCCGTGCCTATGACTGCCTCCGCTCAAGCCGCCTCCGCTTCTCAAGCCACCCCCTCTCAAGCCGTCGCGCCGCAGCGCACCACCTGGTGCGACACTGCCCGCAAGCGCGATGTTCCGGTGCTGATCCGCCTCCCCGCCGGGTCCGGCCCGGCGCCGCTGGTGTTGCTGTCGCACGGTCTCGGCGGCTCACGTGAGGGCCTGGCCTATTTGGGCGAAGCCCTGGCCAGGGCGGGGTATGTTGCCATCCACCTGCAGCACAAGGGGTCAGACGCCGCCATCTGGCAGGGCGCCGCCGATGTGCGCGCCTCCATGGGCGCTGCCGTGACCGACATCGGCGCCGCGTTGGCCCGGCTGCAGGACGTGGTGTTCGCGCTCGACACCGTGCAGGCCGATGGCGAGCCGCTGCTGCAGAGCCGGATCGACCAGGACCGCATCGCCATCGCCGGGCACTCCTATGGCGCCTGGACGGTCAGCCACATGCTGGGTGAGCGGCTACCGCTGGGCGGCTTCGGCCTGAACCTGCCGGACCCGCGGCTGCGGGCGGGAATCGCGCTGTCGCCCATCCCGCCGCTGCCCATTCCGGTGATCGGTGTGCCGGCTGCGGTCGCCTACCGCGGCATCACCGCGCCGATCCTGCATGTGACGGGCACGCGGGACAGCGGCATGGGCGTGCCCAACTGGCAGGCGCGCACCGTCGGCTATCGGACGGCCACCTCGCCGGGCCTGCTGGCGGTGCTGGACGGCGCGGTCCATGCCTCGTTTGCCGGGGAGCCGGAGGTCGGCGGCTATTGGAACGATCCGACCTATCAGCCGCGCACCGCCCGGCTGGCGTGCTGGTTCCTGGACGCGGTCCTGCGTGGCGACGGCAACGCGCGCACGGCGCTGCTGCGCGGCGAAGGGTTGGCGCCCCGCGACGTCGTCGAGAGCAAGGGCATGGCCTGACCGCCTGGTCCCGCACGCAACCCGGACACCGGCGCGGGGTTAAGCCCCACACCCCAGTTCCAGGACCACCATGCCCCACAGCAAGACCAAGTCCGACAACGACACCAGCCACGCCCGCTCCGCCAAGGCGCAAAAGGCCGATGAGGTGCAGGAGGCCGGCAGCGCCAAGGCCGGTGCCGGCCACCCCGAGGTGCCCGAGGGCGGCAAGGCTGCCGCTCCGCTGCAAAGCAAGGGTCATCCGATGCCCGCAGCCTCGCGCGCCGACGCGGATAGCACGACCGAGGATGGTACCAGCTCCGCCACCGTCGGCAAGGCCGAGAAGGAGGCAGCCTTCGAGAAGGCGCAGTTGACGCAGGAGCAGCACGGCCGCGGGCACCGCAAGTCGGAATAGCCGCCAGCGGCTTGCTTGCGGCGGGCGCGGCTACCCCCTGGGCAGCCGCGCCCCCCGGGGCACCATCAGCACGACCAGCAACGTCAGGGCAGCCGCACCGGCGGCCATCAGGAACACCCCGTGCAGGGCGCTTGCCAAGGCCACAGTCAAATCCGCTAACTGGCCCGGCGCCAACGTCAGGCGGTGCAGCGGCTCGACCAGGTCCTGCACCGCGTCCTGCGCACCCGGACCCGCCCGCAGCAGCCCGGCGTTCAGCACGCCACCGAAGGCCGCCGCACCCAGCGCCTGACCGATTAGCCGACAGAAGAAGAACAGCGACGTGGCGCGGCCTCGATCCTCCCGCGCGACGCTGCCCTGCACCGCGACATTGAACACCAGGCTTTGCAGCCCCAACCCCAGCCCTGCCAACGCACACGCCAGGGCCACCCAGCCCATTGCCTGTCCCGGCCGCAGCAGCGCCAGACCGGCGCCGCCCAGGGTCACCAGCACCGACCCGGCCAGCGCCAGCGGCCGGTAGGCCACCCGGTTCAGCATCCGGCTGAGGGTCAGGGCGGCCAACGACCAAGCCACCGTCAGCACGCCCAGCATCACCCCGGCCATCAGGGCGCTTCGGCCCAGCACGCCCTGCACCCAGCTTGGCAGGAATGCCGTCGCGCCGATCAGCAGCATGCCGCACACCAGGCTCGACAGGTTGCCGGCGACGATCAGCGGGTTGCGCCACAAGTAGAGCGGCAAAATCGGCGCAGTGCTCCGCCGTTCCCGCCATGCGAACCCTGCCAGGGCCAGGACCCCTGCCGTTGCCAAGGCAGCCAGACCGGCCCGGCTGAACGACCCGTGCTGCACCAGCGCCGCCATGATAGCGCCAATGCCTGCCGCCAGCAGCCCGGCGTCTGCCAGGTCGATGGGCGCGCGCCGTCCGACCGGCGCCGGCTCGTCCAGGAACCGGGCCACCAGCGCCATCGTCAGCAGCCCGATCGGCAGGTTGACCCAGAACACGAACGGCCACCCGAGCGTGCCCACGAAGAACGACCCCAGCAGCGGCCCGACGATCGCCGCGATGCCCCAAATGCCGCTGACATAGCCCAGCAGCCGCGGCCGGTCCGGCGGGGCGGACACGTCGGCGATGATGATCGTCGCCATCGGCACCAGCCCGCCGCCGCCCAGGCCCTGCACGGCGCGGAAGGCGATCAGCGACGCCATGCTCCAGGCGCAACCGCACAGCAGCGAGCCCAGCAGGAACACCGCGACGCTGCCGATATAGACGCGCCGGCGGCCATAGCTGTCGGCCAGCCGGCCATAGATCGGCGTCATCACCGCCTGGCACAGCAAGTAGATGCCGAAGGCCCAGGTGAACAGATCGAAGCCGCCGAGCTGGCCGACGATGGTGGGCATGGCGGTGCTGATCACCGTGATCTCCACCGCGGCCATGAAGGTGGACACCAGCATCGCGCCGACGATGATGCGCTGGCGACGCGGGGCGATGCCGGGCCGGCCGGCGTTGCGGGAGGCGGGCCATCCGGCTTGCGTCGTGCTCATAGGGATGAATGAGGCCCGAAAGGCCCTGGCTGCAACCCGCCTTGCCGCAGCTGCACGGATCATGCCTGCGAGTCCCGTCATTGCGGGCCGCGCTTGCGGCGCGGCAACCCGGCGGGGGTGCCCAGCGAACCGTCCCTGCCTGCCCGGCGTTCCCCGCACTTACCTCCTAGGAGCCGTCATGACCATCGAACTCTCCCTGCTCGCCTGGTCGGTCGTGCTCGGCCTGTTGCACGCTCTTGCCACAGGGCAGTTTGCCACCCTGCAGTTTGGCGTGAAGTACAACATGGGTCCCCGCGACGAGGGCAAGCAGTTGACCGGCGTCGGCGCCCGGGTGCAGCGGGCGTTCGCCAACTACATGCAAACCTTTCCGTTCTTCGCCGCCGCCGTACTGATCGCCCACGCCGCCGGGCGGCATGGCTGGCTGACCGTTACCGGCGCGCAGCTCTACTTCTGGGCGAGGCTGGCCTACGTGCCGCTGTATGCCGCCGGCGTCCCAGTGGTGCGGACCGTGGCATTCTTGGTGGCGACGTTGGGCATCGCGCTGATCCTGATCGCGCTCACCTGACGCAAGCCGTTCGGGGCGCCGGGCGTCACGCGTGGGGGTGGGCCAGCACCGCGCGCAGGTTGCGGGCGGCGATGTCCAGCACCGCCGGGTCGCCGCTGACCATCATCGCCGCGATGGCGCCATCGATCACCAGCAATACCTGCCGAGCCAGCACCGCCGGCGCGGCGTATCCGGCCTCCGCGGCCAGCCCGGCCAGGAATGCCAGGATCGCCCCGTGGTGCCCGGCCGTCATCTCGCGCAGCCAGGTGGCGCCGCCGCCGCCCTTCGCACCCTCCGCCGCGGCGTTCATGAAGGCACAACCATAGAACCGGTCGCCAACGAACCAGGGGCGCAGGGCGTCGATCGCCCCGGCCAAGCGGCCGGTCGGGTCGGGGCTGGCGGCCTCGATGCCGGCGAAGAAGGTGGCCCGCCACTCGGCACCCTCCCGCGCCAGCACCTCCCGCAGTAGCGCCTCCTTGGAGCCAAAGTGGTTGTACAACGTCATCTTGGACGCGCCGGCCTCGGCCAGGATGCGGTCGATGCCGGTGGCGTGGATGCCGTCGCGACAGAACAGGTCGCGCGCGACCTCGACGATACGCTCGTGCGGCGACAGGCGGCGGGTGGTGTCCTGGTCGTTGTCCGGCTTGGGCGCAGTGGCGGAGGGCATCCGGCGTAATCCTCAACAGCCTATATTATAGGCAGCGCGTGGTGGATTCGTGAGCAGGCGACGTCGCCTGGTCTGTGACAGTCTTGACGCAAAGAGCGGGCTGGTCAAACATCTTAGCTGTTTGTACTGGCACAGCCATTGCAAAGTCTTCGTTCAACGTCTTCTCTAAGACTGACCGTTCTGTTCGGTCGCTATAAGGAGTTCAAGGGATGAGCGCTACCATCAAGCAGGCCTCGATAGTCCAACCTCCCACGGCCATGACAGGCTGCTTGGCCCCGATCGACAAGGGCGGCCTGGACGAGCTGATCGCCAAGGGCAAGGCCAATCCGCAGGCCATCAAAACGCTGAAGTGCCGCACGGTGGCCGAGGGCCGGTTCCGCCACCTGAACATGATCCGCGACCTGCCGCCCTACATCGTCGACGAGCCGCCGGGCCTGCTGGGCGACGACACTGCGCCGAACCCGTCCGAGGCGTCGCTTGCCGCGCTGGGCTCGTGCCTGGCGGTCGGCATCCACGCCAACGCGGTCGCCCGCGGCATCGTCGTCCGCAAGCTGGAGATCGAGCTTGAGGCCGACATCAACATCACTGCTGTCTGGGGCACGGGCGACATCTCGCCGAAGCCGGTCGGCTTCGACGCCGTGCGCGCCAAGGTCCACCTGGAGGCCGACGCCCCAAAGGAGGAGCTGGACGGCCTGATCGCCCATGCCACCCGGTGGTCGCCGGTTGCCAATACCTTCACCAAGCCGGTTGCCCTCGACGTGATGCCAGTCTGACCCAACTGAGGTCTGACTGAACTGGTCTGATCCAGCAATTAGGGGACGCCGCCTATGAGTGATGCACTGCAAGCCCAGCGCGAGGCGTCCCCGCAAGCCGGCCTGCGCGCCGTGATCGATGCCGAGTTGGCGCCGATCACGCGCCAGATCGACCACGACGGCCTATATCCGGTCCAGGCGATGCGCGCTCTGGGCGGCGCCGGGCTGTATGGCCACCACCTGGCCGCCACTGCGGACCGGCCCAGCATTGGCCAGGCCATCGACGCCATGGCGGCTGTCAGCGAGACCTGCATGTCGGCGGGGTTCTGCACCTGGTGCCAGGACGCCAGCGGCTGGTACTTGGAACAATCGGACAATGCGGCGCTCCGCGCCAAGTGGCAGCCCGGCCTGGCCAGCGGCGCCGAGATGGGCGGCACCGGGCTGTCCAACCCGATGAAGTCGCTCGCCGGCATCGAGAAGTTCAAGTTGCGCGGCAGGCGCGTGCCCGGCGGCTACGAGGTGTCCGGCGTGCTGCCCTGGGTCAGCAACCTCGGCGAGGGCCACCTGTTCGGCACCATCTTCGAGGACGCCGAGCGCGACGGCCACCGCGTGATGGCAATGATCCGCTGCGGCCAGCCCGGCGTGTCGCTGAAGCAAAACGCCCACTTCGTCGCCCTGGAAGGCACCGGCACCTACAGCGTGCTGTTCCGCCGCGCCTTCATCGCCGACGAGCAACTGCTGGCCGACCCGGTTGGCGATATGGTGCGGCGCATCAAGGCCGGGTTCATCCTGTTGCAGACCGGCATGGGCATCGGCGTCACCCAGGCGTGCATCGACCTGATGCGCGAGGCCGACGTGACGCACGCCCACACTAACAAGTACCTGCCCCGCCGCCCCGACGACTTCGCTGGCGACCTGGCGGCGCTGCGTGAGGAAATCGCCCGGCTGTCGCTGACGCCGTTGGAGCAGGCGCCGGAGTACCTGCGCGCCGTGCTGACCGCGCGCCTGAAGGTGAGCGAACTCACGCTGGAGGCTGGGCAATCGGCGCTGCTGCATCATGGCTCCCGCGGCTACATTGAGGGATCGCCGGTCAACCGCCGCATCCGCGAGGGGCACTTCGTCGCCATCATCACCCCCTCCATCCGCCACCTGCGCCAGGAGTTGAGCCGGCCGGAGCTTCGCCCGGTGACCGCCACGCCGGGAAGCCTGCACTAGATGGCGCACGCCATCGTGCACGGACCCGGCGGCGACACGACCCTGGCCAGCTTGTCCGGGGAGAGCGTGATGCAGTTGGCCCGTGCCGCCGGGCTGCCGGTGCTGGGGGAGTGCAACGGCTCCCTCGCCTGCGCCACCTGCCACGTCGTGGTCGATCCCGAGTGGATGGATCGCCTGCCGCCGATCTCGGACGACGAGGAGGCAATGCTGGACACCGTGTTCGACCTAACGCCGACCAGCCGGCTGAGCTGCCAGATTTCCCTCACCGACGCGCTGGATGGCCTGCGCGTCAGCCTGCCCACCTAAAGGAGCGACCTCATGGCTGAAAAAGTGCTGCTGACCCCGCAGGAGTTGCAGGGGATGATGGGTCCGGACGTGGTGGTGATCGACACCCGCTCGCCCGAGGCCTACGCGGCCGGGCACATCCCAGGCGCTGTGAACGTGCATGAGATCTTCACCTACCTGGCGACCAGCACGCCGGAGGGTATGGCGGAGCTGCGCGGCAAGTTCGCCGCCGCGTTCGGCGCGGCGGGTCTGTCGGGCGCCGAGACGGCGGTGTGCTACGAGGAGAGCATGAACAGCGGCTTCGGCCAGTCCTGCCGCGGCTACTTCCTGTTGACCTGGCTGGGTTATCAGAAGTCCAAGGTGCTGCATGGCGGCTTCCATGCCTGGAAGGCCGCGGGCCTGCCGACCACGACCGAGCCGACCATCGCGGCGGGCAAGACCTTCCCGCTGTCCAACGCCGGCAGCGACATGATGATCGACCGCAACGAGATGCTGGCTGCGGTGGGCAACGACGGCATCGTGAAGCTCGATGTGCGCGACGTGGATGAGTGGGTGGGCACCAGCAGCTCGCCGTACGGCCCCGACTTCTGCCCGCGCAAGGGCCGCATCCCCGGCGCGAAGTGGCTGGAGTGGTATCGCATGATGAAGCCGACCGCCACCGGGCCGATGTTCAAGTCGCCGGTCGAGATTATGGCGGAGGCGCATACGGCCGGAATCGGGCCGAGCACGCCGGTTTACCTGTACTGCTTCAAGGGCGCGCGGGCGTCCAACACGCTGGTGGCATTGAAGGAAGCCGGGGTGCAGGACGTGCGGATGTACTTCGGGTCGTGGAACGAGTGGAGCCGGGACGAAAGCCTGCCCATCGAGTCTGGCCTGCCATTCGCCCAGGCGGCGGAGTAGCGGCCCCCTGCCCTGCCTGCTGGTCGCAGGGCGGATTGGATGATGGCGCGGGCAGCCGGCGAGGCTGCCTGCAGCTTCATGCCCCCACCTTCATGAAAGTGCCTTCCGGCTCGGCTTGCTGAGTCGCCGGGTTTGTGGATCGATCGTTCGATGAAGCAGATGCCGGTTGTCGATGCCCGATATTGGGCTGCCTTATGCGCCGCCAGCCTATTCGGCGCGAACATGGGCGATTTCTTTTCCCGTAACCTCCACTTGGGCCATGTCCGCGGCCTGCCATTCCTCGCGGCAGCCTTTGCAATCGTTTTCCTGTGGGGACGGTGGGCCAAAGGCGCGACGCTGGCCCCCTATTGGCTGGCCATCGTCATCGTCAGGACAGCCGCAACCAACCTTGCGGACCTCGCGACGCATGATTTTAGGCTGGCCTATGCGTGGGTAATCGCCGGGCTTGCAGGGCTCCTGGCCGTCAGCCTGCGCCCGGTTGCAGGTGGGAAGCAGCGAGGGTTGCCGTCGCCCGATGCCTGGTACTGGGCGTCCATGCTGATCGCCGGCACGCTTGGCACTGCGATCGGGGACGGCGTGGCTGACGACTTGGGGCTGGGCACGGGAATGGCGACGCTGGCGCTCGGGGCTGGAACGGCAGCCTTGCTGGGAGCGTGGACGCGCCTCGCAGTCCCCAGCATCGCAGTGTATTGGGCGGTGGTCGTCACCATCCGGGCCGCGGGCACTACGGGCGGCGACTTCCTGGCCGGGCGTAAGGGATTGGGCCTGGGCCTTTCGGTCAGCACGATCTGCACCGGCTCGCTGCTGTTGGGCATCCTGCTGCTGTGGCGCAGGCCAGCTGCCAAGTTGGCGGCCGCACTGAAGTAGGACGGCATCAATCACGGGCCATTGATCTTAAGCCGTGCAGCACGCACAGTCCTGCACATTGCGGGACGCATCCCGTGCATATGGGGACCAAATGCCAATGAAGCGATACACCTCAACTGCCCTTGCAATGGCGGGCTTGCTGGCCGCCACGGCGCCGGCCCTGGCGCAAGGCACCGGGTCCGCGACGATGGACAGCATCAAGTCCAGGGGCACGCTGGTGTGCGGCGTCTCGACCGGCGTGGCCGGGTTCTCGCTGGCGGACAGCAAGGGCGTGATCCAGGGTATCGATGCCGACACCTGCCGCGCCGTGGCCGCCGCCGTCCTGGGCGACGCAACCAAGGTGCGCTTCGTCCCGACCACGACCACCAACCGCTTCACCGCCCTGCAATCGGGCGAGATCGACCTGCTGGTCCGCGAGACCACCTGGACCCTGGGCCGCGAGGCCAACCTGGGACTGGAGTTCGCTGGCGTGAACTTCTACGACGGCACCGGCTTCATGGTGAAGGCGTCCGCCGGCGTGAAGTCCGCCAAGGACCTGAACGGCGCCACCGTCTGCGTCCAGCCCGGCACCAGCACCGAGCTCGCCGACAACGACTACTTCCGGCTGAACAACATGAAGTTCACCCCGGTGCTGATCCAGGACTTGGCCGAGATCGAGAACAGCTACCTTACCGGGCGGTGCGACGCCTATTCGACCGACGCCTCCGGCCTGGCCGCCTTCCGCTACCAGCAGGGCGCCAAGGCCAGCGAGCACATCCTGCTACCCGAGATCATCAGCAAGGAGCCGCTGGGCATGATGGTCCGCAAGGGCGACGACAAGTACTTCGACGTCGTGCGCTGGACGCTGTTCGCGATGTTGCAGGCCGAGGAGAGCGGCGTGACCAGCAAGAACGTCGAGGAGACCGCCGCCAAGGCCACCAACCCCGACGTCCGCCGCTTGCTGGGGCTGGAAGGCGACCTGGGCAAGGCGCTGGGCGTGGACAACAAGTGGGTGGTGAACATCGTCAAGCAGGTCGGCAACTACGGCGAGATGTTCGATCGCACCGTCGGCGTGCTCGGCATCCCGCGCGGCATTAACAACCTGTGGAACAAGGGCGGCCTGCAATACCCACCCCCGATCCGCTGACGATACGGGCGTTGCCGTCCCATACTGCCCAACAACTGGGCTACTCCTGCACGGGGTGGCCCTTTTCCACAGAATGGCCCTGACGCACCGATTGATATTCAGTCGCAGTTGCCCGCAGATATGCCACGCTGCCGTAACATAACTAGGAGCTGCCGGGCACCTGCGCCGGCCAAGGGATAGCCGCACGATGTCCGGAGCCGCCATCGACCCCCGCCTGCTTCCCGCCCGGCAAGCGCCGCGCAAGGCGCTCAGCCTGAGCTGGTCGGACCCGCGATTCCGCAACCTGGTGTGGCAGGTCGCCATCCTGGGCGGCGTCGCCGCCATCGTCTGGTACCTCGTGCAGAACACCACCCGCAACCTGGAGGCGCGGCGCATCGCCACCGGGTTCGCGTTTCTGTCCCGCACGGCCGGCATCCCCATCGGCGAGCACCTGATCGACTACGACCCGGCGATCAACACCTACGGACGCGCCATCCTCATCGGCATCCTGAACACCCTGAAGGTGGCCGTGGTGGGCGTGGTGCTGGCGACGCTGTGGGGCACCTTGCTCGGCGTGGCCCGGCTGTCGAAGAACTGGCTGATCTCCCGCCTGGCGGCTGTCTACGTGGAGGTCGTGCGCGACATCCCGCTGCTGCTGCAACTGCTGTTCTGGTACGGCGTGCTGCAGACGCTGCCGGGGCCGCGGCAGGCGTTCCATCCGATACCCGGGGTGTTCCTGTCCAACCGCGGCATCAAGGTGCCGGCGGTGGAGTGGGAGCAGCCGTTCTGGTGGGCGCTGGCCGCCCTGATCGTCGGCGCCGTGGGCACGGTGGCCTGGTCGCGCTCAGCCACGCGCAAGCAGGAGGCGACCGGCGTCCGTCCCCTGGTGTGGCCGGTGGCGCTGGCCCTGCTGGTCGGCTTTCCCGTCGCGGTCTGGGCGGCGCTGGGCGCGCCGTTCGACGTCGAGGTGCCGGAGCTGCGCGGCTTCAACTTCGTCGGCGGCGCCACGCTCAGCCCGGAATACGGGGCGCTGACGCTTGGCCTGGTGCTGTATACCTCGTCCTACATCGCGGAGATCGTGCGGTCCGGCATCCTGTCGGTGCCCAACGGCCAGTGGGAGGCAGCGGGCGCCATCGGCCTGCGCCCCGGCACGACATTGCGGAAGATCGTGCTGCCGCAGGCGCTGCGGGTGATCGTGCCGCCGATGACCAGCCAGTATCTGAACCTGATCAAGAACAGCTCGCTCGCGGTCGCCATCGGCTACCAGGACGTGGTGTCCATCGCCAGCACGACGCTGAACCAGACCGGCCAGGCCGTTGAGGGCATCGCGCTGATCATGTTGGTCTACCTGGTGATCAGCCTGTCGATCAGCCTGTTCATGAATTGGTACAACGAACGCATTGCCCTGGTGGAGCGCTAGGCCATGTCCGAAGTCACCGCACGCTTGACCGAAGCCGCCGGAGAACCGGTGCCGTCCATTGCCGGCATGCCCGCCGCAGTGCCGGAACGCGGCCGGCCGGCGCTGGCGGCGGTGGCGCCGGTCGCCTGGGCGCGGGCCAACCTGTTCAGCGGCTGGCTCTCGACCGCAGTCACCCTGGCGCTGATCTACCTGATCGGCCGCTGGGCCATCGGCTTCTTCCAGTGGGGCGTGCTGAACGCGGTGTGGTCGGTGCCGCAGGGCACCACCGGGCCGGACCCGGCGGCGTGCCAGGCGGCGCGCGGCACCGGGGCGTGCTGGGCCATGGTGGGGGACAAGTACCGCTTCATCCTGTTCGGCCGCTACCCGTATGACGAGCAGTGGCGGCCGGCCATCGTGGTGGCGCTGTTCATCGGGCTGTATGCCGTCTCCGCCATGCGGCGGTTCTGGACGCGGGGGCTGATCGGCGTTTGGCTGGCGACGTTGACGGTGATCGGCGTGCTGATGTGGGGCGGCATCCTGGGGATGGAGTTCGTGCCGCAGGATAGTTGGGGCGGGCTGCCGATCACCCTGATCCTCAGCACCTTCGGCCTGGCGTTCGCCTTTCCGCTGGCGGTGGTGGTGGCGCTGGGCCGGCGTTCGCAGAACCTGCCGGCTGTGAAGGCGATGTGCGTGGTGTATGTGGAGCTGATCCGCGGCGTGCCGCTGATCACGCTGCTGTTCATGGCCAGCGTGATGTTCCCGCTGTTCATGCCGCCGGGGCTGAACCCGGACAAGCTGCTGCGTGCGCAGGTGGCGTTCATCCTGTTCGCCGCCGCCTACTTGGCCGAGGTGGTGCGCGGCGGGCTGCAGGCGCTGCCCAAGGGGCAGTACGAGGCCGCCGACGCGCTGGGCCTGTCCTACTGGAAGAAGACCGGGCTGATCGTGCTGCCGCAGGCGCTGCGGCTGGTGATTCCGCCGCTGGTCAACACGTTCATCGGCTTTTTCAAGGATACATCGCTCGTGCTGATCATCGGCATCTTCGACCTGCTGACGGCGGGCAAGGTGGCGATCACCGACCCGGCCTGGCAGCCCTACAGCAGCGAGCTTTACCTGTTGCTGGCGGCGATCTACTTCGCGTTCTGCTTCGTCATGTCGCGCTACAGCCGCGGGCTGGAGCAGGAGTTCAGCCGGACTGTCCGGCGCTAGACGCCACCTGCCCCGCAACCGAGAGGGACATCATGAGCCAAGCCGCAACCATCGACCGTCCGGACGCCGCCTACGGCGAGACCCCCGCCATCCTGCTGGACCGCGTGAACAAGTGGTACGGCGCGATGCACGTGCTGCGCGACATCAGCCTGAGCGTCGGACACCGGGAGAAGGTGGTGGTCTGCGGTCCCTCCGGGTCCGGCAAATCGACCATGATCCGCTGCATCAACCGGCTGGAGACGCACCAGGAGGGCCGCATCCTGGTCGATGGCACGGAGCTGACCGACGACACCCGGGCGCTCGACACCATCCGGCGCGAGGTCGGCATGGTGTTCCAGAGCTTCAATCTGTTCCCGCACCTGACGATCCTGGAGAACTGCACCCTGGCGCCGATCTGGGTCCGCAAGATGCCCCGCGCGGAGGCGGAGGAGCTGGCGATGGACTACCTGCGCCGGGTTAAGATCCCCGAGCAGGCGAAGAAGTACCCGGGCCAGCTCAGCGGCGGCCAGCAGCAGCGCGTCGCCATCGCCCGGGCGTTGTGCATGAAGCCGAAGATCATGCTGTTCGACGAGCCGACCAGCGCGCTCGACCCCGAGATGATCAAGGAGGTCTTGGACACCATGATCGGCCTGGCGCACGACGGCATGACGATGGTGTGCGTGACGCACGAGATGGGCTTTGCCCGCCAGGTCGCCGACCGCGTGGTGTTCATGGACCGTGGCGAGATCGTCGAGCAGGGGCCGCCGAACTCGCTGTTCGAGGACCCGCAGACTGACCGGCTCAAGCTGTTCCTGAGCCAGATCCTGCGCGGGCACTGATCCTGCGCGGGCACTGGCGCCGGACTTAACACCACGTTGTAACACATTTAGGGCATATTAACGACACATCCCCGGTGCAGTTGGATAGGATGTATCGCGCGACGGGATTGGACCGGACTTGCCACTGAACGTGCCGACCTTGCTGTTCGTGACGGCCCTGGTGGTCGCGTTCTCCGGCGCCCTGCTGATCTTCGCGCAGCAGCCGCGGTGGGACTTGGGTGCCACCGCGCTGTGGGGCGCGGCGATGTTGCTGGGCGCGCTGGGGTTCGTCCTGACGGCGCTGGGTCAGGGGAGCATGCCCTGGGTTGGCGACGGTCTGGGCACGGCGGCGTTCTTGGGAGCCATGGGGTTGTCATGGGCCGCGGCACGGGTGTTCGCCCGGCGTGCCGCATGGACCTGGATGGCCGCGGCTGGGGCTGGCCTGTGGCTGGTGACGGCGCCGCTGCAGTCCGGGTCGCCCCGTTGGCTGGCGCTGTCGTGCTTCATGGGGTCGGCCTACATCTTCGCGACCGCGGCCGAGCTTTGGCGCCTGCGGGGGGAGCGGCTGCCGTCTCGCCCGGCTGCGGTGGTGCTGCTGCTGGTGCACGGCGGGTTTTATGCCGGGCGCGGCCTGCTTGCGCTGGTGCAGGGTGAGGCCGGGCCGTGGGCCGACGCGATCGCCGCGGGAATGCTGTTGGAGAGCCTGCTGAACACCGTCGGGATTGCCTTTATCCTGCTGGCGATGATGAAGGAACGGGTGGAGCTGCGCACCGCCGAGCAGTTGCTGGCGCTGGCGCTGGAGGACAGCCTGACGGGGATCGGCAACCGCCGCAGCTTCGATGAGCAGTTGGAGCAGGAGATCCGCCGCGCCCGCCGCCTGCGCACCTCGGTGGCGCTGCTGATGATCGACGTGGACCACTTTAAGGCGTTCAACGATGAGTTCGGGCACCTGCAAGGGGATAACTGCCTGCGTACCGTGGCCAGGACGATCGCCGGGCTGGTCCGCCGCCCCGGCGACCTGGTGGCCCGCTATGGCGGTGAGGAGTTTGCGGTGCTGCTGCCCGGCACCGATCTCGCCGGCGCCGCGGTCCTGGCCGAGGCGATGCGGTCGGCGGTGATGGCGTTGGCGCTGCACCACCTGGCTGAGTATGGCGTGGTGACGGTCAGCGTTGGGGTGGCCGCCCTGTGGCCCAGCGGCGAGGACGACACTGGGGCGGCATTGGTGCATGCGGCGGACGGCGCGCTTTACGGGGCCAAGACGGGCGGACGCAACCGGGTGCGCGCGGTGGGGCAGGTGGCTGCTGCTGCTGCGGTCTGATAGGGTTCGAACGGACGTCGTTCAGGGTCGCGTTCATCATAACGGGCAACGCCTGTCCCGCTTTGCAAATGGATGCGTATGGCCGAGATGCTCGATTGGAACGTCGCTGTTTACTGCGCCAATGAGGCGGCGCGGTTGCAGGGCTGCCTCGACAGCATTCTGGCCGCTCTGACCGGACGCCGGGCGCTGGTCACCGTCATCCTAAACGGCAGTCGGGATGGCAGCCTGAACATCGCGTGCGCGGCGGCGCGGGCCGGCAAGCCGGTGGAGGTGTTTCAGATCGCGGCAACCGACAAGTCGAATGCCATCAATCAATTCTATCACGCACTTCGCTCACCGGCCCGTGCCTACGCCGGCGTGGATGGTTATGTGTTCGTCGGACCAAACTCGTTCATGGCGATGGAGCAGCGGTTGGCAACGGATTCGCACGCCCTGGCAGTCACGGGTGTTGCGACGAGCGGGCGCACGATGCGGCTGGCAACTGAGGCAACGCTGGCGGAAGGCGGGCGCCTACACGGGCAGTTGCATGCTTTGAGGCCTACGTTCCTGGACCGCATGGCGGCACGCGGCATCCGTTTGCCGATCGGGCTTTATCGTGGCGATGGCCTGCTCGGCAGCATGGCGGCTCATGATTTGGACCCATTGGCAAATCCTTGGGACAACTCGCGTGTGCCTGGTGTAGCAGACGCCACTTATGCCATTCAGGTGTTGTCCCCATTCAAGCCGCGCGACTTGCGGCGGCAGTTCAGCCGCAAGGTTCGCCAGATGCGCGGCACCATCGAAAATGCCGCCATCAAATCGATCATCTATCGAGCCGGTTATGAAGGATTGCCCAGAAATGCTGATGACATGATCCTGGAGCACTTGGTAGCGCACGGCAGCCCCACCGTGCCGGCGATGGACTATGTGTTCCAGCAACTGGCCATCCGGCACGCGAAGCGCGCAGCTAGGCCAGCGCAGGCGGATTTGATGGCGCACAGGGTGACCAAGGCCTAGGTTCAACGTCCAGATGAAGTCTGGGATCGAGTTACGCGGGTTTTTTAAAAGGATCGACCGCTAAGCGTGAAAGTGGGTTCGGCCGCAAACCAGCATTGCCGGGATGTCGAATAATCTCCGCGATCGTGTTCAGCCGTTCTTTCAACCTCATTGCACATCACCTCGGCTTGCGCCAGATGATCCTGCAACGACTGAATTACCCCAACCCAGCCCGCGCCACCACCAGCAGCGCCGCCACGATCTGCACCGCATTCACCGTCGTCGAGACCCGGTGCATCCGGTCAAACCGCGCCGAAGCCGCTACATCCCCCGCCAGCCCAGCATCCCGCAGCCGGTTCAGCATCGGCATCAGCCCCTGCCGCAGCCAGACCGTCAGCAGAGCCACCAACCCCAGCACAACCCCCGACAGCCAGTCCTGCCAAACCAGCCCCACCGCGCCGAGCGCCGCCGCAATCAGCACATATAAATAATAACGAGGGAACGTCGCCCGGATGAACCGCGCCGATGTCGGCCCATCCAGCTTGGTGAACACCAGCGGGGCCAGGATGGCACCGAAAAACACCATCCCGCCCAGCAGGCACGCCGCCGCCACAACACCGAGCGAGTGAACAGCCGCGCCCCCCATCCGTCTTAATACCGGTATAGGTCGTGCTTGAACGGCCCCGACACCGGCGCGCCGATGTACTCCGCCTGCTTCGGCGTCAGCTTGGTCAGCGCCGCGCCCACCTTGGCCAGGTGCAGCGCCGCCACCTTCTCGTCCAGGTGCTTCGGCAGCGTGTACACCTTGTTCTCATACTTGCCCGGCGGCGCCGTCCACAACTCCAACTGCGCCAGCACCTGGTTTGTGAAGCTCGCCGACATCACGAAGCTCGGGTGGCCCGTGGCGTTGCCCAGGTTCACCAGCCGGCCCTCGCTCAACACGATCAACCGCTTGCCGTCGGGGAACACCACCTCGTCCACCTGCGGCTTCACGTTTTCCCAGCGGAAGTTGCGCAGGCCCTCGATCTGGATCTCGCTGTCGAAGTGGCCGATGTTGCAGACGATGGCGCGGTTCTTCATCGCGCGCATGTGGTCCACCGTCAGCACGTCGATGTTGCCGGTCGCGGTCACGAAGATGTCGCCGCGCGGCGCCGCATTCTCCATCGTGACGACCTCGTAGCCCTCCATCGCCGCTTGCAACGCGCAGATCGGATCGACCTCGGTCACCAGCACGCGGCAGCCGCCGTTCTTCAGGCTGGCGGCGCTGCCCTTGCCCACGTCGCCATAGCCCGCGACCACGGCGACCTTGCCCGCCATCATCACGTCGGTGCCCCGGCGGAGCGCATCGACCAGGCTCTCCTTGCAGCCGTACAGGTTGTCAAACTTCGACTTGGTGACGCTGTCGTTCACGTTGATGGCAGGCATCTTGAGCGTGCCAGCCTTGGCCATGTCCCACAGGCGATGCACGCCGGTGGTGGTCTCCTCGCTGAGGCCCTTGATGCCGGGCAGCAGGTCCGGGTGGTTCTCGTGGATCACCTTCGTGAGGTCGCCGCCGTCATCCAGGATCAAGTTGGGCGTCCAGCCATCGGGGCCGCGCACGGTGGCCTCGATGCAGTCCCAGAACTCCTTCTCGTCCATGCCCTTCCAGGCGAAGACGGGGATGCCAGCCGCGGCGATGGCGGCGGCGGCGTGGTCCTGGGTCGAGAAGATGTTGCACGACGACCAGCGGATGGTGGCGCCCAAGGCGATCAGGGTCTCGATCAGCACGGCGGTCTGGATGGTCATGTGCAGCGAGCCGACGATGCGGGCGCCCTTCAAGGGCTGCGACGGGCCGTATTCCTGGCGGAGCGCCATCAGGCCGGGCATCTCGTCCTCGGCCATCAGGATCTCCTTGCGGCCCCAGCCGGCGAGGGAGATGTCGCGGACCTTGTAGTCGTGGCTGACGTTCATGTCAGGCATTGGCACGTCGGGCATGGATGGCTCCTGGATGTTGGCTGCGGCATATACGGATATCTTTATGTTTGCAATGCTAAGGGTTGACCGGACCACACGCGGGCCGCACATCCAGGCTATGCCAGACCCATACGTCGTCCCCGAGGAACCCACCGCCGCCGCCGCCATCACCGCCATCGGCGAGGAGCTGGAGGTGTTCGACGACTGGATGGACCGCTACGGCCACATCATCGAGCTGGGCCGCAAGCTGCCGCCCTTCCCCGGCGACTGGCAGAACGACGCCCATCGCGTGCCGGGCTGCCAGAGCCAGGTGTGGATGGAGGCGGCGTTGCGCGATGGCTGTCTGTTCCTGGCCGGCGCATCCGACGCCGCCATCGTGTCCGGCTTGGTGGCGCTGCTGCTGCGCGTCTATTCCGGCCGCCCACCGGCCGAGGTGCTGGCGACCGACCCGGCGTTCCTGCGCGACCTCGGGCTGCTGGAGGCGCTGTCCACCAACCGCGGCAACGGCATCGCCGCCATGGCCCGGCGCATCCGCGATGTCGCCCAACAGGCCGGAACACAACAGGCCGGGGCAAAGCAGGCGGGCGCCGCCGCCTAGCCATGCGCGACGGCCCGCGCGTCGGGCTGTTCCTGTCCGCGTTCTTCGCCGCCGCCGCGGTTACGACCGCCTACTTGCCGCTGTGGTTCGCCGACCGCGGGCTGAGCGCGGCCGAGATCGGCCAGGTGCTGGGATTGGGGTCGCTGCTGCGGGTGTTGGCGGTGCCGGGCTGGGGTTGGCTGGCGGACGCGGCCGGGCGGCGGCGGACGGTGCTGTTCGCCGCCGCCGGGCTGGCTGCCGGCGGGGCGGCGCTGCTGCCGGCGGCGGGCGGGTTGGCCCATGCATTCTGGCCGATCCTGCTGATCACGGCGGTGCAGGGCGTGTCGGCCTCCGCGCTGACGCCGCTGTCGGATGCCTTGAGCCTGGCGCTGGCGGGGGCGCGGCGGCTGGATTACGGGCGGACACGGGCTTGGGGGTCGGCGGCCTACATGCTGGCGACGGCCGGGGCGGGGGGCATCGTGGGCCGGCTGGGCAGCGGCGTGGTGCCGTGGCTGCTGGCGGCGGGCTATGGCGCTGCGGCCGGGCTGGCGGCGCTGCTGCCGGAGGTCTCGGGCGCGGCGCGGCGGCCCGGCCACATCCTGGCGCCGCTGCGGCTGCCCGCCTTTCGCCTGGCGCTGCTGGCGACGGCGCTGATCCAGGGGGCGCATGCGACATACTACGCCTTCGCGCCGCTGTATTGGCGGTCGGTGGGCATCCCGGACAGCACCATCGGCCTGCTGATCGCCGAGGGCATCGTCGCCGAGGTCGCGCTGTTCATTTGGGGCCGCGCGCTGGTGGACCGGCTGGGGCCGGCGCGGCTGACTGCGCTGGCGGCCGGGGCGTCGGCGCTGCGCTGGACGGTGACGGCGTTCGTGACCGACGTGCCGGTGCTGGCGGTGGTGCAGGTGCTGCACGCCGGCACCTTCGCGTTCCAGCACCTGTCGTCGATGTTGGTGCTGCGGACCTTACCGGCGGCGCGGGCGGGGACGGCGCAGGCGCTAATGTCGGCGCTGGGGTTCTCGGCGCCGACGGCGGCGCTGATTTGGGTGTCGGGGCAGGTTTACGGCACGCTGGGCGGGCTGACGTTCCTGCTGATGGCCGTCGTGGGCGGGCTGGGGGCGGTGACGGCGCCGGGGCTGCGGCGGGTGGCCGAGGGACGGATTGGAGTTTAGCCCTGCGCGGGAACCAGACGCCGGGACGGCGCTGGGACGGCGCGGCCGAGTACACGGGCCTCCTCGACCCAGGCCTTGATGGCGTCCCCGACATTGCGGGCCGCCATCTCCCGGGTCTCACCATCGGACATGCAGCCCGGCAGGTCAGGGACCGTCGCCAGATAGCCGCCGCCATCTTCGGGGGCCAAAGGTTCGATCAGGACGGGATCATCAGGTTGGGGCATCGCCAACGCCTCGAACAGCCTCAATGAACCTTACGAGCTTGCGGATATACACTGGCTGACCGGGCGTGCGCGGGCAATGATCAGGCTCTTGCGCTACACGAGACCTTGAGATGGGAGCCTCCGCCCGAGGGTGGATCGCACCTTGCGCCATGCCCAGCGCAAACGGCTGCCATGGTCTAATCCCCTGACGGATTGCGGCGCATCCGGTCGAGGACGCCTCTCATACAGCCGGCATCGAACAGTCCAGGCGTGCCAGTTCAACCGTGGGATCATGGGGAACAGACAACGCCTCTGGCGCGGATAGCCGTCTCTGCCATCCACCCTGGCAGCTTGCGGCAATCACGCCTTGGCCCTCTCAGGTAGCCGATCAACGATTGCCACACGCCCGGCCAAGGGGAGGATATACACGCTGGCCCCTCACTGAATGGATCGCCGATGTCCACCGCCATCCTCTGGCCCCTGCTGGCGCACATCGTCCTGGTGTTCCTGCTTTATGCCTGGTTATCCCTGGCGCGCATCCGTGCGGTGCAGGCGGGACGGGTGCAGTACGGCTGCTTTGAGTTCGGACGCGACGAGCCGCCCGACATCGCACGGATCACTCGCAACCTCGGCAACCAGTTCGAGTTGCCGGTGATCGTCTATGCTGCCGTGCTGCTGCTGATGCAGTTCGGCGCCTTGGGGGCATGGGATGTTGCATTCTGCTGGGTGTTCTTCATCGGCCGCGTGATCCACACCGGCGTGCAAACCCTTACGGACAACGTGCCGTTGCGCGGCAGGGTGTTCGTGCTGAACGCCCTCGGCTGCGCCGGCCTGGTCGGGCACCTGGCGCTGATCGCCATCCGAGGGGCCTAATTCCGCCGCAACGCCCCGTCCATCAGCTCCAACTGCCGCGCGATCCGCGCCATCGGCCCGGCCCCTTCAATCGGCGGCGCCCCGCCCGGCAGCGGCTTCCCATCCAGCAACGCCGCAAACGCCCCCCGCAGCCAATCCCGCCACGCCTGCAACACCCCCGGCCCTGCCGCCCCGGCCAGCGCAGGGTCGTGCTGCAGGGCCGACAGCCGCCCAGCCAGGCGGCGCAGCGCGGCGTCGATCACCATCGCCGTCTCCAGCCCGGCGCGGGCGGACCGCCGCGGCTCCTGCATCGCGCGGGACAGCGAGGCTTCCAGGTTGTTGCTCGCCACCCCCGCCGCGCGCCGGGCCGTATCCAGATCGGCGTCCGCGCCCTGCCCCAGCAGCGCCGCCAGCTCCAGGTCGGCAAAGGCGGCATGCGCCTTGATCGCGCCCCGCAGCTCCTGCTGCACCCGGTCCGGCTCCCAACTGGGCCACAGCACCCAGCAGCCCAGCACCGCCAGTAGGCCCCCGGACACGGTATACAGGGCGCGCAGCCCGGCGATCACCCAGCCACTGGCGCCGGGGCGGCCAAGTTCGGACAGTATCACCACCAGCGGCGTCATCCCCGTCATGAACAGCCCGAAGCTGACATAGCGCACCGACAGCGCCAGCACCGCGAGGGGGAACAGCAGCGCCGCCGTGGCCAGCGGCGTATGGACCACCATGACGATCCCGGCCGCGATCAGCCCACCCAGCACAGTGCCGCCGATCCGCTCCACCGCGCGCTGCCACGTGAGCGCGAAGAACGGCTGCAGCGTCAGCACCAGCGTGATGGTCAGCCAGTGCGCGTAGCTGTTGCCCGACCGCAGCGTCACCACGAGGGCCGGTGCCGCCACCACCGCCGCCCGCAGCGCGTGGCGGAACCCGGCCGAGGACCACGCCAGGTTCGCCCGCAGCGGACCCAGCAGCCGCATCCGCCAGCCCGGCCCCGGCCCGGCCTCGGACCCCGGCGCCTGACCGGCCGGGCTGGTCAGCAGCAGGGCGATCCGCATCCGGCTCACCATGCTCTCGGTGATCCCGGCCAGGGCGCCGGTCCCCAAGGTGGAGAGCTGGTCCAGCAGGCGTTGCGCCATGGCGCGGCGGGCCGGGTCCTTGTCGGGCACGTCCAGCCGGGTCTCATCGGCGATCTCAGCCAGCAGCAGGCGGATCAGGCTCAGCTCGCGGGCGGCCTGGGCGCGGGTGGCGGGGTCGATCCCCTCCAGCACGTCCGACAGCGCGATCAAGGCGCCGAACAGTTGGTCCGCCGCCTCCACCTGGATCAGCGTCTGCCCGGCGCGCGGGCTGGCGCCGCCGCGGACGCGGATCGTGTCCAGCACGAGGGTGCGCGCGGCCTCGATCCCCTCGCGCACGTGGCGGCGGTGGCCGCGGGCATGCTCGGCCCACGCGGCCGGGTCCGGAGCGTCGGCGGCGGCCAAGGCCGACAGGTCCCCGGCGAGGACACCCAGGCGGCGATACACCTCGGCCACCGCGCGCCGGGCCGGGCGGTACGGGTACAGGCGCCAGATCACCATCGTCAGCAGCACCGCCCACAGGCTGCCGCCCACGAAGGCGCCGCCGAGCACCAGGGCGGTGTGCAGGCTCTCGCCCCGGTCCAGCGCCAGCACGGCGACGACGGTCAGCAGGTTGCCGACCTGCAGCGGCGACTGCCCCCACACGCGGACGAAGCTGGTGCAGAAGATCACGGCGCAGGCGACCGGCACCACGACCGGCAGCCCCAGCGGGCGCAGCAGCCCGAACCCGGCGGTCAGCAGCCCGCCCAGCGCGGCGAACGCCAGCAGCGCCGGCACCCGGCGGCGGAACGGGCCGCCGGCGTCGCACAGGCAGGTGAGCAGGGCGGCCAGGGCGGCCTCGTTCAGCGGCGGGAACTGCAGCCACTCGTTGGCCGCGACCAGCACGGCGACGGACAGGGCGGCGCGCACGCCCTCGGCGACCGACAGCGCCCGCAGGTCGAGGCTGACCGGCAGGCGGCTGAGGTCGGCGTCGGGGCCGCGTCGCCAGCGGCTGGGCAGGGCGGGGCTGCGGAGCGCGCGGGGCTTCATGGGCGGCATTCCGGCCCTCCGCGCACGGTTGTCGCGGGGGGCGGCGCTGACTCCCTCTCCCTCCGGGAGAGGGCTGGGGTGAGGGGGTCGTGCCGCACCGTCCTTGCCGAGGAGGAGCCGTGGCGCATCGACACCAACGCCCTGCCGCTGCGCAAGCAAGACCTCCTCACCCCGACCCTCTCCCGGACGAGGAGGGAGCAGTCAGCACCTTGGCAGGACATCTGATCAGCTTGCCTCTCTGGCGATGGGGAAGATGTGCCGCAACGCCCAGTCGCCGCATCTTCCAGGGCCTGAACAGGCATCTGCGCCTCCTGCGCCCCTGTGTGCCGCGACACGGCGAGGCGCACAAGGCGGGGCGGGCGTAAGGCTTAACCCTGCAGTTGCTGGTCTTGAGAGTGGGCCAGGTGCGTGACCAGCCGCGCGCTCCAAGGATAGCAGTCAGTGCGGCTCGACCATGTTGAGGCTGGAACCCCGGGCTGCCATGCCACCTCGACGCGCCTGGTGTTGCCCAGCCCCCGCGCCGTCGTCAACGTTAGGCGTAGCGTCAGCCCGAAGCTTCTGGCCTCAAGCAGCCCGGCCGCAGCCAGCATTCACCCTGTGACAACGGCCGCGCCGCGAGGCATGCGAGTGAGGACGCGGCCGGAACGGGGAACCTCAATCCGGACCCACGGGCTTACCGATGTCATGCTGGCCGTCAGGAGCATTGGTGATTGGCCCATGATAGGTCGAGCACGCAGTAAGCAGGCTGCACAGCAGGATGGCTATGCAGCCAACTCTCGAAAAGCCTTGCATATGTTCTATCCTCACCGGCAGAGAAGTTCCAGGCTTCCGTCGCAACTGCTCCGCGTGATCATGCGTAGCGATCAGGGCGTCACTTCCTGGGATTGATGCCGTTGCATGAAGCCTTGGTTTTAGGTGGCGTTATATACCCTCGATCCGACGGTTTCGTAGCGTCGCGCGTCGCCACCCGCCTGGCCCAGCGCCGCATCCAGCCCGCCCACGTCTTCTCCTGATCGCTCTGGCGACGGGCGCACCGCACCGGGGTGCTCACGCCGGAAGAGAGCAATCCTGAAGTTAGGGTGGCAGGAGGGCGTCCACCAGGGCCTCCATCTCCGCTGCAACGCCGTCCTCGGCCAGGGCGGCGCGGATGGCGCGGCGCTTGGCGGTGAAGTGCCCGGCACCTGCGAGATCGACGGCGGCGGCCACGGCCTCGGCCCGGGTTGCGGCGGCGGCGAGGTCCTGGTGCAGCGGTTCGGCGGGGTCGTACTCGGGGATCGGCAGGGTCCAGACCAGGTTGTCGAAGTCGCGTTTGTCTCGCCGGCCGTGCGGTTGAAGGTCAGAGACCTTACCAAGCACAGCGGCGCTATTGATGATTGCGGCCAGGTATGATGCCTCTTCCGGCGAGCGCGCAGGTGCCCAATATGCCTTGTGGTCTACCAATCCGTCATCCGCGGCAATCACGGTAGCGCTGAGCCGGGTGCCAGCTTTTGTGTAAAGGACCCGTATTTTAGATTGCCCGGCCTGAATGGAAAGGTTTTGCATGTGATTAAGTCGTGCGCGCAGTGTCATCCGCGGCTGCCCATCCATTCCTTTGTTACTCTGCTCCGACCACTTTGCCTCGGCGTCGCGTAACCAGGCCGCCAAGTGACGATGTCCGGCTTCACTCGCCGCAGCGGCATCAAGCATGGTCGTGTCTTCAAGCGGGATAACTGCCGTAACAGGCTCCAAAAGTCGGAAAGGTGCAATCGTTTCACCCAGGATCACCTGCCGTAAAAACTCTCGTTCTATCGGCCCACGTGGTGGTTCAACCGTCGTCCATGGATGCTTGTCCAACGCTCCGGCCCGACCTTGCATCCGTGGCGCGTCCCTTCTTCCGCCCAAGCGCCCAACCGGCTCCGGATCAACGATGAAGAAGCGTCGTGGGAATATCGAGGCTCCATTCCGAAACCGCTCCCTATATGGCGAAACCCCGATCAACGTCCGTGCCCGCGGCCAACTTACCCGGCTTTGCGTCAGCACCTGCGACGCCTCCGCATCATTGGCATCCCGCCGCGGCAAGTGCCCCTCCCACCGGTCCACCTCCGCCGGCACATCCCACGGCAGCGCCCGCTTGCCGAACAGCACGCAAGTGCTGGTCGTGCTGCTGCCGCTCTGCGCCCCGAAGATCGGCCACACCTTCTCCAGCGCCCATCCGCCCGTCACCGCAACCGGCGCCTGCCCCAGCCGGCCCGCGCGCAGGCTGGCGAACACCGGGGCGTTCAGCACGGCATAGGGCAGCACGAACGCCAGCCGCCCGCCCGGCGCCAAGTAGCGCTCCGCGCCGCGCGCCCAGAACAGCGCGCACATGTCCTACTGCGTCGCCAGGCTGCCGCCCACCTACAGGCCGTACTCGCGCAACGCCTCGCGCAGCCGGTCCTTCATGCAGGGGCTGAGGTGGCGATAGACGATCCAGGGTGGGTTGCCGACCAGCACGTCCGCCCGCTGCTCCGCCCGGGACAGCCACACCGGGCGCACCAGGTTGCGGAACACGAACGTCCAGATGCCGTTGCGCCCGGCGCGGTACAGCGCCTGCAAGTCGCGGAACGTCGCGGCCAGCGCGTCCGCATCGGCCGGGTCCGCCCCCTCGATCCGCCGCAGCGCGCGGCCCACGGCCTCCGGCGCCAAGCCTTCCAACAGGCCCTGGTTCAAGGTGTCCAGGCCGCGCTCGAACACCGCCTGGTTCTCGGCGAACCCGGCGGGAATGTGCAGCGGCTGGCCATCCGGCACCTCCACCACCACGTCCACGCTGTCGATGGTGCGGCGCAGGTTCCACTGCATGGCGTCGCCCAGAAACACCGGGACGGTCAGCTTGGCCGCGCGCTCCTCGATCAGCCCGCCCAGCGCCAGCAGCCAGGTGACGCGCGCCAGGGTGACGGCGACGGGATGCACGTCCAGGCCGCGCACGCCGTCCGCGCAGGCGGCCAGGATGCGGGGGCCGGGCCAGCCGGCGGCGCGGCCGGCCGCCACCACCCGGCGCACGGCGTGGAACAGGAAGGTGCCGCTGCCGCACGCCGGGTCCAGCACGCGCTGCACCAGGGGGGCGTCCACGGCGGCGGCCACGACGCGGGCGGCCAGCCAGTCCGGGGTATAGTACTCGCCCAGGTCGTTGCGCTGGTCGGGGTCGATCAGGCTTTCGTACAGGATCTTGAGCACGTCGGTCTCGACGCCGCGCAGGCGGAACCGGGCGGCCTGCTGCGCCACCTGCCGCACCAGGGCGGCGCCGGCGGGCAGGCGCAGCGGCCAGTCGAAGAAGTCGGCCTCAACGGCCCCCAGGATGCCCTCGTCGGCCAGGGCGCGGCCGGACAGCAGGGCGGCCGGGTCGTCCACGGGGAGGTCCAGCACCCGGGCGGCAATGGCCTTCACGACGATGGTGAGGTACGTGTGCTGCAGGAACAATGCGTCCTCACCCACCGGCTCACCGTAGGCTTCGCGCAACAGGCCGTCCCACAGGTCGCGCTTCAGGCGCACCTCGGGGTCGCCGTGCAGCTCGGCCCATAGGGCGTCCAGTTGCAGGCGGGCGCGGCCGAAGGTCAGGCTGGCCCGGCCGAACGCCTGCACCACGGCGCGCGGCTGCGGCAGCAGGTCCGGGCGGTCGGAGAGCAGCGGTTCCAACCAGGCCATCAGCTCGTTTGGGTGGGCAGGGTCGGTGCTGTGCCGGGCCAGCTCGCGCAGCGTGCTGTCGTCGCGCAGCGCATAGGCGATGAAGGTGGCGCCGTCGGTGGCCAGGCCGGTGACGGGCCGGGGGCTGGGGGACCTGGCCTTGGCGTCGGCGAGGTAGGCCGGCAGGCGGGCGAGCACGTCGTCCAGTTCGCGCCGCAGGTCGGTCTTCAGCTCGATGACGGTGGCGCCCCAGAGGGTGTCGATGCGGCCGGTGCCGTCGAGCAGATAAACCTCGTGGCCGATCTCGCTATAGGGTGCGCCGAACCCGGACCGCAGCAGCTCCGTGACATGGCCGCGCAGGGCCTCGTGCCGGGGGCGGCCGGCCATGGCGCGCACCAGCTCGGGGAGACGTTCGGCGCGCCAGGTTGCGGTCATGGCGGCACGATGCCCGGGCAGGAGGGGTTCGCCAAGCTTGGGGCGACTCGATGGAGGCTGCTACTGCCCAGAAATGTCAGAACAGCAAGCCGACCTGTTCGGCCCCCAGGTCAGCACCGCCCCCGAGCCGCCCAGCGCGAAGATCGTCGCCCTGGTCCGCGCCCGCCTGCATGCGGCGCTGGCGCTGGTGCGCGGCGCGCCCGAGATGCCGTGGACGGACATGCTGTCGATCATCCGCGAGGACAACGCCTTCCGCTTCGGCAAGAACCTGCTGCCGGCTGCGGAGGGAGCGGCGCTGTGGGCGGAGTTCGACCGGGAGATGGACCGGCTGTATGCGGTGATGAACCAGGGCAAGGAGCTGGACTTGGGGGATTGAGTTACCCTACCACACCATCGGCGCCCTCGGCGCCGCGTCTGCCCGGTGCGGCCGGGTGGCAAGCTGCCACTCCTGCATCGGCATGAAGCGCGGCGCCAGAAAACGATACGTGCGGCGCAGCAGATCCCAGACCTGATGCGACCAGCCGGCGCCCGTCGTCTCCCACGCCAGCAGGATGCCTTCCCAGCCGCGCAGGCTGCTGTACAGCCAGTCCCGGTGCAGTTGGATCGTCAGCCGCCTGATCTTGAGGTCGCGCAGCAGGTCCAGCACCTGAGCGCTCAGCGCCTCCACCTCCGTAAAGCGCGCGCGCATCCGCTCGATCGCAATGGCGGTCAGGCGGCGCACGCGCGACACCAGCTCCTGCGCGCCCAGGCTGCGGCCCATGGCGGCGGTCAGCGTCTCCACCCGCGCCAGCATCATGCCCACCCGGCGCAGCAGCCGGTCGCGCAGCGCCTCGATGAAGCCCAGCTCATGCGCCGCCTCCGCCAGCAGCCGGGCTACCGCGGCGGCATTGGGCAGCGCCAGCACCACGGCGGCGGCCACGCTGGCGGGTTGCAGGCGCACGACCGCGCCTGGCTCCGCCGCGGCGGCCAGCACCGCCTGCGGCTCAGCAAGCACCCAGGCCGGCCCGGAACCGGGGGCACCATCGTCCAGCGTGGCGCCCAGTTGCAGCCGTAGCCGCTCCTCGGCCACACGCTGGTGCGTGGCGCTGGGCTGCCAACTGGTGCCGCTGCCCAGCACCTCCATCGGCAGCGGATCGCCAAGCCGCAGCTCTGAAACGAAGTCCAGCGCCTTTGCGATCTGCGCCAGCATGCGGCCATCGGGGCTGTCGGGGTCGATACCGAACTCGGCCTGCAGGGCGCACAGGGGCAGGGCCGCAACGCCGCCGCCCATCGGGATGACCATGACCGGGGCGCCGTCGGCCTCCGCCGGGCGGAACACCGCCTCCCCGTAGCGGCGGAACAAGGGATGCTGCAGCACGCAGCGGTCCTGCGCCGCGTCGGATGGGTCCGGCTTGACCAGGGACGCAATCGGGGACGCGGGCATGCCGGCACCCTAGGAGGCCGTGATTAACAGGGGCTTAGGATGATTACAGCCCGCGCACCCGTCCGCGCTCTGCCTGCAGCCCGGCGGCGATGAAGCCCTGGTCACGCAACCCGCGGCGCAGCGGCGGCCAGTGCAACCACACGCTGGCGCACCCCAGCGCTGCCGCCACGCCCAGCCCGGCCGGGCCGGCGCCGGACGCCAGCACGGCCAGCAGCGCCACCTGCACCACCAGGAACCCGCCTGCCACCATCGCCACCCCGCGCCGCAGGCACAGCAGCAGGTCCACCGCCTTCAGCACCAGCGCCGCCTCCAGCAGCAGCAGCACGGCGCGCAGCGGGCTTTCCGGGTGCAGCAGCAGCGCCAGCACGGGAAGGGTCAGCACGGCGTCCAGCTTCACCCACTCGGGGAACTTGCAGCGGAACACCCGCAGGGCGACGCCCGACGCGGCCTCCAGCAGCAGGCAGGCCACGATGCCGGCCGTAAGCCCGCCGAGGTGGTTGCGCCAGTCCACGCCGGACGAGCTGAGGTTGAAGGCCGCGTTCAGCCCGACCGTCAGCACCACGCTCTGCAACGGCAGCTCCGCCTTGCCGCGCAGCGCCAGGTACAGCAGCGCCCCCAGCAGCCCGGCGATGGCGCCCGACGCCCCGGCACCCAGGTAGGGGCCGGTGTGGGTCAGCGCGCTGACCAGGTTGCCGGCTAGCAAGGAGACCGCATACAGCAGCACGAACCAGGCCGTGCCGAGCCGCCGTTCCACCAGCACCCCCCAGGCCAGCAGGCACCACATATTGAACAGCAAGTGCAGGATCGAGAAGTGCAGGAAGCCGGCCGAGACCAGCCGCCACCACTCGCCGTCCGGCAGCGCCCCGTTCCACATCGCGCCGAAGCGGAACATCGTCCGGCCGCTCGGCGTTAGCGAGCCGTCGGACAGGGCCATGGCCGCATAGATCGCGACGTTGACGGCGATCAGCACGCGCGTTGCGAGTTGCGGCCTGTTGAGCAGGTCCATCATGCGCCCCATCAATCGTGGTCCGCTTCCAGGGCCGCGATGTCGGCGTCGCTGAAGCCGAAATGGTGCGCGATCTCGTGGATCAGCACATTGCGGACCAGGCGGAACAGGTCCTCCCCGGTCTCGATCCATTCCAGCAGGATCGGCTCGCGATACAGCAGGATCAGGTCGGGCGCCTGCCGCGTCTCCCCGGCGCCGGCCTGGCCGAACGGGATGCCGCGATACAGCCCGGTCAGCTCCCAGGCATTGTCGATGCCCAGCTCGGCCAGGGTCTCGTCGTCCGCCACCTCCTCCACCAGGATCGACACGCCGTGGACGTGCGCGCGCAGGGGGGCGGGTATGGCGGCCAGGGCGAGATCGGCAAGGTCGGCGATATCTTCGGCGGCGGGCGGCAGGGTATAGGTCGGCATGGCGCGTATCCGCCCCAACCCGGCCCGGAAAGCAACAAAAATGCAGCCATTGTCACCAGACGCCCGCGCCGCCCTGCCCACCAGCCTGCCGCTGTGGCGCCTCCTGCCGGAGCGCGATGCGCTGGCGCGGGACTTCCGCTTCCCGGACTTCAGCGCCGCCTGGGGCTTCATGGCCCGCGTGGCGCTGCTGGCCGAGGCGCAGGACCACCATCCCGAGTGGTCCAACGTCTATGGCCGTGTTGGCATCGTGCTGACGACGCATGACGCCGGCGGCCTTTCGGAGCGGGACGTGCGGCTGGCGCTGGCGATCGACCGGCTGCTGGCGCCCTAGCTGGGATGCATCATGATGCGAAGCAGGAGGCCGGACGACATGCATGTCCTTGAAGTCCAAACCCGCGTGTTCGTCCCCCTGGACCAGCTCCGGTCCACGGTCGCCCACTATAAAACCCTGGTCGGCGGGCGCTGCACGCTGCACTTCCCGTTCCCTGCGCGTGGTATGGAGCTTGCCGCTGTCAGCTCCGCAGCCGGCTCCTTCCTGATCCTCGCCGGGTCGGAGGAAGGGTTGGCGCGGGCCAGGCAGACCCAACTGACGATGCTCGTCGAGGACATCGGCGCGGTCCCGGCTGCGGTGACCGCCCTGGGTGCGGAGCTTCTGCAAACGGCAACCCCGGTCCCGACCGGCTTCCAGGCCCGCGCCAGGCATCCTGGCGGGTTGGTGATCGAATATGTCCAGCACACCGCCGCAGCAAACCCCTTCCGCAACTGCTGCCTTTAGCGGTGGCCGGCCGGGACAGCGGCTTGGGTAATTGAGCTGGTCCGCCGCCGTCAGCCGGCCACGGCCAGCAATTCCCCAACCAGCACGTCCAGCGTCGTGCGGCCCAGCGACGCCTGCATCGCCGCCTCCGCTGCCGCGAACGCCTCGCCCAGCACCGCATGGACGCTGCGGCCGACGACGCAGGCCTGGTCCGGGTGGGCGTGCACCGGCAGCAGCGGGCGGGCGCAGCCGGGGTTGACCGCCAGCCACACGTCGGCCAGCGAGATGTCCGCCGGCGCGCGCGCCAGCTCCGCCCCACCGGGGCCGCGGCGGACGCGCAGCAGCCCGGCGCGCGCCAGCAGGCCCGTGATGCGCCGCACCACCACCGGGTTGGTGTTCACGCTGCGCGCCAGGCGCAGGCTGGTGGCCGGCCCTTCCATGCGGCAGGCCAGCAGCAGCAGGATGTGGATGGCGACGGCGAACCGCGTGGCGACCATGGGGCATGTAAACCGGTATGGGCGGCGGGTTCCAGCCCCGTCCGGCTGCGTGTAGGAAGGGGTTATGGACCTGCCCCCCGCGCTAAGCCTCCCCGAACGGTCCCTGATGGTCCGCCGGGCCGCCGCGCGGCTGTGCGTGCAGATGGGCTGGTCGCCGGTGCACGAGGTGCCGTTGCCCAACTATCGCCGGGCCGACATCCTGGCGTTGCGCGGCGATGGCGGGTTCGTCTGCATCGAGGTGAAGTCCGGTGCGCGGGATTTCCAGACCGACGCCAAGTGGCCGGAGTACCGCGAGTTCTCCGACGCGCTGTACTTCGCCGTCGATGGCGACTTCCCGCTGGCGCTGCTGCCGGAGGACACCGGCCTGATCGTCGCCTGCGGACCCGAGGCGGAGATCGTGCGGGAGGCGCCGCCACATCCCCTCGCCCCGGCCCGACGCCGCGCGTTGCTGCACCGCTTCGCCACGCTGGCGGCGCAGCGCCTGGCCTGGCTGGAAGACCCGGAGGCGATGGGCAGCCTG
Organism: uncultured Acetobacteraceae bacterium; assembly: GCA_964242415.1. Taxonomy (GTDB): domain Bacteria; phylum Pseudomonadota; class Alphaproteobacteria; order Acetobacterales; family Acetobacteraceae; genus DASWOJ01. The sequence goes on from CAXTAT010000010.1 coordinate 141,013, forward strand.
CGGGCGGCGCTGCGGTCGGAGTAGGCGGCTGCGGCTTGGTGGGCAACCCGTTTGCGGCAGCAACGCCGGAGGTTGCACGAGTGGCTCGATTTGCTGTTGAAGCACAGTGCCGCCGTTAGCTGCTTCAAGACGTACAAAACCTAAACGGCTACAGATAAAGATATTGTACGGTATCGTATTCAACCTAATCATTCGCCATATATTGTTAACACTGTGTTTTTAGTTGTTTGGTTATGACCGGCGCGTTACTACATTCAATAGCACTCCCATTAGTGGGGGATTTGACTGTAGGACTGACCAGATGCAGCATTTCGACTGGACGCCCGCTGGCAACGGCGTGCTTGTTTCAGCGGCTGACCCATGCAGGCTTACGGTCGCGACCATCGGCGGATTGCCCCGATTTCTCGTGCATCGCCAGGCGCCGCAGGCTGTGGGCAACGCTGTGCCGCGGGTGGCGTCGGGAACACGGCCCAGTCCCCTGGCCGCAATGGCCGCCGCAGAGGCAACCGCCAACCACATCGGCGTGGCGGTGGGCCCTCCGGCAGCTGCAGCGCGATGATGGGCACGGAAAGCGCACTTGTTGATGATGCGATCGCTGACGGTGCGATCGTGGAAAACCTGGCGTTTGCCCGTCAGGCGGTCCTGACGCAGTTCAGCGAGTTCGCGCCGAAATCAGACGACCTGGACGAATTCCTGCACCATGCTTGCCGCCTGGCCGAGGATGCCCTGGGCATGCAGCTTGCCAAGGTCATGGAGCTGCAGGACGGCGGCAAGACCCTGCTGGTCCGGGCCGGGGTCGGCTGGCATCCAGGCGTGGTCGGCAAGCTGAGGGTCGAGACCGGAGAGCGGACGGCCGAGCGGCAGGCCCTGGACACCAGGGACCCCGTGGTGTCGCCCAACATCGAGACCGAGGACCGGTTCGACTACCCGCCGTGCCTGCACGACAACGGCGTGCGGGCCTTGGCGACGGCCATCATCGTGGGGCCGGACAGCAAGCCACCCTATGGCGTCCTGCAGGTGGGCAGCCGCGTGCCGCGGGCGTTCACCGAAGCCGACACGCGGTTCCTGCGCGGATATGCCAACCTGCTGGCCGCGGCCGTGGAGCGCCTGCACATCCTGGCGGAGCTGCGGGAGCGCGCAGAGGAGAAGGAGCGTCTGCTGCAGGAGCTGCAGCACCGCATGAAGAATAACCTGCAGACCTTGATGACCCTGGTCGCCCGGGGCATCCGCAGCGCCCGGCACCCGGAGGCGGCCGCCGCGCTGCGCAGCATCGGCGATGGGATCGAGGCGCTGCGGCTGGTCCATGAAACGATCTACCGGGGCGGCACGGGGATGGGCGCCTGCCTGGGCACCTACCTGGCGGAGCTGGCGGCCAGCGTGCTCGCGTTCCAAGGCAGGGACGTGCAGTCCCGCGTCAGGCTGGTGTCCGATGTCGAGCGCATCGAGGTCTCCCCGGACACCGCCATCCCGGTCGGGCTGATCACGAGCGAGTTCCTCACCAACAGCCTGAAATACGCCTTTGACGATGAACCTGGGACCATCGGGCTGCGTGTTGACGCTGCCGGGCCGGGCCTGGCCCGCGTAACGCTGTGGGATGACGGCAAAGGCCTGCCGGAGGTGCGATCCGGCGGTGCCGGAATGGGCTTGATCAACGGCCTGGCCCGCCAAGTCGGCGCCACCGCGTCATGGAGCGGCGGCCTGGGCACGCAGGGCGGCCGGGGCACGCGGCTTGAGCTGTGCCTGCCGGTCCAACCTCCTATCCTGTCATGACCCCTGCAACACGCGCCTGCTGCCCTGCGGCTCTCCTCGTTGCCGGCAGTTGGGCGCTGGCTGACCAGAAAGGACCATCCCGATGAGTGCCCCCCCCTTGCTGGTGCTGGACGACGATGCCGAGTTCCGGTCCGCCGTGGCGGAGTCGTTGCGAGACGCCGGGTTCGACCCGACCGAGGCCGCCACGGTTGCCGAGGCGGAGGTGCTATGCCGGGCCACCCGGTTCGACGCGCTGGTGCTGGACGTGAACCTGCCGGACGGCGATGGGCGCGACCTGTGCAAGAAGCTGCGCGCGGCGGGCCACCGGATGCCGATGGTGCTGCTGACCGGCCAGGATTCCGAGGCGGACGAGGTGCGCGGGCTGGAGTCCGGCGCGCACGACTACATCGCCAAGCCAGTGCGCCCCGCAATCCTGGCGGCCCGGCTGCGCGCCCTGCTGCGCCACCACGAGAGCAGCGTGGACGCGGTGTTCCCGCTGGGACCCTGGACCTTCCATCCCGCGCGCAAGCTGCTGCGCAACGAGGCCGGCGTCCGCATCTGGTTGACGGGGAAGGAGGTGGACATCCTGCGCCACCTGATGCGCAGCGGCGGGACGGTCAGCAAGCAGGCGCTGCTGTCCAATGTCTGGGGCTACAAATCGACCGTGACGTCGCACACCCTGGAAACCCACGTCTATCGCCTGCGGCAGAAGATCGAGACGAACCCCTATGCCGCCCGGCTTTTGGTCACGACCGAGGGCGGGTACCGCCTGGCGCACGACAGGGTTCCTGCCTAGAACCACAAGGGCATCCGGGCCGAAACGGCGGCTACATGCCCGCAGCGGCCCGCTGCTCCGTCGTCCGCGCGGCGAAGTGCTGGGACAGCCGGGCAACGGCCGCATCCAGCACCGCATCCCGCTTGCAGAAGGCGAACCGCGCGTAATGGCCCGGCGCGTCGCCCTCATAGAATGCCGAGACCGGGATGGCCGTCACCCCCGCCTGCTCAGTGATGTGCCGGCAGAACGCTACGTCGTCGCCATGGAACCCCAGCGGGCTGAAATCTGCGGTGACGAAGTAGCTGCCCATCGACGGCAGCACGCCGAACCCGATGGCCGCCAGCCCCGCCGAAAGCCGGTCCCGCTTGGCCCCAAGGTCCGCCCCAAGTGCTGCGAAGTAGTCGTCGCCCTTGGCCAGCCCGACCGCCACGGCGCGCTGCAGGTTGGGCGGCGTGGTGAAGGTCAGGTTCTGGTGCGCCTTGGCGACGATGCCGCACAGCGCCGCCGGGCCGGTGACGTAGCCGATCTTCCAGCCGGTCAGGCTGAACGTCTTGCCCGCGCTGCCGATGCGCAGGCAGCGGTCCGCCATGCTGGGCAGGGTCATGAGGGGGATGTGCCGCCAGCCGTCGAACGTCAGGTGCTCGTACACCTCGTCGCAGATGGCGTAGGCGTCGTGCTTGGCGACCAGGTCGGCGATGAAGGCCAGCTCGGCGCCGGTGAACACCTTCCCCGTGGGGTTCATCGGCGTGTTCAGCAGGATGGCCTTGGTGCGGGGGCCGAAGGCGGCGGCCAACTCGGCCCGCGGCAGCTCCCACCGCGGCGGCTGCAGGCGGACCAGGCGGGGGATGGCGCCGAGCAGGCGGACGACGGGCAGGTAGGTGTCGTATAGCGGCTCGATCAGCACAACCTCGTCGCCGGGGTTGAGCAGGGCGATCAGGCTGGCGGTGATCGCCTCCGTGGCGCCGGAGGTGACGACGACCTGGGTCGCCGGGTCCACGTCCAGGCCGTAGAAGCGCCGGTTGGCGGCGGCGACGGCCTGGCGCAGCTCCGGCACGCCGGTCAGCGGCGGATACTGGTTGCGCCCGTCGCGCAGGGCGTCGGCGGCGGCCTGCAGCACGTCCGCGGGTCCGTCGGTGTCGGGGAAGCCCTGGCCCAGGTTAATTGCGCCGTGCTGCGCCGCCAGCGCCGACATCACGGTGAACACGGTGGTGCCCATGGCGGACAGCATGTGGTTGGCGGGCTTCACGGGCGAGAACCTCCTGGGGCGGATACGACGGAGAGCATTATGTATGCAGCGCCGGGCGGCTTCAACGTGCCCACGCCCTGGGCAGGTGCAGGCGCAATTTGCACGCGCTGGGGCACGTCCGCACCAACTGGCCCTTCCGGGCCGGCAGGGCAAGCAGGAGGGTCGCCGCCCTCTCCCTCCTCGCCCGGGAGAGGGCCGGGGTGAGGGAGGCGGCAAAAGCCCAGCTCGCCCACCGGCAAACGGACGCTACGTCCAACATGACAGCGCGCAGTGCTTGCCGCCTGCCTGCCCGCTCCCTCTCCCGGGGGGAGAGGGAGCGGGCAGGCAGCGTGGTGCTTGCTTCACGGACGGTCGCCCAGCCGCGGCCGAGTTGCCGCCTGGCACATCCCATGCAAACCTCCCACCCCGTCCACCCGGCCATTGCGGGCGACGGCCAGCAGTTAAAGGAGGACGCCGGGCAGCCCGTCCGGCGGAAAACGCATGAAAAAGATCGAGGCGGTCATCAAGCCGTTCAAGCTGGATGAGGTGAAGGAGGCGCTGCACGAGGTCGGCCTGCAGGGGATCACGGTGGTGGAGGCCAAGGGCTTCGGCCGCCAGAAAGGCCACACGGAGCTGTATCGCGGCGCGGAGTATGTCGTCGATTTCCTGCCCAAGGTGAAGATCGAGGTCGTCTGCGAGGACGATGTCGTCGAGCGCGCGGTGGAGGCCATCGTCAACGCCGCCCGCACCGGCCGCATCGGCGACGGCAAGATCTTCGTCAGCACCATCGACGAGGTAGTCCGCATCCGCACCGGCGAGCGCGGCCGTGATGCGATATGAGGGCGCGGCCTGCCCTCGCGCACTGATGCCCCGATCCCACCATGCAGCCTGACCCGGCTTCCGGCATCGCCGGGGCTGGACTACACGAAATCACCAGGCTGCGCGGGGCGGCCTGGACGAGGAGGATGAGCTAGGATGGCAACCGAGAGTAAAACCGCTGCCGATGTCATGGAGATGATCCGTGAGAACTCGGTGGAATTCGTCGACCTGCGCTTCACCGACCCGCGCGGCAAGTGGCAGCACACGGCGCAGCACATCTCCACCATCGACGAGGATGCGTTCCGCGACGGCATCATGTTCGACGGCAGCAGCATCGCCGGCTGGAAGGCCATCAACGAGAGCGACATGATCCTGATGATGGACCCGAACACGGCCGTCATGGACCCGTTCGCCGCCAAGCCCAGCCTGATCCTGTTCTGCGACATCTTCGAGCCCAGCACCGGCCAGCCGTATGCCCGCGACCCGCGCAGCACGGCGAAGAAGGCGATGGCCTACGTGCAGTCCAGCGGCATCGGCGACAGCGTGATGTGCGGCGCCGAGGCCGAGTTCTTCGTGTTCGACAGCGTCCGCTTCGGCACCGGCCCCAACTTTTCCAGCTATCACATCGACAGCGTCGAGGGTCCTGACGCCAAGCTGAAGGACTACCCCGAGGGCAACATGGGCCACCGCCCGGCCGTGAAGGGCGGCTATTTCCCGGTGCCCCCGGTGGACACCGAGAGCGACCTGCGCGCCGAGATGCTGTCCAGCATGGGCGAGATGGGCCTGCCGATCGAGAAGCACCACCACGAGGTCGCGCAGAGCCAGCACGAGCTGGGCACCAAGTTCGGCCCGCTGCTGACGATGGCCGACCAGATGCAGATCTATAAGTACTGCGTGCAGAACGTCGCCCACAGCTACGGCAAGACCGCGACGTTCATGCCCAAGCCGATCTATGGCGACAACGGCTCGGGGATGCACACCCACCTTAGCATCTGGAAAGACGGCAAGCCCGCCTTCGCCGGCAACGGCTATGCCGACCTGTCGGAGCTGTGCCTGTACTTCATCGGCGGCATCATCCGCCACGCCAAGGCCTGCAACGCCTTCACCAACCCGAGCACCAACAGCTACAAGCGGCTGATCCCCGGGTTCGAGGCGCCGGTGCTGCTGGCATACTCCGCCCGCAACCGTTCGGCGTCCTGCCGCATCCCCTACACCACCAACCCGAAGGCCAAGCGGGTCGAGGTGCGGTTCCCGGATGCGACGGCGAACCCGTACCTGGCCTATTCGGCGCTGCTGATGGCCGGGCTGGATGGCATCAAGAACAAGATCCACCCCGGCGACCCCATGGACAAGGACCTGTACGACCTGCCGCCCGAGGAGCTGAAGGGCATCCCGACGGTTTGCGGCAGCCTGCGCGAGGCCCTGGGCGCGCTGGAGGCCGACCACGAGTTCCTGCTGGCCGGCGAGGTGTTCAGCAAGGAGCAGATCGAGAGCTATATCGAGCTAAAGTGGACCGAGGTGTACCGTTTCGAGCACACCCCGCATCCAGTCGAGTTCGAGATGTATTACTCGGCTTGATGCAACCAGGAGCCTTCGGCACGCTTGCCGAAGGCTTCGCCGCTGGAGTCGAATGGAACGTTTATGCCGACCGGCCGTATGGGCGCGACCGTTTGCAGTCTTTGAAAGTTTGCCGCCATGTACAAGTTGCCGCTGTTTGCCACCTGCGCCGCCCTGCTGGGACCGGTCGCCGCCCAGGCGCAGCAAGTCACGACGCCACCAGAGCAGACCGGGCTTCCCGGCAACCCCGCCACGGCGCCGGCTGACAAGCCCTATGTCGCACCCGCTACCCTGTCTGAGTGGGCCAGCAGCACCAAGCTCGACCTGCAGCTCGACGGCGGCATCACCGGCAACCCAGACGACCCCAGGAGCCACCGCAACTTCGGCCGCCTGTTCGACGACGACGCCAACCGCCCGGTGTTCAACCAGGGCTTGCTGACCCTGCACCGCGACGTGGACCCGAAGGCGACCAGCATCGACGTCGGCTTCAAGCTGCAACTGATGTACGGCTCGGACGCGCGCATCGTCCACACCCTGGGGGTGCTCGACCAGCTCATCCATGACCGCAACCAGGTCGATGTGACGGAGGCCAGCATCTCCGTGCGCTTCCCCGACCTGTTTGCCGGCGGCATGGACCTGAAGGCCGGCATCTACCCGACGCCGCTGGGCTTCGAGCTGATCGACCCGAAGACCAATCCGTTCTACTCGCACTCCTACATCTTCAACTACGGCCTGCCCTACAAGCACACCGGGGCGCTGGCGACCGCGCATGTGTCGGACATCATCGACCTGTATCTCGGCATCGACAGCGGCACCAACGTCGCCATCGGCTATGGCACGGGGGACAACAACAACCGGCCTGGCGGCATCGCGGGCATCGGCTACAACGCGCCGGGCGGCAAGTTCACCCTCCTGGCGCTGACCCACATGGGGCCGGAGGACAGCAAGCGGAACACGCCGTTCGCCAACAGCGCCATGCGCTACTACAACGACATCGTTGCCACCTGGAAGACCACGGACGCGCTGACGCTGTCGGCCGAACTGAACTATGTCCAGGAAGACGGCTTCAACGCCAACGCCTACGGTGCGGCAGGTTATGCGTCCTATGCGCTGAACGACTCCCTGACCCTGAACGGACGGGCGGAAATCTTTCGTGATAACAACAACTTCTTTGTCAATAACCCGGCTGGGAGCCTCGACTATGTCGCTGCCGAGCGCGGCACCCCCGCCAACTTCATCGTCTCGCCCCGCCCCGGCACCTACTCGGAGCTGACTGCCGGCGTGACCTACAAGCCGGCCGGCCTGCCATCGGCCATCAGCACGCTGCTGATCCGGCCCGAAATCCGCTACGACCGCACCCTGAATGGGGACCGTCCGTTCGACGACAGCCGGAAGCGCGACCAGGTGACGCTGGCCGCCGACGTGATCCTCGGCTTCTGAGACCCGGCCTCTGAGACCAGCCTTCTGAAAGAGGTCTCGCTCTACCCGGCCGTCAAGCGGTTCCTGGCCGCACGGGGCTACGAGGCCAAGGGCGAGGTCGGCGGCTGCGATGTCGTGGCGGTGCGCGCGGATGCCGTGGCCGATGCACAGCCGCTCCTGGTCATTCTGGAGATGAAGCTTGGGTTCACCCTTGAGCTACTGCTTCAAGGGATCGACCGGCTTGCCATGGCCGACCAGGTTTGGCTGGCCGTGGCGGCGACACGGCGCGGTCGGGACCGGGACCGCCGCGTGCCGAAGCTTTGCCGACAGCTCGGCTTCGGCTTGCTGGCCGTTCACCCCGGACGCGGCGAGGCCGAGGTGCTGGCCGAGCCTGGTCCATACCATCCCCGGCCGAACCCGCGGCGGCGCCGGGCCTTGCTGGTGGAGCATGCCGCCCGGCGTGGCGACCCCTCCCCCGGCGGCACGCGCGGCGAGCCGGTCGTGACCGCCTACCGGCAAGAAGCCCTGGCGTGCGCAGCGGCGCTGGCTGCCGGACCGAAGCGGCCGCGCGACCTGGCGCCTGGAATGCCTCGGGCCGGCTCCATCCTGTTGCGCAACGTTTACGGCTGGTTCATTCGGGTGGAGCGGGGGCTATATGGGCTTGCCCCCGCAGGTCAGGCCGCGCTCGAACGCTGGGGCGCTGGTCAACCTGCTTGCCCTCTCCCAAAGGCTGGGACAGGGGAGGCTTCAGGAATCTAGCCAAACAATTACAGTGCGAATTTCAGCTTCATGCCCGGCATGGATCGGCGCTGATGCTCTCTCACCCCGGGCCTCTCCCGGAGGGAGAGGGAGAAGGCGCCTCGTCTCCGACCCTAGCTGCGGCGGCGCCGCGACGGGGAGGCCGTGCCGAAGCTGCACGACGCTGCAACCCCGGCGCAGATCACGCCCAGTGCCGCCGGCAGCAGCCAGAGCGGCCGGACCAGCAAGGGCTGCGCCAGCTTCTCCCATGCCCAGTCGGAGCTGTGCGCGCGAAGCCAGTCGGCCGTGGCCATGCTCATGCTCACCAATCCCTGACCAAGCGTCATGCCAAGCGGCGTCAGGGTGGCGATCGCCACGGCAGCCACCAAAAGCAGCGCCGCAAGGACGATGAAGATGCGGGCAATGATCACATGAACAGCCTTTCCGACGCGAGACCTGAATACAGCCCGGCCACCTGCTCGCCATAGCCGTTATAGATCAACGTCGGCACCCGCTGGTCGTTGCCGATCAGCCGCTCGGTGGCCTGGCTCCAGCGAGGGTGCGGGACGGCCGGGTTGACGTTGGCCCAGAAGCCGTACTCCTCTGGTTGGATGCCTTCCCAGAACGTGGCCGGGCGCTTGTCGGTGAAGGTGACCTTGACGATGGACTTGGCCGACTTGAAGCCATACTTCCACGGCAGCACCAGGCGGATCGGCGCGCCGTTCTGCTTGGGGATGGTCTTGCCATACAGCCCCGTTGCCAGGAACGGCAGCTCGTTCATCGCCTCCGCCATCGTGATACCCTCGACATAGGGCCACTCGAACTGGCTGCTCCGCAGGCCCGGCATGGTCTTCGGGTCGGCCAGGGTGGTGAACGCGATATACTTGGCCGCGGAGGTCGGGTCGGCAAGCCGCACCAAATCCCCTAGCGGGAAGCCGGTCCAGGGCACCGTCATCGCCCACCCCTCGACGCAGCGGTGGCGGTACACCCGCTCTTCCAACTGCACCTGCCTCATCAGGTCGTCGAAGCCGATGGTCTTGGGCGTGGTGACCAGCCCGTCGATCTCGATGGTCCATGGCGCGACCGGCAAACGCTGCGCGGCGCGCGAGATCGACTTGCTGGTGCCGAACTCATAGAAGTTGTTGTAGGTGGTGGCGTCGCCCTCGGCCGTGATCTCGCGCATCGGATCATACTTGCCGTTGCGCGGGGCACCCTGCGCACGGGCCGCGCCCGGCAACGCAATGCCGGCGGCGCCAACAGCCGCCAACAGCGTGCGGCGTCCCAGAACGAGGTGCTCAGGCGTCGCAGCGCTGTCGGGCAGCGCCCAGCCACGACGGTTAATGATGTGCATAGGTCTAGCCCCTTGCAGGTTGATGAGATGTAGCGCGCTGGGCCAGGAAGTCACGTCTAACCTTCCGTGGCGGCCGAACGGGCATGTTGATTTTACGGAGGGGCGCTGCAAAGGTTACGTTGCGCCGGCGGCGCACAGGTATGTTGCACCGCTGGCGCACAGGATGGACCCGCTTGGACCTCGCCCGCTTCCCCCGCGTCAAGCTCTGCCAGGCGCCGACCCCCTTGGAGCGCCTGCCGCGGCTGACGGCTGCCCTCGGCGGTCCCGACATCTGGATGAAGCGCGACGACCTCACCGGCATGGGCCTGGGCGGCAACAAGGTCCGCAAGCTGGAATTCCTGGCCGGCGCGGCGCTGGCGGCCGGCGCGGACCACCTGGTGACGCAGGGCGCGGTGCAGTCTAACCATGTCCGCCAGACCGCCGCCGTGGCCGCCAAGCTGGGCCTGGCCTGCACCGCCGTGCTGGAGCACCGGATCGAAACTAATGACGGCACCTACCTAAACAACGGCAACGTGTTGCTGGACCGCATGCTCGGCACGCACCTGGAGTATTGCCCCAGTGGCACCGACATGCAGGCCGCCATCGAGGCGGTCGGCGACCGGCTGCGGGCGGACGGGGCCAAGCCCTACTTGATCCCCGGCGGCGGGTCGAACGCCACCGGCGCGTTGGGCTATGCCGCAGTCGCGCTGGAGCTGCTGGTGCAGGCGAACGAGATCGGGCTGCACACCGACCGCCTGGTGCATGCCACCGGCAGCGCGGGCACCCAGGCTGGGCTGGTCGCCGGGCTGCACGCCATGAGCAGCCCGGTGCGGGTGCTGGGCATCGGCGTGCGCCTGCCGCGGGACAAGCAGGAGGCCAACGTGCTGCGGCTGGCGCAGGCCACCGCGGCGCACCTCGGCCTAGACCGCCCGGTGCCGGCGGCGGCCGTGGAGGCCAACTGCGACTATGTCGGCGCGGGATATGGCGTGCCGACCCCGGGCATGGTGGAGGCGGTCACCATGGTGGCGCGGCTGGAGGGCGTCTTCCTGGACCCGGTTTACTCGGGCAAGGGCATGGCCGGGCTGATCGACTTGATCCGGCAGGGTGTGTTCACGGCCGGGCAGACGGTGGTGTTCCTGCATACCGGCGGCTCGGCGGGGCTGTTCGGCTATGCCGACACGTTCAATGCGGCGGCCTAGCGACATGCCCCAGGGCGGCCGTGACGAAGTTGTGCGCCAGGGCGTGATAGACCCCCTCCGCACAGACTAGCTTCGAGGCGGCGTAGCCGATCAGTGCCGTCAACATTAACGGCACCACCATCGCGTGGTCGCCCGTCATCTCGCTCACGATCACAAAGGCGGTGATCGGCGCCTGCACCACCCCGGCGAAATAGCCGGCCATGCCGAGTACCACCAGCGCCTGCAGCGGCACCCCCGGCAGCAGCGACGCAAGGTCCGCGCCCAGTCCGGCACCCACGGCCAACGACGGCGCGAAGATGCCGCCGGGGATGCCGCTGACCGCCGAAGCCAGCGTCGCCACTAGCTTCAGCAGGCCGAAGCTCATGCCGGAGTTGCCGCCATCCAGCAGCCCTCGGGCCTGGTCATAGCCCGTGCCGAACGTCGCGCCGCCCGACAGCAGGCCGCACCCGGCGACCAGAAGGCCGCACGCCGTGGCAAAGAGGATGGGCCGCCGCTTCACCTGCCGCCCAAACCTTCCCGGCAAGCCCTGCGCCACCAGGATCAGCGCCCGGCTGAACCCGCCGCCGAGCACGCCGCCGGCCACGCCCAGCACCGGCACCGCCAGCCAGCCCTGCACCCCATGCAGCGCCACCTGCGTCGTGCCGAAATAGGTGTAGTCGCCCTGCAGGGCCATCGAGGTCAGCCCGGCGGCAATCACCGTGCCGAGCACGACGCCGCTGGTCCGCGCCTCGAACGAGCGGCTCATCTCCTCGATGCCGAACACGATGCCGGCCAGGGGCGTGTTGAACGCCGCCGCCACACCAGCCGCCGCGCCCGCCAGGATCAGGCCAGGCTGCCGGCGCGGCGAGACCCGGCCGAGGGCGAACATGATGGCTGCGCCGACCTGCACCGTCGGTCCCTCCCGCCCGATCGACGCGCCGCACAGCAGCCCGACGAGCAGCAGGCCAATCTTGCCGAATGCCGTCTGCAACGAGACCAGGCGGTGCCGGGCCGCCAGCCCGTGCAGGTGCCGCGCTGCAATCGCTTGCGGGATGCCGCTGCCGCCGGCGTTCGGGACGTAGCGCCGGGTCAGCCAGCAGCAGGTGGCGAAGCCGGCGGGGGTCAGCACCAGGGCGATGCGGGGATCGAAAGCCTCGATGGAGCGGAACACCGCCCCGGCACGGTCTGCGGCGAACGCCAGGGCCACGGCGATGGCGCCAACCGCGACTCCGCCCAGGACGAACATGGTTTGGCGGCGCCACCTGGCCCAGGTGAGGGTGAGCCGGCGACGCGACAGCAGTGGTCGGGTAAGGACGATCATCTTCAGGGTCTATGCAACCGGGGTACCGGCGTCGGCCATCCCTTACCAATCATGGCGCGGCTTCGGCCCGGCGCTTCAAGCCGCCCAGGATTGTGCTTGCGGCCCAGGATCGCCACGCTGCACAGGCGGCTTGCAACGACGGTACTTTTTGGGAGGCGACCGCTGGTGTGGGGACGTCTGCAGTGCGGGCGGCTGTGGTGGGCCCCGTGGGGCTCGAACCCACGACCACAGGATTAAAAGTCCCGTGCTCTACCAACTGAGCTAGAGGCCCATTCCACCAGGAAAAGCGACGCCGCGGCGGACCGCGGCGTCGGATACTACGACTTCGCGTCCGCCGCCACCTGCACGCGGATGATCTTGTCGGGGTTGGACACACTGCCGCTGCTGCCGCTGCCGCGCTTGATCTTGTCAATGTTCTCCATGCCCTGCACCACTTGGCCCCAGATGGTGTACTGGCCGTCCAGGCTGGGCGCCGGGGCGAAGCAGATGTAGAACTGGCTGTTGGCGCTGTTCGGGTCCGACGTGCGGGCGGCGCCGACGGTGCCGCGCAGGAAGTGCGCCTTGTTCGTGAACTCGGCCGGCAGGTTGCCCATGTCGCTGCCGCCGGTGCCGGTGCCGGTCGGATCGCCGCCCTGTGCCATGAAACCGTCGATCACGCGATGGAACACGGTGCCGTCGTAGAAGTGCTTGCGGGCCAATGCCTTGACGCGCTCGACGTGCTTGGGCGCCAGGTCCGGACGCAGCTTGATGACGACGCGGCCATCCTTCAGGTCCATGTACAGCGTGTTCTCGGGGTCCAGGTCGGTTGGCTGGGCGGCAGCGGCTTCGGACATCAGGGTTCCAATCGCAAGTGTTGCAAGCAGGTGTCGGCGGCGCATAGGGCGCTCCTCTCGTTTAGCCGGGTCACGGCCGTGTCTGGTCCCTAACGAACCCGGGCCAGCGTGCGTTCCAGGGTCAGCGCCGGCACGAAGCTGGACACATCCCCCCCAAGCCGGGCGATCTCCTTGACGAAGCGGGAGCCGATGAACTGGTGCCGCTCCGTCGCCATCAGGAACACCGTCTCCACGTCATGGTCCAGGCGGTAGTTCATGCCGGCCATCTGGAACTCGTAGTCGAAATCCGACACCGCGCGCAGCCCCCGGATGATCACGCCCGCGTTTTCCTGGTGCGCGAAATCGATCAGCAGGCCGGTGAAGGGGCGGACGATGATGGCGGTCCCAGTGCGGGCGGCAATGGCGTCGGTCTCGGCGCGGACCAGCTCCACACGCTCCTCCAAGGGGAATAGCGGCCCCTTGCCGGCGTTCTCCGCCACGCCGACTACCAGGCGGTGCAGCACCCGTGCGGCCCGGCCGATAATATCGACATGACCATTGTGGATGGGGTCAAAGGTGCCGGGGTAGATGCCGACGTGCTGCCGATTGTCAGGCATCTGGAGGTGCCAGCATCACCACATCGGCATCCGGCCCGTCGCCGCCGTTCGTGTCGCCGTTCGTGTCGCCGTTCGCATCAGGCGTGTCGATGACGGGGAACACGCTGGTCACCCGCTCTGTGTCGCCCAGGCGGAACAAGGTGACGCCCATGCTGCTGCGGCCGGTGACGCGCACTTGGTCGGAGGGCACGCGGATCAGCCGGCCCTCGTCGGTCACCAGCATCACGCCGTCGCCGGGGCGCACGGGGAAGCTGGCGATCACCGCCGTGCCGTTGCGCGGCGACAAGGTGATGTTGGCGATGCCCAACCCGCCGCGGCCGGACACCCGGTAGTAATAGGCGGACGACCGCTTGCCGAACCCGGCGTCGGTCACGGTCAGCAGGGTTTCCTCCGCGTCCTCCAGTTCGGAGATGCGCTCGTTGGACAGGGTGGCGTCGGGCACGTCCCCGGCCTCCTCGTCCAGGTCTGTGGCAACCTCCTCCTCGTCCGTGGCGCGGCGGCGGGCGGCGGCACCCTTGAGGTAGGTGGCGCGCTCCGCCGCGTCCGCCTCCACATGGCGCAGCACGGACAGGCTGATGACCTCGTCGCCCTCCCCCAGCCTGATGCCGCGCACGCCGCTGCTGTCGCGGCCGGAGAACACGCGCAGGTTCTCGTCAACGATCTGGAAGCGGATGCAGCGGCCTAGCTTGGTGGCCAGGAACACGTCGTCCTTATCCCGGCACGTCGCCACGCCGATCAGCCGGTCGCCGTCATCCAGCTTCATCGCAATCAGCCCGTGCGAGCGGACATTCCGGAAATCGCTCAGCTTGTTGCGCCGCACGCCGCCGCTGGCGGTGGCGAACACCAGGTGCAGGTTCTCCCACATCGCCTCGTCCTGCGGCAGCGGCAGCACGGTGGTGATGCCATCGCCGCCGAGTTCCGGCAGCAGGTTGACCAGGGCACGGCCCTTGGCGGTCGGGCTGGCCTCGGGCAGGCGCCAGACCTTCTCGCGGAACACCTTGCCGCCACTGCTGAAGAACAGCACCCACTGGTGGGTGTGCGCGTTGAAGCTGCGGGTGACGACATCATCGCCGCGCGTGCCGGCGCCGGTGCGGCCACGCCCGCCGCGGTTCTGCTGGCGGAAGATGTCCAGGGCGGTGCGCTTGATGAAGCCGTCCCGCGTGATGGTCACGACCATCTGGCCCGGCTCGATCAGGCTTTCATCGTCCTGGTCGGCGGCGGCGTCCACGATGGAGGTCATGCGGGGGCTGCCGATCTCCTCGCGGGCGATCAGCAGCTCGTCGCGCATCACCTCCAGCCGGCGCGGGCGGCTGTCCAGGATCAGCAGCAGCTCGCTGATGCGCAGGGCGACCTCGGTCAGCTCGGCCTGGATCTTGTCGCGCTCTAGGCCGGTCAGCCGGGCCAGGCGTAGCTCCAGGATGCCGCGGGCCTGCGCCTCGGTCAGCCGCACGGAGTCGCCGACGATCTGGTTGCCGCTGTCGTCGATCAGCGCCAGCAGCGCCGACACGTCGCCCGACGGCCAGGCGCGGTCCATCAGCGCGGCGCGGGCGGTGGCGCTGTCGGGGCTGCCGCGGATGACCTGGATCACGTCGTCGATGTTGGCGACGGCGATGGCGAGGCCGACCAGGAGGTGCGCCCGCTCCCGCGCCTTCGCCAGCTCGAAGCGGCTGCGGCGCAGGATGACGTCCTCGCGGAACGCCAGGAAGACTTCAAGCGCGTCCTTCAAGCCCATCAGACGGGGGCGGCCGCTGTCCAGCGCCAGCATGTTGACGCCGAAGCTGGTCTGCAACTGGGTGAAGCGGTAGAGCTGGTTCAGCACGACCTCGGCCGTTGCCTCGCGCCGCAGCTCGATGACGATGCGCATGCCGTCGCGGTCGCTTTCGTCGCGCAGGTCGGTGATGCCCTCGACCTGCTTGCTGCGCACCAGCTCGGCGATGCGCTCCAGCAGGGTGGTCTTGTTGACCTGGTAGGGAATTTCGGTGACGACGATGCACTGGCGGTTGGCGCGCATGTCCTCGATCGCCGCCTTGGCGCGGACGACGACGCTGCCGCGGCCGCCCTCGAAGGCGCTGCGGATGCCGGCGCGGCCGAGGATGATGCCCCCGGTGGGGAAGTCGGGGCCGGGGACGATGCGCATCAGGTCGTCGAGCGAGGTGGCGGGGTCGGCGATCAGGGCCAGGGCGGCGTCGATGATCTCGGTCGGGTTGTGCGGCGGGATGTTGGTGGCCATGCCGACCGCGATGCCGTTGGCGCCGTTGATCAGCAGCACGGGGTAGCTGGCTGGCAGCACCCGTGGCTCCTGGTTGCTTTCGTCGTAGCTGGGGGAGAAATCGACGGTGTCGCGGTCGATGTCGGTCAGCAGCAGGGCTGCCGCTCGGGCCATGCGGGATTCGGTGTAGCGCATGGCGGCCGGGGGGTCGCCGTCGATGCTGCCGAAGTTGCCCTGGCCGTCGATGAGCGGCACGCGCATGGAGAAGCCCTGCGCCATGCGGACCAGGGCGTCGTAGATGCTGGCGTCGCCGTGCGGGTGGTACTTGCCCATCACGTCGCCGACGATGCGGGCCGACTTGCGATAGGGCTTGTCGGCGGTGTAGCCGCTCTCGTTCATGGCGAACAGGATGCGGCGGTGCACCGGCTTCAAGCCGTCACGCGCATCGGGCAGCGCGCGGCTGACGATGACGGACATGGCGTAATCGAGGTACGAGCGGCGCATCTCATCCTCCAGCATCACCGGGGGTGAGCTGGGGGGTGCAGGGGCGTCGGCGGGCGGCAGGGTGGGCGGGTCTAGGTCGGACAATTCAGGTGTTCGCTTGTGTTGAGGAGATTGAGAGTCAAGGCGGTTTGAAGTTAGCTGTTGGAGCGCAGTCGGGCAGATCGTCGGGGCGTCATCCTCTGACCAATCATAGCTTCCTCTCTCCGGCAGGGTCCTTTGTAGGCTTCTGTGGGCGTACTGGCCATCGCCAAGCTGAATGAGGACTGGCTTCGGGCTACCAACGGGTTGGCCCGGCGGCGGTCATGCCGGGCACGTCCACATTGACGACCGACAGGGTCCGTCCGGACACCTCGATTTCCCGCCAGACAGCGTGCGCTGACGGTATGAGGCCCCTCCTCTCCAATCCAAGCAGCAGGCCCCAGGTCGAGAGGATATGCACGTTCCCCGGGAGCACGAACCTGCCTCGCCGCACGTCGCTGTCCTCATACAGCAGCAGCACGGGTGCGTCCGGATCGCCTGTCACCTCCTCCATACGGTTCAGGACTTCCGCTATCGCGGCTTCCCCTTGGCCCGGCTGGCGGGTTTCCCCGGCTGCGCGCCGGGTCGCGGCGGCTGCCCCTACGGCTGTGACGAATTCATGCACCATATCGGGGTGGTCCCGCATGAATGCCTCGATGCGCGCAACGTCCAGATGGCGTTTGTCCTTCGTGACCTCGAACCTGACTTGGTCCACGACATAGATCGGACAGTCGAGCTTCAGCAGCAAAGCGAGGCGGTCAGCCTTGCCAAGACTGATAAGGGGTCCTGCATCGGGTACAATGACGACAATGTTCAATGGGCAACGGGTCCCAGGAGGGCGACCAGCATATCGGCCATCCTGTCTGCCTCGGCATCATCCACCCGCGGCAGCGGCAGTTCGCGGACTGCTATGCGATCCAGCAGTTCACTATAGCCGATGCCAAGCGACCGCATCGCCTGCGCACGGCTGATCTCGCCGTTGGAGAACAGCAGAACGTTGTCTGCCATCGCAATCCCGGTCGCTGCGCCAGCGGATGAGTTTGGCGGCACATTGCCGGCATATTCAAGGACGTCCCGTGGCCTACGCATGTTGCCTGTCCTGTTGGATGGGATGCCGCCGATACAGCAATATCGCAGGAGGCTAGAACGGTATCTCGTCATCCAGGTCGCCGCCGGACTTCTCGGAGTCCCAGGACGGCTTCCCACCACCGCCGCCGGACTTGGCCGGGGCCGGGCTGCGCTCGCGCGGCTGGTAGCCGCCGCGGTCCTCGCCGCCGCCGCCAGCAGACGCATTGTCATCGCGGCCGCCCAGTAAGGTCAGCTCGCCGCGGAACGGGCCGACGATGACTTCCGTCGTATACTTGTCCTGGCCGGACTGATCGGCCCACTTCCGGGTCTCGATCTTGCCCTCGATGTAAACCGAGCTGCCCTTCTTGAGGTACTTCTCGGCGATCTCGCCGATCTTATCATTCTTGATAACGATGTTGTGCCAGTCGGTCTTTTCCTTGCGCTCGCCGCTGGCCCGGTCGTTCCAGGTCTCGCTGGTGGCAAGGGTGAAGTTGACCACCTTGCCGCCATTCTGGAAGCTGCGGACCTCCGGGTCCTTGCCCAGCCTGCCGACCAAGATCACCTTGTTGACGCTGCCCGCCATGTTACACCTCTAGAAGACTTGGACTCGCCGGGGCACCATAGCCTCTCCCCGCCGGGCCGGCCATCGGGGGTTTCCATCCGCCCCGTCCCCTGTGATATGGGGTGAACGATACCAGAACACCAGGGACATCAACCGCATGGCCGGCTCCATCCGTGTGCGCGGTGCGCGCGAGCACAACCTCAAGAACATCGACGCCGATATCCCCCGCGACAGCCTGACGGTCATCACGGGCCTGTCCGGATCGGGCAAGTCGTCCCTGGCGTTCGACACCATCTACGCCGAGGGCCAGCGCCGCTACGTCGAGTCGCTGTCCGCCTATGCCCGGCAGTTCCTGGAGCTGATGGGCAAGCCCGACGTGGACAGCATCGAGGGCCTGTCCCCCGCCATCTCCATTGAGCAGAAGACCACCAGCCGCAACCCGCGCAGCACCGTGGGGACCGTCACCGAGATTCATGACTACATGCGCCTGCTGTGGGCGCGTGCCGGGGTGCCATACTCCCCCGTGACCGGCGAACCTATCGAGGCGCAAACGGTCAGCCAGATGGTGGACCGCGTCGCCGCCATGCCGGAGGGCACGCGGCTGCTGCTGCTCGCCCCCGTCGTGCGGGACCGCAAGGGCGAGTACCGCAAGGAGCTGGCCGACCTGCAGCGCAAGGGTTTTACTCGTGTGAAGGTGGACGGGACCCTGTATGAGATCGGCGAGGTCCCGGTGCTGAACCGCAAGATCAAGCACGAGATCGAGGCCGTGGTAGACCGCATCGTGGTGCGCGACGGCATCCAGATCCGCCTGGCCGACAGCTTCGAAACCGCGCTGGCCCTGTCCGACGGCGTTGCCTACGCCGAGGACGCCGAAACGGGTGCCCGCACCGTGTTCAGCTCCCGGTTCGCGTGCCCGGTCAGCGGCTTCACGATCGAGGAAATCGAGCCGCGGCTGTTCAGCTTCAACTCGCCGCACGGCGCCTGCCCGGCCTGCAACGGCCTGGGCGTGGAGAGCTTCTTCGACCCCTCCCTGGTCGTGCCCGACGAGCGCATCAGCCTGGCCGAGGGCGCCATCGCCCCCTGGAGCGGCGCGCAAAGCCCATACTACGACCAAACGCTGAAAAGCATTGCCAGGCACATGGGCGTCAGCACCCGCACCCCCTGGCACGAGCTGCCCGCCGCCGTCCACGACACCATCCTGACCGGCTCGGGGAAGGAGGAGATCGAGTTCCAGTACAAGGATGGCGTGCGCTCCTACAGCGTATCCAAGCCGTTCGAGGGCGTGCTGCGCAACCTGCAGCGCCGCTGGCAGGAGACCGACAGCGCCTGGGTGCGGGAGGAGATGAGCCGCTACCAGTCGGAAAAGCCCTGCGCCGTCTGCCACGGGGCACGGCTGAAGCCGGAGGCGCTGGCGGTGCGGATCGCCGGGCAGAACCTGGCGCAGGCGGCGGAGCTGCCGATCCGCCGGGCACTGGAGTGGTTCCATGCCGCCGAGGCGACGCTGACCCCGCAGCGGGCCGAGATCGCCCGGCGCATCCTGCGGGAAATCATCGACCGCCTGCAGTTCCTGGTCGATGTCGGCCTGGATTATTTGACCCTGGCCCGCGGCAGCACCACCCTGTCCGGCGGGGAGAGCCAGCGCATCCGGTTGGCGAGCCAGATCGGCTCCGGCCTGACCGGCGTGCTGTATGTGCTGGACGAGCCGAGCATCGGCCTGCACCAGCGCGACAACGAGCGGCTGCTGGGCACGCTGCGGCGCCTGAAGGCCCTGGGTAACACCGTGCTGGTGGTGGAGCACGACGAGGACGCGATCCGCGCCGCCGACTTCCTGATCGACATGGGGCCGGCGGCCGGGCTGGCGGGTGGCCACATCATCGCCCAGGGCACCCCGGCCGAGGTGATGGCCAACCCGGCCAGCATCACCGGCGCCTACCTGTCGGGGCGCAGCAGCATCCCCATCCCGGCCCGCCGACCCATCGACCCCACCCGCAACATCCGCATCGTCGGTGCCCGTGGCAATAATTTGAAGACCGTGACGGCCGACATCCCACTGGGCACCTTCACCTGCGTCACCGGGGTGTCCGGCGGCGGCAAGTCCACCCTCATCATCGATACGCTATACAAGGCTGCCAGCCGCCGCCTGATGGGCTCCGGCGAAAGCCCGGCACCGCACGAGCGCATCGAGGGGCTGGAGCAGCTCGACAAGATCATCGACATCGACCAGTCCCCCATCGGCCGCACCCCGCGCAGCAACCCCGCGACCTACACCGACCTGTTCGCCCCCATCCGCGACTGGTTCGCGGAACTGCCGGAAAGCCGGGCGCGCGGCTACAAGTCCGGCCGGTTTTCCTTCAACGTAAAGGGCGGGCGCTGCGAGGCATGCCAAGGCGACGGCGTGCTCAAGATAGAAATGCACTTCCTGCCCGACGTGTTCGTCACCTGCGACACCTGCAAGGGCGCGCGCTACAATCGGGAGACGCTTGAAATAAAGTTCCGCGGCAAGTCCGTCGCCGACGTGCTGGCGATGACCGTGGATGAGGCGGTGCCGTTCTTCAGCGCCGTCAACCGCATCCGCGACCGGTTGACCATCCTGCAGCAGGTGGGCCTGGGCTATATCAGCCTGGGGCAGCAGGCGACCACCCTGTCCGGCGGCGAGGCGCAGCGGATCAAGCTGTCCAAGGAGCTGGCCCGGCGCGGCACCGGGCGGACGCTGTATATCCTGGATGAACCCACGACCGGCCTGCACTTCGAGGACGTGCGCAAGCTGCTTGAGGTGCTGCACGCGCTGGTCGAGCAGGGCAACACCGTCGTGGTGATCGAGCATAACCTGGAGGTCATCAAGACCGCCGACTGGGTGCTGGACCTGGGGCCGGAAGGTGGCGAGGGCGGCGGTCGCCTGGTGGTGGAGGGCACGCCAGAGGACGTAGCTGCCTGCTCTGGTAGCCATACCGGCCGCTTCCTGCGACCGCTGCTGCCGGCGGCGGCGCTGCGAAGGACCGCGTAGCAGGTGCAGTCCGGCCTACTGCTCACTCTCCCTCCGGGAGAGGGCCGGGGTGAGGGAAGCCGCAAGCACCGAACTATGGCCCGGCTCGAATCCCTCGCGGCGAACATATTCGAGGACCGTCCGTGCCCTTCCCTCACCCCAACCCTCTCCCGGGGGGAGAGGGAGCAGGAGCAGGCAACAGCCGGTGCCTGAACTCCTCGTCCGTTCCGGCCACATTACGGCGTTGCGCCTGTTCGACATAGCCTACGCCATCGACTTACGCCGGGTGGAGGAGATCTGGGTCCGCTACGCCGGCACCGCCAGCAGCCGCAGCCGGCTGTCCGCCACCCCGGCCAAGGCCGTCGCCTTCGGCGTCCCTCCGGTGTCCCTGCAATTCGACCCGATCCCGCTGCACCTCGGCACCCTCGCCGTCACCGCCGCAGTCACCATCCGCATCTA
This sequence comes from uncultured Acetobacteraceae bacterium, assembly GCA_964242415.1. Lineage (GTDB taxonomy): Bacteria > Pseudomonadota > Alphaproteobacteria > Acetobacterales > Acetobacteraceae > DASWOJ01. The sequence continues at coordinate 162,356 of CAXTAT010000010.1, forward strand.
CGACTTCGGCGTCGTCGCCCTTGCGTTGCGCGTGGCGGCGGTGGACCTCACCTGGCCCGACTACACTGCCCTGCTGAACGCCATGGACGCCCAGCTTGGCGACGGCAGCGACGGCCGGCTGTGGGATGGCCTGCTCGCCCGCATCCGCACCCTGCTGGCCGAGGCGCTGGTGCGGCCCACGGCCTCCGCCATCGAGGAGGACTACCTGATCGGCACCGTCCATGCGTTCAGCGAGCAGCTCTCAGCCGCCGCCCTGCAAGATCGCGTGGACCTGGTGCCCCTGCTGTCCGGCGAGCAGCGCCCGCTGTCGGACGGTGCCCGGCGCGACCTGCTGCGGCAATCGTACAGCTACTACACCGACGACTTGGTGGTACTCACCTGGGACCGCGCCTTCATCTACGAGCCTCGCGCGGACAGCGACGTGGCCGACGTGCTTGAGGTGGCCAACGCCCAGCTCCTGGAGATGCGCTACTACGACGAGCTGCTCGACGACGAGCTGCCGCGTATGTATGGCCTGGTGCAGTCTACCCGCCGCACCGTCAACATCCTGCTGCCCCGGCGCTTCGCCGATCTGGCGCGCCGGCTTTACACCCTGGTCGCCGAGGTGACGGAGTTGACGGAGAAGGTGGACAACGCCCTGCAGGTCACCGAGGACGTGTACCTCGCCCGCATCTACACGAGCGCCCTGGACCTGTTCCGTGTCCGCACCGTCAGCGCCGCGGTGAACCGCAAGCTGGCGATCATCCGAGACACCTATACGGCGCTGTACGACGAGGCGAGCAGCAGCCGCGCCGGGCTGATGGAGCTGCTGATCATCGTGCTGATCGCGGTCGAGATCGTGCTGGCGTTGCTGCGGCCCTGACTGGGGGGCCGCAGCGGAAGCCGGGTCAGCCGGTGTAGGCGATGTTGACGTAGTTGACGCCGCCGGTGGTGCCGTAGTTGTAGGTGAACTTGCCGCCCTGGCTGACGTCCTGGGCGTCGGCGGCACTGATGCCGGCGAAGGTGATGGACGCGTTCACCCCGGTGCCGGCGCCGGCCAGCTCGGAGTGGATGGTGGCGCCGGTGTAGCCGGCCGCCCCGTCATTGGCGGTAAGCGGCAAGGTGCTGGTGCCCTGGGTGAAGCCGAAGATGGTGGCGCTGTCGCCGTGGTGGAAGTTGACGATGCTGGACCAGGTGACAGCCCCGCCGCGGCCATCGACGAAGAAGGTGTCCGCCCCGCCATCCGCACCGGACGCGCCGACCAGGAAGTTGGAGCCGCCGCCGCCGTCGAGCACGTTGTTGCCGCCGTGCGCCGACAAGGCGTCGTTGCCGGACCCGCCGTGCAGGAACATGTTGTCTGCCTGGCCGGCCATGGCGACGCCGTCGGCGCTACTCCAGATGTACTGCCACTGCAGGTTGGCGACCGGGCCAGTGTAGTAGGTCGCGCCGTCTCCTCCCTGGGTGTTGCTGGTCGTGTCGGTGAACGCGACACGTTGCGGCGCGGCGCCGGTTGCCGAAAGGGTGGTGACCCCGGTCTGCGCCGAGGTGCTAAGCGCGAAGCTGTTGGCGGCGTAATTGCCAGAGAACGCGATCGTTTCCAGGG
>CAXTAT010000011.1:0-132160 GCA_964242415.1 uncultured Acetobacteraceae bacterium
AGGGAATCGAACCCTCGTATGCAGCTTGGGAAGCTGCCGTTCTACCATTGAACTACACCCGCGGCACCGCCCTTATATGGTTTGGCCGTTGACCGCGCAACGCCCCTGTCGGTATCCTTCGTCCACCTCGTGATTTGTCCGGCCGGATTGCGGCGAGGCTAAACAAGCGCGCTAAAGAGGCCTGCGGCGACCCGGCGTCCCGGGCGCCGCCGGCATCGTCGGCCCTGCATCCGGAGGCCCCATGCCCACTCCCCCGCTTCGCCCCGCCACCCAGCTCGTTCACGGCGGCACCACCCGCACCCCCTACGGTGAAACCTCCGAGGCATTGTTCCTGACCTCCGGCTTCGTCTATGACAGCGCCGAGCAGGCCGAGGACACCTTCACCGGCGCCGCCACGCATTACCAGTACACCCGTTTCGGCAACCCGACCGTCACTATGCTGGAGGACCGGCTGGCCGCGATCGAGGGCGCGGAGGCCTGCCGCGCCACCGCCACCGGCATGGCGGCCGTCCATGCGGCCATGCTGAGCCACCTCAAGGCGGGCGACCGCGTCGTGGCGTCCCGCGCGCTGTTCGGCTCCTGCCACTGGATCGTCTCCACCCTGCTGCCGCGGTATGGCATCCACTCCGAGTTCGTGGACGGCGCCGACCTCGACGCCTGGCGGATTGCGCTCTCCCGTCCGGCGACGATGGTGCTGCTGGAAAGCCCGTCCAACCCGATGCTGGAGGTGCTAGACCTGCGCGCCATCGCCGGCCTGGCGCACGCCGCCGGGGCCTTGGTGGTGGTGGACAACGTGTTCGCCACGCCGCTGTTGCAGAAGCCGATAGAGCTGGGCGCCGACATCGTGGTTTACTCCTGCACCAAGCACATCGACGGCCAGGGCCGCGTCCTGGGCGGCGCCGTGCTGGGCGGCAAGGCCTGGATCGAGGACACCCTGCAGCCCTTCGTCCGCAACACCGGGCCAAGCCTGTCGCCGTTCAACGCGTGGCTGCTGCTGAAGGGGCTGGAGACGCTGCACCTGCGCGTGGACGCCGCCAGCCGCAGCGCCGCCGCCGTGGCCGACAGCCTGGCCGCCCATCCGGCGGTGTCCCGCGTCTGGTATCCCAGCCGCGCCGACCATCCGCAGCACGCCCTGGCGATGTCGCAGATGAGCGCCGGCGGCACCCTGGTCACGGTCGAGCTGGCCGGCGGCAAAGCGGCGGCGTTCCGCATGATGAACGCTCTGCGCCTGGTCGCGGTGTCCAACAACCTCGGCGACTCGAAATCGCTGGTCACCCACCCCGCCACCACCACGCACATGCGGATCGGCGCGGACGAGCGGGCGCGGCTGGGCATCAGCGACGGCGCGATCCGGCTCTCGGTGGGGCCGGAGGACGCGCTCGACCTGATCGACGACCTCAACCAGGCCCTGGACGCCGCCGCGCAGCCCGGCCTGCGCCAGGCGGCGGAATAGCCATGGCCGACTACACCGCCACGACACGCGGCGTCGAGGTCACCGTCGAGGCCTTCTACTTGGACGAGCAGTCGGACCCAGAGGAGGGCAGTTGGGTCTGGGCCTACCGCGTGCGGATCGCCAACCGGGGCACGCAAACGGTGCAGTTGCTGCGCCGCACCTGGCAGATCACCGACGCGCTCGGCCGGGTGCAGTGGGTCGAGGGACCCGGCGTGATCGGCAAGCAGCCCGTGCTGAAGCCGGGCCAGGCGTTCGAGTACACCTCCGGCACGCCGTTGCCGACCGACTCCGGCTTCATGGCCGGCACCTACCATATGACCGTGCCAGGGACCGGCGAGATGTTCGACGCCGAGGTGCCGATGTTCAGCCTGGACAGCCCGGACCTGCCGCTGACGGGGCGCAGCGTTCATTGACTACTCGTAAACACTTGCCATTTCTTATTATTACATCACACAGACTTAAATCCAGGCTAGACTACCTTGTGGCAAGGCCAGGTTGTGACAAAGCTGGGCACCGCGCACTGAGGAACCGAACTTGAACGAAATCACATTGGTCCCGAAGGTCAGACCCGCGCCCGGTGATCCTCGTCCAACCATGGAGGAGGCCGAGGCCGCCGTCCGCGTCCTGCTGCGCTGGGCCGGCGATGACCCGAGCCGCGAGGGCCTGATCGACACGCCCCGCCGGGTCGCCAAGTCCTACAAGGAGCTGTTCGGCGGCTACGCCATCGACCCCGTCCAACTGCTGGAGCGCACGTTCGAGGAGGTCGAGGGCTACGACGAGATCGTGCTGCTGCGCGACATCCGGCTCGAAAGCTACTGCGAGCACCACATGGTCCCCATCATCGGGGTGTGCCACGTCGCCTACCTGCCGTGCCGGCGCGTGGTCGGGATCAGCAAGCTGGCCCGCGTGGTGGACGCCTACTCCAAGCGCCTGCAAATCCAGGAGAAGCTGACCGTCCAGATCGCCGCCACCATCAACGACGTGCTGCAGCCGCGCGGCGTCGGTGTCGTCATCGAGGCCGGGCACCAATGCATGACCACCCGCGGCGTTCACAAGCCCGGCGTCAGCATGGTCACCAGCCGGATGCTCGGCGTGTTCCGCGACGAGCCTGAGACCCGGCGAGAGCTGATGGCGCTGATCGGCCCGCGGTCGAACCGCAACTTCGATACCTGAGGCGGCCGCAACTTACAGCGGCACGGTCGAGGCTACCGGCGGCCTAGGCGGGCCAGCCGCGATCAGCTTGCGAATCGTCTCGACCGAGGCGGCAGACGACCAGTCCACCGCTCCCTCGACCCGGCCGCGCTCCTGCCCGTTGCGGTCGATGAGCAGCGTGGTCGGGATGCCGCGGGCGCCGATGGCCCGGGGCACCTCGCCGCGCGGGTCCAGCATCACGGCCAGGGTGCGTATGCCGCGCTCATGATAGAACCGATCCACCACGGGCGCGCCGCCGCGGTCCGACGACAGGGCCAGGACGGTGATGCCGCTGTCCGACACCTTGCGCGCCAGATCGTCCAGCGTCGCCATCTCGGCCACGCAGGGCGCGCACCAAGTGGCCCACATATTGAGCACGACGCCGGTGCCCGCATAGTCGGCCAGGCTGCGTGCCGTGCCGTCGGCCAGGGTGAAGCGCAGCTCCGGCAGCGGCGCCGGGTCGATAGGCTCCAGCTTGTCCAGGCCAGCCAGCCCGCGCTCGGCCAGCGCCGGTTTGCGCGGCAGGGCCGCCGCCGGTAGGGTCAGGGCCGCCGTCAGCAGGGTGCGGCGCGTCGTTGGGGTCATTGTGCGTCCTTGAGCAGCTCGTCAGAACCAGGCCCCATCCAGGAACCGGAAGCCCGCAGCACCGATACGCGCAACGTTGGGGCAAACGCGCAATGGGGAGGCCGTTTCGCCCGCGGTCCCTCGGTGGTGATGCAGGAGATAAATGCCTCGATCGGCTTCGACCGCAAGATGTGGCGGCAGGACATCCGCGGCAGCCTGGCCCATGCCGCCATGCTGGCCCGCGCCGGGGTGATCGGGGCGGAGGACGAGCAGGCCATCCGGGGCGGGCTATCCGCCATCGCCGCCGAGATCGAGGCCGGGCGGTTCCCCTTCGTGGATGAGCTTGAGGACATCCACATGAACATCGAATCGCGGCTGATCGACCGCGTCGGCGAGGCCGGCAAGCGCCTGCACACCGCACGCAGCCGCAACGACCAGGTGGCGACCGACTTCCGCCTATGGGTGCGCGACGCCATCGACGGGCTGGACGCGCAGGTGGCCGACCTGATGCGGGGGCTGGCGGATCGCGCGGCAGAGTTCGCGGCGGCGCCAATGCCGGGGTTCACCCACCTGCAGACGGCGCAGCCCGTCACGTTCGGGCACCACCTGCTGGCCTATGTGGAGATGCTGGCGCGCGACCGCGGGCGGCTGGCTGACTGCCGGCGGCGGCTGAACGAATGCCCGCTCGGTTCGGCGGCGCTGGCCGGCACCAGCTTCCCAATCGACCGCGGGCACACTGCGGCGGCACTGGGCTTCGACCGGCCGACCGCCAACTCGCTGGATGCGGTGTCGGACCGCGACTTCGCGCTGGAGTTCCTCGGCGTAGCGGCGATCTGCGGCGTCCACCTCAGCCGGCTGGCGGAGGAGTTCGTGATCTGGTGCAGCGCGCCGTTCGGCTTCGTGCGGCTGTCGGACGCCTTCACGACTGGCAGCAGCATCATGCCGCAGAAGCGCAACCCCGATGCGGCGGAGCTGGCGCGGGCCAAGACCGGGCGCATCACCGGCGCGCTGGTCGCGTTGCTGACGGTGATGAAGGGCTTGCCATTAGCCTACGCTAAGGACATGCAGGAGGACAAGGAGCCGGTGTTCGACGCCGCCGACGCCCTGGCGCTGTCGCTCGCCGCCACCGCCGGCATGGTGCGGGACATGACGCCGGACCTGGCGCGGCTGCGGGCGATGGCCGGGTCGGGGTTCTCGACCGCGACCGACCTGGCGGACTGGCTGGTGCGGGTGCTGCGCCTGCCGTTCCGCAGCGCGCACCATGTCACGGGGAGGCTGGTGGCGCGGGCCGAGGCGCGCGGCGTGGACCTGGCGGCGTTGACGCTGACGGAGATGCAGGCGGAGGAGCCGGGCATCACCGACGAGGTGTTCGGCGTCCTCACGGTGGAGGCGTCGGTCGCCAGCCGCACCAGCTATGGCGGCACCGCCCCGGCCAACGTGGCGGCGCAGGCGGCCCGGTGGCAGCAGGCGCTGCGGTGAGGGTTGCGGTCCTGGTGGCGCTGGTCCTGCTGGCGGCGTGCGGCAAGAAGGGCTCGCCGGCCCCGCCTGGGCCGGCGGACGAGGTAAAATTCCCCCGGGTGTACCCATCACGTTAATCAAAGGACCGCCCTAACTCCCTCTCCCTCCGGGAGAGGGCCGGGGTGAGGGAAGCCGCAAGGACCAAATTGGCCCGGTGAGGGGCGAATGCTGCTTCGAGCCTCGGAAGCTTCCGTTCGTGCCGCCCCCCTCACCCCGGCCCTCTTCCGGAGGGAGAGGGTGCAGAAGCCGCCTTCACCGCTGGATCAACGCCGTCAGCAACCCTATTACAAGCCATGTCCGCACACCTCGCCCAGCCCGATGACGCCGACCCTACCGCCGCCGAGCTGGTCGCCGCCCGGCCGCACCTCAGCCTGCACGCCATGGACGGCCTGCTGATGGAGGGCGTGCCCCTGAACGCCATCGCCGACGCCGTGGGATCGCCGACCTGGGTGCTGTCCGCCGGCTGCCTACGCGGACGGTTGCGGGCCTTGCAGGACGCCATGGCCGGACTGCCGATGCAGGTCCACTACGCCGTGAAGGCCAACGACCACCTGGCCGTGCTGCGGCTGATGGCGCAGGGCGGCGCCGGCGCGGACGTGGTCAGCGGCGGCGAGCTGCAACGCGCCCTGCTGGCGGGCATCCCGGCCGGGGACATCGTGTTCTCCGGCGTCGGCAAGTCAGCGGCCGACCTGCGCCTGGCCCTCGCGGTCGGCGTCGGCCAGATCAACGCCGAGAGCGCCGAGGAGCTGGCCATGCTGTCCGCCCTCGCCTCGGGCATGGGCCGGACTGCCCGGGTGGCGCTGCGGATCAACCCGGACGTGGACGCCGGCACCCACGCCAAGATCACCACCGGCCGTGCCGGCAACAAGTTCGGCGTCGCCTACGATGAGGCCGCGGCGCTGTATGCCCACGCCGCCGCCCTGCCCGGCCTTGATCCCGTCGGCATCGCGCTTCACATCGGCAGCCAGATCCTGTCCATGGCGCCGTACCGCGCCGCCTACGCCCGCACGGCCGACCTGGTGCGGGCGCTGCGGGCGGCCGGGCAGCGCGTGCAGGTGGTGGACTGCGGCGGCGGCCTGGGCATCCCCTACCGCAACGAGCCTGCCGCCAGCCCGGCCGCCCTGGCCGGCGCCATCCGCGCCACCCTGGGCGGGCTGGACGTACGGCTGGCGATGGAGCCGGGCCGCTGGCTGGCGGGACCCGCCGGCGTGCTGCTCACCTCGGTCGTGCTGTCCAAAACCACCGCCGGCCGGCGCTTCGTCGTGCTGGACGCGGCGATGAACGACTTGGCCCGGCCCGCGATGTATGACGCCTGGCACGGCATGGTCCCCGTCTCCGCCGTGGACGCCGTGCGCGCCGTCTCGCCAGCGGATGTCGTCGGCCCCGTCTGCGAGACCGGGGACACCTTCGCCCGGGCGCGCGCCCTGCCCGCCCTGGCCCCGAATGCGCGCTTGGCTATCCTGGATGCGGGGGCATATGGTTCGGTCATGAGCAGCACCTACAACGCGCGGCCCCTGGCGGCCGAAGTGATGGTTGACGGCAGCCGCTGGTCGGTGATCCGAACGCGCCAGCCTGTCGAGGCGCTGTGGGCGGCGGAAACCATCCCGGAGTGGCTCGGGTGACCGCCCCCCCGCCCGGCCCCGTCCCGCCGGTCTCCGCTCTGCAAGGCTTGGCCCGCAAGCGGCAGGCGGCACGGCTGGTGCTGTGGTGGGAGCAGACGTGGCCGGCGGTGTGGCCGGCGCTCGGCGTCGCCGGCCTGTATGCGGTGCTGGCGCTGCTCGATGTGCCGGCGATGCTGCCGCCGTGGCCGCGGGTGCTGCTGCTGCTTGCCGCCGTGGCCGGTGTGCTGGCGCTGCTGTGGCGCGGCTGGCACGGGATGCGCCGCCCGACGGCGGACGGCGCAGACCGGCGGCTGGAGCGTGACACCGGGCTGCGCCACCGCCCGCTTGCCGCCCTCGCCGACCAGCCTGCGGTGGCGACGGCGGAGGGTGCGGCGCTGTGGCAGGCGCACCTGGCCCGGCTGTCGGCGCAGGTGTCCCGGCTGCGGGTGGCCCCGCCCCGCCCCGGCCTGCCTGGGCGGGACACCCGGGCATTGCGCGGCGGGCTGGCCGTGGCGCTGCTGGCCGGGCTGGTGATCGCCGGGCCGGACGCGGCGAGCCGGCTGCTGCGCGGGGTTGCGCCCGAGCTGCCGGCGGAGCCGCCCGCCCCCGCGCCCGTCACCCAGGCATGGATTACGCCGCCTGCCTACACCGGGCTGCCGCCGATTTTCCTGCACCCCGACCAGGCCGCGGTTTCGGTGCCGACCGGCTCCCACCTGACCGTCAGCGTGACCGGCGGCAGCGGCGAGCCGGTGCTGGCGCTGAATGGCGACACCACGGCGTTCCGCGCCTTGGACGCCGGCAGTTGGCAGGCGGAGCGGGAGCTGACCTCTGGCGGTGCCCTGTCAGTGCAGCGCCGCGGCAGCACGCAGACCTGGCAACTGACCGTGATCCCAGACCTACCGCCCACGGCCCTGTTCACCGATGCGCCAGGCCCGGCGCTCTCCGGCGGCCGTACGACCCAGCAGACCCGCCTGCCATGGGGCGCCACGGACGATTACGGCCTGGCAAGCGTGCAGGCCGAGCTGCGGCTGCGCGAGCGTCCGGAGGCGCCGCCCCTGGTGGTGCGGCTGCCGCTATCCGGCTCACCGAAGGCGGCGCAGGGCAGCGCCGTGCCGGACCTGTCGGCGCATCCCTGGGCCGGGCTGGCCGTGCTGGGTCAGGTGGTGGCGCGCGACAAGCCCGGCCAGGTCGGGCGCAGCGTCGCCGCCGGGTTCACCCTGCCCGAGCGCCAATTCGAGAACCCGGTTGCCCGCGCCGTGCTGGACGTGCGGCGGCAGCTCAGCCTGACCCCAGGCGAGCGGGAGCCGGCGCGCATGACCCTGGACGGGCTGGCCGATGCGCCGGAGGCGTTCAACGGGGACTCCGCGGTGCTGCTGAACCTGCGCGCCATCGCCGGGCTGTTGCGCCGCGGTAAGGACGCCGACGTGATCGACGAGGCGCAGGCGCGCATGTGGCAGTTGGCGCTGGCGCTGGAAGAAGGGCTGGTGGACCGCACCGCCAAGGCGCTGGAGGCAGCCCGCCAGGCCCTGCGCGACGCCGCCGAGGCCAAGCCGGAGACCCCCGCCGAGCAGGCCGAGCTGGTGAAGCGCATGGAGGAGTTGCGCGAGGCGATTCAGAAGCACATGGAGGCCCTGGCCGAGCAGGCGCGGCGCGAGGGGGCGGACACGCCGCCCGACCTCGGACCCGCCATGACGCCGCGCGACCTGGACCGCATGGCGCAGCGGATGGAGCAGGCGGCCAAGGAGGGCCGCATGGACGACGCCAAGCAGCAGATGGCCGAGCTGGAGAAGCTGCTGCAGCAGTTGCAGAACGCCCGCCCCGAGCACGGCCAATCGCGCGACAAGCAGAATGCCGAACGCCGGGAGCGCGGCCAGCAGCAGGTCGGCGCGGTGCAGGACATCGTTGGGCGGGAAGGCGGTCTGCTTGACCACTCCCAGGGCCGCCCCGGCGCGGACCCCCGCCGCGTGCCAACCCCGGCCGACGCCACGGCGCGGCAGGGCGACAGCCGCTCGCAGCGCGCCCTGCGCCGGGCCTTGGGCGAGCTGATGCAGCGCTTCGGCGACCTGACGGGCCAGGTGCCGCCGCCGTTGGGTGAGGCCGACACCGCCATGCGCGATGCGGCGCAGGCCCTGGCGGACGGCCAGGATCAGGCCGCAGGCGACGCGGAGCAGCGGGCCATCGAGGCGCTGCAGAAGGGCGCCAACGAGATGTCGCAGCAACTGGCCACCCGCTTCGGCACAGGCGAGGAACCCGGCGACGGCCAGCAGGGCGAGGGTGAGAACGAAGGCGAGGGTGAGGGCGACGGCCAAGGCAAGCCCGGCGGCAAGAGCCACGGCAAGTACGGCCAGCGTGACGGTCAGGGCGACCCTTCGCAGCCCAATGATGGCACCGGCGGCGACCACCGCCGGTCGGCGCGCCGCGATCCCCTGGGCCGCCTGGCGCCGCATGGGCTGGCGGGAGACCCCGGCAACGACGTCCAGGTGCCCGACGCCATGGAGGAGGCGCGCAGCCGGGCCATCCAGGACGAGCTGCGCCGCCGCGGTGCCGACCGCACCCGGCCGCAGCCGGAACTGGACTACATCGACCGGCTGCTGAAGACCTACTGAGCCGCTTGGTCTGTCGCCAGGCCCAACGCCGCATACAGACGCTCGCTGGGCGGCCAGGCGCGCATCACGCTGTCGCGCCAGCGGACGCCGCCCCAGCCCAGCGCCGCAAGGAGCGCCAAGCTCACAGCCCAGCCGGCGAGCGCGACGGCATCGGCACGGCGCGGTTTTGCCGTGCCGGCCAGGGACGGGGGCGGTGCACGCGCCGGCTCCGGGACGCTTGGTGACATCTCCTCGGCTGGTTGCAGGGGCAGCGCCTCGGCCGCGAGCGGCAGCCAATCCGTGCCGCACCGCGCGCACCGGACTGCGCGGCCTGGGGCTAGCCGGGCCTCCGGCACGTCGTAGATGGCGGTGCAGGCAGGGCAGACGATCCGCATGGAATCGTGATACCCCGCCGGGAATGCGCCGAACAGGCCGTGAATGTCCAGCCAGGCCGCTTCCCCGGCGCGCCACCGCCATGCCACAAGTATGGCGCAGCTTGAAGCAGCCGAAGCTAGGGGGCGTTGCCGCTGGATGGTGCAACTGGATGGGGTCGGGTTGGATTACGGCGGCGCCAGCGTGCTGCGCGGGCTATCGTTCGGCATCGCGGAGGGCGGATTCCGCTGGCTGCTCGGACCCTCGGGCGCCGGCAAAACCAGCCTGCTGCGCCTGCTGCACCTGCAGGTCCGCCCCAGCGAGGGATGCCTGCGGCTCATGGGGCAGGACATCGGCGCCGCCGGGCGGGGCCACCTGCCGCTGCTGCGGCGCCGGATCGGTATGGTGTTCCAGGATTTCCGCCTGATGCCGCACCTGTCGGCCTTCGACAACGTCGCCCTGCCGCTGCGCCTGGCCGGCCGGCCGGAGGGGCAGATTCGGGTGGACACGCTGGAGCTGCTCGGCTGGGTCGGCCTGTCCCGGCGGCTGCTGGCGCGCCCGGCCCAGCTTTCGGGCGGCGAGCAGCAGCGCGTCGCCATCGCCCGCGCCGTGGTCGCCCGCCCGCTGCTGCTGCTGGCCGACGAGCCGACCGGCAACCTGGACGACGAGCAGGCCAGCCGCTTGATGCAGTTGCTGCACGAGATGAACCGGCTGGGCACCACCGTCGTCGTCGCCACCCACAACGACGCCCTGGTCACCCGCCATCCCGCGCACACGCTGCGCCTGCTGGACGGCCAGCTTGTCCGCGATGATTAGCCCCCTGCTGGCGCATCGGGTGCCGGCACATGGGATGTCGGCGCCGGAGGCATCCGGATGATCCTGGGTCGTACCCGGCGGGACAACGAGCTGCGCTCGGCCAGGCAGGAGTTGCGCCCGAGCGGACGAGGGTTGCGTCCCAGTGGTTTTGACGACCTCGGCCTGCGCCGTGCCCTGTCCGATTGGCTGCTGCCGGCGCTGGTGGCTGCCATGACCTTCCTGGCGGCGTTGGCGCTCGCCGGCGCTATCTCCGCCGCCGTGCTCGCCCGGCACTGGCAGGAGGGCGCGTCGGCCACCCTGACCGTGCAGGTCCCGCAACCCAATGCCCCCGCGGCGGACGGTCCCGCGACCCGGTCCGAACGCGTGCTTGAGACGGTGCGCGGGCTGGACGGCGTCGGCGCCGCCCGGGTGCTGCCGGATGACGAGCTGGCCGACCTGTTGCAGCCCTGGCTCGGCGCGGGGACCAGCCGCATCGCGCTGGCCCTGCCGGCGGTGATCGAGGTCCGGCTGACCCGGCCGCCGCCGCCCAATCTGGCAGCCCGGCTGCAGGTGGAGGCGCCGGGCACGCTGGTCGAGACGCAGGAGGCCTGGGTCAAGCGCCTGGCCCTGCTGGCGCGCAGCCTGCAAGCCTGCGCCGGCCTCGCGCTGGCGGTCGTGGGCTTCGTCGCCGTCGCCGTGGTCGCGGTCGCCACCCGCGCCGGGTTGGCGGCGCGGCGGGACGCCATCGAGATCGTGCACGGCCTGGGTGCGACGCGCGGCTACATCGCCAGCCGCTTCGCCAAGCGGGCGACCTTCTTGACGGCCGTGGGCGGCGGCATCGGCGCGGCGGCGGCCATGCCGGTCCTGGTGGGCCTGGCCAACCTGGTCTGGCCCTTCACCGGCCAGGATGCGCCGCCGGACGTGGCCGAGGCCCTTCCGCTGGCGCTTTGGCTGGCGCTCCCGGTCCTGCCGCTGGCGGCGGCCGTCATCGGCTGGGCGACCGCCCAGGCCACGGTGCGGCGCTGGCTGCGCCGGTTGCCTTGACCGCGGGCCGGGCCGCCCGCCGGCTTTACCAGGCGGTGCAGGCCGGCAGTGCAATGCTGCTTGCGGCTGCAGCGGCCTGGGGCGTGGGGTTCGCCTGGTTCGATCACGCGGCCCACCAGCCCGCCCAGCCGCCGCCGGCGTCGGACGGCATCGTCGTGCTGACGGGCGGCGCCGACCGGATCGAGACCGCCCTGCGCCTGCTGGCGGACGGGCGGGCGCCGTTGCTGCTGGTGTCCGGCGTGGCGCGCGGCGCCGACCTGGCCGAGCTGACCCGGCGCATCCAGCTCGACCCGGCGCAGGTCGCCGGCCAGGTCACGCTGGGCCGGACGGCGGCAACCACGGTCGGCAACGCAGCCGAGACCGCACGCTGGGCGCAGGCGCTTGGGCTGCACCGGCTCATCGTCGTCACGGCGGGCTATCACATGCCGCGCGCCCTGCTAGAGATGCGCCGGATGCTGCCTGGCACCGAGCTGCATGCCGTCCCGGTCCAGTCCCCCGCCCTGCGCGGCAGCACCGATCCTGCTGCAGCGCGGATGCTGGCCAACGAGTATGACAAGCTGATCGCGGTCCGCCTGGGCTTGGCGTGGCTGTTCCGGACGGAGAGGACCTCGATGGAAACGACCCCAATGGAGCAAGCTGGGTGATCCTGCTGCGTTCGACGCTGTTCAACATCTGGCTTATCGCCGTGACGATCGTCGTCGCCGGGCTGGGCGCACCCCTGCGCTGGGTCTGGCGGTGTCATGCGCTGCGGCTGGCGCAGGTGTGGGCCGGGCTGGTGCTGGACGGTGCGGCGGTGATCTGCGGCATCCGCGTCGTGGTGATCGGCCGGGAGCACCTGCCGCTTGAGGGGGCGGCGCTGATCGCGTCGCAGCATCAGTCGGCCTACGACACGCTGATCTGGCTGCGGCTGGTGCCGCGGGTGGCCTACGTGTTCAAGGCGGAGCTGTCGCGGGTACCGCTGTTCGGCCCGCTGCTGATCCCGGCCGGGCAAATCCCGGTGGACCGCGGCGGCGTGAACGCCATCCGCACGCTGCTGCGCGGCGCCGACGCGGCCAAGGCGGACGGCCGGCAAATCGTAATGTTCCCCGAAGGCACCCGGGTGCCGCACGGGCAGGAGGTGGAGCTGAAGCCCGGCATCGCGCTGGTCGCCAAGCGGACCGGCCTGCCGGTCATCCCCGTAGCGACGGATTCCGGGCTGCGATGGAGCCGGCGGGCCTTTCGCAAGCGGCCCGGCCCGGTCCATATCGCCTTTGCCCCGCCGATCCCGCCCGGCCTGCCACAGGTCGAGCTGCTCGCGGCGTTGCGGGCCGGCTGGCGGCGGGCCGAGGCGGCGCTGGCTGCTGACACGGCTGCGCCTGTGGATAACTCTGTGCATGAGGCTGCCGCTGCGATGCCTGGGGACCGTAGCCTGACGGCTTAAGCCGCGGATATATAACGCTTCCATGTCAGTTTATCGATTCAGGTCCGTTATATGCCAACCGGCTAAGACCCGCGCTAAACCACTAAGCAACTGTAATCGTTGTACTCTTAAATGTGATGGGCAGCACACCCGACTCGGGGGGACCTAGCTCACGCCTGGCGCGGCCTTGCCCGCGACAGTTTCGGGGCGGCTGTGGATAGCATGCAACGCAACAGGGAACGAGGCCGCATGGAACCTGGATCTATACAGCTCGCCAAGGGTTCCAAGCGCGCCAGGCGCCTGTTGCAGATTGCGTTTATTGGCGTCTTCACGGCCTTCGTGATCCATGGGCTGGCATGGGCCTACGTCACGGACCGCCTGCGGACACAGTACCTCGCAGGGTTGGACGGGCTGCGGCAGCAGGGATGGCAAGTCACCTCCGAGCAACCCCGGCATTCAGGCTGGCCCACGGCTGCGACGCTGCAACTGGGACCGCTGTCGCTTGACGGCCGGCCGGCCGGGGTGCCCCTGACCTGGTCCGCAGCGGGCGCGGAACTTGGGTTCCATATCCGACGCCCCGCGGTTCTGCGGATCGTGCCAACGGGGCTGCAACGCATCCGCCTCGGGCAGGCGCCGGAATTCACCCTCACCGCTGCGGCGCTGGAGGTGCAGGCTGACGGCGAGTCCCTGCAGGCGACCGGGCAAGACCTGGTGCTGGCGTTGTCCGGCGGGGAGGCGCGGGCTGGCGCGATGCAGGCGCGGACCGACGGCCTGGCCCTGCAGGCGGCGCTGGGGGCAGTGCAACTGCCCGACCCGCGCCTGCCGCCCATGCGGCGCGTGACCTTGGATGCCACGCTGACGCAAGCTGTGCCGGCCGCCGCAGACCCCGTCCGGCAGGCCATGCAGTGGCGTGACCAGGGCGGCGTCATGGATGTCCGAGCCTTCGGCGCCCAAGCCGGCGAACTTGTTATCCAGGCCTCCGGGACGGTCCGGCTGGACGCCGCGCTGCAACCGGCGCTGGAGGGAACGGCCACCCTGCGCGGCTACCGCCCATCACTTGACGCGATGGTGCAGGCTGGCGCCATACCAGCCTCCGCCGCCCTGGCCGCCAACGCAGTCCTCGGCCTGCTGTCCGGCCGTGGCGGTCAGGCGGGCGCCACCGTGCCGGTTCGGCTGGCGGATGGAGTGCTGTCGCTGGCGGGGTTCCCGTTGATGCGGCTGCCGGCGTTGGAATGGCCGGCACCCGGTCGCCGATGAACCCTCAAAGCGGCGGACGCGGCACCACCCGGCGACGCCAACCCCCCCTGGGTCCGACCGCGGAGGGCCTACGGTCATTGCAAGCCGCACTTACAGCGCGGCAATCCAGGGCGGCGAGCACGGTCCTTACCCGCGGGACTGCTGCGCCGAAGTCAGCTCGCATCAACGGCGAGGTTTGGGGCAGCGCCGGTCAGGGTCAAAAGCAGTCACGTCAAGGCCGAACTAGGCCTGCGAGCTTCCGCAACGCTGCTGCACTGGATGCTGGTTGGCCAACCCTAGCTCGGCGTCAATTTATCCCCTTGCCGGGCAGCGTCCGCGTCCGTTTTGGCAGGCGTAGGGGAGTGACCGGGACGGCCTTGGCTGACGAAATCACCATGTCCGGGCTTGGAAGCTCCCGGTGCAGCGGATCTGCCGGTGCCGGAGCGGCCAGCATGTCCACGGTCGCAGGAACATCCGGAAAACGTGGCGCCTCCGCAAAGCACGCCGCCTCGGCAGCATCCGGTGTCTCGGCAGGCACCGGGGTCTCGGCGCACATCGATGCAGGTGCCGAGGCGACACTATTCGGCAAATCCGGGGCTGCAACCTGCATTGGCGCTGCTGAGGAGCCAGCGTCCGCCCGGGCCGTGGCAAGTTCCGCACGCAGGCTCTCGACCTCCTGCCGCAGGCGTTCAAGCTCGGCACTGTCCGCGACTGGCATTGGGGTCTGCACAGCCGGGGTGTGCGCGGCTGGCGTTTGCACGGCTCCCGGCGCGGGCGTGGCAGTCTCCGGCGGCAGCGGCTCGCCGCCGCGGTGGAACGGATTGAACAGGCTCATCGCGCGCTCGATCATCGCCATGTTCTGCCGGCTCATCTCCTCCACCCCCATGGGCAGGAACGGGCTGAGCGTCTGCTGCATCGCCATACGCAGTTGCTGCTGCTGCCGGGCGAAGCTGGACATCGCGGTTTCAAGGTAACGCGGCACCACACCCTGCAGGCTGCCGCCATAGAAGCCGATCAACTGCCGCAGGAACGGGGTCGGCAGCATGGAGGTGCCCTTGCTCTCCTCCTCGACGATGATCTGCGTCAGCACGCCCCGGGTGATGTCCTCCCCGGATTTCGCATCGTACACCACGAAATCCCGGCCGGCGCGGATCATGTCAGCCAGGTTGTCCAACGTGATGTAGCTGGAGGTTTCGGTGTTATACAGTCGCCGGTTAGCATACTTTTTTACCACAACCGGCGGTTGGGTCGGCTGCTGCGAGGGTGCGGACGCGGGCGCATCAGGTTCGACATAGGAGGCGTCGGCCATAGGTGTCCTCGGGATGAAAGCGTACGGTTAATATCACGCATTTGCAACCTGTGCGACCTTTCCCTACCGGCCTATGCTGCAAGGCAACATGCACGACGCGGAGGCCAGCCATGACGCAGACGGTTGCTGCAGATCAGCGACCGGGGATGACCATCGCGACGCAGCTTCGCCTCGCCGAGGATTGGGCGGTCATCTTGCAAAGCGAGCAGGCCGCCCTGGCCGTGGACCGGGAGGTGCACGAGGCCATGCTGCGGATGGCCGCCAGCCTGGCGAGGCAGGCGGCCGTGCTGCATGGACGGCCGGATGATGCCCCGCCCGGACCTGCCGGGACCGATGCTGCGGCGCGGTCCCCGGCCGTTGATGATGCACCTCCTGCCGGCGGCGTCGATGCCGCCCGCGACCTGGCCGGGCTGGGCTGATCCAGGGCTGATCCACGGCATCGCCGCCTATCGCCGCCACCCTTGGCGGCGCAGCCTGCCCGACCCGGCAGTGCTGTGGCAGGAGGCCGACGCCCGCCTGCTGGATTACGGTGAAATCGGGGGCGAAGCCGGGGGCAAGACCGCGAACGCCGCCGCGCGCCCAGTGCTGTTCGTGCCGAGCTTGGTGAACCGCGCCTACGTTCTCGACCTGCTGCCCGGCCGCTCCCTGGTCCGCTGGCTCGCAGCGCATGGCATGCGGCCCCTGGTGCTGGACTGGGGCTGGCCCGGCACGGCGGACCGCAGCCTTGCCCTGGCCGACCTGATCACCGGCCGCCTGGAGCGTGCGCTGGCCGCAGTCGGCTCGCCGGTGGTGCTGGCCGGCTACTGCATGGGCGGCCTGCTGAGCGTCGCCGCCGCGCTGCGCCGGCCCGACCTGGTCGATGCGCTGGCCCTGCTGGCGACGCCCTGGGACTTCCATGCCGCGCATGCCGCGCACGCCCGGCGCTTGGCTGCGATGCTGCCGCTGTTCGAGCCGGTGCTGGCCGCCACCGGCAGCCTGCCCGTCGATGCCCTGCAGGCGCTGTTCGCCACGCCGGACCCCGGCGCCATCGCCGCCAAGTTCCGCGCCTTCGGACGCATGGACCAGGACGGCCCCGCGGCCCGGGACTTCGTGGCCCTGGAAGACTGGCTGAACGACGGGGTACCGCTCGCAGCGCCGGTCGCGCGGGAGACGCTGGGCGAGTGGTACGGCCTGAACGCCCCGGGCCGCGGCACATGGCAGGTGGGCGGCGTCGCGGTGGAGCCGGGCCGCCTGGCGATGCCGGCCTTCGTCGCCGCCCCTGCCCGGGACCGCATCGTACCACCGGACTCCGCCCTGCCGCTGGCCCGGCTGATCCCGGGGGCGGTGCTGCACCAGCCGCGCGCCGGGCACATCGGCATGGTCGCCGGACCCCGTGCGGAAGCAGAGCTGTGGCGGCCTTTGCTGGGGTGGTTGCAGGGCTTACGACCGATTATGTAAAAGCCGCCACACGGGAGATCATAAAAATGGAAGACGTCGTCATCGTATCGGCCACGCGCACTGCGGTCGGCAGCTTCAACGGCGGGTTTGCCGCGACCCCCGCCCACGTCCTCGGCACCGTATCGATCAAGGCCGCCATGGAGCGCATCGGCCTCGACCCGGCCGACGTGGACGAGGTGATCCTGGGCCAAGTGCTGACCGCAGCGCAGGGCCAGAACCCCGCCCGCCAGGCCGCCCGCAACGCAGGCATCCCCGACAGCAAGACCGCGTTCGGCATCAACCAGGTCTGCGGCAGCGGCCTGCGCACCGTGGCGCTGGCCGCGCAACAGGTGCTGACCGGCGAAAGCGCCATCGTGATCGCCGGCGGGCAGGAGAGCATGAGCCAGTCCACCCACGCTGCGCACCTGCGCGCCGGTACCAAGATGGGCGAGCTGGGCCTGGTCGACACCATGCTGAAGGACGGGCTGTGGGACGCCTTCCACGGCTATCACATGGGCACCACGGCGGAGAACGTCGCCACCAAGTACCAGATCACCCGCGCCGAGCAGGACGAGTTCGCTGTCGGCAGCCAGCACAAGGCGAGCGCCGCGCAGAAGTCCGGACGCTTCAAGGACGAGATCGTCCCGGTGACGCTGAAGGGCCGCAAGGGCGACGTGGTGGTGTCCGACGACGAGTACATCCGCCATGACAGCACCCCCGAGGGCATGGCCAAGCTGCGCCCGGCGTTCTCCAAGGAAGGCACCGTCACCGCCGGTAACGCCAGCGGCATCAACGACGGCGCGGCGACGCTGGTGGTGATGTCCGCCGCCGAGGCCAGCCGCCGCGGCCTGACGCCGCTGGCCCGCATCGCCAGCTTCGCCACCGCCGGCGTCGATCCCGCGGTGATGGGCACCGGCCCGATTCCCAGCAGCCGCAAGGCCCTGCAGCGCGCCGGCTGGTCCGCGCACGACCTGGACCTGATCGAGGCCAACGAAGCCTTCGCCGCCCAGGCGTGCGCGGTGAACAAGGACATGGGCTGGGACACCAGCAAGGTGAACGTGAACGGCGGCGCCATCGCCATCGGCCACCCGATTGGCGCCAGCGGCGCGCGCATCCTGGTGACGCTGCTGCACGAGATGGCGCGGCGCGACGCCAAGAAGGGCCTCGCCACGCTCTGCATCGGCGGCGGCATGGGCGTCGCCATGTGTCTGGAGCGGTAGTCGCCTGGAGCGGTAGCCAGCCTCTAGCAACCTCCCGGCAAAGCGGCTTCTATGGTGCCGCTTTGCTAGGGAGGAAACATAAAGAATGGCACGAGTAGCACTGGTTACCGGTGGCACGCGCGGCATCGGCGCGGCCATCAGCACGCACTTGAAGGCGGCGGGGCGAACGGTGGTGGCGAGCTACGCCGGCAACGACGCCGCCGCCGAAGCCTTCACCAAGGAAACCGGCATCCCGCACATCAGGTTCGACGCCGGCGACTATGCGGCGTGCGAGGCTGCGGTGAAGGGGATCCACGGCGAGCACGGCCCGATCGAGATCCTGGTCAACAACGCCGGCATCACCCGCGACACCACGATGAGCAAGATGACCCGCGACATGTGGGACGCGGTGATGGATACCAACCTCGGGTCCTGCTTCAACCTTTGCAAGCTGACGTTCGACCACATGCGGCAGGCGAAGTTCGGCCGGGTGGTGAACATCGGCAGCATCAACGGCCAGGCCGGGCAGTATGGCCAGGTGAACTACGCCGCCGCCAAGTCCGGCATCCACGGCTTCACCAAGGCGCTGGCGCAGGAGGGGGCGCGGTTCGGCATCACGGTGAACGCGATCGCGCCGGGCTATGTGGACACCGAGATGGTCCGGGCGGTGCCACCGGACGTGCTGACGAAGATCATCGCCCGCATCCCGATGGGCCGGCTGGGCCATGCCGAGGACATCGCGCGCGGCGTGGCGTTCCTGACGGCGGACGACGGCGACTTCATCACGGGGTCCACGCTGTCGATCAACGGCGGCCAGCATATGTATTGAGGGCCGGCGGCCTCGGAGGGGCCAACCTCGCCGGGTGCGGCGCGATCGGGCTGTGGGCGTTCCTGGCCCTGCTGTCGCGCGCCGCATCCGGCTTGCCGCCGCTGCAGCTTACAGCCATGAGCTTCGCCGTTTCAGGCTTGGCGGGCCTGGCGTGGCTGGCAGCGCACGGGCGATTGGGCGACCTGCGGCAGCCGCCTGCGGCCTGGCTGCATGGGGTGGGTGGACTGTTCGGGTTCCATGCCCTGTACTTCGCCTCCCTCGCCCGCGCCCCGGCGGCGGCGGCGAACCTCATCAATTATACCTGGCCGCTGCTGCTGGTGCTGTTCTCGGCCTGGCTGCTTGGCCTGCGGCTGACTTGGCGGCACCTGCTGGGCATGATGCTGGCTCTGGCCGGGTGCGCGGCGCTGCTCGGCACCGGCGCGGCGTTCCCGGCCGGTGCGGCGGTGGGCTACCTGCTGGCGGCGGCAAGCGCCATTGTGTGGGCGCTATATTCTGCGCTGGCGCGGCGCTTCCCGGCGGTGCCGCCCGGCGCCATGGCGGGGTTTTGCGCGGCGACGGCGGTGTTGGCTGGCGGGCTGCATGGCCTGACGGAGGCGACCGTCGTGCCGGACGCCCGGGCCTGGGCCGCCATGCTGGCGTTGGGGGCGGGACCGGTGGGCCTGGCCTTCGTGCTGTGGGACCGCGGCATGAAGCGCGGCGACCCCCGGCTGCTTGGCACGCTGGCGTTCGCGACGCCGGTGGCGTCCACGCTGCTGCTGGCCGGGTTCGGGTTGGCGCCGTTCACGGTGTTGACGGTGGCGGCGTCCGTGCTGGTGGCCGCTGGCGGGTTCATTGCGGCGCGCACTCCCGCGCTCTGATCGGTGCGGCAAAAACATCGCCCGCACTGGGGGACGGTGTTAGCTCCCTCTCCCTCCGGGCAGGGCAATCGCATATGCCGTGAGGACCGCCTCTGCTACCTCTCCCTACGGGAGAGGGCCGGGGTGAGGCGGGCTTGCGGCGCAAACCTGTCGGCCCGGGCAGTTCGGTTGCGGCGGTATTGCCGGGCGGCACGAGGCAAGCAAGGCCCCCTCACCCCGGCCCTCTCCCGGAGGAAGAGGGAGCAGGAAGCGCTTACGGCGGTGCGGTCTCCGCGATCTCCGGGCGCTGCTGCACTGCGGCATACCACCCTGCCAGTTGCGGACGCCCCTCCCGCCACGCATCATCGGCGAAACGCAGGTCCAGGTAGCCCAGGGCGCAGGCAACAGTGATGGTGCCGATGTCCAGGTGGTCAGCCAGCGGCATGGCCTCCAGCTTGTCCAGCGCACGGCGTACCGCCGCTGCCTGCCGGGCCATGGACGCAGCACGCGCCGCCTCGTGCGGGCGGCCCATCTCGCCCCGGCGCCCCACGGCGGCGTCCATGATGCCGTCGCCGATGGCCTGCAGCTTCAGGGCGCGCCAGCGCAGCGGCCCCGGCGGCGGGAACAGCGAGCCGGTGCCGACATAATCCAGGTACTCGCAAATCACCGGGCTGTCGAACAACGCCAGGCCATCCCCCGTCACCAGGCACGGCACCTTCGACAGCGGGTTGTCCGCCACCAGCCCCGGCGGGGAGTCGTGCGGGTTGGTCATGACCCGCGTGATCTGCTTGTCGATGCCGCACGCGATGGCGCAGGCGACGACCTTGCGGACATAGGGGCTGGTCGGCGAATAGTACAGCTTCACCGGAAATTGTCCTTCTGTGCCCGCAGCGTCCCAAGCTGCGCGACGGTCGCCGCACGCAGGAACGGGTTCTCCGCCAGCTCGTCCCCCAGGCGGCTCGGCACGGTGGCCAGTCCATCGCCGCGCAGGCGGTCCACCTCCGCCGCCCGGGCACGCAGCGCCTTGTTGTCCGGGTCCGCATGCAGGGCAAATCGCGCGTTGGACTGGGTGTACTCATGGCCGCAGCACACCAGGGTGTCCGGCGGCAACGTCGAAAACTTCTGCAGGCTGCCGAACATATCGGCCGCCGTGCCCTCCAGCAGCCGCCCGCATCCCAGGCTGAACAGGGTGTCGCCGCTCAGCAGCACCGGCGCATCCCCCTCGCTGACATAGGCGATGTGGCCGACGGTGTGGCCCGGCGTGTCGATCACCCGCAGGCGAGTCTCGCCAAGCTCCACCACGTCGCCCTCCCGCACCGCCCGGTCCAGGCGCGGCAGGCGGCGCGCGTCAGCGGCGGCGCCCACCACGGGGCAGCCGAACCGGGCGCGCACCTCGTCCACCCCGGCGATGTGGTCGTCATGGTGGTGGGTCAGCAGGATCAGGTCCAGCCGCCCGCCCGCCGCCTCCACCGCGGCGATGCAGGCGCGGGCGTCCGCGGGATCGACCAGCGCCGTCGCGCCAGTCCTTGTACCAGCGGCGGCGCTGTCCCGCAGCAGCCAGGCGTAGTTGTCGGACAGGATCGGCACGGCTTGGGCGGTCAACGGCATTGCGGCCTCGTATTGCAGAGTCTTCGTCCGGGAACGCCGGCACCGTGCTGCACCGCCCCTGCAAGCGCAAGCCGGGCAGTATGATATACCAGGCCTGATCCTGGAGAGCCGGCATGACAGCGGACGCGCAGATGGCGTCGGAGTTCTACGCGACGGCGCGCGGCGCGGTGGCCTGCCGCCTGGTGCGGGAGCGGCTGGCCGCGATCTGGCCCAACGTCGGCGGCATGTCCCTGCTCGGCCTCGGCTACGCCGCACCCTACATGCGCCCGTGGCGGGAGACCGCTGCCCGCTGCATTGTCGGCACCCAGGCGCAGGTCGGCATCGCACGCTGGCCGGCCGGGCGCCCCAACCTGTCCTGCACCCTGGAGGAGGACGCCCTGCCCTTCCCCGACCTGCTGTTCGACCGCATCCTGCTGGTGCACGGGCTGGAGGCGTCGGAGAGCGCCCGTGCCCTGCTGCGTGAGGTCTGGCGCGTGCTGAAGGACGATGGCCGCCTGCTGGTCGTGGCGCCCAACCGGGTCGGCATGTGGGCGCATGTCGAGAGTACTCCGTTCGGCCACGGCCAGCCCTACTCGGCGGGCCAGGTCGGCCGCCTGCTGTCGGCCAGCCTGTTCCGGGTCGAGCACCGCGACAGCGCGCTATACGTGCCGCCGTCCAGCCTGCGGCTTGTGCTGCGCGGCGCCCGGTTGTGGGAGCATGCCGGCCGTCGTCTGGTGCCGTCCCTGGCCGGCGTCACCATTACGGAGGCCGTGAAGGACGTCTATGCCGCGCTGCCGCTGCAACGGGCGCGGCGGCGCCGGTTGGTGCTGAGCCAGGCGGCATAACGGTCAGGCCGCCGCCGCGGCTTGGTCGGCGACCTGCACCCGGTTGCGGCCGGCGCGCTTGGCGGCATACAGCGCGTTGTCCGCCGCCTCCACCAGGGCTGCCGGGCCATCCCCGCCGCTGCCCGGCATCAGTACGGCCACCCCGAGGCTCAGGCTCAGGATGCCGCCGTCCGACCCGGAATGGGGCACCCCGGCGGCGCGCACCGCGTCCTGGATGCGCGCCGCCGATATCAGCGCACCGGCCTCATCGGTGCTGGGCAGCAGGACCGCGAACTCCTCCCCGCCATAGCGCGCGGCCAGGTCGGCTGGCCGGCGCAGCGACCCGGCCAGCGCCCTGGCGACGGCCTGCAGGCAAGCGTCCCCGGCCGGGTGGCCATACAGGTCGTTGAACGCCTTGAACCGGTCCACATCGATCATGATCAGCGTCAGCGGCGTGCCGACCCGCATCGCCCGGCGGTACTCCGTCCCCAGCATGTCGTCGAAGTGCCGCCGGTTGCCCAGGCCGGTCAGCCCGTCCTGCCGCACCAGGATGCTCAACTGGCGGTTCGCGTCCTCAAGCTCGGCCTGCATGGCGGTGATCCGCCCGTCCCGCTCGCGCAGCCGCCGGGCCATACGGGCGAAGCTGGCGCCCAGCTCACGCAGTTCACGCGCCGCGCCGCGGCCCATCCGGGCACGGGCCGACATATCGCCGCTTCCGACCTGGTGCGTTGCCGCGGCCAGGCTGCGGATCGGCCGCAGCAGCGCGCGGTCCGCCGCCACCCAGGCCACGAAAAACGCGAACCCGGCCGCCCCCAGCGCAGTGATCAGCACGACGCCGGAGCGGGTGTCGGCGGCCAGGCGGACATCGGCCTCGATCAGGCCCACCAGGACTACGATGCCGTCGCAGCCCGGCAGCGGCGCGAACCCGAACACCCGGGTCACATGATCCAGGTCGGTCGCCACGACCGACCCGCCGGACGGCGACGCCCGGAAGGCTCGAAGCACCGGATCGTCCACGGAAACCGTCTCGCCGGCCTGCGCCGTGCGGTCCTGCGCGCGGGCGAGCACCGCGCCGTCGCGGCTGTCGAGCACCTGCACCGACTGCGTGCCGCCGGCCGGCAGCCGGTCGCCCAGGCGGCCGAACCACTCCAGGTTCAACGACGCGATCAGCACGCCCGTCTTCAGGACGCCAGCCCGGATCGGCACTGCCATGAACATGGTGGGATGCCCGGAAACCCGGCTGAGCATGAGGCTGCTCAACACCGCATGGTCGCCCTCCGCGGCCATGGCCTCCCGGAAGTACGGCCGGTCGCCCGCGTTCACGCCGTTGGCGCCGGGGCGGCTGCCGCAGGCGATGACCCCGTCCGGCCGCGCCACGGCGATGGCTTCAGTCCGCGGATGGTCGGCCACCACGTCGCGCAGCAGGGCCTCGCAGCCGTCCTGCATCCCGCGCACGGCCGGGACCTTGGCCAGCACGCGGAGCAGGTTCGACGCCTCCTGCACGGTGTCGTTCTGCTGCTCCGCCGCCAACCGGGCGAGCTGGACGACCTGCTCCCGCGCGGCATCCATCACCCGGCGGCCGTCGTCCACCGCGGCCAGCACGAGCACCACCAGCATCGGCCCGGTGGCCAACGCCATGAGCAGGAGCAGGCGGGGCCAAAGCGCGCGTGGCAGCAAACCGGCCAAGATGCGCCGGGCAGTCGGGAACGGGAACACGGCACGCCTCCAGCCCTGATGCCGTGAGGGTGTGGCCCGGCGAGGGTTTGGATTAGGTTAAGTTGCCAGTCCAGGTTCCAGGATCGAGCTAGGCAAACCTCTTCAGGTTTGCGCAGGGATGACACCTAAGCAGCCTGGCTCCGCTAGAGCATGTCCGGATCAAGCGGCCTTGCTTGAGCCGAACAGATGCTCGCAAGAACAAAGCCTGGAGCATGTTTGGTGTCTCTACTTGCACCAAACATGCTCTAGCGGCCAACTATGCGACAGGCTGTGCAAGCCTGCCTACGCCAGGCTGCCGGTCTCGATCAGCCGGGATACGGCGTCGAGCAGGCTGTCCATCTCGATCGGCTTGGTCATGTAACCCGTGGGCGGGTCCAGCGCGGCGGCGCGCTGCTGGCTGGCGGCCGCGCCGGACACGATCAGGATGGGCAGGCGCGGATGCACCTCGCGCGCGTGCTCGGCCAGGCCGATGCCGTCGATGCTGCCGGGCAGGGTGACATCGGTCAGCAGCGCGTCGAACCGGTCGCGGTCGGCCAGCAGGATCGCCGCCTCGTCCCCGGTGCAGGTCGCCGTCACCTCATAGCCGGCGCCGTTGAGCGACTCCGCCATCAACGCACGCGTCAGCGGCTCGTCCTCGACCAGCAGGATGTGGGTGAGGGGCATGGGCGGCTCCAGGGTTTTGCTTAGGCAACGTTATACGGGTTGCGTGGGATGCGCCCATGGCCCGGCGCTGGCCGCATGTAGTGTGCGGCTTGACGAAATCCGCTTCCGAACATGCCGAATTCGGCGCTTGAATTCTCCCTTGGCCCCAGTCCTTTCCCGCAGGTAGCCAGTGCAGCCCTCGTGCGATAAGCGACCGCCTTGCCCCCTTGGGCACGGCGATCGCATACGCCATGGGAACGCTCCCTTCTCCCTCTCCCCCTTCGGGAAAGGGCCGGGGTGAGGGGGTCGTGTGGCGCCGACCTGCTGGCCCGCGCAGCCCGCTTCCGCCGAAGTCGGACGGCGCGAAATAAGCAAGACCCCTCACCCCGGCCCTTCCCCAAAGCGGGAGAGGGGGAAAGAAGCGATTCCTCGCTGCATATGCAATCGCCCTCTCCCGGAGGAGAGGGAGCCAGTGCGGCCCTTGCGCCATACGCGATTGCCCCGCACCCCGGGAGAGCGTCCAGGCACAGCGCGCGAAGGCATTGCCCGCCAGCCCCACGTCCCGCATCTTGCCGTCATGCCCGCACTCAGCCCTGAGATCCTCGTCCTGCCCAGCGGCCCTACCCGCGTTCAGTGGCGGCGCAGCGCGCGGGCGCGCAAGGTCAGCCTGCGGATCGACCCCCGGGCCGGCGAGGTCATCATCACCCTGCCGCCCCGCACCCCCCAGGCAGCCGGCCGCGCGCTGCTGGCCGACCATGCCGGATGGGTGGTGGAGCGGCTGGCCCGGCTGCCGGCCCCCATCGTGCTGCAGCACGGCGCGCAGGTGCCGCTCGACGGCGCGCCCTGCCTGATCCAGCACGCCCCCGGCGCCCGCGGCGGCGCTTGGCTCGACGGCGGCGTGCTGCACGTGGCGGGCGCGGCGGAGTTCCTGCCCCGCCGCACCGCCGACTTCCTGCGCAACGAGGCCCGGCGTCGCCTGTCCGCCCTGGCCGCCGCAAAGGCCGCGCTGGCCGGGCTGGCGCCGCGCCGGGTGGTGGTGAAGGACACCCGCACCCGTTGGGGGAGCTGCACGGCGGACGGCACGCTGATGTTCTGCTGGCGGCTGGTAATGGCGCCGCCGCACGTGCAGGACTATGTCGCCGCGCACGAGGTCGCCCACCTGCGGCACATGGACCACAGCCGGGCGTTCTGGACGCTGGTGGCGCAACTGACGCCGCACCGCCGGGCCGCGACGGGCTGGCTGGCGGCGGAGGGCAGCGGGCTGATGCGGGTGGCCTAGTACTACAGCCGGGCCGTGCCGCCCCTGCTGCGCGACCCTGCCCTCCGCGCCTTTCTGGCGGCCAACGTGCTGGAGCGATTCGCCTCGGCCGCCCTGACGGTGCTGCTGGGCTTCCAGGTGTATGAGCTGACGCACGACCCGCTCGACCTCGGCTGGCTCGGGCTGGCAGAAGCGGCGCCGGGCGTCACCCTCGTGCTGTATGGCGGGCACGTCGCCGACCGGCACCCGCGCCGGCGGATCGTGCTGGCGGCGACGGCGTGCCTGGCGGTGCTGGCAGCCGGGCTGGCCCTGGCGTCCGGCACCGGGCGGGTGCTGCCCACCATCTATGCAGTCGCGTTCCTGGCCGGCGTCGCCCGCGCGTTCGAGAATCCGGCCGCGTCGGGCCTGGAGGCGCACGTCGTCCCTCTGGCGCAGGTGATCCCCGGGCTGGCGCTACTGGCCACCACGTCGCGGCTGGCGGATGTGCTGGGGCCAGCGGCGGGCGGCTTCGCCTGGGCGGCGCTGGGGCCGCGCGGCACCTACCTGACGCTGGCCACGCTGTTCGCCGCGTCCTGCCTGCTGCTGCTGGGCGTGCCGGAGCCGCCAGTCCCCGCCGCTGCCCACAATGCTGGCGCGCTGCGGAGCATCCGGGACGGCGTGGCCTACGTGTTCCGCGACCAGTTGCTGCTGGGGTCGATGGCGCTGGACCTGTTCGCGGTGTTCTTCGGTGGGGCGACGGCGCTGCTGCCGGTGTTCGCGACGGGCATCCTGCATGTCGGGCCGGCCGGGTTCGGGCTGCTGCGGTCGGCGCCGGCGGCCGGGTCGCTGGCGGCGGCGCTGCTGGCGGGACGCTTGCTGCCGCGGCGGCGGGCCGGGCAGGCGCTGCACTGGGTGATCGCCGGGTTCGGGATCGCGATGGTGGTGTTCGGCCTGTCGCGTTCCTTGCCGCTGTCGCTGCTGTCGCTGTTCGCCGCCGGGCTGTGCGATGGGACCAGCGTGGTGATCCGCCGGGCCATCCTGCGGCTGGCGTCGCCGGAGGCCATGCGCGGGCGGATCGCGGCGGTGAAGTCGGTGTTCGTCGGCTCCTCCAACGAAATCGGCGCGTTCGAGAGCGGGGTGGCGGCCAGCCTGCTCGGCGCATCGGCGGCGGTGTGGGCGGGCGGGCTGGTGACGATCGGGATCGTGGCGCTGACGGCCTGGTGCGCGCCGCGGCTCCGCCGGCTGGACCTGGTCGAGCTGGCGGACGAGGCGCGGCAAGGCGCCGGCCTGGCCCGGCAACCGGATATCGCGCCATAGTCGGAACGGACCAAATCAGGCGGAGGCAGCCCGAGATGATGCAGGCGCTCCTGCAAACCGGCCCGACCGGCGAGGCGGTGGACGTGATGCCGCGATGCCGCCTCTCCTGCCCCGGCATGCGTGCGCGCTGGCTGGCGGGGGGCGTCCGCGCATGACGGCCGGCGCCACGGGGCGGAACGACCGCTGCCCCTGCGGCAGCGGCCGCAAGTTCAAGCACTGCTGC
Organism: uncultured Acetobacteraceae bacterium; assembly: GCA_964242415.1. Lineage (GTDB taxonomy): Bacteria > Pseudomonadota > Alphaproteobacteria > Acetobacterales > Acetobacteraceae > DASWOJ01. The sequence goes on from CAXTAT010000011.1 coordinate 26,894, forward strand.
GGCGTCCCAGGCGGCACGCCTCCCCTGCCGGCCCATCCGCCAGGGCCAAGCCACGCGTCCCCGTCACCCGTGTCCCAAGGGATCGCGCGGACCCTCGCCGCCCGGCCCGGCGCCATTCGGGACGGCCGCACGGCGACTGCGGCCTCGATGCTGGCCGAGGCTGCGGCCTTGCGCGCCCAGGGACGCTTGGCCCAGGCGGCGGCAACCCTGCACGGTGCCGTAGAGCTTTACCCGCGCTCGGCCGAATGCCTCCATGCGCTCGGCATCGCGCTTGAGGAGGGCGGGGACCGGGGTGGCGCCATCGCCTGCTATGAGCGTGCGACCGCGATCCTGCCGCGGCTGGCGGATGCGCAGGAACGGCTCGGAACGCTGCTGAACCTGGCGGGCCGGCGCGAGGAGGCCGTCGCCCGCCTGCACCGGGCCGCCGCAGCAGCACCCGGCACGGCGCAGGGCCGTGTCTGCCTGGCGCGCGCGCACCTGCTGGAGGATAACCTGGCCGGCGCAGAGGCGGCGCTGCGCCAAGCGGTCGCGCTTAGCCCTGCCTCCGCGCAAGCAAGCCGGATGCTCGGCTCCATCCTCAGCATCCTCGGCCGGTTCGACGAGGCGTCCCGGCACTTCCAGCGTGCCATCCAGTCCGATCCGGGGGACGTCACCGCCTATTTGGGCCTTGCGCGCACCCGCACGATCACGTCTGCAGACGATCCGCTGATTGCGGACATGGAGCGCTGCGTCACCAGCCCGGGCCTGCCGGCGCCGCAGCGCATGACCTTGTTCTTCGCATTGGGGAAAGCGTTCGAGGATCTAGGCGACTGGCCCGCAGCCTGGAGTCATTTCCAGGCAGCCAACCGGCTCCGCGCCCAGGCGGGCCGGCTCGATCACGCCGCCTGTGCGGCGCGGGTAGACCGCATCATCGCGACCTTTGGGCCGGAGGCGTTCGAGGCGGCGTCCCGGGCCGACCCGCGGGACACGCCGCCAGGGCCTCGGCCGATTTTCATCGTCGGGATGCCCCGGTCCGGGACGACCCTGGTCGAGCAGATCGTGTCGAGCCATCCGGATGTGGCCGGTGGCGGCGAGCTGCGGCACTGGACCGGCTTGGGCGGGGCCTGGGACCGGGGTGGGCAGGGCTTGCCCGGCCGCGATGCCCTCGCTGGCATGGCCCGGTCCTACGAAGCCCTGCTGGACGGCCTGGCCGCTGGGCGTCGCCATGTCACGGACAAGAACCCGTTCAACTTCCTATGGCTGGGCCTGGTCAGGCTCGCCCTGCCGCACGCCGTGATCGTGCACTGCAGGCGCGATCCCATCGACACCTGCCTGTCCATCTACAAGACGCAGTTCGCCACGCCGCTCGACTTTGCCGGCGACTTGCAGGACCTCGGCGCCTTCTACCGCCAATACGAGCGGCTGATGGCGCATTGGCGGTCAGTATTCGGGCAACCGGGCTTCCTGGAGGTTGACTACGAAAACCTGGTCCGGGACGGCGCACCGGCGATCAGGGCCTTCGTCGAACGGTGTGGGCTGCCCTGGTCCGAACGGTGCCTGCGTCCCGAACTCAATCTCCGTCCGGTGCGGACGGCCAGTCTCTGGCAGGCGCGGCAACCCATCTATGCGGCTGCGCTCGGCCGTTGGCACCACTACCGGCCATGGCTCGGGCCGCTCATCGCCTCGCTCGGCGGCACCCCGGGCAAGGACGCATGAAGGAACGGCGCCGTTGGATGCCGCTCCTCCAGCCATGACCATGCAGGGATGCCGCAACTAGGCTGGGTGCCGCCGCCGGGCAAAGGCGAGGCTGGCCAAGCCTGACCCGATAAGCGCCAGGCTGAGCGGCTCCGGCACTGTGGTGGGAGTGGGAGTTGGGGTCGGAACCGGAGTGGGAGTTGGAACCGGGGTGGGAGCGACGATGACTGGCGGCGCCGCAAGGTCGATCTGGCTTTCAAGGGAGAAGTAGCTTGTCCCGCCGCTTGCGGCGATCGGCGTGATGAAGTTCACCGTGCCGGAGCTTAGCGAGGCATTGATGCTCGTGAAGTAGGCGTTCGCCCCGCCGTAACCCGACGTGTCGATGGAATTTTCGGCGATGGAGATGTACGCGTCCACCCCGTCCCCATCAAAGCCGAAGATGCCGGGGCCGCTGACCCCAAACATGCTGATGGGCGTTGCGGTGTTGTTGACGACACCGATCAGCGCGTCATCGCTGCCGTCGTAGTTGCCACCCATGCCGCCGGTCGCGATGGATCCATCAGCATTGAAGGTGACGATCAGGTTGCACGCGCCATTGAGGTGGTTCGGGTCCATCGCCGCCAGGACAGGGCACGGTCCGGCATGGGCTGTCCCGCCGCCAGCGCCGACGACTGCCAGCGTCATGCCGGCCAATGCAAGGGAACGTAGGCTCATGTAAGCCTCCTTTTTCGGTAGCGGTTGAGGGCGGCGAAATGGGACGGGTTCGATGCCGATGCACCAGCACTCTGCGCGGAGCTTGCAGGCGGCGTTGCATGGGTTTGTTGCTCAATCTCCGTTCGTCGAAGCACCTCCATCGTATGCAAGAAAACGCAACGATCTGCAACAACAATTAACAAATACGGGCAACACTACCTTGGGTTGCAATAGATGCAGCAACCATCGACCGGCGCCAGCCCGATGCTGCATCGGCTGCGGCATGGGCAACCGCTGGCGCCCTGGCTGATCCTTCGACCTTCCTCGGGCAAGCCAAGCAATTAGCGCACCTCGGTTGCGATCTCCCGGAACAGCCGCGCCGGCAGGCCGCTGCCCGCCACGCCCCGCATCGCGCGGCCGTCGTCGTTGCCCAGCCAGATGCCGATCACCGTGCCGCCGCTGCCGACCTCGCCGAGGAACCAGGCGTCCCTGTAGTCCTGCGTCGTCCCGGTCTTGCCCGCCACGAACCGCCCCGGCACCGCCGCCGCACGGCCGCTGCCCCGGGACACCACGGCGCCCATCATGCGGACCATGCCGTCCGCCAGGTCCGCGTCCACCAGGCGTTCCGCAGCAGGGTGCGGCAGCGGCACCGGCCGCCGGTCCGCCTCGGCCGCCTCGATGCCGTGCGGCGCGACGGCTAGCCCGCCGTTGAACAGCACGGCGTAGGCGGAGGCCAGCTCCAGCAGCCCGACCTCCCCGGTGCCCAACGCCAGCGACAGGTCCTTCGGCAGGTCGTCCGCGATGCCCAGCCGCCGGGCCACCGCCGCCGTGCCGCGCGGCCCGCCGGACTGCTGCATCAGCCGGACCGAGGCGGTGTTGAGCGACTGCGCCAAGGCGTCCTCCAGCGTGACCTCGCCATGGTACGCGCCGTCGAAGTTGCCCGGCGACCAGCCGCCGATCCGCAGCGGCGCGTCCAGCACGGTGCCGTCCGGCCGCATCCCGTGCTCCAGCGCCGCCAGCCACACGAAAGGCTTGAACGCCGAGCCAGGCTGCCGCCGGGCCGCGGTGGCGCGGTTGAAGGGGCTGCTGCGCCAGTCCCGCCCGCCGGCCATCGCACGCACCGCCCCGGTGCCCGCGTCCAGCACGACCACGGCCCCCTGCCCAACCCCCTGCGCGGCACCCGGCCCGTCCAGCAACGCCGCCAGCCGGGCCTCCACGACGCCTTGCAGCCGGCTGTCCAATGTCGTGTGCAGCACGGCGTCGGCGCCAGAGGGCAGCAGCGACGCGGAGGCCTCGGCGGCCCAGTCGGCGAACCAGCCCCCGGCAGCGGGCCGGGGCGGAAAGCTGATCGCGGCCCCGGCGGCATCGGCCTCCTGCCGGGTGACCACGCCGGTCTCCGCCATCGCCGCCAGCACCTCCCGCCCCCGCACGGCGGCGGCAACCGGGTCGGCGCGCGGGTTGAACCGCGACGGCGCGCGCGGCAGCCCGGCCAGCACCGCGCACTGCCACAGGTTCAGCTTGCGCGCCGACACGCCGAAGTACTGCCGCGCCGCCGCATCCACCCCCCAGGCGCCGCTGCCGAGGTAAACCCGGTTCAGCCAGATTTCGAGGATTTCGGCCTTGGTGAAGCTGTGCTCCAGCCACAGGGTTAGCATCAGCTCCTGCACCTTGCGGCGCAGCGTGCGGGCGTTGGTCAGGAACAAGGTTTTGGCCACCTGCTGCGTCAGGGTCGATCCGCCCTGCACCAGCCGCCGCGCCCGCAGGTTGACCCAGGCCGCCCGGGTGATGCCCACGAAGTCCAGGCCCGGATGCGAGTAGAACCGCCGGTCCTCCACCGCGACTGCTGCCGCCGGCAACCAATGCGGCATGTCCCGCAGGCGCAGCGGGTCGCCAACCACGTCCCCGTAGGTGGCAAAGGCGTGCCCGGCGCGGTCCTGCAGCGTCAGGCCGGGCCGGCGGGCGGCGTCTAGCGCGGCGTCCGGCCGCGGCAGGTCGCGCGCGAACCACATCAGCACCAGGCCGGCCGCCAGCACGCCCCAAACCCCGGCGATCAGCAGGGCGCGCAGCAGCCGCCAGAGCAGCCTGCGGCGAACGGGCCGGACTGGGGCGGCCGGGCCAGGGAGGCCGTTGGTGCGCCGCTGCCCAGGCGCCAAACGGCCGGCAGGGTCCGCAGCCGGCGTGCGCGCCACCTGCTAGCGGCGTCCGCCCCGGCTTAGCCCTGCGGCACCCCTATTGGTAACAGAGGACAAAGACGGTGGATGGGTTGGCGATCAGGCCGATCTCGACGTGGCGCTTCTCAGGCCCATCGCTCGCCGCGGCGTGCGGCTGAACGCCGTTAGCGCGGAGGAAGGCCAGCGCCTCGGTTCCCTTGATGGCGAAGTTCACGTTCTGCGGGATGTCGCCGTGCCGCACCGCATACTGCATGACCTCCAGCTTCGCCACGACGACGCCGATCACGTTGCCCTGGGCGTCCAGCAGCGGGCCGCCGGAGTTGCCCTGCTGGATCGGCGCGCTGATCTGCAGTTGCAGCGGGTTGTCGCCCAAGCCGGACAGCGCGCTGACATCCCCCGTGGTCAAGGTGGGACCGGACGACACCAGGCCGAACAGCGGAAAACCATAGGTCACGACGCTCTCGCCGCGCTGCACCGCCGGGCTGTCGCGGAAGGTCAGCGGCGGCCCGGCGGCGGGCGGCACGGTCATCAACGCCAGGTCGCGCCGCCAGTCCGTCACGTCCACGCGCGCCGGGAAGCGAACGCCGTCGGCGTTGCGGATCACCATGCGCCGGCACTCGTCCACGACATGGTTGTTGGTCATCACCTTGCCGTCGGCCACCACGAAGCCGGTTCCGCTCCGGGACGCGGACTCCCGGTCGGGGGGCAGCCGTTCATCCGGCGGCCTGCCGGCCTCCTCTCGCGAGCCGGTCGGGACACCGAGGGGCGGCGGCTTGCCGGGCAGGGGATCGCTGGGACTGCCGCCGTAGGTGCGCTTGGCGCTGGGCGCGGGCACGCCCGGCAATCCCAGCGGCGGCGGCTTTTGCGCCACGGCCGGGGCCGCAGCCAGCAGGGCCGCCGCCATCCAGGACGCAAGTTGAAGGTGCCGCATAGGGCGAGAATGGGCCGCCGCGGCAGCCGGCGTCAAATTGGCTTTGGTCAGGCAAGGTTGCGGCGGCAGGCCGGGCGTTGCAGCTTGGGCATCGCCAGTCTGGACACCGCCAACCTGGACACCACCAGTCTGGACATCGGCAATCTGAGCACTGGCAATTTGGCCACCAGCGGCCTGGTCATCAGGGAGGGGCGGCATGAAAGGATTGTTCCTGGACGCGAACGGCGAGCTGGCCGAGGTCTTCCATGCCGTCTCGCGCGACGGCGACCCGGCGGTTGACCTCAACCTGCAATCCCAGGTGGACCCGGCCACGCTGCCTGCAATGCTGGCCGGCTACAGCTTCGTGCTGAACGACCACAGCTTCATGCCCGCCGACGCCATGCGGGGCTGCACGGACCTGCGGCACGTCATCTTCCTCGGCACCGGCGCCCGCAGCTACATGGACCCCGAGGCGCTGGCCGCACTGGGCATCCAGGTCCACACCATCAAGGGCTACGGCGACGTGGCGGTGGCCGAGCATGCCGTCGCCCTGATGTGGGCCGCAGCCCGTGGCCTGGCGCGCATGGACCGCGGGATGCGCGGCGGCCAATGGCTGCGGACCGAGGGGATGCAGCTCAAGGGCAAGACGCTGGGCCTGCTGGGCTATGGCGGCATCGCGGCGGAGGTGGCGCGCATCGCCCGCGGCATCGGCATGCAGGTGCTGGCCTGGAACCGCTCGCCGCGCATGGCCGAGGGCGTCAGCTTCGTGCCGGTGGACGAGCTGCTGGCCCGCAGCCATGTGCTGTCCGTCCATCTGCTGCTGACGGACGAGACCCGCGGCTTCATGGACGCCGCCCGCATCGCCGCCCTGCGGCCCGGCGCGATCCTGGTCAACACCGCCCGCGGCGCCGTGGTCAACGAGGCGGCGATGGTGCAGGCCCTGCGCACCGGGCACCTGGCGCATGCCGCGCTGGACGTGTTCGACGAGGAGCCGCTGCCGCCGGGCCATGTGCTGACGACGCTGGAGGGGGTGACCTTGTCGGCCCACAGCGCCTTCCGCACGCCGGAGGCCAGCGAGACCTTGATCCGCCGGGCGTTGGATATTGCGTGCGGGTTGGCGGCGGGCCAGGTGGCGCGGGCGTAGGCGCGTGCTATCTAGGGTGCTGTGTGGACGTGGCGGAATGGTAGACGCTGCAGACTTCAATTGGAGTGCCCGTGGGGAAACCCGCGGCGTAGAACCGCCCAAACTCGGGGAACGCTACCGGCGAGCAGCCCAGGCCAATCCCGAGCCAAGCCCCGTGCGAGCGGGGAAGGTGTAGAGACTAGACGGGGGGCGCCTGCCGCCGCCGGGCAACCGGGGGCATGGCGAAGGGATAGTCCAGACCACGAACGCCCTGCATCGTGCGCAGGCTGGGCGGCGGCGAAAGCCGAAGTGGGATGAAAATCTGAGTCCCGCAAGGGAGTGCGGGTTCGAGTCCCGCCGTCCGCATCCGAGCCCTGGAGGCAATGCATGACTGGCTCCGTCAATCTCGTGGCTGCGCTGGACGGCGTGGCCGAGCACTGGTCGCCCAAGGTGGTCGGCCGGGTGAATGACCAGTATGTAAAAGTCGCCAAGGTGCTGGGTCAGCTCGCCTGGCACCGGCACGACGACGAGGACGAGCTGTTCCAAGTGCTGCGCGGCCGGCTGCGCATCCAGTTCGAGGGCGGCGCTGAGGTCGTGCTGCAGGCTGGCGAGTTCTGCGTGGTGCCCCGCGGCGTGCTGCACAACCCGGTCGCCGACGAAGAGTGCTGGATCATGCTGGTCGAGACCGTAACGACCAAGCACACCGGCGACGTCGAGACGCCCCGCACCAAATCCATCGCCCAGCAACTCGCCTGAGGCTGCACCGCCCACCGCAGTCAACTCGACGCCTCCAGCACCGCCAGGGCCGGATGCACGCCCCGCGGCCCCGCCCGCCAGCCCCACGGGAACATTGCCGGCCCGGCGCCGTTGCGATGCCATGGAAGCGATCCCCTACGGCCGACTCGACGACGGCACGGACATCCTGTGCTTCTCCCTGGCCAGCGCCGGCCTGCGCGCCCGTATCCTGACCTATGGCGCCGTCATCGCCGCGCTGGAGGTGCCCGATGCCCGGGGCGATTGGGCCGACGTGGTGCTGGGCCTGGACAGCCTGGATGGCTACGTCCGCCGCAGCCCGCACTTCGGCGCCGTCCCTGGGCGCTTCGCCAACCGCATCGCGCATGGGCGCTTCACGCTGGACGGCGTGACCCACCAGCTTACCTGCAACGATGGCCCGAACTCGCTGCACGGTGGCCCCACCGGCTTCGGCCACCGCGCGTGGACGGCGGCGTCCAGCGGCGCCGGGCACGTCGCGCTGCGCTACGTCAGCCCGGCTGGCGAGGAGGGCTACCCCGGCACCCTCACCACCACCGTCACCTACACCGCCAAGGCCGGGGACCTGCGCATCGACTACCACGCCGAGACCGACGCCCCGACCGTGCTGAACCTCACCAACCACAGCTACTTCAACCTGGCCGGCGAGGGCGGTGGCGACGTGATGGGCCACCTGCTGCACATCGAGGCCGACCACTTCACCCCCATCGACCCCACCGGCATCCCAACGGGGGAGGTCCGCTCCGTCGCCGGCACCCCCTTCGACTTCCGCGCCGCCCAGCCCATCGGCGCCCGCATCCGGCAGGCGGACGAGCAGTTGCAGCGCGCCCACGGCTACGATCACAACTGGATGCTGCGGCCCGGCCCCGGCGTGCGCCCTGCCGCCCGGCTGCACCACCCCGGCAGCGGCCGGACCCTGCAGGTGCTGACCGACCAGCCCGGCGTGCAGGTCTATTCCGGCAACATGCTGACCGGCGCCCTGGCCGGCCCCAGCCGCCGCATCTACCGCCCAGGCGACGCCGTGTGCCTGGAGACGCAGCATGTGCCGGACAGCCCGAACCAGCCGACATTTCCTAGCACCGTGCTGCGGCCGGATCAGGTATTCACCTCCTCGACGGTGTTCCGGTTCTCCTGTCAAGGTTAACGGGCCAGGATTAGCATGACAGGCGCCGGCCAAGGAGGATTGGCAGGTCCATGTTCATCCGGCTTCTCACGCTCGCCCTGCTGTTCCTCGGCTCGCCCGCCTGGGCTGAGCCGGCTTTGTGGGTGGCGCACGGGCCGCACGCGACGGTGTACTTGTTTGGCAGCGTCCACATGCTGCGCCCCGGGACGAAGTGGCCCAGCCTGGCCCTGCGCCGCGCCTTCGACGACTCCAGCGAGTGCTGGTTCGAGATCAAGCTGCCGGGCGACCCGAAGACGATGGCGCAGCTTATGCAGCAGGTCGGCTTCGATCCCGGCCACCAGCTTTCGGCCCTGCTGACCGCGAAGCAGGACTCCCAACTCAAGGCCCTTGTGCAGCGTGCCGGTCCGCACACCAGCCTGGATACCATCGAGCGGATGCGGCCCTGGCTGGCGGCGCTTGTCCTCATGGTCCAGCCGCTGACCAGCAGCGGTTACGACCCGGACCGGGGTCCTGACGCCGTTCTGCAGCACAACGCCGTGGAAAAGGGCAAGAAGGTCGCGGCGTTCGAGACGTTCGATGGGCAGATGCACATGCTGGCCGATTTGCCGAGCACCTCGGCGCTCGGCTTCCTGGCGTCCACGCTTGAGGATGGAGACCAGGGGCCGGCCTTGCTGGACGCCATAGTCGCGCAGTGGATGGCCGGCAAAGCCGACGATCTGGCCGATACCGCTTCCAAGTCCATGCGCGAGGAAGCGCCGGAGCTGTTCAAAGCCATGTTCACCGACCGCAACCTGCGCTTCGCCGATGCAGTGCAGGGCCTGTTGATGGGCAGCAAGACCGTTCTGGTCACGGTCGGCGCTGCGCACTTCGCCGGGCCGGGCAACGTGCGGGAGTTGCTGCAAGCGCGCGGCATTCAGGTCGAACGCGTGCCGGACTGACCTCCGCTAATCGTCCTTGTAAGGGTTCTTCGTCCCCCGCAGCAGCAGCCGGATCGGCACCCCCGGCAGCTCGAACTTGTCCCGCAGGCTGTTCACCAGGTACCGCTGATAGTCCTCCGGCATCTGCTCCGCCCGCGTCCCGAACGCGATGAACGTCGGCGGACGCGCCTTCGCCTGCGTGATGTACCGCAGCTTCAACCGCCGCCCATCGACCAGCGGCGGCGCATGCCGCTCCAGCGCCCCCTCGAACCAGCGGTTCAGCTCGCCCGTCGCCACCCGGCTGTTCCAGGTATGGTGCACCGCCCGCACCGCCGGCAGCAGCTTGTCCACGCCGAACCCCGTCAGCGCCGAGAAGTTCACCACCGGGATGCCCTTCATCTGCGCCATGCTGGTCTCCAGCCGGTCGCTGATCGCCCGCCGCGTCGCCGTGCGGTCCGCCACCGCGTCCCACTTGTTCAACGCCAGCACGCAGGCCCGGCCCTCGCGCTCGATCAGCCGGGCCAACTGCAGGTCCTGCTCGTGCAGCCCCTCCGTGGCATCGACGCACAGCACCACCACCTCGGCCATCTTCAGCGCCTCGATGCTGGCGCTGACCGACATCTTCTCCAACGCCTGCTCCACCCGGGCCTTGCGGCGCATCCCGGCGGTGTCCACGATCTCGATCGGACCCATGTCGTCCTCCAAGTAGGACGCGACGGCATCGCGGGTCAGGCCCGGCTCCGGCCCGGTGATCATGCGCTCCTCACCCAGCAGGCGATTGAGCAGCGTGCTCTTGCCGGCGTTCGGGCGGCCGACGATGGCCAGCTTCAGCGGGCGGTCGTCATCGCTCTCCGCCTGCTGCTCCGGCAGGCGGTCGGCGATCTCGGTCATCAGGTCCGACAGCCCATCGCCATGCTCGGCCGACATCGCCAGCGGCTGACCCAATCCCAGGCTATAGGCCTCCAACGCCGCCCCGGCCCCCGCCCGGCCCTCCGCCTTGTTGGCCACCAGCAGCACCGGCCGGTTCTGCCGCCGCAGCCACGCCGCGAAGTGGCTGTCCGCCGGCGTCACCCCCGCCCGGGCATCGACCACGAACACCACCAGGTCCGCCAGCGCCACCGCCGCCTCGGACGACGCCCGCATGCGGCCCGGCAGCGAGTCCGGCGCCGCCTCCTCCAACCCCGCCGTGTCGATCAGGCGGATGCGCTTGCCGCGCACCAGCGCCTCCGCTTCCTTGCGGTCGCGCGTCACGCCGGGGGTGTCGGACACGATGGCGAACCGCCGGCCCGCCAGCTTGTTGAACAGCGTGCTTTTGCCGACGTTGGGCCGGCCGGCGATGACGACGACGGGGAGCGGGTTCACCGGAACGCCTGCATGGACCCATCATCCGTGATGATCAGCAGCGTGCCCCCGGCCGCGATGGGGGACACTGCGGCGGCATCCCGCAACTCCTGCTTGCCGATGATCTTGCCATCCGCCGGATTCACGGACAGCGCCGTCTCGTTGCTGCCGGCCAGCACCAGCTTTCCGCCAGCCAGGATTGGCCCGTTCCAGAACAGCGGGTCCCGCCGCTTCTCCGGGTTGTCATAACGCGGCAGGTCGGTCAGCCAGCGCAGCTTGCCGTCGTCGCGCCCGATCGCGGCCAGCGTCTGGTCCAGCGTCTGCACGAACAGCCAATCCCCCACCAGCCACGGCGTCTCCAGCCCGCCGACCTCCCGCTCCCACAGCCGCCGTCCAGACCGCAGGTCGAGCGACACCAGCAGGCCGCCGACGCCGATGGCATACACCCGAGTGCCGTCCACCACCGGCAGCCCGCGTATCGCCGACAGGTCCACCAGGCTGTTGCGCCCGCGCGCCGCGGCCAGGCTGTCGGTCCAGGCCAGGCCGCCGCTCTCGGCCCGCACCGCCACCAGGTCGCCGGAGCCGAACCCGGCCACCACCAGCCCGTCGCTGAACGCCGGCGCAGACTGCGCCAGCACGGTCGTGGACGACGTGGCGGCCTGGTAGGACCACTGCCGCTCCCCCGTCTGCGCCGACAGCGACAGCAGACGGTCGTCCAAGGTCGTGATGAACAGCCGCTCGTCGGCAATGCACGGCGCGGACCGGCCCGGCGAGTCCAGCGGCTTGCGCCAGCGTATCTCGCCGTTGCCGGCGTTCAGCGCCAGCACCTCGCCCCGGCCCGTCGTCGCATAGACCGTGCCGTTGGCCGCCGCCAAGCCGCCGCCGACGTTGGTGCTGCGGTCCTTCTCGTCCTGCGTGTTGGTGCGCCAGAGCCGCGTGCCAGCCGCAAGGTCGAACGCGGCGACCCCGCCGTCGCTGTCCATGGTGAACACCCGGCCGAAGGCGATCACGGGCTGCGCGGTGATCTTCTGGCGATATCCGCCGCCCTCGCCGATGCTCGCCCGCCACGCCGGCTCCAGCCCGGCCATGGCGATGTTGCCGACGACATGGCTGGCATTGCCCCCGGCCTGCGGCCAACTGGCGACGGCGACCTGCGGCGGCACCGTGATCGGCGACGGCGGACCGTCCAGGGTCAGGCCGCGGCGGGCGGCGACCACGGACTCGCGCTTGCCGGGCAGCGGCTGCTTGTTGTCGGAGAACAGGTTGTCGAAAAGGCTGCACCCCCCCGCGGCCAGGGGCAGCAGCAGGGCACCGCGGCGACGCAGCCGGGCGGTCATTCGCCAGCGCCCGCTGGAGCTTCCACAGGTGGGGCATCCGCAGCCGGGCTATCTGCAGGTGGGGCAGGCACGGCATCGCCCAGCCGGGCCAGCAGGGCGTTGACGCGATCGTGCAGCCCATTCGGCGCCGACGCGTCCGCGGTCAGGCCGCGCAGGATGTCATGCGCCTGATCGGTCCGGCCAGTCCGCAATGCCAGCAACGCCTGGCTCTCCAGCGCCAGCGGGCGCCAGGGACTATTCTGCGCGGTCAGCGGCTGCAGCCGCGCGTCCACCGCGGCCGGGTCCCCGGCATCGACTTCGTGCTGCGCCCACAACAGGTTCGCCAGGTCCCGCAGCAGCGGATCGGCCGAGGCGTCGTTCGCCAGCGCATCCCATTGCAGCAACGCGCCCGGCAGGTCGCCGGCCCCGGCGCGCAGAGCCGCATCGCGCAGCCGGGCCAGGCTGCGGTATCCAGCCGGCGCGGTCCCGATCAAGCGGTCAAGCCCCGCCTGTGCGGCGCTGGCGTCCGGCGCGGGCGCATCCGGCGGCCCCGCCTCCCGTGAGGCGGCCAGGTAGGCGCCCGCGACATCCCCGGCCTGCCGCACCTGGTTCCAGCGCCATGCCTGCCAGCCGCCAATGCCGGCGGCGGCGACCAGGACCAGCAGCACAGCCGGTCCGCCGTAGCGACGGGCCAGTTGCCGCGCCTTCTCGGCCCGCAGGTCTTCGTTCACCTCGTCGAAGATGTCAGCCACGCTTAGTTCCTTGGAATGCGGGCGGAACCATAGCGGCGCGGGGGGTGGCGGGCAACTTAACCCGGTTTTAACCGCGTCAGGGCAGGGTGCGGCGTGCGTCATCCCCCCCTCCTGCTGGCGGCCGGCCTGCTGCTGGCCGGGCTGCCCGCCTGCTCCCCCGAACCCTGGGCCGTGCTGGGTGCGGTGGACGTGGTCAGCATCGTGGTGCTGGGCCGCAGCCTCGGCGATGTCGGGGTGTCCGCGGTCACCGGGCGCGACTGCTCGGTGGTGCGGCTGGACAAGGGGCAGACCTACTGCACGCCGCGCAACCAGCCGCCGCCGCCGGAACCGTTCTGCACCCGCAGCCTCGGGACGGTGGACTGCTGGGCCAACCCGGAGGTGCTACCCGCCCCGCAGCGCTTCGTGGCCGATGCCCCGCCACCGACCGAAGCGCAGGACCGATACCGCCGCGCGCGCTGGCCGAAGGCACTGAACGCGAACTAGCAGCGGAGGCTGTCAACGTAACCTGCCCCTGGCGCGTTGAGGCGGCATGACCGCACCTGGCATCCCGCACGGCCCGCCCCGCATCGGCTACTGCTGCCTGTATCGCTCGCCCCTGGCCGATGCGAAGGAGGAGGCGCGGTTCAACGTGGCCGGCACCACCGTCACCTCCCTGCAACGTATGGAGCCGGCGGACGCCTTCGCCAAGGTGCTGGCCCTGGTGTCGCGCAACCTCGCCGCCATGGAGAACCACCTGCGCCGCGTCGCCACCGCCTCCCCATTGGAGCGGCTGCTGCGGCTGGACGGCAACGTGCTGCCCGCCTTCACCCACCCCGTCGCCCGCTGGATGTATGATGAGCCGGTGATGCAGGAACTGGTGCAGCATGGCCTGGCCGCCGCCGGGCGGATCGCGCTGCAGGGCGGCGTGCGGCTGAGCCTGCACCCGGGTCCGTTCTGCGTGCTGGCCAGTCCCAACCCAGCCGCGGTCAAGAACGGCATCGAGGAGCTGGAATACCATACCGACCTGATGCGCTGGATGGGCCTGGCCGGCGGCTGGCACCCGCATGGCGCGCATGTCAACATCCACGTGGGATCGACGCAGACGGGGGTAGACGGCTTCCGCGCCGGCCTGGCCCGGCTGTCGCAGGACGCGCGGGACCTGCTGACGGTGGAGAACGACGAGGTCAGCTTCGACCTGGACAGCCTGCTGCCGTTGGCGGGCGACGTGCCGATCGTGCTGGATCTGCACCATGAATGGCTGAGCAGCGGCGGGCATTACCTGCAGCCGGATGACCCGCGGGTCGCGCAGGTGGCGGCAAGCTGGCGCGGCGTGCGCCCGGTTAGCCACATCAGCGTGTCGCGTGAGGACGTGCTGCCGGACCACGCGCCGGACACGCTGCCGGACTTTGCGGCGCTGGTGGCGGGCGGCCACTCGGTGCGCGACCTGCGGGCGCACTCGGATACGATGTGGAACAGTGCGGTGAACGACTGGGTAATTGGCCACCTGCGCTGGACGGACATCGAGGTCGAGGCGAAGCTGAAGAACGTCGCCTCGCTGCAACTGGCGGAGCAGGCGCGCGCCCAGGCTCCCCTGGGCGGGCGGAGCAGCCAGCGCCCGCTGTGAGGAGCCGCAGGCCGGCGCGTGCCGCACCTTTCCCAAGCGCGCCTACAGCCTTATAGGCGGGCGCATCGAGCAAGCTGAGCGCCAAGGCCGGTCATGTCAGTCCTTCCCAGAGCTGCTGAAAGCCAGATAGATGAGGCGATCCGCCACCATAGGCTAGGTGCAACGGAGGCAGCCGAGCGCATCTATCGCGACCTGTTGCGGCAGCATCCCGACAGCGCCGCCATAACATACAATCATTGCCAGCTTCTTGCCGCAACGAACCGCTTGCGGGCTGCGCAAAACAAGCTGGAGGGGTTCCTCAAGCGGTCTTCCCACACGGATGGAACGGGACGGCTACATCACCTGCTCGCAACCGTCCTTGAACGCCAAAAGCTGCATGCAAGATGCCTGTTCCACTATGGGGCAAGCATCAAGCTCGATCCAAACCATGCCGGTGCGCATGTGGACATGGTGCGGTGCCTCGCCGAGCAGCGGAAACTGGAGGAGGCCAGACGCATCGCCGCAGCGGCAATGACCCGGTTTCCCGAGAATGCCGCCTTGCCTTACTACCTCGGCGTCGGCGAGCTGCTTGAGAACAATACCGACGCCGCGGCCCGGCTGTTCGAAACGGCAGTGGCGCTTGATCCAAAACACCACTTCGCACTCTACAATCTAGCGACGATCCATGAATCCAGGTCCGAGCTGGACGAAGCCGTCCGGCTATACCGGGCCGCAATAGCCGCCGACCCCAACGGCGAGCTGCCGCCGATCAATCTCGGCGACATCGAGCTGCGGACTGGCGATGTCGCCGCCTCAATTGCCAGCTCGGAGGCATGGCTTGCCCGGTGGCCTGACGACTCCGCCGTGTGGGGGAACCGCCTGCTGGCGGCGCTCTACGACCCGGCAGCGACGCCCGAGGAACTCCTGCGGCTGAACTGCCTCTGGAACGACCGGGTGGCCCGGACGCTGCGGCCCCCTGCGACACCGTGGCAGGACGCGCCCAAACCGGACCAGAAGCTGCGCATCGGCGTGGTGTCCGCCGACCTGCACAGCCACCCCGTCGGGTTCCTGACCATCCGTGCCTTCGAGGCGCTCGATCCAGGCGAGTTCGACATCACGGCCTATTACGGCGGCGGAGTCGATGACGCGGTGTCCCGCCGGTTCGCCCGGGCGGCAACGGCGTGGCATGGGACGGCCGGCTGGCCGGACGAGCGCCTGCACCGCCAGATCATGCAGGACCGGATCGACATCCTGCTCGACCTTTCGGGTCATACGGCCGGATCGCGCATGCTGGTCTTTGCCCGCCGTGCCGCCCCGGTGCAGATCGCCTGGCTCGGCTATGCCGGCACGACGGGCCTGAGCACGATGGATTGGCTGGTCGCCGATCCCTACCTGATCCCAGCCAGCGACGATGGGTACTACGTCGAGCGCATCCTGCGCCTGCCCTGCTCGTCCATCTGCTTCGACCCGCCGGCGACGGCGCCCGAGGTTTCACCGCTTCCCGCAGGCGACAGCCGCCCCCTGACCTTTGCCGCCTTCCACAACCCGGTGAAGGTCAACGGCGAGGTCGCAGCGCTTTGGGCCCGCGTGCTGCTGCATGAGCCGGGATCGTCGATCCGGTTCGTCTATGACGGATATCAATTTCCAAGCGTGCAGCAGCGCATCCGCGGCCAGTTCGCCGCCGCCGGCGTGGACGGCGACCGGCTGTCCTTCACCGGCAAGGTCGCACGGGACAGCCTGTTCGCGCTGTACGGGACGACCGACATCGCGTTGGACACGTTCCCCTATGGCGGCATGACGACCACCGCGGAGGCGCTGTGGATGGGCGTGCCTGTGGTGACGCTTCCGGGCAGGACCTTGGCCAGCCGGAATTCCCTGCTCACCCTCTCGGCGGCCGGCATGACTGGCACGGTCGCCCGCGATGCCGACGGCTACGTTGCCATCGTCCATGCGCTTGGGGCTGACAGAGCCGGGCTGAGCGCACTGCGGGCTGGCTTGAGGCAAACGATGGCAGCATCGCCGCTGTGCGACGGCGGGCAGTTGGCGGCGGACCTGGGTTCCGCCCTCAAGCGCATCTGGCAGGAGCGCACGGCATCAGCGTCCGACATGCAGGGGAGTCTCGCCGTGGACCGCAGCGCCGCGCCGTAGCTCCCGGCCTATACACTCCCGCATAGAGGGAGCAGACGGACCGGCATGGATACCGACATCGCGATCATCCTGTTGCAGGACGGGCTGGTCAACGGGGCCATCTACGCCCTGCTCGCCCTGTCCCTGGTGCTGGTGTTCGCCACGACGCGCGTCATCCTGATCCCGCAGGGCGAGTTCGTCGCCTATGGCGCGCTGACCTATGCCGCGCTCGACGATGGCCGCCTGCCCGGCAGCCTGTGGCTGCTGGCGGCGCTGGGCGCGGCGGCGATGCTGGCCGGGCTGGCCGCGGCGCGCCACGCCCTGTCGCCCCGGGTGCTGCTGGGTTTGACTGCGGAGACGCTGCTGGTTCCTGCTGCCGTGCTTCTGGCGGCCTGGCTGCTGCCGCGCAGGCCCGGCGTGCTGATCGAGGCGCTGCTGACCCTTGCCATCGTCACCCCCATGGCACCCTACCTCTATCGCCTGGCATTCCAGCCGCTGGCGGAGGCGTCGGTGCTGGTGCTGCTCATTGCCGCCATTGGCGTCCACTTGGCGCTGCTCGGGCTGGGGCTGGTGCTGTTCGGTCCCGAGGGCTACCGCGCCACCGGGTTCTCCGACGCACGCCTGGAACTAGGGGGCATGATCGTGCCGGGCCAGGCGGTCTGGATCGTCGGCTCCACCTTGGCGCTGATGGCGGGGCTGTATGGCTTCGGCCGCACCCTGGCCGGCAAGGCGCTGCGGGCGACGGCGGTCAACCGGCTGGGCGCGCGGCTGGTGGGCATCCCCACATCGCTGTCCGGCCGGATCGCCTTCGGATTGGCCGGGCTGATCGGCGCGTTATCGGGCGTTCTGATCGCGCCGCTGACGACGGTGTATTACGACAGCGGGTTCCTGGTGGGGCTGAAAGGCTTCGTGGCGGCGATCATCGGCGGGCTGGTCAGCTATCCCCTGGCAGCGCTGGCGGCGGTGCTGGTGGGCTGCGTGGAGAGCCTGTCCTCGTTCTACGCCAGCGCCTTCAAGGAGGTGATCGTGTTCACGGCCATCATCCCCGTGCTGCTGTGGCGCTCGCTCCGCAGCCCGGCGGAGGAGGAATGAGCGCATCGCCCGTCACCGGCACCCGTTATGGGCACCCGTCATCGCGAGCCGGCTCCCGCACGGCGATCCAGGGCTATGTGTGCGGCCCCTGGATCGCCACGCCGCAAGCGCGGCTCGCGGTGACGGGGGCGTGGCCGCGATGAGGCGGCTGCTGCCCCTGGCGCTGCTGGCGGGATGGCTGTGCGTGCCGTTCATCCCCGGCGTGCCGAACTTCTGGATCACGCTGGCCAACTACGCCGGCCTGGCGGGCATCGTGGTCACCGGGCTGGTGGTGCTGACGGGCTATGGCGGCATGACCTCGTTCGGGCAGGCGACGTTCATGGGCTTCGGCGCCTACGCCTCGGCGCTGCTGACCACGCAGGCGCACTGGTCGCCCTGGCTCGCCCTGCCGGCGGCGCTGCTGGCGGCAGGCGTGGCGGCGCTGCTGATCGGGGCCGTCACGCTGCGGCTGTCGGGACATTACCTGGCGCTGGGCACCATCGCCTGGTCGGTCAGCCTGTACTACGTGTTCGGCAACCTGGACCTGTTCGGCCGCAACGATGGCATCGGCGGCATTCCGCCCTTGCGGCTGGGCGGCCTGGCGCTGACCAGCAGCCGCGCCTACTTCGTCGTGGTCTGGCTGGCGGTGGCGCTGGTGCTGCTGCTGACCCGGCGCCTGCTCGACAGCCGCATGGGCCGGGCAATCCGGGCGCTGCGCGGCGGTGCGGCGGCAGCGGCCAGCTTCGGCGTCAACCTGCCGGCGACGCGGGTGCTGGCCTTCACCTATGCGGCGATGCTGGCGGGCCTGGCGGGCTGGCTGTACGCGCACATGCAGCGCAGCGTGAACCCGACGCCGTTCGGGCTGAACGCCGGCATCGACTACCTGCTGATGGCCGTCGTCGGTGGGGCCGGGTCGGTGTGGGGGGCGCTGCTGGGGGCTGGGCTGGTGACAGTGGCGAACGACCAGTTGCAGACCTGGCTGCCGCGCCTGCTGGGGCAACAAGGAAGTTACGAAACAATCGTGTTCGGCATCCTGCTGGTGCTGGTGCTGCAGACCTCTCCGGAGGGCCTGTGGCCGCATGTGCGCCGGCTGTTCGGCCCGGCCCGCGTCAGCAGCCGCGCCCTGGGCAACCGATCCCTGGGCAACCGCTTCCTGCCCGCCCGCATCCTGCCCGCCCACGGCGCACCGGTGCTGGCGGCGACCGGCCTGCGCAAGACGTTCGGCGGGCTGGTCGCCGTCAACGACATCGCGCTGCACCTGGACGCCGGTGAGATCGTCGGGCTGATCGGCCCGAACGGCGCCGGCAAGAGCACCACCTTCAACCTGCTGACCGGCGTCTCCCGCCCCACCGCCGGGCAGGTCCGCTTCATGGGCCAGGACGTGTCCGGCACCACGCCGCCGCACATCGCCAGCCTGGGCATCGCCCGCACCTTCCAGCACGTGAAGCTGGTGCCCGGCATGTCCGTGCTGGAGAACGCCGCCCTCGGCGCCCACCTACGCGGCACCGCCGGCCCGGTGCGCGCCCTGCTGCGCCTGGACCGGGCGGAGGAGGCGCGGCTGCTCGGCGAAGCCCGGCGCCAGCTTGTCCGCGTCGGCCTGCACGACCACGCCGCGCAATCCGCCGACAGCCTCGCCCTGGGGCAGCAGCGCGTGGTGGAGATCGCCCGCGCCCTGTGCCTGGACCCGGTGCTGCTGCTGCTGGACGAGCCCGCCGCCGGGCTGCGCCATGCCGAGAAGGTGGCGCTGGCCGCCCTGCTGCGTCGCCTGCGCGCGGATGGCGTCACGATCCTGCTGGTCGAGCACGACATGGACTTCGTGATGGGCCTGGCCGACCGCGTGGTGGTGATGGAGTTCGGCGCCAAGCTCGCCGAAGGGTCGCCCGCCGCGGTCCGCGCCAACCCGGCCGTCATCGAGGCCTACCTGGGCGCCGCCGCTTGATGCTGGAGGTTGCCGACCTGACGGTGGCCTATGGCGGCGTCGAGGCCGTGCACGGGGTGACGCTGGCGGTCGGCGCCGGGCAGATCGTGACGGTGATCGGCCCGAACGGCGCGGGCAAGACGACGCTGCTGAACGCCGTCATGGGCGTGCATGCCAGCCGCGGTTCCGTGCGCTTCGCCGGACAGGATGTGAGCCGGCTGGGCATCGAGGAGCGGGTCCGCCTGGGCCTATGCCTGGTGCCGGAGAAACGGGAACTGTTCGGCTCCATGACCGTCGAGGACAACCTGCGCCTGGGCGGCTTCCGCCTGCGCCGCCAGGGCCGGGCCGCCGCGCGCCAGGCCGTGGCGGAGGTCTATGCCCTGTTCCCCCGCCTGCACGAGCGCCGTGGCCAGGTGGCGGGAACGCTGAGCGGCGGCGAGCGGCAGATGCTGGCGATGGGCCGGGCGCTGATGGCCCGGCCCGGACTGCTGATGCTGGACGAGCCCAGCCTCGGCCTGGCGCCGCTGATCGTGCGCGAGGTGTTCCGCATCATCGCCGACCTGCGCGACCACGGCTGCGCGATCCTACTGGTCGAGCAGAACGCCCGTGCCGCCCTGCAGGTGGCCGACTGGGGCTACGTGCTGGAGACCGGCCGCGTCGTGCTGCAAGGGCCGAGCGCGGCGCTGGCCGGGGACGGCCGAGTGGTGGCGTCCTATCTCGGTGGAGCCGGGCCGGGTGCGGCCGGGGAGACGGCCAGCACATGACGGTGCTTGCGGCGGTGGAGGAACCCGCCGGCGCCTGGCTGGCCGGGACAGCGCTGCTGGACGTGTTCAGGTCCGTCATGGTGCCGCGCGCGGCGAACGGCCGCCTCCGGCTTGGCCCAGTCGTTGTCCCCAAATGGCACGTCCACAAGGGCGCGGTCGGCAATCACACCTGGAAACGGTGGATGGCGCACAATTGCCTTGAACTTACCCTATCGTTGCACCGCTGATGATGCGAAGCTCAGGTTTCACAACCAAGGCGGTCCCATGCGTAATGCCCTAGTAGCCTTCTCACTGATCACCGGCGTGCTCGCAGGCGTGCCGATGCTTTCCGCCGAGGCCTCTGCTGCCCCCGTCCTCGCGGCGTCAATGCTGCAGCCTGCGGTGGCCGTCGATGAGCAAACCGCTGTTCAACCGGTGCAGTACTACTACCGCAATCATCGCCGCTATTATCGCCGGCACCGGTACTACCGCCGCTACTAACCGCGTGACAAACAGCCCGTCCCAGCCGATCCATTGGGGCGGGCTGCCCTAGCGGGAGTCGTCTCCCCGCAGCCGCCCAGCCTCATGCGCCTGGGCCATACCGCGGATCATCGCCTCCAGGTCCTCCTCCACCAGCCCGCGCGATCTGGATTGCGTGTCCGCCAGCGAAGAAAACGCCGAGGCGCCAGGCGGCGCACGCATCAAGTGGCAGGCAGCCTGGTCCCCGGCGGCGCAGTCCTCGGCCAGCCGAGCCATGAAGGCAGATTGAGGTTCGGCGCACCCAGCCAGCAGGAGTCCCAGGAATAGCGGGAGCCTATGCCGGGCCATGCTGCACTCCCGCTTGCGCCAGGTACGGCCCCAGGCGGCCAACGCTGGCCAGCGCCAGCATCCGGAAATCGCTGACAAGGGACCATAAGGGATGTCCGAAGGTCTCTGGCCGGTTGCCTTCCAGAGCCAAATGCGCCGCCCAGGCAAAGCCGTATCCGATCAGCGGCGCCACCACCAAAAAGCGCCAGCTTGAAAGCACGCCGGCTGCAAGGGACAGCAGCGCCAGGGCACTGCCGGCATAGTGCAGGGCGCGGGTGGCTGGGCGGCTATGGGCGCGCAGGTAGCGCAGCCAGAACTCGGGATACGTCATTGTGCGACAATAGGACAAATCCTAGCCGCCGGGTATTCGTGGTTCGGCCAACCGCTGCTCGGCCACCGCGCGCCATGGGGCGTCCGGGGGAGCCGCGGCGAGCGCGCGGCGGAACAGGGCGGCGCTGCTGTCGCTGACCCCGCCAACGGCGCGGACGGTAGCCTCGGCCGTGCGGGCGGCCAGCGTCGCATCGAACTTGTCTTTCAGGGCGGTGCGCCAGGCAGCAGCGGCGGCGGCGTCGTTGCCTCTAGCCTCCTCAACATTGCCCAGCAACACGTAACCCTGACGGGCCTGGTCGGTCGCGGGGTCCATGGTGGCCAGGCGCTCTCGCAACTGGCCGATCAAGGCGGCTTCCTCCGCCGCCTGGCGCTGGGCGGCGGCAGCAGGCCCGGCAGATGGCAGGGACGGCACACCACGGACCAGGTACAGCCCGAGCGCCAGGACCGGCACCAGGCCAAGGGTCGCGAACAGCGGCCAGCGCACCCCCGGGTTGGCCGCCGGTTCGGCCCCTTCCGCCGCGGCGAGCAAGCGGCGCTGCACCTCCAGCCGGGCAGTCGCGTGCTCGGCGGCGAGGATGCGGCCCTCGGCAAGGTCGCGGTCCAGTTCGGACAGTTGAGCGCGGTGCAGCGCCAGGGCGGGGTCCCGGCCGCCCCGGGCCTCCGCCTGGCGGCGCAGCACGACGAACAGCGGCGCCAGGGCGGCAGCAGCCAGCAACAGGATGGCCAGCCAGATCATGACCCAGTCAGGGCATCCAAACGACGGCGCTCGGCCTCGCTCAAGGGGGCGGCAGGGGCCGGGGCGCGGCGCCGGGCCAGCAACGCAAGGCCTAGCCCGGCCAGCACCGCCAGCACCGGGGACGCCCACAGCACAGCCGTCACCGCCGTCACGGGCGGACGCAGGCGTACGAAGTCGCCGTAGCGGGCCACCACCCAGGCGGTCGCCTGGTCGTCGCCGTCACCGGCGGCGATGCGGCCGCGCACCAGGCGGCGCAGGTCCTTGGCGAGGTCGGCGTTGCTGTCCTCAATGCTCTCGTTCTGGCAGACCAGGCAACGCAACTGGCGGCCGACGGCTTCCGCGCGGGCCTCCTGCGCCGGGTTGGGCAGCATCTCGTTAGGGTCGCTGATGGCGTGGGCAGGGACGGACAGGAGCAGCAGAAACGGCAGGATCAACACTGCCTTCCGCCTTTCCCTCCGGGAGAGGGTCGGGGTGAGGGAGCGGGTAAGCACATCCCTCTCAAGCGAAAGCACTGGTCCGGCATTGGAGTGGAACGGTCCTCGCGGCAAAACCCCCTCACCCCGGCCCTCTCCCGAAGGGAGAGGGGGAAGACGGTCACCCATCACGCAATCTCCGCCAGCGCAGGGCGGAGCTGCTCATCCACGACGTCCGGGGTCAGCGGACCGGCCATACGCCACCGCACCACCCCATGGCTGTCCAGCAAGTAGCTCTCCGGTACGCCATACACCCCGAAGTCGATGGCCACCTGTCCCGGCGCGTCGCGTGCGATGCGACTGAACGGGTTGCCATGCTTGGCCACGAAACCCGATGCCGCCGACACGGTATCCTTGTAGGCAATGCCCCAAATCGGCAGGCCCGTCTTCGATAGCTTCATCAGCTCGGGATGCTCGATTACGCAGGGCACGCACCAGCTTGCGAAGAAGTTGACCAGCACCGGCCGGCCCAGCGCCACCAGATCCGCACTGCCAAACCCCTGTCCCGGCGCCTGCGCCGGCAAGTCAAAATCCGGCACATGGCGACCGATCAACTGGCTCGGCACGTCGTGCGGGTCGAACCGCCCGGCCTTCATCTTCCCCAAGATGGAGAAGAAGCCTGCACCAGCCACCGCGGCAACGCCGAAGGGTGCGAGCAATAGAGCGCGGCGGTTCACCTCATCCCCCTCACGCCACTGCGGAGCCGGACCGCACCTTGGCCCGGGCAGGCGCACCTACCCGGGCACGGCGATCCAGCAATGACAACCCGCCGCCGCCCGCCATCGCGCCCAGCCAAATCCATGGCGCCAGCGGGTTGTAATGCAGGCGCATGACGGCGGCTCCGTCCCGCTCCTCACCCAGCACGGTGTAGATGTCGGCGAGGCCATTGGTATGGATGGACGCCTCGGTGGTCGTCATGCGCTGCACGGGGAAGGTGCGGCGGGAAGGCTCGACCCGGGCGACCAGGTTGCCATCATGCGTGATGGTCAGGGTGGCGACGCGCTCCTCGTAGTTCGGTCCCGGCTGGTCGCGCACGCCCTCCAGGGTCCAGACGTAACCGGCGGCCTCCGCCGTCTCGCCGGGGCGGAGGAGCACGACGCGCTCGGTGGCGAACGACATGCCGGCGATCCCCGCTACCACGACCCCCATGCCGGCATGCCCCAGCGCAGTGCCCCAAGTCTGCAGCCGCAGGCCGCGCAGCCGGGCCATGCTGTCGCCGACGGGGATGCGGAACAGCCGGATGCGCTCGACCAGCTCGGCAAAGGCGCCCAGCACCAACCAGGCTGCCAGCCCGAACGCCGCCGCCGCGAGGCCATGCGCCGGACCCACCGCCGCGATCAAGCCGACAGCCAATGCAGCCACTGCAACCCACCACAGCCGCAGCAGCGCCGGGCGCAACTGCGCGCGCTTCCACGCCATGGTCGGCGCAATCGTCATGGCGGCGAACACCGGCAACGCCATCGGCAGCACCGTCGCATTGAAGAACGGCGCGCCCACAGAAATCTTATGGCCGAACAGCAGGTCGGCGATCAGCGGCCACATCGTCCCGGTAATCACCACCGTGGCGATGCTGCACAGCATGATATTGTTGAACACCAGCGCGCCCTCCCGCGACAACGGCGCGAATAGCCCCCCTGGTGCCAGCACGGGCGCCCGGAACGCAAACAGCAGCAAGGACCCGCCGATCACCAGCCCCAGCAACCCCAGGATGAACACGCCCCGCGTCGGGTCGTTGGCGAATGAGTGCACGGAGTTCAGGATGCCCGACCGCACCAGGAAGGTGCCGGACAGCGACAGCGAGAACGTGCCGATGGCCAGCAGCACCGTCCAGACCTTCAGCGCCTCCCGCTTCTCCACCACGATGGCGGAGTGCAGCAGCGCGGTCCCGGTCAGCCAGGGCAGCAGGGAGGCGTTCTCAACCGGGTCCCAGAACCAGTAGCCGCCCCAGCCCAACTCATAATACGCCCACCAGGAGCCGAGTGCGATACCGCCGGTCAGCAGGCACCAGCTTGCCAGCGTCCACGGCCGCACCCAGCGGCCCCAAGCGGCGTCGATCCGGCCTTCCAGCAACGCCGCGACCGCAAAGGCGAACGGCACCGCGAAGCCGACGTAGCCCGCGTAGAGGATGGGCGGATGGAAGGCGAGGCCGGGGTCCTGCAGCAGCGGGTTCATGTCCCGTCCGTCCAGCGGCGCCGGGAACAGCCGGGCGAAGGGGTTGCTGGCCAGCAGCGCAAACAGCAGGAACCCGGCGCTGCTGCCACCCAGCACGCCGATCACCCGCGCCCGCAGCGCCGACGGCAGCCCGCGCCCGAATGCCGCGACGGCCCCGCCGCACAGTGCCAGGATCAAGGTCCACAGTAGGATGGAGCCTTCATGGTTGCCCCAGGCGCCGGTGATCTTATACAGCAGCGGTTTCAGGGTATGGCTGTTCTCCGCCACGTTGAGCACGGAGAAGTCATCGGCGACGCTGCTCCATACCAGGCACAGGAACGACGTACCGAGCGCCAGCAACTGCCCGACCGCAATGGCCGGCGCCGCCGCCATCAACCGTGCGTCGTTGCGGTGCGCCCCCCAGATCGGCAGCACGGTCTGCGCCAGCGCCAGGGCAAACGCCAGGGCTAGGGCAAAATGGCCAAGTTCGGGAATCATGCGGGCCGCTCCTGACCACCGTCATTCTGAACCGTGCTTGCGGCGCGGCAATCCAGGGATGGCAAGCACA
This sequence comes from uncultured Acetobacteraceae bacterium, assembly GCA_964242415.1. Classification (GTDB taxonomy): domain Bacteria; phylum Pseudomonadota; class Alphaproteobacteria; order Acetobacterales; family Acetobacteraceae; genus DASWOJ01. The sequence continues at coordinate 52,191 of CAXTAT010000011.1, forward strand.
GCCCGCGCAGCCCTGGACTGCCGCGCCGAATCCGGCTCGCAATGACCATGGATAGAGTCAGCTTCATCCGCCTGCCTTCGTGTTATCGGTCGTCAGCGTATTCCAGGTGGCGGCCGGCGGCGGCGGACCCTGCTCGGGACGCCACTGCCCGGTGCGCTTCAGGGCGTCCGCGACGTCCTTCGGCATATAGGTCTCGTCATGCTTCGCCAGCACCTCTTGCGCCCGAAAAGTGCCATCGGGCTGCAACACGCCCAGCGTCACCGCGCCCTGCCCCTCGCGGAACAGGTCGGGCAGGATGCCGACATAGGACACGTCCACCGAGGCCCGGCCATCGGTGATGCGGAACCGCGCCGTCGGTTGGCCACGGTCCTGGTCCCGATGCACGCTGCCGGCCTCGACCAAGCCACCCAGCCGCAAGGTGCGGCCCGGCGAAGCGGCATGCGAGGCCAAGTCCGACGGCGCTACGAAGAACACGATGTTGTCGCTGAATGCCGTCAGCCCCAACGCCGCGGCGGAGCCGACGCCGATGCCGCAAGCCATCACGATCCACAGGCGGCGGCGCTTGCGTGTCATGTCCGCACCTCTGCCCGGGGATCAATGGCCGCCAACCGCCGCTGCGCTCGCACCAGGCGCTGCCACGCCGCGACGGCGAACACGATTGGCACCGCAAGGCCCAACGCATAGGTCGCCGCGATGAACGGAAGGTGCGTCATGCGCGTTCTGCCCGGGCCATCAGCAGGCCGCGGATGCGGCGCTCCATCACCGCCGCCCGGGTGCGGGCCATGACGATGGCGGCGAACGTCAGCGTGAAGCCAACCGCGCACACCAGCAGCGGCCACAGCATGGAATGCGACATGGTCGGTGCGCCCGTCAGCGTAATGGTGGCCGGCTGGTGCAGGGTATTCCACCACTCGACGCTGAACTTGATGACCGGCAGGTTCACCACGCCCACCAGCGCCAGGATCGCCCCGGCCCGGTAGCCGCGCACCGGATCGTCAAAGGCGCGCACCAGCGCGATGTGGCCGAGATACAAGAAGAACAGCACCAGCACCGAGGTTAGACGCGCGTCCCACACCCACCAGGCGCCCCACATCGGCTTGCCCCACAGGCTGCCCGTCGCCAAGCACAGCCCAGTGAACCCGGCGCCCACCGGCCCGATCTCGACCGCCGCCAAATCCGCCAGCGGATGCCGCCACACCAACGACGCAAAGGAGGCCAGCGCCAGGCTGATATACCCGGCCGACGCGAGCCACGCCGAGGGTACGTGCACGTACATCATCCGCACCGCATCGCCCTGCTGCCAATCGGCCGGCGCCCCAAGCAGCCCCCAGCCCAGGCCGCCCAGGGTCAGCACCAGGGCAGGCCAACTCAGCCATGGTTGCAGCCTCCCGGCCAAGCGCAGGAAGCGGCCAGGATTGGCGAAGCGGTGCAGGTTGCGCGCTGGGCGCTGGGGGTATGCTATGGCGTCCACGAGGGGAAGATAGCATCGTTTCCGGGGAGTTGAAGGCGTCTTGGGAACCCTTACTGTGCAGTGCGCAATCAGTGTTTCTAATGCACGCTCTGCGCATGTTTGTTATGCGCGCGCCGCGCACGGGGACCCAAGACATGTTATTCGCCCTGATCTGCACCGACCGCCCGGCCAGCCTGGACCTGCGCCTGGCGACCCGGCCGGCCCACATGGCCTACCTCACGACCTACGCCGACCGCGTCGTGCAGGGCGGGCCGCTGCTGGACCCGGACGGCCGCCCCTGCGGCACCTTGCTGCTGATCGACGTCGAGGATCGCGCCGCCGCGGAGGGCTTCGCCGCCACCGACCCCTACGCCCGCGCCGGGCTGTTCGAGGCCACGGTGATCCGCGCCTACCGCGCCGTGCTGCGCGACGGCGAGCTGGTGGCATAATGGCCTACTGGCTGGTGAAGTCCGAGCCGGACGCCTTCAGTTGGGACCACCATGTGGCCGTGGGCACCGAACCCTGGACCGGCGTACGGAACCACTTGGCCAAGCTGAACCTGGCGGCGATGCGGCTGGGCGACCGGGCGTTCTTCTACCACTCCAACATCGGCAAGGCCGTGGTGGGCGTCGTCGAGGTCGTGCGCGAGGCGTACCCCGACCCCACCGCCGAGACCGGCCCCTGGGTCTGCGTGGACCTGCGCGCCGTGGCGCCGCTGCCGCGCCCGGTGTCCCTGGCCGCCATCAAGGCCGAGGCGGCGCTGGCCGAGATGGCGCTGCTGCGCCAGTCGCGCCTGTCGGTCAGCCCGGTGTCGGACCCGCACTGGCGGCACATCATGGGCCTGGCGAGGTGGGTCGGGTGATGCGCGAACTCTGCCGGCTGGACAGCATCCCGGATGGCAGCACGCGCGGCTTTCCTGCGGCGCCGGGCGGGTTCACCGGGCTGTTCGCGGTGCGGCAGGGCGAGGCGGCGTTCGTCTATGTGAACTGCTGCCCGCATGTCGGCACCGCGCTGGACTCGGCGATGCATGCGGGGCTGGGCCGTTTCCTGACCGCGGACGGCACGCGGCTCCGCTGCGCGACGCATGGCGCGGTGTTCGGCATCGCGGACGGCATTTGCACCGCCGGGCCATGCGTGGGCGCGCGGCTGGAAGCGGTTCCCGTGCAGGTTATCGACGGAGTGCTACTGGTGCCCGCCGACGCCGGCTTGTAGCGTCCGGCCCCAACGAGAAACTTGGAGGGGCGCATGTCCGACCAGACCTATCCGGTGCAGCCGGAAATCGCCGCGCACACCCACGTCACCGCCGCGCATCACCACGCCATGACCGAGCAGGCCCGCACCGACCCCGAGGCGTTCTGGCTGGAGCAGGCCAAGCGCGTCGCCTGGATCAAGCCGCCGACCCGCGCGAAGCACACGAGCTTCGAGGGCGACGTGAGCATCAAGTGGTACGAGGACGGCGTGATTAACGCCTCCGCCACCTGCCTGGACCGCCACCTGCAGGAACGGCCCGACCAGGTCGCCATCATCTGGGAGGGCGACGACCCCGGCATGCAGCGCCACGTCACCTACCGCGAGCTGCACGAGGAGGTCTGCCGGCTGGCCAACGCGCTCAAGGGCCTGGGCGTGAAGCGGGGGGACCGCATCACGATCTACCTGCCGATGGTGGTGGAGGCCGCGGTCGCCATGCTGGCCTGCGCCCGGCTCGGCGCCATTCATGCCGTGGTGTTCGGCGGCTTCTCCCCGGACAGCCTGGCCAACCGCATCAACGACTGCGGCAGCACCCTGCTGATCACCGCCGACGAAGGCCGGCGCGGCGGGCGCAAGGTCGCGCTGAAGGCCAATGCCGACCTGGCGCTGCAGCACTGCCCGACCCTCCAGCATGTGGTCGTCGTGAAGGTCACCGGCGGCAACGTCGCCATGCAGCCCGGCCGCGACCTGGACTATGCCGAGCTGCTCGCCGCCGCCAGCCCGGACTGTGCGCCGGAGCCGGTGGAGGCCGAGGACCCGCTGTTCATCCTGTATACCTCCGGCAGCACCGGGCAACCCAAGGGCGTGCTGCACACCACCGGCGGCTACATGGTCTGGGCTGCCTACACGCATCAGCTCGTGTTCGACTACCAGCCTGGCGAGGTCTATTGGTGCACCGCCGACGTGGGCTGGGTCACCGGGCACACCTATATCGTGTATGGCCCGCTGGCGAATGGTGCCACGACGCTGATGTTCGAGGGCATCCCGAACTACCCCGACATAAGCCGCTTCTGGCAGGTGGTGGACAAGCACCGGGTCAACATCTTCTACACCGCGCCGACCGCCATCCGCTCGCTGATGGGCGCGGGCGAAGGCCCGGTGAAGGCCACCAGCCGCAAGTCGCTCCGCGTACTCGGCAGCGTCGGGGAGCCGATCAACCCCGAGGCTTGGATGTGGTACTACAACGTGGTCGGCGAGGGCCGCTGCCCCATCGTGGACACCTGGTGGCAAACGGAGACCGGCGGCATCCTGATCAGCCCGCTGCCCGGCGCCGTCCCGGTGAAGCCCGGCTCCGCCACCCTGCCGCTGCCGGGCGTGTTCCCGGTGCTGGTGGATGGCGAGGGCGCCATCATCGAGGGCGCCGTCGAGGGCAACCTGTGCATCGCCGATAGCTGGCCCGGCCAGATGCGGACCCTGTATGGCGACCACGCCCGCTTCGTGCAGACCTACTTCACGACCTTCAAGGGCCTGTACTTCACCGGCGACGGCGCGCGGCGGGATGCCGACGGCTATTTCTGGATCACCGGCCGGGTGGACGACGTGATCAACGTCAGCGGCCACCGCATGGGCACCGCCGAGGTGGAAAGCGCGCTGGTCGCCCATCCCAAGGTTGCCGAAGCCGCCGTGGTCGGCTACCCGCACGACATCAAGGGCCAGGGCATCTACGCCTATGTGACCCTGAACACCGGCGAGGAGCCGACGGAGGCGCTGCGCAAGGAACTGGTGGCGTGGGTGCGCCGCGAGATTGGTCCCATCGCGTCGCCGGACGTGATACAGTGGGCGCCGGGCCTGCCGAAAACGCGGTCCGGCAAGATCATGCGCCGCATCCTGCGCAAGATCGCCGCCAATGAGACGGACGGGCTGGGCGACACCAGCACCCTCGCCGACCCCGGCGTGGTGACGGAGTTGGTCAGTAGCCGGGCGGGATAGGACCGGGTAATTTTTCCGGACGCCTCGGCGTTCAATTGCGACACAACCGACCGAGGCGCCGCATGGACCGTCCGCTTGAGATCGCTTTCCACGGCCTGCAAGGCTCCCCCACCCTGGAGGACGAAATCCGCCAGCACGTTGAAAAGCTGGAACGGCACTGCAAGCACCTGGTGTCCTGCCGCGTGACCCTGGAGGCGTCAGGCGGCCGGGGACTGCCAAACGGGCATGTCAGCGTCCACATCATGCTGGGCTTCCCCGGCAAGGACTTGGCGATCAACCACGATCCGCACCACGGCAAGGAGCAGCGCGCCCACCCGGACGCCTACACCGCCGTTCGGGACGCGTTCAAGGTCGCAGAGCGGCAGGTGCAGGGCGCCAAGGGTTAGAGTGCAACTCTCGGTGAGATTGCGGGTTTCGTAATCAATGGAGGACAAGCGCATGACATCAAAATTTCTAGTGGCCGCGATCGCGGCGGCGTGCCTGGCCAGCCCAATGGCGCAGGCGCAAAGCAGCAGCCCAGCGCAAGGCGGCGGGTTCAGCTTTCAAGGCGACCAGATCCAGCCGCTGCCGGACCCCAGCACGAACAATCTCCGTGATCCGCGCTACTCCCAGACCGGGCAGCAGCAAGCGAATGGCCAGCTTCCGAAGCCCGGCGGCGGATGCCTCCGCTACGGCGCGGTCGGCGCTGCGGGCGGGCACTTGGCCGGGCATGGCGTGCTTGGCGCAGTCGCCGGCTGTGCGACCGGTGCGTACATCAAGCATCGGGACAAGGCACGCATCCGTGCGGAGCAGGCTGCTACACAGGCGCAGTAGGCGGTCTGTTGCTGGCTGTTTGAAGCCCCGTGCGGCCTGGCTTCGGCTTGAAAGGCGACATGCCAGCCGGCATGTCGCCTTCTCTTTGCGGCCCGGGGATCAGCCTGTGTAGGCGATGTTCAGGTATGACAGCCCGCCCACGGTCCCGTTCGTCGTGGTGAGCTTGGCCTGCACATCGGCCAGGCTGATGCCGGCAAAGGTCGCCGAAGCATTCACCCCCGTGCCAGCCCCCGCCAGCTCGGAGTGGAACGTCGCGCCCTTGTAGCCATCCGCGCCCTCCGAGGCGGTCCAGGGCAGGGTGCTGACCCCGGCCTGGTAGCCCCAGATGGTCACGGCGTCGCCGTGGTGGAAGTTCACGACGGTGCTCCAGGTCGTCCCAGCGCGCCCGTCGATGAAGAAGGTGTCGGTGCCGCCATCGGCTCCGGTTGCGCCGACCAGGAAGTTGGAGCCGCCGCTGCCGTCCAGCACGTTGGTGCCGCCCGTGGTCGTCAGCGCATCGTCGCCGGCGCCGCCATGCAGGAACACGTCGGGCTTGGCCGCGGTGACCGCGATGCCGTCAGCGCCGGCCCAGATGAACTGGCTTTGCAGGGAGGCGACCGGCCCGGCGTAAGCGGCGCCAGCTGATTGCTGCGACTGCCCGGTCGAGGTGTCGGTTACCGCGAACGATGGCGTGGCCGAGCTGGCGGTGCTTGCTTCGATGCCGCCAGTCACCTCGGCCGTGGAAGCCTGCGTGGCGGTGATGGAGGGCGTTGCAGCCGGCGCAGTCACCTGCAGGGTGACGGTCTCATCCCAGTACAGCGGTGCAGCCGCGTCCGGCACAGCCTGCCCGCCGAGCGTTGCGCCATCAAGGTAGAGGTTGCGGTCAGTCTGCGCCGTTCCGCCCCAGGCGTCGTTGAGGAAGGTGACGCCGATGCTGTGGGCGCCGGCGGTGAGCAGGCCGAGGGCGACATCCTGGGTCTGCCCCAGCCCGTGCAGCGCGGTCGCGGTCTGCACGTCCCCTTGCTGCGCGCCATCGACGCTGATGGTGAACTGCGCATCCCCTTGCCAGGCGTCCTCGGACAACTGCAGCACCAGCGGGCCGTTCGCCGCAGGCTGTGTCGCGGCGGACCCAGGGACTCCAGGCTGAGGCGTTCCGGGCGAAGTCGCGCCGGGTGGGGCCACAAGGGACAGGCCGAGGCTCACGGCGCCGGCCTTGACGCCGGCAAGCTGGACGGTGGTGCCGTCGGTCAGCGTCAGCAGGGTCGAGCCGGCGCTGGTCGCCAAGCCCTGCAGGCCGACGCCGCGCAGATTAAGCCGGTCGGTTCCGACCCGGAAGCCGTTGATCACCTGGGCGCCCCCGCCCTCCCCGGCCGCACAGGTATAGGCGACGGCGGCGCCCCAGGCGCACTCGGTGACCGTGGCGGCGCCGGACCCGAACTGGATGCTGCCGCCGTTCTGCGACAGGCCAAGACTGGCGTTGCCGGTTCCGCCGGTGAAGCTTAACGCGCCGCCGCCGGCCTGGGCCACGCTGACCCCGCCGCTGCCGCCCTGGATGGCGAGGCTGGCGCCGATGCCGTCGAAGCTCGCGTTGCCGCTGCCGCCGAAAAAGGTCAGCGCGCCGCAGTTGTCCAGCACGTGCAGGCTGCCACTGCCGCCATGGATGGTCTGCTGGTCGCCGTTGGTCCAATCCTGGTCCTGCACGCCCAGCGTGCCCGAGCCACCCCAGACCTCGGCCCCGGCAGCCCGGAGCTGCACCCAGGCGCTGCCGGCGCCGGTGCGCACCTGGTCGGCGCCGTTGGCCACCACTAGCCCGCCATCGACGGTGACGCCTGTGCTGGCACCTGCGTTGGTGTTTACCTGCAAGCTCCCGTCAGTGCCCACCTGCACGTTGGCCGACCCTCCCTGCACCAGCGCCGAGGCTGCACCGGCCGTGCCGGCGCCAATCGAAAGATGCAGCGTGGCGCCGGCCTCGTTGAGCCACAGCCCGCCGGCCCCGGCCTGGATGGTGGCGGTGGAACCCTGGTCTAGGGTGACGCTGTCCCCGCCTCCGCCCCCCAGCAGCGTGGCCTGTCCCATGACCTCCACGTTGTTGCCGTCCTGGGCGTCCTGGCCGTCTTGGATCGTCGCGCTGCCGTGCACAAAGATCGTGCTTCTGTAGCCGCCGGTGATGCTGTCCGTGCCCCAGCTTTCGACGGTGTCGTTGTTCACCTGCAGCACGTTGCTGCTGCCGCTGGCGGTGGTCATCGTGTTGGCGCCGCTCCAGGCGCCCTCGATCACCAGCAGGCCGCCGCTGCCGCCGGTGATGGTCTGGCGTGCGCCGGCCTGCACCGTCAGCAGCCCGGCGCCGCCCAGCAGGGCGATGTTCGACAGCACCGCCTGAACCGTGCTCGCCTGGTCGCCGCCCTGGTAGGTGACACCCCCCGTGTCGCCACCGATCAGCGTGGTCCCGGCAGCGCCCCAGATGGTCGCCCCCGACCATCCGCGGCTATAGACCGACAGGGCGCCCGTCCCGGCATGGATCACCGCCGCGCCCGAGACCTGCGTCGTCAGCGCGTCCGCCCCGGCCCAGATGGTGTCCGCGCCGCCGCTGGTGATCCCGGCGTCGCCCGCCTGCAATTGGATCACCGCACCCTGGCCGCCGCCGGAGGTGCTGATGTGGGTCAGGTCGTTGTACACCGATGCGACGACCGCGCCGCCCGTGATGGTTGCCGCCATCCTCGTCGTCCCGGCGGGATTGGAGCCATCCGCCGTGCCATCCTGGGAGATGTCGTAGCGTTCCGTGCCGCCGTTGCTGGAAAAGGCGGTGAAGTCCGTCTGGCCCAGAACGGAGACGTTGCCGTGCGCGCCGACGCTGAACTGCGGCGCGCCGCCGTGGAGCGTGACCACCGCCGTGCCGGTGATGCCCCAGGCACTATCGCCGCCGCCGTCGCTGATGGCCGCGGTGCCGCCGACCTGGCCGGTGATGTTGCCCGTCCCGGTGGTGATGGTGTCAGTGCCCTCGCTGTCGATGCTGTCCTGGCCGCCGACGGTCAGGGTGTTGGCCGATCCCGCCAGGGTCACGACCTGGTTGCCGCCGGAGCTGCCGACCTCGGTGAAGTCGATCCCGCCGATGCCGCCGACGGCGATGACGTGCCCGGCCACGGCGGTGAGGGTCAGGTGCCCGGCGCCGCCCTGGACGGCGGTGTCGCCGCTGGTGAAGGTGAAGCTGTGCGGGTCGGCGTCGGTGGTGAAGAACGTCGTGCTGCCGGGTAGAATGCCGGCCAGGGTGGCGTCGGGCAGCAGGACGCCGGCGCCGTCGGTGTTGCCGGTCTCCTGCGCCGGGCCGTAGGCGACCTTGCTGCTGCCGAAATTGGCGAAGCTGTTGTCCGTGATGTTGATCGCGATGGGCGTCTGGTTCAGCACGCCCACCGTGCCGGCGCCGCGGTCGTTGACGAACTGGTTGCCCTGCACCAGCAGCGAGGAGCCGGCGTAGGGAATGCCCTCGCCGCCGAAGTGGACTGCGGCCTGGTTCTCGGCCTGCGGCCCCTTCTCGATCAGGTTGCCCGTCACCACCGCGTTGCCGCCATCGGGCAGGTCGATGCTGTAGCTGGCGGTGCTGGTGGGTCCGTCGGCGATCACGTTGCCGGTGATCAGGGTGTTGTTCGCCCGCGACTTGATCTCGTGGCCGACGGAGACATCGTGGAACTTGCTGTCCTCGACGATCAACTGGCCGATCGCGCCGACATACAGGTTGTGCGTATAGCCGGTGCCGCTGCCGTTGAAGCCGAAGTCGCAATGCTGGATGGTGAGCGTGCCGCCAGGAATGGGGGAGGACAGCAGGCCGTTCTGGTTGCCGCTGAACGCGCAGTTCTGCAGGGTGAGGTTGCCACCTTCATAGCGGATGCCAGCCCCGTTGCCGTCCGGTACCGTGCAGCCGGAGAAGGACAGGTTCTGGATCATGCAGTCGGTATCGACGGTTAAGATGGCCTTGCCGTTCGGCGGCTGGGCCGTCGCCACCAGATTCACCATTCCGCCGACGCCAATGATCGACACCTTGGACCCGACGGAGCCGAAATCGTTCGTGTAAGTGCCGGCGTCCACCAGGATCGTGTCGCCATCCACGGACGCCGCCAGCGCCGCCCCCAGCGTCGCGTATTCCTTGCCGGCTCCGACCGTCAGGACGGGGCTGCCCGGCGCGACGACCGGAACGGCCACCGCCTGCAGGCCAGCGGTGGACAGGGGGTCAGTAATCAAGGTGCCAGACATATTCGGACGCTCCAATGGGACCCTGAGGGCCTAATTTGGAGCATAATGTGGAACGCGTCCAAATAACCAATCTACATTGGTGTGGAACAGTCGCAGTTTGTTTTAGGAAGTGGTTTTATGTTGTTAAGGAAGGTAACCAAAGCGTTAATTAATGCTTTGTTAGTGAAGGCTGATTATTAGAACTGGTTTCTTTCGCTTGGGGCAGCACGACGGCGCGGTTGCGCACCACCTATGAAGCAACGCTCCAGCGACCAGAGACGGCGTTGGCGACCCTTAGGCGATTATATCAACCGCCATCTGCTGTGGCCTTTACGCTCCCGCGTCAGGTCTGCCGCCGTCATTGCGGGCCGCGCTTGTAGTGCGGCTACCCAGGGGTGCAGGGGCTGCGGGTTCGGTCTTGCATTCCCTGGACTGCCGCGTCGCGAGCGCTCCTCGCAGTGACGAATCGTGGAACGGAAAACCGGTCAGGGCAAAGGACGGTTGGCATCCTGCCGCAAGCGGCCTGCCCTAACGATTTGAACCAGGGACAACGTGCGGATTTCGTTTGATCTTGCCATCCGGGACATGACGCCTGATCAGTCTCGGACTTCAAGAAGGCCGAAACTTGGTGTGTCGCTGCGGCCGCGGCACCGTTGCGTTCATGCGGGCGAAAACTGCGAGATGCAGTGGGTTGCCCACACCACCGTGCATGCTGGGATGGAGCGTCTGACCAAGCACGTAGCCGAGCAGTCAATCCATTACGATTAAATACCGCACAGTATTCGCCCCAGCAGTGCCCACTTGCCAAGCGACCTGTTCATGCATGGGGGAATGACAGCGCCAGGCCCGCCTGCCCCGCCGCCGCCGACGGCACCGGGACAGGTTGGACAGTCATTGCCCAGCTCAGGCGGCACCCGGCTCAGGAGGCCGGCGACGTGCCAGTCTTTTCAGCCAGGCGCTTCACCTCGTCCATCGCCTCAACGAAGCGCTGGTTCAACATGCCCAATGCTTCACCATTGGAGCGTTGGATCAGGTCAGCCAACTCCTTCATGTGCGCGACAGCGCGTTCGTAGCTGGTCTTCATCAGCTCGGTCTGCTTGGCGGCCTTGGCCTGCGGAGTGTCTGGGCTGGACAGGTCACGCATGGTCTCGGTCATCTCCGCCATCGTCTGCTGCATGATCTCCATATGCCGGCGGGCGACGGCCTGCGCACCCTCCAACGCCACGCGGTTGGCGGCGGTCAGCACCTCCATGTTGCGGCGGTGCGCGGCCAGGAAGGCATCCATGTCGGGCATCGCCGCCATGCCGGGCACCTTCATGTCGGAAAACATCTTGGTGAACTCGGCCATCTTCGCCATGCCGGTATCCATCGCGTTCTTACCCATCTGGGCAGCGCCGGCGCCGGCCTCGGTGATGGTTTTCTGCATCTTGGTGGCCGGATCGTCTGACATCGTTGCATCCCCCTTTTTATAAACGCTGCTTTAACATGCACCGGCAGGCATCGTCCATTGCGGCTACGGCGGCGGAGATGCCGGCGGGTCGGAGGCGGGCGGATCGGTGTCGGGCGGCAGGGACGGCAGCAGGTTCGTCTCGGCATCGGCGTCGGCCTCTGCAATGGGGTCCTCGACCAGGCCGCCAGCCTCGAACACCTCGGCCGCAGCCTCCGCTGGCGAGACGTAGCGGCCAGGCAGGATGTTCTCCGCCTGGATGGCGCGGTCCAGCCCGCGGTCCACGGCGGCCATGGTGGCGGACAAGTCGGGGCTTTCGTCACGCTCCCAGGCGCGCAAGGCATATAGCCACAGCGCCAGCAGCCCCTGAATGCGCAGGGTCCCGACGATGCCGTTGCTCGGGATGGCGGCGCCGTCCAGCAGCCACTTCATGCTCTGCAGCGTCGCGCCATACAGCAGCAGCGAGGTGGCGGGATCGAACCGCAGCGCTGCCAGCAGCGCCAGCACGCCAGCGCGGTGCTGCTGCAGGGCGTCGAACCGGGACATCAGGATGTCGAACAGCCGCTCACGCGGGCTTTCCTCGGCGCCGCCCGCCCCCAGCGCCATGCCATCGGCCATGATGCCGAACCGCAGCAGCACCGCTCCCCGCCCGGGAAAGCGGGCGCGGGCGCGGGCCAGCGGCAACCCGGCGGTGCGCGCAGCCTCCGCAATATTGACATCCGGCCAACCGCGCAGGGCGGCCTGGTCGAACACGGCGGCGATCAGGGCACGGTCGAAATCGGTGTCTTCCATTAATTCGACATAGGCGAGGCGGCAGTCGTTGCCAAGGAGAGGCGCCAGCGAGAGGGGTCAAGGACCAGGGCCAAGCAGCCTATCCCGCCAGCTCCCTCGACCGTTCCGTGGCAGCCGCGATGGCGCACGACACCAGGGCGGGCCAGGCGCCCTCCGCCATCAGCACCGCCAGCGCCCGCTCCGTCGTGCCGCGCGGGCTGGTGACGGCAACGCGCAGGGCAGCCGCATCCTCCGTGCTGGCGGACAGCAGCGCGCCGGAGCCGGACACCGTCACCCGGGCCAACTGCCGGGCCAGGGGGGCGGGGATGCCCTGCTCGACCGCCGCCCGTTCCAGCAGCTCCGCCAGCAAGAAGACGTAGGCTGGCCCGCCGCCTGACACAGCGGTCACGGCGTCGAGCAGGCCCTCATCCTGCACCCAGGCGACCTCGCCGACCGAGGCCAGCAGCCGGTCGCACAGCTCCCGCTGCCCGGCCGTGACGCCCGGCCCGGCGAAGGCGACGGTGATGCCCTGGCGGATGGCGGCGGGGGTGTTGGGCATGGCGCGCACGACGGCGGCAGGGCCAAGCAAGCCGTGCAGGCTGGCCACCGTGCGCCCGGCCATGACGGACAGGAACACGCCATTGGGTCCGAACCGGGCCAAGGGCGGAACCGCGGCGTCCGCCTGCTGCGGCTTCACGGCCAGCACCACCGCGGCGGGGCGGAACCCGGCAGGCACGCCATCAGCATCCGGCACCACATGGACGTCCGGGCCAGCCAGCCCCGGCACGGCAGGATCGACCACGACGGACGGTGCCAGCCCGCGCTCCCGCCAGCCGGCCAGCATGGCGCCGCCCATCCTGCCGCCACCCAGGAGCAGGAGCGGCGGCAGGCCAGGCGGCAGGGGGTCCGTCATGCCTCTCCCATGCACTCCAGCATGGCGGCCTGCAGGGCATCGGCCGGGGTCTTGCCACCCCACAGCACGAACTGGAACGCCGGGTAGAACCGCTCGCACTCGGTGATGGCGATATCGACCATGTCCTCCAGGCTCTCGGCGCTGGCGGTCGATGCGCCGCGCAACAGCACCGAGTGGCGGAACAGCGGCATCCCGTCATCGGCGTCCATGCCGAAGTGGCCGATCCACAGGCGCTCATTGGCCAGCGCCAGCAGCTCATACAGCGCGGTGCGCTGCCGCTCCGGCACCTTCAGGTCGAAGGCGCAGGTGAAGTGCATGGCGCTGATCTCGCTCGACCACGAGAAGTACAGGCCATAGTCGCACCACTTGCCCGGCGCCTCGGCCGCCATCTCGTGGTCGCTGCGGCGGTCGAAGGCCCAGTCATTGGCGGCGACGACTTGCTCCATGATGTCCAGGGGGTTGGCCGCGGGCTCGGCGTGGTGGGTGTTCAGGTCTGACATGCGGGGTCTCCCAGGTTGGGGGCAGGCCGGGCCGTCGCGCGGCTGGCACATCCCCAGGTGATCCAGGGACAGCCGACTCGCGCCATCGCCAAAGCTACCGGTGCGGCAGCGCGGCCAGCAAGCCAATAACTGTTAGGATCAGCGCGCGCCGTCCGGCTGACGTTCCAGATAACGTTAAGGTGCGCCATCCGGCGACGGGTCGGGGGAGCCTGGCTTGCCCGGCGGCATCGTGCCGGGCGCGACCTCGGACGTGCCGCCGCCGTGGCTGGCGGGCGTCGATTTCGGCGGCAACGAGGCAGGGTCGGCTTCGGACGCACCAGAGGCGTCATCCGTCGCGCTGGGGCTGGACGCACCGGTGCCTGGCCCCGTGCCAGGCATCGAAGCCACCCGGGCCTCCAGCGCGGCCAGGCGCAATTCGGCGGCTTCCTGCCCCGTCCGGGCGTTGGCGGCCATCTCCATGACCGCCTCCAGGTCCTCGCGCTTGACCAGGTCCAGCTTGCGGATGGCCTCCTCGACACGGGCGCGGACCATGCTTTCAGCCTCCTCGCGGATGCCGGCCAAGGCGGAGAACGCACCGCCGGCCACGCCGGCCAGGTCGTCGAAGAAACGCGGTCGTTCGGTCATCGGGGCTTCTCCTGTGCTCGCCGCTGCAACATGCGCCTTGCCCGGGGCTATGTCAGCCCGCCCGGCTTGCCTATAACGCACGCCCATGATCCTGGTTACGCCATGATACTGCTGACGGGGGGCGCCGGCTTCATCGGCTCCTACCTGCACGCCCGCCTCGCTGCGCGCGAACAGCCGGCGGTCGTGGTGGACTGGCTCGGCGACGCCGGGGGCCGCGGGGGCGAGAAATGGCGCAACCTGGCCCGGCACCCGCCGGCGCGGATCGTGCGGCCAGAGGCGCTGGACGCCTACCTGGCCACGCATCCGCCCCTGGAGGCGGTGATCCACCTGGGCGCCATCAGCGAGACCACCGCGACCGATGCCGACCTGGCCTGGGAAACCAACGTCGAGCTGTCGTGGCGGCTCTGGGCCTGGTGCGCCACGCGGGGGGTGCGCTTCATCTACGCGTCGTCGGCCAGCACCTATGGCGATGGGTCCGCCGGCTTCGACGACGATCCGGACCTGCTGCCCAGCTTGCGCCCGCTGAACCTGTATGGCTGGACCAAGCACGCCTTCGACCTGCGGGTGATGGCGGCGGTGGACCGGGGGGAGCCGGCGCCGCCGGGCTGGGCCGGGCTGAAGTTTTTCAACGTGTATGGTCCCAACGAGTATCATAAGGGGAAGATGATCTCGGTGGTGAAGGTGAAGTGGGACGAAGTCGCCGCCGGCAGCCCGGCCCGGCTGTTCCAGAGCAACCGGCCCGGCCTGCAGGACGGGGCGCAGCGGCGGGACTTCATCTGGGTGGGGGACGTGGCCGACGTGCTGCTATGGCTGCTGGACTGCCCGGAGGTCAGCGGCCTGTTCAACCTGGGGACCGGCACGGCGCGCACCTACCTCGACCTGGCCCATGCCGTGTGCGACGCCGCCGGGCAGCCGCGGCGGGTGGAGTTCGTGCCGATGCCGGAGGCGCTGCGGGGACAGTACCAGTCCTTCACCGAGGCCCGGATGGACCGGCTGCGCGCCGCGGGCTACGCCGGGCAGTTCACGCCGCTGGAGGACGGGGTCCGCCGCTACGTGCGGGACCACCTGGCGGGTGCGGAGCGTTATGTATGATTCCTGTTTTGCTGTTTCCTGGGTTCGACCCGGTGCTCGTCCAGATCGGGCCGCTGGCCATCCGCTGGTACGCGCTGGCCTACATCGGCAGCCTGGTGCTGGGCTGGCGGATCATGCGCCGGCTCGTGCTGCTGTCCCCCGCGGTGGCGACGCAGGTGCAGACGGACGACTTCCTGACCTGGGCCACCCTGGGCGTCGTGCTCGGCGGGCGGCTGGGCTACGTGCTGTTCTACCAGCCGCATCATTACCTGCAGAACCCCTTGGGCGCGTTCGCGGTCTGGCAGGGCGGCATGAGCTTCCATGGCGGCGTGCTGGGCGTGGTGACGGCGCTGGTCATCTACTGCCGGCGCGAGCGCATCCCGCTGCTGGGCTTTGCCGACCGCCTGGCGGTGGTGGTGCCGATCGGTCTGGGGTTCGGGCGGATCGCCAACTTCATCAACGGCGAGCTGTGGGGCCGCACCGCGCCGGACTGGCTGCCGTGGGCGATGATCTTCCCCGCCGCCGGGTTCGAGCCGCGGCACCCGAGCCAGCTTTACCAGGCGGGTATGGAGGGGCTGGTCCTGCTGATCGTGCTGTCCCTGTTCTGCCGCAGCCCGGTCATCCGCAGCCGGTTCGGCACCCTGACGGGCGTGTTCCTGATCGGCTACGCCATCGCCCGCAGCATCGGCGAGACGTTCCGCCAGCCCGACGCCTTCCTGCCGCCCTACTTCGGCGGCGCGGTGACGATGGGACAGTTGCTGTCGCTGCCGATGGTCCTGGCCGGCATCTGGCTGGTCGCCCGCGCCCGGCCGGTGGCGGCGCCTGCCCCTAGCCCGGCCGAGTAGGGCGACGATGGAGCGGCTGGACCACTTCATGGCGCGGGCCAACGCCGCCTACTACGCGACGCACGACCCGTTCGCCGACTTCACCACGTCGCCGGAGATCACCCAGGTGTTCGGCGAGGTGCTGGGCTTGTGGGCGGCCGTGACGTGGGAGGCCATGGGGCGGCCGGACCCGGTGCTGCTGGTGGAGTGCGGGCCGGGACGCGGCACCCTGATGGCGGATGCGCTGCGGGCCGTGGCCCAAGCCGCGCCGGCGTTCCGGGCGGCGCTGCGGCTGCACCTGGTGGAGACATCGCCGCGGCTGCGGGCCGAGCAGGCGCGGCGGCTGCCAGGGGCGGAGTGGCACGACAGCCTGGACACGCTGCCGCCGGGGCCGACGCTGCTGCTGGCCAACGAGTTCCTGGACGCATTGCCGATCCGGCAGTTCGTGCGGAGGGAGGACGGGTGGATGGAGCGGTTCATAGCCGACGGCCGTTTCGTGGAGGCCCCCGCTGACTTCCCCCTCTCCCTCCGGGAGAGGGCCGGGGTGAGGGAAAGGCCGCCAGAACCGGCTTTGCCTCAAGGCAGCACGGGGCCGGCGCTGTTGCCGGAAGGCTCTGTGTTGTCGGAAGGCTCTGCGCTTGCCGCTTCCCTCACCCCGGCCCTCTCCCGAAGGGAGAGGGTGCAGGAGGTTTGCGAGGCGGCCTTGTCGGTTGCCGCCGAGTTGGCGGAGCGCGTGGCACGCGACGGCGGGGCGGCGCTGTTCCTGGATTATGGACCCTCGGATAGCGCGCCCGGCGACAGCCTGCAGGCGCTGCGGGCCGGGAAGCCTGCCGACCCACTGATGGCGCCCGGCGAGGCCGACCTCACGGCGCATGTGAATTTTGCCGCCCTGGCCCACGCCGCCGCCGCCGCCGCGGTGCATGGCCCGGTGCCGCAAGGCCCCTTCCTCGCGCGGCTCGGCCTGTTCCAGCGCACCGGCCGCCTGGCCCAAACCCAGCCGCCCGCCAAGGCCGCCGCGCTGGTCCAGGCCGCGCAGCGCCTGGCCGAGCCGGACCGCATGGGCCGGCTGTTCAAGGCGTTCGCCATCGCGCACCCTGCCCTGCCCGTCCCCGCCGGGTTCGAGCCATGAACCCCGATGGCCCCGAGCCTCTCACCAGCGCCCGCCTGCCCGTCCGGCACGGCTTCTTCACCCGGCGCGGCGGGGTCAGCACCGGCCCCTACGCCAGCTTGAACGGCAGCCTGTCCGGCGGCGACGCGCCGGACCTGGTGCAGGCCAACCGGGATCGGGTGGCGCAACACCTCAGCGCCCGCACCATGCTCGGCGTCACCCAGGTGCACGGCGCGGCGGTCGCGGTCGTCACCGATCCCTGGCCCGCAGGCGCCGGCCCGCGCGCCGACGCGATGGTCACGGCCCGGCCCGGCGTCGCCCTGGGCATCATCACCGCCGACTGCACGCCCGTGCTGCTGGCCGACCCCGCGGCGGGCGTCATCGGCGCCGTCCACGCCGGCTGGCGCGGCGCGGTGGCCGGCGTGCTGGAGGCCACGGTCGCCGCCATGGTGCAGCTAGGCGCCGCCCCGGGCCGCATCGCCGCCGCCATCGGGCCATGCATCCGCCAGCCGTCCTATGAGGTCGGCGCGGACCTGCGCGACGCCGTGCTGGCGAACGACGCCGGGCATGCCTGCTACTTCGTGGAGGGTGCCCGGCCCGGCCACTGGCAATTCGACCTGGCCGGCTATTGCGCCGCCCGCCTGGTCGGGGTGGCCGGGGTGGATACCCTGCCGGCCGACACCGCCGCCGACCCCGAGCGCTTCTTCAGCCACCGCCGCCGCACCTTGGCCGGCGGCGGGGCCATCGGCCACCAGATGTCCGCCATCGTGCTGTGAGGCACGTCTCGGCTGTCGTGCTGTGACTCCGGTCGCCCCAGCCTTGCCAGTGAAGACATGCCGTTGCAGGCATGCCGTCGTTGCGAGCCGGCTTCGGCGTGGCGCTCCAGAGCCGCACGGACGGTGTTCACCCCCCTGGATTGCCACGCCGCAAGCGCGGCCCGCAATGACCATGCTCCCGTCGCCGTACAAGACCCCTGGGTTGGCTGGGTATCAGCGCAGCCGAACCATCATGCTATGAGGCTTCCATGGGACCCTACTTTCTGCTGTTTGTGATCGTGTTCATGCTCGTCGGGCTGGCCACCTGTGTCTTCACCTAGACGGCTTCTAGGGCTGCTGGCGGCCCTGCTGGCGCTGGCGGCCTGCGGGGATCTGCCGCAGCCATTCAAGGGGCGGCCGGGCCTGCTCGCCTCCCGCCTGGCGCAGCCGCCGCCGTCGCGCCTGTCGGTCCCGGTCCCGGCCGAGTCGCTGCTGTCCGACGCCGCCGCCGCCGCCTGGGCCGGCGCGGTCGCAGAAGCCCTGGTGGCCGAGGAAATCCCCGCCAGCCCCGGCCGCCGCCGGAGCGATTGGGCGCTGATCATGTCCGCCGAGGTGCGCGGCACCCAGGTGGTGCCGACCTACACCGTGCAAAATCCGAAGGGCGAGGCACAGGGCACCGCCGAGGGCAGCGGCATTTCCACGTCCGCCTGGGCCAGCGGCGACCCTGCCGTCCTGAAGGTCGCCGCCGTGCAGGCTGCCCCGGGGATCGCCGCCCTGCTGGGCCGCATCGAGGCGGCGCGGCAGCTCAGCGACCCCAACAGCCTGATGAACCGTCCGGCCCGCATCTATTTCTCCGGCGTGACCGGCGCGCCCGGCGACGGCAACACCAGCCTGCCGGCGGTGATGCGGACGAAGATGGCCACGCTTGGCCTCGTGGTGCAGGACACCATCACCGGCGCCGACTTCACCCTGCGCGGCGAGGTCCACACCGCCAAGGGCGCCGGCAACACCACCCGGATCGAGGTCCAGTGGTTCGTGAACAACGCCGATGCTGCAGCGGCGGAGCGCGGGCGCATCGTGCAGCTAAACGAGGTGCCGCCGGGCATCTTGGACCGATACTGGGGTGACGTTGCGGTCGCGGTGGCGACCGACGCCGCGGGTGGCGTGCGCGACGTGATCCTGAACGCAGGCGCGCGGCGGCCCGATGCGACGAAGCCCGGCGCCGCCCAGGTTGGCGCCGCCCAGCCTGCTGTCCAGCCTGGCGCAACGCCGCCTGCCGCCACGCGCGCCGGCACGGGAAAGGCAGATCCTGCAGTGGCCACCAGCAAATAACCCAGCTTGACATGACGGCGGGGTGACAGGTGGTTCCCTCGTTGCTATGAACCGGCGGCCACCACGCCGATCCCCCTGCACCTGGCGGCGCTGCGCCACGGAACCCACCGCATCCATGAAGATCATCGCCTGCAACAGCAACCGGCCGCTGGCCGAAGCGGTGGCAGCCGCGCTGCAACTCCCGCTGGCCAAGGCGTCCATCCGCCGCTTCGCCGACATGGAGGTGTTCGTCGAGATCGGGGAGAACGTACGCGGGGAGGACGTGTTCGTCGTCCAAAGCACCTCCTACCCGGCCAACGACAACCTGATGGAGCTGCTGATCACGCTGGATGCGCTGCGCCGCGCCTCCGCCCGGCGGGTGACGGCGGTGATCCCGTACTTCGGCTATGCCCGGCAGGACCGCAAGGCGGGGCCGCGTACGCCGATCAGCGCCAAGCTGGTCGCCAACCTGATCACCGAGGCCGGGGCCAACCGGGTGCTGACGCTGGACCTGCATGCCGGGCAAATCCAGGGCTTCTTCGACATCCCCGTCGATAACCTGTTCGCGGCGCCCTTGTTCAGTCGGGACATCAAGCAGCGGTTCGCCGGCCGGCCGCTGATGATCGTCTCCCCCGATGTGGGCGGCGTGGTGCGGGCGCGGGCGATCGCCACACGGCTCAACTGCGACCTGGCGATCATCGACAAGCGGCGGGACCGCGCCGGCATGTCCGAGGTGATGAACGTCATCGGCGACGTGCGCGGCAAGGACTGCATCCTGGTGGACGACATCTGCGACAGCGGCGGCACGCTGTGCAACGCGGCGGAGGCGCTGGCGGCGAACGGCGCCAAATCGACCAGTGTTTACGTCACGCATGGCGTGCTGTCCGGGGGTGCGGTGGCGCGCATCGCGTCCTCGGCCATCGAGAGCATGACCATTACCGACAGCATCCTGGCGACCGAGGCGGTGCGGGTGGCGGAGAACCTGCGCCAGTTCACCATCGCCCCCATCCTGGCCGAGGCGATGCAGCGCATCTCCGACGAAAGCTCGGTCAGCAGCCTATTCGATTGAACCACCCCAACCGGAGATTCAGGACGAGTGCATATGGCATAAAGACCGAGCCAACTCCCTCTCCCCCTTCGGGAAAGGGTTGGGGTGAGGGGGCCTTGCCCGCTGCGATACCGGGAACCATGCGCGTCGCCGGAAGCGGTTTGCCCGGGCCGGGAGCTGCGCTGCAAGACCCCCTCACCCCGGCCCTCTCCCGAAGGGGGAGAGGGAGCAGGACGTGCCCTTTCTGCCTAGGCGACCGCCCTACGGAACACCACACGGAGGCCATGCCATGAAGCTGTACTACGCACCCGGCGCCTGCTCGATGGGCATCCACGTCGTGCTGGAGGAGATCGGCAAGCCGTATGAGGCGGTCAAGTTGGACACCCGCAGCGGCGAGACCCGGTGCCCGCCGTTCATCGACCTGAACCCCAAGGGCAAGGTGCCGACCCTGCAGCGAGACGACGGCTCCATCATCACCGAGTTCCCGGTCATCGCCCACTACCTCGCCCGAACCAACCCCGAGGCCGGGCTGCTGCCATTGGACCCCGAGGCGGAGCTGGCCGGGGCGCAGGCGATGGACTACGCCGTATCGACCATTCACATGCAGGGTTTCACCCGTCTATTCCGCCCCGGCTTCTTCAGCCCCAACGAGGCTGAGCACGACCAAGTCAAGGCGCAGGGGCGCGAGATCATCGAGAAGGGTTACGCCGTGCTGGACAAGCAGCTTGCTGGCAAGGAGTGGATCGCCGGGCCATACAGCATGGCCGACAGCGCCATCTTCTACGTGTCGTACTGGGGCGCCAAGCGGATGGGAATGCCGTTGCCGCCCAACCTTGCCGCGCATTTCGAGCGCATGATGGCCCGCCCGGCCGTCCAGCGCATGATCGCCCAGGAAGGCCTGGCCGCCTGATGCTCACCCCGCGCGCGTTCTGGTACCTGCGCCATGGCGAGACCGACTGGAACGCGCGCGAGCTGTCCCAGGGCAACATCGACGTGCCGCTCAACGATGTCGGACTGGCGCAGGCGCGCACCGCGGCGGGCCTGCTGCGGACCCGCGGCATCCGCAGCGTCGTCGCCAGTCCGCTCTCCCGCGCCTACGACACCGCACGGATCGTCGCCGAGGCGGCCGGGCTGGAGGTCGAGGTGGAGGAGGGCCTGCGTGAGGTCAGCTTCGGCTCGCAGGAGGGCCAGCCGATGGCGGGCTGGTTCAACGACTGGATCGCCGGCACGATGACGCCGGACGGTGCCGAGAGCTTTGCCGACCTGCGGGTGCGGGCGGTGGGCGCCGTCAACCGCGCCCTGGCCCGACCGGCGCCCGTGCTGGTGGTGGCGCACGGCGCGCTGTTCCGCGCGCTGCGGACAGCGATGGGGCTGCTGCCGGACGTGCGCCTGGTCAATGGGGTGCCGCTGTTCTGCGAACCGGGGACGCCCCAGGAAACGCCCCAGAGGGCACCATGGACGCTGACGCCAGCCGGGGGCTGATCCATGCGCATCCTATACAGCCACCGCATCCAGTCCCGCGACGGCCAGAGCGTCCACATCGAGGAGCTGGTGGGCGCCCTGCGCGCACAGGGGCACGAGGTGCTGGTGGTGGGTCCGAGCTTCTACCAGGCGTCGGACTTCGGCGGCGAGAGCAGCACCGTCGCCCGCCTGCGCCGCCTGCTGCCCGGCGCCGCCGGGGAAGCGGCGGAGCTGGCCTACAACGTCCCGGCCTACCGCCGCCTGGCCCGCGCCTGCCGGGACTTTAAGCCGGACCTGATCTACGAGCGCTGCAACCTGCTGTTCCTCGCCGGGACCTGGCTGGCGCGGCGGACGGGGCTGCCGCTGTACCTGGAGGTCAACTCGCCCCTTGCGGCCGAGCGCACGCAGCACGGCACGCTGCGGCTGCAACGCGTGGCCCATGCACTGGAGCGCCTGGTGTGGCGGTCGGCGACACGGGTGCTGCCGGTGACGCAGGTGCTGGCGGACGTGGTCGCGGCGGCCGGGGTGCCGCGGGACCGGTTGCGCGTGGTGCCGAACGGCGTCGTGCTGGACCGCTTTCCGGAGCAGCCGGCGCGGGCGGAGGCGACGGTGACACTAGGCTTCGTCGGTTTTGTGCGCGACTGGCACGGCATGGATGCGCTGATCCGCCAGATGGCGTCCGACCCGGCGCCGCTGCGGCTGGTGCTGGTTGGCGATGGCCCGGCCCGGCCCGGCCTGGAGGCGCTGGCGGCCGAGCTAGGCCTGGCCGACCGGGTTCGCTTCACGGGGATCGTCGAGCACGCGCTGGTGCCGGCGGCGGTGGCCGGGTTCGATATCGCGTTGCAGCCCAAGGTGGTGGCCTACGCCTCGCCGCTGAAGATTTTCGACTACATGGCCGCCGAACGCGCCATCGTCGCACCGGACCAGCCGAACATCCGCGAGATCCTGCAACACGACAACACGGCGCTGCTGTTCAACCCAGCCGATCCCGGCGCGCTGTGGCGGGCCGTCCAGCGATTGGCCGCTGACCCGGCGCTGCGTGGCCGGCTGGGCACGGCGGCCCGGGCGGAACTGGTGCGGCAGGACTACACCTGGGCCGGCAACGCGCGCCGCGTGGCAGGGTGGGCGGCGGAGGATATAGCCAAGGAGGCGGCGGGACCGATCGGCCCCGCCGTGGAAGCCTAGCGCGTCGGAACCTAGCGAGTCGGCTGGGCCGCAAGCTTGTCGATCAGTATGCCGGCTGCGTCCACGCAGGCGCGGGTCGTCTCGTTGTTGGCACATGCGATGCCGACGCTCGCGCCGTCCTTCTCGAAGCGGAAGCGTGCGGCGCGGGGGCCTTCCTGCTGCATCATGCCGTGCATGTGGCCCTCGCGCATCATACCGGGGCCGCGCATCCGCTCACGCATCCCCTCGCCTGGCTGTGGCGGCTGGCCTGGAGCGTCGGAGGCCGGCGGCGGGGGTGCAGGCGGCGGGGACGGCTGAGCGGCAGCCAGGGTGGCGCTGCCCAGCAGGGCCATGGCGGCGAGGACAAAAGGCTTGTGCATTAGTTTCTCCACAAAGCGGCGCCCGGGAAGCATGAACGGGCGCACGACTTGCTACGCCGCCGCCCCGTACCGTCCCACGCCATGCTCGGGGCTGACGCTTGTAACAAAAGGACTCCGCCAACCTGCCTGCTCCCTCTCCCTCCGGGAGAGGGCCGGGGTGAGGAAGGCCGAAAGGGCCGGGTTTTGCCAGGAAGGGAGCGGACCTTCTTCTGATTCGGCGGAGGTCGGCCCCTGCCGCTTCCCTCACCGTGGCCCTTTCCCAGAGAAGAAGGGGCCAGTCAGGCGGCATTGGCGCCCCGGTCACACCACCGCATCCGGCGCGGGCTGCACGAAGCGGCGGTAGAACGCGCCCAGGCCGATCAGGCTCAATCCCAATCCCAGGAAGGACAGCACCCGCCACAGGCCTGTCAGCCCCGCCATGTCCCACAGGAACACCTTGGCCGTCACCAGCCCAACCAGCCCCAGCGCCGCCAACCGCAGCGCCCGTTGCCCGGTCCGCAGCGCCGCCGCCATCAGCGCCGCACCCAGCAGCAGCCAGGCCCCCGAGTAGGCCCAGACCTCCGCATCTCCAGCCGGCGCATCCCCAGCCGGCGCGTCGAAGAAGGACACCACTCCGGGATGGAACACCTGCCGAACCTCCAGCGTCGTCCACGCGAAGGCCGCCGCCAGCACGTAGGCAGCCAGCCGCCGGCGCGGCCCCCAGCCCATCCGCAGCGCCACCCCGGCCAGCAGCGCCGGCACCGCATAGGCCGGCAACAGCGCGTTCAGCACCGGCGGCGCACCCACTGCCGCGCCAGTCACGCCGGGGTTGAGCACCAGCAGCCCCAAGCCGCCGGCCAGCGCCAGGCCGCCGATGATCCGCCCGCCCACCGCCAGCACCCGCCGCGGCCGACGCGCATCCAGCCACATGACGCCAAGCGCCAGCAGCCCCAATGCATCAACCTGCCCGGCCGTCTCGGCGAAGTCGGGGTCGAACGCCTGCAGGTGGCCGGAGGTGGCGCCATGGTGGATTTCCAGCACGACCAGCAGCGCGGTGAAGGCCAGGGCGCCCGCCTCCAGCACCGCCACAATCAGGTCGTCCGCCCGCCGCCGGAACAGGCCCGCCGCCAGGGCGAAGCTCGCCGCTGGGACGGCATAGGCGGCCAATAGCCCATTCAGCACCGGCCAGCTTCCGACGTCATAGGCCAGCACGAAGGGGTTCAGCACCAGCCGCGCCAGCACCAGCACCGCCACTGCCATCGCGACCCGGCGCATCGGCAGCCCTGCCGCGCCCTCGATCCATGCCAGCGCCGGCAGCAGCAGCGACAGCGCGAGCGTCAGCCACTGGCCGCCCAGCAGCATGGCGCAGCCGAGCGCCAGGGCGGCCACGCACCCCGCCGCATGGACGCCGGCCCGTTGCAGCGAACCTTCCTGCTGGGCCAGCGCCGCCGCGCCGGCCAGGGCAGCCGCTAGAGCCACCGCGGCTGCGGCCCAGGCGGCGACCGGCTGGAACCGGCCCACCTGCGCGAAGGTCACGCCCAGCGCCAGAACGGGAACCCCGGCCACCAGCGCCGCCCAGGGCAGCGGATTCGGCGTGCGCCGTTCCAGGAACAGCCCGGCGGCGGCGAACCAGGCGGCCATGGCGGCGGCGGTCTCCAGCAACGGCAGTATGGCGTCCGGCGCCCAGGCCCCGGGTAGGACGGCCTGCACCGCACCCTCGATGCTGAGGGTTTCCCCCGTGGGCTGCCAGGACGGCAGCGCCCAGGTCAGCAGCACCAGCAGGAACAGCAGCGCCGCAAGCTGCGGCAGGCGGGCCAGGCGCGGTTCGGCCCAGCCCTTGGCGATGGCGACGGGGGCGAGCAGGAACACGCCCATGCGTGCCGTTGCATCCCCGGTGCGGATGGCGAGCAGCAGCCCGGCCAGGCCCAGCAACAGGAACGGCGCCCAGGACAGGCGGCGGCCCGCCGGGTGGTCGAGCGCGGCGCCGGGCAGCAGCGCCAGGGTCAGCGCCGCCGCGGCGGGGACGAACAGCGCGGGTGCCCAGGCATCGGGGCCGCCGCCGTCCAGCGCGAAGGCCAGCACCCATGCGGCCCCGGCCGCGCCCGCCGCCCAGCCCAGCCAGGACCAGGCCGAAAACCGCACCACCGCCCACGCCGCCGCCGACACCAGCAGCAAGTAGCCGAACAGCCCTGGGACCGAGGGATCGGCCGACCCCACCAGCAGCGGCGTGCCGAATGCCCCGGCCAGCCCAACCGCCGCCACCAGCGGCCCGAAGCGCAGCGACAGCGCCAGCCCGCCGCAGGCCGCGCCAGCCATCAGGACGAACGCCGCCAGGCTGCCGACCAGCCCATACAGCGGACCCGCAGCATAGCCCGCCGTCAGCCAGGCCGCGACGCCGCCCGCGGCCAGGGCGGCCGGCACCTGGTCCGCCATGGCGCCGGGCAGGGCGTTGGGCACGGCGGCGCCATGCCCCTGACGCCGCCGCAGCGGCTCCGCGCCACCGACCAGCACCGTGCCGAGCACCGCCGTCATGACGCAGCGCGGTCCCGGGCCGAACAGCCCCTGCTCTGCCGCGAACCGCACCAGGAACACACCCGCCAGCAGCAACGCGGCGGCGCCGAGCCATACGCCCCACCGCTGGGCCAGCAGTTGCTCGATGTCGATGCGGGGCCGGGACGGAGCGGGCAGCGGGACAGGCTCCGCAACCGGGGCCGGTACGGCAGGGGCCGACACAGCCTGCTGCGGCTCCGGCGACGCGGCCAGCGGCTGCGCCGACAGCACCGCCAGGCGGGCAACCACGTTCCGCAGCTCCCGGATCTCAGCCCGAGCCCGGCGAGCCTGGACGAACGCGGCAACGCCAAAAATCCATCCCGTGAGGATCAGCGCTCCAATGGTCCATAAAATGGTAACGAGTTCATCCATGCCGCATGTTCACCCGGCCCGCCGCGCCGTCAATCGCCGCCTCTGCTCCTTTTCCCTCCGCTACGGCATTATGCATCGTGAGTAGCTTGCGGTACGAGGGCCTGGCCCTCTGCCATGGCGGCGAACCGGTCCCACCCTGTGCGCCTGGTCTCGGGTCCTGGCGGCCGGCCGTAGCAGTTCCAGTCGCCCAGGCAAGCGATGACCCAACTCAGCCAGGCCGGCAAACCCGGCGGGTGTGGGTTATGCTGTGGCTTGGTGCGCCCTTCCTGGGAAGGACGCAGCGCGGCGGCGGTGGCCACCTGAGCATTACGACACCGCTTGCCGGCCGGCTGTTACCGCCACAGGCGCAACTCACGATGCATGAATGCCGTAGCTCCCGAAGAGGGAGAAGGTCAGCTTACCTGGCGGAGCCAGGCCGACAGGTTGTAGAAGTTGTCGATCCGCGCCACCCGGCCATCCCGCAACGTGAAGAATGCCCCAGCCGGCAGCACATACGTCTGCCCCGTGGCCGCCGGCAGTCCTGGCGCGGTCTCGACATAGGCGCCGTGCACCGTGAACTCCGCCGCAGCGCGGGTGCCGGTCGGCTCCGTCAGCACGACCAGGTCGGTCAGGCGCTCCCGATAGCAGGCGTCCATGCCCGCCATGAAACGGGCAAAGGCGTCGCGGCCCACTTCCCGCCCGGCCTGGTTGATACCGTGCTCCACGTCCTCGGTCAGCAGGGCCAGAAGCGCCGGGGTGTCCCCTGCATTGAAAGCGTCATAGTAGGCGCGCACGAGCGCCTCGGCATTGATCATGTCTCGAACCCCTTCACGCCGGCCGGCGGCCCGCGCCAGCCCGGCGGCCAATCCGCGAAATTCCGCACAGCCCCGTCCCGCCGCACCACGTCCAGCCGGGCCGGGTCCAGGTCGGCCCACACCCAGCCATGCCCGTCGCCCTCAACGATCACGCCATCGTCCGGGAAGCCGCGGTCCGCCGGGCCGTACACCCCGGCGAGGCCTTGGTTTACGTCCAGCGTCGCCAGCCACGGCGCCGCTCCCACCGTCGGGGACACGGCGACGAAGCACTGGTTCTCGATGGCCCTGGCGCGGGCGGACACGCGAACACGGCTGTAGCCATGCGCGGTGTCGGTGCAGCTCGGTGCCAGCACCAGCCAGGCACCGGCCTCGATTTGCGCGCGCACGACGCCGGGAAACTCAACGTCGTAGCAGATGGCAATGCCGATGCGGCCCCAGGGCGTCTCGAACACGCCGGCCGGGGCGCCGCCGCGGATGCCCCATTGCTCGGCTTCGAACCGGGTCATCACCTGCTTGTCTTGAAAAGCAATCGCGCCGTCCGGGCGGATCAGCGGGGCGCGGTTCACCACGCCGTGGCCCGTGCGCTGCGGCAGTGTACCGGGCGCGAGCCAAACCCGGTGCCTTGACGCTGCAGCGCGCATGATTGCGACGATGTCGGCGGATACGGCGCAGACCGCATCCCGCTCGACCCCTGCATCCAGGCTGCAGCCAGGGGCGGAGTAGGCCGCCGCCACCTCCATGCAGGCATATTCGGGCATTAGCAGCAACTCACCGCCGCCTGCCGCACCCCCACCCACCAGATGATCCAGCTTGGCGGCATACTCAGCCAGGCTGGCAATGCGGGTGATGGGATAGTGCAGCACGCCCAAACGCAGTGTCATGGCAACCTGGTCACAGCGTCTTGGTCCAAAACTGCATCGGGTGATCGCTTTCGCCTTCGTCCCCCAAGTCCCGCCATCGCATCGTGCAGGTCAAGCCCGGCCGGGGCGCGTAGCCGCGGTTGCGCCAGAATCCATCCAGCGTCGCCGCACCGGCCGGACGCGCCGGGTGCCCGGCGGGGCGCTGCACCACGCAGAACGCGGCACGGAAGGCGTTGCAGGACCGGGCCTGGGCCTCACGCCCCTCGAAGAACTGCACGCCGACGCCCAGGCCGCGATATGGGGGCAACAGCACCGATTCGCCAAAATAGAACCAGTCCGCCGGATCGAGCCCTGCTGCCCGGAATGGCGCTACAACATTCGGCGTCTCGTCCGATAACGGAAGGCAAGTGGCGAAGCCGACCGGCTCCTCCCCATCCCAGGCGATCACCAAGGCTGCATGGGTGGACTGGGCATACAGGGCCAAGTAGCCAGCCTCATATGCCTCAGTGCCCTCATACAAGTACGGCCAATCGCGGAAGACAGCCTGGCGCAGCCGGGCCAGCGCCGGGATGTGCGGGCGCAATGCCTCACCGCCCGCCGTCGTGATCCGCAACGCCGGGATTCCACGCCCGCTTGGGGCTAAACCTGCTTTAGCTGGTCCAGATCGACCGTGCCGTGCTGGCTGGTGAAGGCCACGCTCTGGTGCCCACTCTGCTGCTGCGACACGCCGCCAATTTTATGGTCGGCGGTGTCGTACATCGTCACCTTGCCGTCGCGCTGGATCGCCAGCCGCCGCTTCTCCGGGAAGAAGGCGTAGTGCAGGCTGTTCTGCGAGCCGCTGGTGGACGGCGATCCCAGGTCTTGGGGCCACCACGGCGGCGTGCTGGCCATCGGCTTCATCGATTCCATGGGCTTCATCGGCGCCATTGGCTTCATCGGTTCCATCGTCATCTCCTTCGGGCACGCTAACGCCCAACAGCATCGTCTGTTTCGGCAATGCAGGCCAGCGCCGCCCGCACATTGAGCAGCACCGCGCCCCAGTCGCCGGGCCGCGGTTGGCGAAAGATGCGGAGCGTCGGATACCAGGGGCTGTCGGCCCGCCCGTGTTCCCACCGCCAGCAGCCGCGGTGGCGCGACAGCAGCCAGACCGGGAGGCCAAGGCCAGCCGCCAAGTGCGCCACCGCGGTATCAGCGGCAATCACCAGGTCCAACCCCGCCATTTGCTCCGCCGTGTCGGCGAAGTCCTGCACCCCTGCCATCAAATCCTGCATCGCCAGCCCCGGCGGCATCGCGTCCGCCCCTAGTTGCAGGCCGAAGAACTGCACGCCAGGCAGGCCGTCCAGCGCCGCTAGGGCCACAGGCGGCAGGGAGCGGTGGCGATCATCGGCAAACGCCGCACCCCCCGCCCAGGCCAGGCCCACCCGCAGCGGACCCGGCGCCCTCGGCCCGCGTGGGACACAGGGCAGCGGCGGCGGGATGGTGCCAGTCGTCGTGCCGCATACGCCGGGCAAGCTGAGCAGCGGCAGCATCACATCGAACGACGGCAGCGCCTTGCCAGCGGCAACCACCGCGTCCGCCCCCGGCGTTCCCTGCAGCAGCCGCACCAGCACCGGCTGCACCGCCAGCAGCACCCGGCCGCCGCATGTTGCCGCGACCTGGGGCACGTAGCGGGCAAACTGCAGGGTGTCGCCCAGTCCCTGCTCGGCATGGAGCAGCAGGGTACGCCCGTGCAGCGGGCCGCCGTCCCAGCGCAGATTATTTGGCAAGGGGCGGACGCCAGGCAGGCGCAGCCGGGCCTCATACAGCCCCCAGGCCTCCGGCGTCAGGCGCCCGGCGGCCAGCAGCGTCGCGGCCAAGTGGTGCTGCACGACCGGGTTGCCCGGCGCCGCGGCCAGGGCATCGCGGGCCGCCGCCTCCGCCGCATCGAGGCAGCCCATGGCTTCAAGGGCGATGGCGCGGTTGACCAGCGCCTCCGCACAGCCCGGATGGGCGCGCAGGCAGTCGTCAGCGGCGGCCAGCGCCTCCGCATGACGGCCGAGGTCGATCAGGATGCAGCACAGATTGGTGGCGTGCGGGGCGGAGGGGTGCAGGCGGGCGGCGGATTGCGCGTGCGGCAGGGCTTGCGCAGCCTGGCCGTGGCCGAGCAGCGCCGCCGCCAGCTCGAACAGCAGCCCGGCGTCATCCGGACGTAGCTCCAGCGCGGCATACAGGGCGCCGATGGCCGGACCCGGCAGCCGCAGCGCCAGCAGCACGCGGGCCAGCAGGCGGGGCAACCGCGGATCGGCGGGATGGCGGATGGCGGCGGCGGCCAGCGACGGCAGGGCCTCGCTGGGGCGTCCCGCCGCCAGCAGGGCCGCGCCCAGGCCGGCTGCGGCGCTGGCATCGCTGGGCTGCAGGCGGGCCAGGCGCTCCCAGGCGGCAACGGCCTCCGGATGGCGGCCCAGCGCACCCAGCGCCGCCGCAAGGTTGTTGAGAGCAGCGGCATGGTCCGGCGCCAGCAGCACCGTGGCCTGGTAGGCCGCCACCGCCGGCCCCAGCCGTCCCGCCCCGTGCAGCCCGGCGCCACGCCGGAACAGCGTTTGGGCCTTCCATGCCGCCTGTCGTGCCATCCGCATCTCCTTTGCCATTTCTCCCTCTCCCCTCGGGAGAGGGCCGGGGTGAGGGGGTCTTCTACGGAGCAGGGCACGCCCCTACCGCAACGGCGCACCTCGTCCGGCCCAGCGTCTACGCCGTGAGACCCCCTCACCCCGGCCCTTCCCCGGGGAGGAGGCATCGGTTTACCGCACGAGGATGAACGAACGGCAAACGCTGCCATTCACCAGTCCTTCACCCCTCCCCCCGTAATGTGCCGGGATCGCCAGAGGATCCCGCCAAAATGGCCCAGCTCCGCACCACCCCAGCCCCCATCAACCCCGCCCTTACGAACGTCGTCGCCCTTGTCGGGGAGAATGCCAACGGCATCCTCGAAGTGCAGAGCCGCCGCTTCATGGCCTTGTTGCCCGCCGGGCTGCACGGCCACGTCCTGCGCCTGTCCGACCCCGGCTTCGTCACGCAACTACATGCGCTGATGGCCCAGGGCATCCTGTTCGCCTGGGCCTACGCCGGGGTAGGCGCGCGGCTGGAAATCGGCGGGCGCAACCTGTGGGAGGGAGCGGAGGTGCCGTTCATCTCCGTGCTGGCGGACGCGCCGTTCATCATGCCGGTCAACCACCGGGTCCGCTCCACCCACGTCGTCAACGGCTACATCTACCGCGAGTGGCTAGAGATGCAGAAGACGCACGTCCGGTCCGCCCAGATGTCCACGCTGTTGCCGATGGGCGTGATCCCCAACCCGGCCGCCCGCACCGTGCCATGGAGCCGCCGCCCGCACCGCCTGGTGTTCGTCAAGGGTGGCGGCGACCCGGCACAGCAGAGGGCGCACTGGTCCGCCTGGCCGGCGGCGCTGCGCCGGGTGTTGCACGACAGCGCCGACAGCCTGGCCGCCCAAGCCACCGGCCCGATCCTGCTAACGGTGCAGGCGTGCCTGGCCGCGCACGGCCTGGTGCTGGATGGGCGTAGGCAACTGCTGTTCGGCCTGCTGCACGAGTTGGACACCTACATCCGCGCGTTGCGGGCGACGGCGGTCGCGCGGGCGCTGCTGCCGCTGCCGGCCACCATCATCGGCAATGGCTGGGCGCATGTCAGCGGGCTGGGCGGGCGGGCGCGCTTCCTGCCGGCCATGGATGCGGTGGGGCTGGACGCGCTGTATGCCGAGACGCAGGTCTTGGTGAACGTGTCGCCCAACCTCGGCAGCGGCGCGCATGAGCGGGTGCTGCGCGGGTTCGCCAGCCGGTGCCGTGTGGTGTCGGACACCAACGACCATGCCTGCGCCCAACTGGATGCCTTGCCGAGCTACAGCGGCTTCGACTGGCACATGCCGGACCTGGCGGACCGGTTGGCGGAGGCGGCCTGCGGTGAAGCCCCGTCAGACAGCGGCCTCGACGCGGCGCAGAGCTGGGTCAGCCGACACCATGATCCCGCCGCGTTCCTGGGCGCGATGACGGACCTGGCGGAGGTGGTGCGAATGCAGGGCGTCATGTCCGGCTACGCCCTGGACGCGGCATGATGTCCGCGCCGCACCTTGCGGTCGCATCTGCGCCGCAGCTTGCGGTTACTTCCGCGCCGCAACCTGTAATTGCCTCGACCCCGCTTGCAACCATTCCCGTCGCACGCCCGCGACTGCCATCCGCTGCACGCATCCTGCCCTACCTGCGCGAGATCGACGACGCCGGCTGGTATTCCAACCACGGCCCGCTGACCCGGCGCTTCCAGGCCGGCCTGGCCGCGCATTGGGGCGTACTACCCACCGAGGTCGTATTATTGTCCAACGCCACTTCGGCGCTGACCCTGGCGTTGCTGGCCAGCGGCGCGGCGCCGGGCAGTCGCTGCCTGATGCCGTCCTGGACCTTTGCCGCCAGTGCTGGGGCCGTGCGGGCGGCCGGTCTCGTGCCGCACTTCGTGGACGTGCGCCCCGACACCTGGGCGCCCGACCCCGCCGAGGTGCGGGCGCTGGCGGGCCAAATTGGGGCGGGCGCCATCCTGATCGTGTCGCCATTTGGCGCCCCGTTGAACCTGACGGCGTGGGACCAGGTGCAGGCGGCGACCGG
This sequence comes from uncultured Acetobacteraceae bacterium, assembly GCA_964242415.1. Lineage (GTDB taxonomy): Bacteria > Pseudomonadota > Alphaproteobacteria > Acetobacterales > Acetobacteraceae > DASWOJ01. Next base: position 84,412 of record CAXTAT010000011.1, read on the forward strand.
CCTGCCGCTGGTGATCGACGGCGCGGCAGCGTTCGACACCCTGCGCGCCGGCGGGCCGATGCCGGCCGGACGCTGCCCCATCGCCGTCAGCCTGCACGCCACCAAGGTGTTCGGCATTGGCGAGGGCGGCGCCCTGATTTGCCGGGACGCTGCGTGGCTGGAACGGGTGCGCCGCCTGGCCAACTTCGGCTTCCTCGGCACGCGCTCGGCGGAGCTGACGGGGGTGAACGCCAAGCTGTCCGAATATGCCGCCGCCGTGGGCCTGGCCGGGCTGGATACCTGGCGGGATGCGCGCGGGCGTTGGGCCGCCGCGGCGCGGTGCTATGGCCAGCGACTGCGCGGCTGCGAGGCGGCGCCCGGATTCGACCCTGGCTCCGCTGGGGACTGGGTCTCGTCCACGCTGAACGTCCTGATGCCGCGGGACCAGGCTGTGGATCTCGACGTTGAGACCCTGGCCCAGCAGGGCATCAGCACCCTGCGCTGGTGGGGGCCGGGTTGCCATGGCCAGCCAGCCTACCGGGACTGCCCACGGCAGCCGCTGCCCGTCACCGAGGATTTGGCCCAGCGCTGCACCGGCTTGCCGTTCTGGCAGGACCTGGCCAGCGACGAAATCGGCCGTGTCTGCTCCGCGCTGGCCGGCGTCGCCCGGTTCCACCCGGCACGGCCTAAGGACAAACTACAAAGTCTCTATCGTCCCACAAATTAGTTTGAGAAGGTCATAAATTATGCTATTCCTAACGAAATGGATCAATTATGACACTCATGCCAAAAGTCGGCTGCGGACAGACTTCTGGGGACAGGTCCGGCGCACCGTCCATGGTCGCCCTGTGCCGGAGATGCAAATCGACCTGATTGTGGCTGCGGTGATTGCATCGCTAGGGCTTGGACCTGACGACGTGTTGCTGGACCTGGCCTGCGGCAATGGCGCGTTGTCAGACCGGCTGTTCGAACGCTGTGCCGGAGGGGTCGGCGTCGATGTGTCAGAGTATCTGATCGGCGTCGCGCAGGAGTACTTCGCCGCGCCGTCACGCCAGTATGTCATAGCCGACGCGGCGGACTGGGTGGATACGGCGGCGGACCCTACCCGCTTCACCAAGGCGGTGTGCTATGGCAGCTTTTCCTACCTGTCAGACGACACGGCGGCGCGGATGCTGCGCGGGTTGCAGCGCAGGTTCCCCCGGATCGGCTGCGTGCTGCTCGGCAATCTGCCGGACCCCGCACGGGCGGGCAGGTTTTACGGCGCAGGCAGCAACGCAGGCCGGCGCACCGGGCGGACGCCGAACCTGACCACGCTGAACCTGCGGACGCCAGAATCTGACCTAGGCGTCTGGCGTGACGAGGCGGAGATCACCGCCCTGGCCGGGCCAGGCTGGCAGGTTGCGACGCGGCCCATGCCGCCGGCCTTCTTCGCCGCCCATTATCGTTACGATGCCATCCTGGTGCGGCGATGAGCGGCCGGAGCGTCCCCGCGCCGCTCTCCACCTCCAACCTGGTTCATCCCGGCCGCGACAGGGTTATGCGTCATGCCCGCGATGCTTATGCCGGGCTGCCCGTGGTGGCAACCTTGGAGGCGCGGCTGGCGGCGTTCCACCATGCGACGCATTGCGTGGCGCTGTGCAACGGCTTCTGGGGACTGGTCCTGTCGATGCGCGCGCTGGCCTTGCCGGGCCGGACCGATGTGCTGATGCCCTCGCTGACGTACCGCCGCATGGCGGACGTGGCGGCCTGGGCCGGGCTGCGGCCCCGCTTCTGCGAGGTGGGCGCCGCCACCCTGGCGTGTAGCGCGGCGACGATGCGCGCCGGGCTGCACCCGGATGTCGGGCTGCTGCTGGCCGTGCATCCCATCGTGAACACCTGCGGCGTCGCCGGGATCGCGGCGCTGGCGCAAGAGGAGGGATTGCCGTTGCTGTTCGACAGCGTGGAGTCCGCCTATGAGGGAATCGACGAGGGTAAGATTGGCAGCTTCGGCGATGCCGAGTGCTTTTCCCTGCATGCCAGCAAGCTGCTGAATGGCTACGAGGGCGGTTACGTCACCACCGGCAACGCCGCGTTGGCCGCCCGCCTGGCCGCCCTGCGCGACGGCTCGGCAGCCGACGGCATGGACCTGCGGCTGAACCGCTTCCATGCCGCGATGGCGCTCGCCAGCCTTGACGACCTAGACGACCAGGTGCGCCGCAACCGCGAGCGCTATTTCGCCTACCGCCGCCTGCTGGCCCCGCTGCCCGGCCTGCACCTGGTGCCCTTCGACGAGCGGTACCCGTGCAGCTTCAAGAATATCCTGGTCGAGCTGACCCCCGCTTGGCCGCTGACCGCCGCCGAGACCCTGGTCCGGCTGAACGCGTCTGGCGTGCTGGCCCGCGCCTATTACGACCCACCGCTGCATCTGCGCCCAATGGCCTACCCGCATATTCCGGCCTTCCTGCCGGGGACTACGGCAATGGCGGGGCGGTACATATTGCTACCGTGCGGCCACCATGTCGGGTTGGACGACATCGCCGCAGTGGTGTGGCTGCTGCGGGAGTTGGCCGTGTGACGCCGCATAGCCCCATGATGCAGCATAACCCGGTACGGCCGGATTACCGCCCCGACTGGGACCGGGTGGAGGTGATGTTCGACGGCATCCTGGCCCGGCGATACTACACCAACCACGGCCCGCTGGCGCAGGCGCTGGAGGCGCGGGTGGCCGACCTGTGCAGCGTGGGCCATGCGATTGCCGTCACCAACCCGGCGATCGCGCTGGTCATGGTGATTGAGGCATCGGGCCTGGCCGGCTCGGTGGCGTTGTCGGCGCTGGCGCCGCGACGGTGCGCGCAGTCCGTGGCGTGGGCCGGGCTGCAGCCGCGGTTCTGCGACGTCTCCCCAATGGGCGTCATGACGGCGGCCACGGCGCGGGCCGGCCTCGGGCCGGACACCTCGGCGATCCTGGGCATCAGCGACGGCGCTGCCGGGCCGGACAATGCGTCCGACGAGGTGGCGGCGCTCGCAGCCGGGCGCGGGCTGACGTTGATGCACGACGAGTCCTTTGGCGAGGGCCGGCGCGGCGTGGGGTTGATAACGCTGCCGGGCCAAGGCGATGACGCGGGGGCGGCCTGCATTCTGACCGGGGATGCCGGCCTGGCGGCGCGGTTGCGCAATATCCGCAGCAGCTACGGCGCGGGCCGCCCAGTCGCCGTGGCCCGCACCGCCAACGGCCGCCTGTCAGAGGCGCAGGCGGCCATGGCGCTGCTGTCGCTGGAAACCGCCGGGGCCGCCGCCGCCCATGCCGCCCGGCTGCGCGAGATCTACCGCAACGGGCTGGCTGGGATGCAGGTGTCGAACCATGGCGCCGCTGTTGCGGTCGTCATGGAGTGGCGCAATGCCGCGCTGGCCCGCCTGCAGGGTGCGGGCTGGCCGGCACGGGCGCCGGATGCACTGGACCCGCGCGCCGCGGGGTGCCTGGCTGCGGCCGAGTTCGTGGCGCATGCCGTGCTGCTGCCGGTCGGACCAGCGATCACCGGGGCGGCGGCGGCCGAGATGTGCCGCGTTCTACATGGCGGCCGCAGGTAGGGCATGCGGCATCTGTCTCCATATGACCGTCATTGCGAGCCGCGCTTGCGGCGCGGCAATCCAGCGGCGGCGAGGGTCGAGCGTGTAGCCGTTGGATGGCCGGGCCGAAGCCGGCTCGCAATGACGTTGCCCAAACGGCCGCCCAGCCAGGCGCCCAGGCCGGTGCGCTGATGCGGCTGGCGATCATGCAGCCCTACTTCTTCCCCTACCTCGGCCACTTCGGGCTGATGGCGGCCTGCGATCACTGGGTGGTGTTTGACACCTGCCAGTATGCGCCACGGACCTGGATGAACCGCAACCGCCTGCTGCACCCCGCCGGTGGCTGGAATTGGGCGACGGTGCCGCTGCGGACCAGCTCGACCGGCCTCCGCACCTGGGAGGCGGAATTGGCCGATCCGGACGCGGCGCGGCGCTCCCTGCTGGGCCGCATGTCGCACCTACGCCGGCTGGCCCCGTTCCACGGGGCGGTCACGGCGCTGATCGAGGAGGTCTTCGACGGCGCCGGACCATCCCTGGTGGACCTGAACGTGCGGGGGCTGGCGGTGGTGTGCCGCACCATCGGCCTGCCATTCCGGCATTCCGTGCTGTCCCGCCTTGGGCTGGACCTGCCCGCTGCCATGGGCTCCGCCGCGATGGGACCCGGCGATTGGGCGCCCGCCATCTGCGCCGCGCTAGGCGCCACGGGTTACGTCAACCCTGCAGGCGGCCGGGCGCTGTTCGATCCGGCGGAGTTTGCGCGGCGCGGCATCGGGCTGCACTTCGCCCAGCCCCGGCCGTTCACCTATCCCACGCCCGGCGCCGCCTTCGTGCCGGACCTGTCCATCCTGGATGCGCTGCTGTGGAACCCGCCGGAGGTGGTTGGGAACGCGGCGCGCGCCTGCGCGGGAGTCAGCCCCGCCTAATCCCGATCCCACCTAACCAAGGCCCCCGCTTAACCACGTCCGATAAACGGCATTGCCGTCGCCATCACCGTGACGAACTGGATGTTGGCGTCCAGCGGCATCCCCGCCATCAGCACCAAGGTGTCGGCGACGTTCTGCACGTTCATCGTCGGCTCGAGCCTGGTGGAGCCGTCGGCCTGGGGCACCCCGGCGGTGGTCATGCGCTCGGTCATTTCCGTGGCGGCGTTGCCGACGTCGATCTGGCCACAGGCAATATTGAAGGGGCGGCCGTCCAGCGATAGGGAGCGGGTCAGCCCGGTGATGGCGTGCTTGGTGCTGGTGTAGGCGACCGATCCCGGGCGCGGCGCGTGGGCGGAGACCGAGCCGTTGTTGACGATCCGCCCGCCGCCGGGCCGCTGCCGCCGCATGAGCGAGAACGCAGCGCGGGCGCACAAGAAGGAGCCGGTGAGGTTCACGGCCACAACCTGCATCCACTGCTCGACTTCAAGCATGTCTGGGGTCAGCGGCGGGGTGCCGCGGCCGGCGTTGTTGAACAGCAGGTCGAGGCGGCCGAATTTTCTTTCAACCTCGGCGAACACGGCATCGACGGCCGCGGGCTGGGTCACATCGGCCGGCAGGACGAGACTCTGCGCGGGATCGGCCACCGTGGCGGTGGTTTGCAGGGCATCGGCGCGGCGGCCAACGAGCGCCACGGTCCAGCCGGCGCGCAGCAGCCCGGCGGCCGCTGCCCGGCCGATGCCGCTGCCGGCGCCGGTCACGAGCGCGATCTTTCCAGTGTCAGCCATATACGGTCCCCGTTGCATGGAGCGGGCAGCCTCCCACGCGATGGCAGGGCCTGCCAATCCGCGTGATGCAGCGGGCCGGTGTGATGCAGCGGGCCGGCTTGGCGCGGCGGGCCGGGGTGGCTACACGCTGCCGCATTCCCTCCGGAGGCCTCGCCGATGACCAACCTGCCCGACCGCCTGTCCACCAATCCCAGCAGCCCCTACCACGACGCCGACCTGCTGCAGCGCGGCATCGGCATCCGCTTCAAGGGCGTCGAGCGGACCAACGTAGAGGAGTACTGCGTTAGCGAGGGCTGGGTGCGCGTGGCCGTGGGCAAGACGACCGACCGGGCGGGCAACCCGATGACGATGAAGCTGCAAGGGGTGGTGGAGCCCTACCTGCGAGACGAGGTGCAGGAATAAGGGCCTAATGCCAACCGCTGCAGGTTCTGACCGGTGACGGAGTACGGTCATTGCAAGCCGTGCTTGCGGCGTAGCAATCCAGGAACCGTCAGAACCGTCCGTGCAGCCTGGATTGCCACGCCGAAGCCGGCTCGCAATGACGGGCGCCGGTGGCGATCAACAAGTCAGAGGTCCTATCGGCCTGGCAGCGCAACCTACGGGCGAAGCGCGTGTTGCTGCTGCGGCGCTCCTGCTTGCCGGCGCAGCGTTGAGGGTCACTGGTCAGGCACAGCGACGGCAAGCGACTCCCCGGAGGGGCGAGACGACGGCGGGCTTCGCCAGCCTTGTAGAAGATCCAGTTCGTCCCGCTAATCTATAGACGTTCATCATAGAGGTTGCCCAAGTGAACATCGATCCCCGCACATCGCAGCCGCAGCCCGGGTTCCCCGGCGATCAGCAGCAGCCAGCTCCTGGCCTGACGTCGAAGATGACGCCGGCGCCGGATCACGGCGAGGACAGCTATGTCGGCAAGGGCTTGCTGACTGGCCGCGTGGCGCTGATCACAGGGGGCGACTCGGGCATCGGTCGTGCCGTGGCAATTGCCTATGCGCGGGAGGGCGCGGACGTTGCCATCTCGTACCTTCCAGTTGAGCAGTCCGATGCAGAGGACACGGCATCCTGGATCGCCAAGGCCGGCCGCCGCGCTATCCTGCTGCCGGGCGACATTCAGGACGAGGCGCACTGCCACGCGATCGTGGCGGAGACGGTGGCGCAACTCGGCAAGCTCGACATCCTGGTCAACAACGCCGCCGCCCAGGCAGTGAACAAGGACCTGGCCGATGTGACCAGTGACCAGATCGACCAATCCTTCCGCACCAACGTGTTCGCCATGTATTACCTGTGCCAGGCCGCCGTGCCGCACATGAAGCCCGGCGGGGCCATCGTGAACACCACCAGCGTGCAGGCCAAGGTCGCGGGCAAGTCGATGCTGATCTATGCCGCCACCAAGGGCGCCATCGCCAGCCTTACCATCGCCCTGTCCAACCTGCTGGCGCCACAGGGCATCCGGGTCAACTGCGTGGCGCCTGGGCCGGTTTGGACACCGATCCAGCCCATCGCGAAGGACCCGGAGGAGATCGAGGCGCTCGGGAAGAACACGCCATTGGGCCGCGCCGGACAGCCGGCGGAACTGGCTCCGGCCTACGTGCTGCTGGCGTCCGACGAGGGCAGCTACATGACCGGCGCGCTCATCCCGGTTACCGGCGGCATGCCCATGCTGTGAGGGGCTGCGGGTGGACAACACAATTCAACGATCAAGGGTGTTCATGCGCGTCAGACTCGGAAACCGGGACGAACGGCACAACCAGGCTTGGCATCCGACTGCTGCAAGGCTGCTGACGGCCTAATGGCTGCTTCAGGCGACGCGCTTGTTGCCTGCGTCCCGTTCCGGCAATTCTTTGGCTCGGCTGCCGCCCGCTCGCGCCCCAGCGCCACCGTCAGCTCCTGCTTCAGCAGCGCGCCCACGCCAAACCCCGGCACCGCGGCGTGTAGGACGCCGGCCTCGATCCGCTTTACGTCGAGCAGGGAGTCCAGCGTTTCCGCCATAGCCGCCAGCATCTGGTTCAGCCGCAGTATCAGCCGCCCGGCGTCACCACCGTGCACCTCCTTAGCCAGCAGGCTCTCCAGCGGCTTCATCGTCTGCAGTGATTGGCGCAGGTCGTGGCTTGCCGCGGCCAGGAGGCGCAACTTTGCGACGCTGGCCTCCTCGGCCTCCTGCTTGGCCTGCGCCAGCTCCCCGCACGACCGAGCGAGCGCGTTACGCGCCTCAACGACTCCATAGATGTCGGTGACGGCGCCGCACCATCGCTCGATGCGGCCGGTGGCGTCCCGCACGGCGCAGGCGCGGCCCAGCGTCCAGCAGTTCCGCCCGTTGTGATGCCATAGCCGTACTCGACGTGGTGAGGACCGCCAGTCTGCAGGCAGCGCAGTCAGACTACGGTGCAGCGGTCGTAGTTGTCGGGATGGCGCAAGCCGGCGTGCGCCACGGATACGTCAGGCGGGAGCCGGGGCCTAGTCCAGCCGCTTTGCCCTCGCACATTCTTGCCGGCGCACACGAACATATCCACTCTCGGGAACCAAGAACGGGCTGGACCTAGCCGGCTTGACCATGCCGCGCAGCATCGCGCCGCATGTCCCATGGCGCGACCAGACGCGGGACGGAGACGGACCTCATGCTCGGGATGACCGGTGCGGCATCGCATTCCCCCGCTCACCGCCACATCAGCACCCACCGATCAGGCCAGGCAGTGAGCCGTGCAAAAGGCTATAGCAGCACGAAGAACATATTCGCTGCCCTCGGCTAACCCGACCTCGCAGATGCCGTCGCCGTCGGACGGCTCAGACCCCTCCTCGAACTCGAGCATGATATTGAGCGCCAGCCGGGCGCCGCCGGGCCACAGAGGGTTGGGGAGCGGGGCTGACCGAAGCCGCGCCGCAAGTGGCTGGTCATGCTGGACGCTTATCGCCGCAGTCCGATACCGCCGCAGTCTGGCCCGTTTCCTGCAAAGCATCCAGGACTGACCATGACGACCACCCTTCAGTATGACTTCAATGCCCCTGTTTCGGTGAAGCCGGGCATCGTCAGAAACGAGTCGTGCCTCCTGTTCCCATTCACCACGCCTCCCCCGTCTCCGCCCAACAAAGAAGGAGGATTCCCATGACCGTCGCCAGCGAGCAAAACGCAACTGCTTCCCCGCCTGCGCTCGACAAGCAAGGCTGGCTCAACTCCCATGAGGAGGGATACGAGAAAAGCCTGAAGCCCCGGCAAATCCAGATGATCGCCATCGGCGGCGCCATCGGCACCGGCCTGTTCCTCGGGGCAGGCGCCCGGCTGGAACTGGCCGGACCGGCGCTCGCCATCGTCTATCTCGCCTGCGGCGTGTTCTCCTTCCTGATCCTGCGCGCGCTGGGCGAGCTGGTGATGTATCGCCCGACCTCCGGCAGCTTCGTCTCCTATGCGCGCGAGTTCCTGGGCGAGCGCGGCTCGTTCGCCGCCGGGTGGATGTACTACCTCAACTGGGCCATGACCGGCATCGTCGATATCACCGCCGTCGCGCTCTACATGCGCTACTGGGGCACCTTTGCCGACGTGCCGCAGTGGGTCTTTGCGCTGGGCGCCCTGGCCTTTGTCGGTGCCATGAACATGGTCGCGGTCAAATGGTTCGGCGAGATGGAGTTCTGGTTCTCCCTCGTGAAGGTCGGCGCCCTCGTGCTGTTCCTCATCATCGGCCTGGCCCTGCTGGTCAGCGGCCACGGGGTGTCCGGGCAGGCGCCGGGCCTCCACCTCATCTCGGAAAATGGCGGCATCTTCCCGCACGGCCTGCTGCCGGCGGTAATCATCATCCAAGGCGTCGTCTTCGCCTATGCGGGGATCGAGCTGATCGGCACCGCGGCGGGGGAGGCGGAGGACCCACACAAGGTGCTGCCCCGCGCCATTAACAGCGTGATGTGGCGCATCGCGCTGTTCTACGTCGGCTCGGTGCTGCTGCTGGTCCTGCTGATGCCGTGGACGGCCTACAAGGCCGGGGTCAGCCCCTTCGTTACCTTTTTCGGCGCCTTGGGCGTTCCTGGGATCGGTACGGCGATGAACGTTGTTGTGCTCACTGCCGCGCTGTCCAGCCTAAATTCTGGGCTTTACTCCACCGGGCGCGTACTGCGCTCGCTTGCAATGGGCGGGTCCGCGCCGCCCTTCGTCGCCAAGATGAATGCACAGAAAGTGCCCTATGGGGGCATCCTCGTCACCCTGGTCGTCTATCTTCTGGGGGTCGTGCTCAACTACTTGCTGCCGTCCCAAGTGTTCGAGATCGTGCTGAACGTCGCCTCGCTCGGCATCGTCAGCACCTGGGGTTTCATCGTGGTTTGCCAGATGATGCTGCGCCGGGCCATCAACCGTGGCGAGGTCGAGCCGGTCGCCTTCCGCATGCCGTTCGCGCCGTTCACCTCCTGGCTTACGCTTGCTTTCCTGCTTGGCGTCTTGGTCCTGATGGCCTTTGACTATCCCGATGGAACCTACACCATCGCAGCCATTCCAGTGGTGGCGATCCTCCTCTGGGCTGGCTGGCTGGTCCTGAAGGGCAGCAGCCCCTTCAGCCCTACCATCCCATCCTATGAACTCACTCATGTTGTCGAAATGGACGAACATAACGACCCGCGATAATAAGCGCATGCACCGCGGGCCGGCCAACGGGGTGCGGGTCCGCCTGCATCTTGGCTCGACTTTGGCCGGTCCTGCGGTTTCTGAGGGGAATGGATGGCGGGGCGGAATGCCAACGCGTCCTGGCGGGGCGCTGGCCTGAAGCACCATGCGCCTCGCCGGGCAATCCTGGACCGATTGCCATTCGCACCAGCCGTGCCCATCGCCGCAAGTCGCCTTCGCCGCTGAACAACGAAGGGATGGTTCCCCGGACAGCGCCGCAGCGGGGCGGCGTCAGCCGCGAGGGAACATGCGCGGGCTGACCCCCTCCACATCCCGTCGCGCCCAATCCCGGCTTGGCACATCGCGCACCATGCGGGCCTGCGCCTCGTGCAGCGCCGCCGTAGCCGCCGGGTAGTCCATGGTCAGCACCCGCCCGTCCTCCGCCACCTTGGCCCCATCCACATAAACCGCGCGCACCGCCCGGTCTGCGGCGGCGTACAGCAGCGAGCGCAGGGGATCGTAGCCCGGCCGCATGGCAGGGTGCGCCAAATCCACCAGCACCAGATCGGCCCGGCAGCCCGGCGCCAGGCGGCCGATGTCGTCACGCCCCAGGATCGCAGCGCCCCCGGCCGTGGCAGCGGTGAACAGCTCGCCGCCCGTCAGGGTGCGCGGGTTGCCGGCCTGGGTGCGCGCCAGGTACATCGCCAGCCGCATCTCCTCCAGCATGTTGTGCGGGAAGGTATCGGTGCCGATGCCCACCTTCACCCCAGCCCGGCGGTAACGCCCCATGTCGCGTAGCGCAATGCCGCGCCGGGCAAATACCGTGGGGCAATGCGCCACCGCCGCCCCGGTCTGCGCCAGCAACGCCAAGTCGCGGTCGGTGTGCCACGGCGTGAACGGGTGGTCGTCCAGGAAGATTGAGTGCCCGATGATAGAGCGGCCCGTCAGCACGCCCAGTTGGTGCAGCCAGCCGATGGGGGTGAGGCCGTGGCGGCGGGTGATCTCGTGGAACTCGCTGACCGACTGTGCGGCATGGGTCTGCCACGCCAGGCCACGCCGGACCGCCTCGGCATGGCTGTCGCGCAGCAGATCGGGCGTGCAGGTGTCAACCTGCGCCGGCACCACCATGCCGGTCAGCCGGCCCGAGGGATGCTGCGCCGCACGGTCCAGCAGCCGCAGCGCATCGGCCATCGCGCGCTCCCCGGCGGGTGCATCCCACTCATAATCCACGACGTGGCCGTTCGCGGTGAACCAGCGGGCGCTGCGGAACATCGGCCCCATCACCACGCGCAGCCCGCTTTCCCCGGCCACGTCCAGCCAGGCGTCGTACGGCAGCGACAAGTCCACCACGGTGGTGACGCCGGACAGCAGCAGCTCGCTGAATGCCACCCGAGCGCAGTCCGCCGCCGCGTCCGCGGGCGGGCGGAAGATCGGCAGGTACTCGTATAGCGACGAGTTGTAGAGGCCCGGCGTGCCCACCTCATCCGTCAGCCCCTTGAGCATCGGCTCCGAGGACGGATGGCTGTGGACGTCCACCAGGCCCGGCATGACCAGCAGCCCGCGCCCGTCAACCTCCGTGTCCACCGGGCCAGCATAGCCGCGACCGACATGGGTGAGCGCACCGTCCGCCCAGGCTACATCGGCGCCGGACAGGTAAGAATGCCCGGCGCCGTCCCAGGCAACGACGGTGTCCGCGCTGCGGATCACGGTGGTGGGCATGGTGCGCTCCTACTGCGACAGGGTGATGTCCAGCCCCTTGTAGATGCCCATGCCGTAGATGCCATGCGCCCGCACCCCATGCGCGCGCCGCCCGGACACCACCCAAAGCTGCTCCCGCACCAGGGGGATCCACACGCTGGCCTCGGTCAGTTGCTCCTGCACGCTGGCCAGGGCTCCGTGCTTCACCCCATCATCGGTGGCGGTGCGGGCCTGCTTAAGCCAGGCGTCGGTCTGCTCGTTCTTCCAGTTCATCCGGTTGGGCGTCGGCGCGTTGGTCGAGGGGAAGTACAGGTTCAACGCCTCGCTGGCCGATACGTAGGGGTAGGACATGATGAAGGCGCCGAACTCCTGGGTCGCCAGCTTGCCCCAGGCAACGGTGGCGTCCCACATCTGCACGCGCATCTCGACGCCGATGCGCTTCAAGTCGGCCTGGATCGCCTCGACGGCGCGGTTGTTCAGGGTGTCGCTGATGCCATACAGCGTGAAGGATGCGCGCTCGCCGTTCCTCAAGCGCACGCCATCCGGGCCGGGCGCCCATCCGGCTTCGTCCAGCAGCTTGCGGGCGGCTACGGGGTCGAAAGCGGGGAACTCCGCCCGGCTTTTCGGGTCGAAGTCCAGCACGGCCGGGTTCAGGTAGCTGTCGGCCGGGGTCGCGGCGCCGAACCATACGGCCTTGGCGATGGCCTCCCGGTTCACCGCCATCACCATGGCCCGGCGCAGCACGGGGTCATTCACCGCGGGCTTGTCCACCTTGAAGCCTACGAAATAGTCCCAGAAGTAGTTCGGCTGGTTGGACAGCGTGATGCCCGGCGTGTTCCGCAGCGACGGCAGGGCGATGGGCGGCTCGTACTGCGTCGCGTCCCCCTGGCCCGACTGGATCGCGGCCAGGATGGTGTTGGCGTCGGGGATGACGCGCCAGATCACCCGGTCCACCTGCGGCGCCGGGTTGTTGAACACTGGCGGCCCCCAGGTGTAGCCCTCGTGCCGGCGCATCACCATCTCCTGTCGTGGCGTCCAGGACACCCAGCAGAACGGCCCCGTTCCGTTGAAGCCCTGCACGCCGAAGTTGGCGCCCAGGCCCTCGACCGAGGCCTTGTCCACGATCGTCAGGAAAAACAGGCTGAGCTGCAGCGGCAGTTCGTTGAACGGGTCAGTCAGCTCGTATTCGACCGTCGTGGGATCGATCGCGCGCACGTCCTTCACCGGGCCGGCCCGCCAACGGGTGGGGCTGCGGGTGGCGGGATCCACGAAACGCTTGATGGTATAAGCCACGTCGTCGGCCGTCATGCGGCGGCCGTCGCAGAACGTCACATCGTCGCGCAGCTTGAAGGTATAGAGCTTGCCATCGGGGCTGACGGTCCAGCTCGTCGCCAGGCCCGGCCGCACCGTCCTCATGTCCCAATCGAGCGAGGTCAGCGTGTCGCCCAGGAACGTCAGCGCCTCCCCGGCCGAGCGCGCGGTGGAGCGGGCAGGGTCGTAGTTGTCGCTGTCGATGGTCCGCAACAGCACCAGCGTGCCCGGCGGCGCCGTCTGCGCACGGACCGGGCCGGAGGGAACGGACAGGGAAGCAGCCAAGCCGAGTGCGGCGGCCAGCATGAGCGGCTTCATGGGTTGCTCCCGGTGCTCCGCGGGTCCAGCGCGTCCCGCAGCGAGTCTCCAAGCACGTTGCATGCCAGCACCACGGCCACGATGGCGACGCAGGGCACGACCGCGATGTGCGGCGCAAAGAACAGGAAGTTGCGCCCCTGCGACGCCATTGCCCCCAGCTCCGCCGTGGGCGGCTGCGCGCCCAGGCCCAGGAAGGACAGCGCCGCCGCCAGCAGGATCACCTGGCCGAACCGCAGCGTGGCGAACACCAGCAGGGCGGCGGCGCAGTTGGGCAGCAGGTGCCGCAGGATCAGCCGCCCGTTGCCGGCGCCCGTGGCGCGGGCGGCCTCGATATAGTCGCGCGCCATCTCCACCCCTGCCGCGGCACGGGCGATGCGGGCCATCAGCGGCACCGTCGCGGCAGACAGCGCCAGCACCACCGCCGGCACCCCCGGCCCCAGGATGCCAGCCAGCGCCAGGCCGAACAGGATGGCGGGGAACGACAGCAGCACGTCCATCCCGCGCATCACCAGCCCATCCCAACGGCGGTGGAACGCGGCAAGCAGGCCGAGGCCGACGCCCACCGCACCCCCGGCCGCCACCGACGCCGCGCCGATCAGCAGCGTCAGCCGCAGGCCGAACAGCACCCGGGTCACCAGGTCCCGCCCCTGGTCGTCCGCGCCCAGCAACAGCCCTGCGCCCGGCGGCTGCATGGCGAGCGACAGGTCGTTGTCCGCGGGGTCGGTCGGCGCGATCAGCGGCGCCAGCACAGCCAGCCCCGCCGCAGCGACCAGCACCAGCAGGGCTGCAACGGCCATCGGATCGCGCAACAGCCGCCTCATGCGCGCAGGCGGGGGTCCAGCCGCAGGCTGAGCAGGTCCACGCCGAGGTTCACCAGGATGAACCCGCCCGCCAGCACCAGGATCGTGCCCTGCGCCATCGGGAAGTCCGACGACATGATGGCACCGACGGCAAGCCGGCCGACGCCGGGCCAGGAGAAGATGGTCTCCGTCACCACGGCTCCGCCGAGCAGGAAGCCGACCTGCAGCCCGATCAAGGTCACAACAGGGATCAGCGCGTTGCGGAGCGCATGGCGCAGCACCACCGAGCGCTCGCGCAGCCCCTTGGCGTAGGCGGTGCGGACGTGGTCGGCACGCAGCCCCTCCAGCACGGAGGAGCGAGTCATCCGCGCCACCGGCCCGACGAACGACAGGCCGAGCGTGAGCGCCGGCAGTGCCAGGGACTGCAGCCCGGCGAGCGTCCAGATCGGCCCGGCCCGGCCGGTGAACGGCAGCAGTCCCCAACGAAAGCCCACGAACCAGATCAGCAACAGCCCGACGAAGAACACCGGCACCGACACGCCAGCGACCGCCAGCGCCGTCACCACACGGTCCGGCCAACGCCGGTGCCGCACCGCCGCCAGCGTACCCAGCCCCAGCCCGGCCGGCACCGCCCAGAACAGGGTCGCCAGCATCAGTTCGGCCGTGGGGCCGACGGTGTTGGCCAGCTCGGACGCCACCGGTACGTTGTTGATGACCGACACGCCGAGGTCCCCCCGCAGCAGCCGGCCAAGGTAGCGGACGAACTGCACCGGCACCGGCTGGTCCAGGCCGAGGTCGGCGCGGATGGCCGCCACCACGTCCGCTGTGGCCGACGGGCCGGCGCGGATGGCGGCCGGGTCGGCGGGCACCACCTGCATCAGCAGGAAGCCGATCAGCAGCACCCCCAGCAGCACCGGCGCGGCCAGCAACAGGCGCCCGACCGCCAGGCGGAGCATCAGGCGAGCGTCCCCGCGACCGGCACGCCGCCGCGCAGCACGAAGCTGACGGTCGTGGCGGGGATCGCCTCCGGGTCGGCCGTGAAGATGTCCTGCGACAGCACGGCCACGTCCGCCAGCAGGCCCGGCAACAGCCGGCCACGCTCCGTTTCGGCGAACTGCGTGTAGGCGCCGCACCAGGTCAGGCAGTGCACCGCCTGCTCGACGCTGATCGCCTCATCCGGGCCGAGCACGGCGCCGCGGCTCGTGCGGCGCATGAGCATCGCGTGGATGTTCTGGAACGGGTCGGTCGTGGACACCGGCGCGTCCGAGCTTGCCGCCGGGTTCTGGCCGTCCTGCAGCCAGCTTCGCATCGGGTAGGCCGCGGCGGCGCGGGCGTCGCCGAGGTTGGCGACGTAGCTGTCGCCGAATTCGCGCATGAAGATCGGCTGCGGCACCGGCTCGATCCCGCGCGCCGCCATGCGGGCGCGCTGGCCCGGCGATACGAAGCCGCAATGCTCGATCCGGTGCCGCCGGCCGCCGACGGGGTGTGCGGCGGTGTCGGCGGCCTCCATGCCCTGCAGCACTTGCTCGATGCCGGCGTCGCCGATGGCGTGGATCGCCAACTGCCAGCCCTGCGCGTGGTAGCGGGCGAGCAGGCCGTGCATCGTGGCGTCCGGGAAGCAGAGCACGCCGGTGCCGCCGGGCAGGTAGGGTTCGGACATGGCGGCGGTCAGGCCGCCAGCGGAGCCGTCGGCGAACACCTTGACGGCCCTGAAGCGCAGCATGGCGTCGCCGTCGCCAGGGCGGATGCCGGCCTGCCAGGCCTGCCCGGCGATGCCCTCGGGGTTGCCGGCCAGGCAGATCCAGGTCCGCACCGGCAGGCGGCCCGCAGCGTGCGCGGCGCGGTAGGCGGCGACCTCCCGCATGCCAGCCACCATGCCGACGTTCGCGTCCATGACGGCGGTGAAGCCCTGCTCGTTCATGTGCGTGCCGGCGCGCTCGATGGCGTCCACCAGGGCAGCGTCGGACGGCTCCGGGATGTGGCCGCGCACCAGGGGCACCGCACGCTCCTGCAGCAGCCCCGTCAGGCCGCCCGCTGCCCGGCCAATCACGCCGCCGTCCGGGTCCGGCGTGTTGTGGCCCACCCCGGCCAGGGCGAGCGCCGCATGGTTCGCCACGCCCATGTGGCCACAGGTGCGGATGACGAACACCGGATGGTCCGGGACAGCGGCGGCCAGCTCGTCCGCGGTCGGGTGGCGGCCGACGTCCAGCTCGGCATGGTCGTAGCCGCTGCCCTCCACCCAGGCGCCGCGCGGCGTGCGGGCGGCCTCGTCGCGCAGGGCCGACAGCAGGCCGTCCAGGGTCCGCACCCGCTCCGGCCGCAGGTTCACCTTCAGCATCGTCACGCCGAGCGGCAGCAGGTGCTGGTGCGCGTCGTTGAATGCCGGCACGGCCACGCGGCCGTCCAGCCGCACCCGCCGCGTGCCGGGGCCGGCTAGGGCGCGGACGGCCTCCCGCGTCCCGCAGGCGATGATGCGGTCCCCGGCGATGGCGAGCGCCTCGGCGAAGCCCTCGTGCAGCCCGCGGAAGATGCGGCCCTCGATCAGCGTGTCGGCGTAGCCCGTCATGGTTCGGCCCTGCGTGTTCGGCCCGGTCCACACAAACGCCGTGCCATGGAGCAGGACGAGAATGATCCTGTATGCTCTACGCCTGCAAGTGGGCGTGCCCGCTCAAGCCCGTGCTGTGGCCGTAAGCTCATGTCTCAGTTGTGGCGACACGGCGCCTTGCCGCCGCACGCCGATCTGCCCTATCTCCCGGCCGGCACGGAAACGGTGTGGAGGAGCCTAAGGTATGCAGGCCAAAACGAACCGCCGGCCTGGGCGCGACGTGGAAGCCGACGCGGCTCCCAGCATCGAACGGCTGCGCGAGTGCATGAACAGCCTGCTGCTGGATGCCATTGCGTTCGTCCCAGTTGCGAAGATGGATGAGACCATCCGCGGCTGGCTGATGCGATCTGAGCCTGTGCCGTCCGACCCGGTTGACGAGATACGGTTGATGGCCGACGCCCTTGGGATGGCGACGGACCTTGCCGTGTTCACGCCGTCGGCCGGCGGCCAGACCGCGTTCGACCGGCTGGCCCGGCAACGCCCCTCCCTGACCGCGGACGAGCGCGCCGCCCTGCAGGCGTTGCGCCAGGCCGAGTTCCGGCTGTTGCGGTTCGAGGCCGCAGGGGACGCCGGCGCCGCTCGCGTTCGCGACCTCGCCACCGGCGAGATGCTGCAGGTGCTGGAACCGAACCTTGAAGCGGAACTGGCCGGGCTGGCGCTGACCGGACGGCCCGTACCCGTGGCCGGCGGACTGCATGTATTCATGCAGCGTGGTGACGCCGCTGGACAAGGCCGGGCTTGCCGTCGCGTCGGGGTTCATCCGCCCCGGCGGGCGCGGGCTGTTGAACCTGCAGCGCTGCGCCAACGCCGTGTATCGCCATGTCCAGCGCCACGGCACGCCACGCATCCTGGGCCTGAACGATGCGCCGATGGACGACGACATGCCGGAGGATGCGAGCGAGCTGGACCAGGTCGCCGCGCGCTGGGCAAATCCGGACGCCGCGCGCACCGCCGAGGACGTGCAGCGGGTCCGCACGCAATCCGACCTAAGCTCCTTGATGGACATGATTGCGTCCGCCGCCAACACGCGGCTGCACGGGGTCCATGCGCTGTCGGACGCCTACGCCGAGATCGTGCGGGTGCAGTTGGAGACCGTGCATCGGCGGCAGTTGGCCGGGTCCGGCAGCTTCGGATTGGACGAGGTGGCTGCCGCAGTCGAGTCGGAGATTGCCGCCCGCGACCTGCCCCCCGGCGCGGGCGAGGTGTTCGCCGACGCCCGGCGCCGGCTCGGGGCGCCAGCGGGGCGGGACGCGAACCTCGACCGGCTGATCGGCCGTATTCAGGCACTGCGGGCCAAAACGGTCGAGCAGGGCTGCACGGAGGCGGAGGCGCTGGCGGCGGCCGGAAAGGTGGCGGAGCTGCTGGACCGCTACGGCCTGAGCCTGAGCGAGCTGGACCTGCAGCGCCAGGCGTGCGAGGGCGCGGCGGTCGAGACCGGGCGCAAGCGCGTCGGACCCGTCGATGAGTGCGTGCCG
The DNA here is from genome assembly GCA_964242415.1 of uncultured Acetobacteraceae bacterium. Taxonomy (GTDB): domain Bacteria; phylum Pseudomonadota; class Alphaproteobacteria; order Acetobacterales; family Acetobacteraceae; genus DASWOJ01. Next base: position 102,428 of record CAXTAT010000011.1, read on the forward strand.
GCCATTGCAGCGTTTTTCGACTGCCGGGTCTGGGGCGAGAAGGGCGGCGAGGGCCAGCTGCGCTACGTGTTCTTCGGCTTGCCGGCGGACGTAACGGCGGCGCGATACCTATACGACCTGGTGGAGCAGGCGTTCGAGACTGAGACCGCCCTGTTCCGCGCCGGCCCGACCTACGCTGCGACGCCGGCCGGCCTGCGGCGGACCGCGACCAATTCGTTCGGGATCGGCCTGGGCCGGGGCATTAGAGAAAAGCTGCACAGCTTGCGAATGGCGCGTGAAGGTGCGTTGCGCGAGGCATCCGGGCGCGATCTGGTGGTGGCCAAGGCCGGTGTGGTGGAGGCCGAGCTGGCCCGGCTCGGCCTGAGCCTCAGCGCCCGCAAGGGACCGAAAGGGCGGAATGTGCTGCCCGATGCCTACGAGGTGGGGCACGAGGCCGGGCTTGTGTTCGAGTATGCGCCTGGCGTGGAATATGAACCCTGACAGGGCAGCATCGCACGCCATGAAGTGGTCCGTGACCGTACGTAGGCACGCCGGAACCCGCGCCGCTACAGCGCCGGCCAGCTCGCCTCCTTTAGTAAATTGGCCAGGCTGGACTGGTGGCCATTGGTGGTCAGGCTGCGGGGAGGACGGGACTGACCCTAGGTTGCCGCGCCGTTGCCGGTGCGTAAGATAGACGGCAAAGGAGGATGGTATGGCGATGTCATTCGAGCAAATCGGCCCTAGGCTGGCCGCGCGGGTCACCGGCGTGGACACCACCCGGCCGCTCACCGCCGAACAGGTGGCGCAGATCGAGGCCGGGATGGACCGGTATGCGGTGCTGGTGTTCCCGCGTCAGAACCTCACCGACGAGCAGCAGGTCGCCTTTACCGAGCGGTTCGGCGAGCTGGAAACCACGGCAGGCGGCAATGTCAGCAAGAAGGAGGAGCAGCGGATCAGCGCCAAGCTAGCCGACGTCTCCAACCTCGACCAGCACGGCAGGCCGCTGGGCCGCGATGACCGGCGGCGGATGTTCAACCTCGGCAATCAACTCTGGCACTCCGACAGCTCGTTCCGCGTAATCCCGGCCCGGTATTCGATCCTGTCCGGCCGGGCCGTTTCCACTGATGGAGGCAACACTGAGTTCGCAGACATGCGCGCAGCCTATGACGCGCTGGATCGGCCTACCAAGGCGGAGGTCGAGGATTTGGTGTGCGAGCATTCGCTGATTTATTCGCGCGGCTTGCTCGGCTTCGACGACCTGACGGCAGAGGAGCGGGCGGCGTTCGCGCCGGTGCGGCAGTGCCTTGTGCGCACTCATCCGGTGACCGGGCGGAAGTCGCTCTATCTGTCGTCGCACGCCGGGTCCATCGTCGGCTGGCCGGTGCCGGAGGCGCGTGCGTTCCTGCGCGACCTGAACGAACACGCGACGCACGAGCAGTTCGTCTATGTGCATCGGTGGCAGCCATTCGACTTGGTGATGTGGGACAACCGGCAGACGATGCACCGCGTGCGCCGGTTCGACGCCAACCAAGTCCGCGACATGCGCCGCACCACGGTGGCGGGCGACGGGCCGACCGTTCAGGCGCTGGCGGCCTGATCCAGCCTCGGCCGGCGTGGGCCTCGCGTCAGTAAACGTGTTCCTTGATCGGCATGTTGGCCACGATCCGCTCAAAGGCGAACGGCTGCAGGTCCACCGACCTGGCCTCGCGATAGACGATGATCTCGCTTGTGCCTGCGCCCACCGCGGGCGAGTGCATCATGCCGTGCCCGCTGAACCCACAAGCCAGCACCAAGTTGCCCACCTGGGGATGCCGCCCGACGATGCCGCTGTGGTCGAAGGTGTTCATTTCATAAAGGCCGGCCCAGGCCCGCAGCATCCGCAGTTGCTCGAATCCAGGAATCCGATGGGCCAGCGCAGGCCAGATCACCTCATCGAACTGAGCGTAGTCCACGTCGAGGCTGAAATCGTCGTCTGCGCTTTCCGTCGCAGGCGTCATGCCGCAAAGGTACAGGTGCCCCTCGGGCCGGAAGAAGAAGCCTGACGTGTCGAAGATGAACGGGCCGTGCGGGATTTTCGCCGGGCTGTCGAACACGAAGACGCAGCGCTTGCGCGGCACCACGGGCACGTCCAGCCCTGCCATCCGGCCGATCTCGCCACTCCACGGCCCGGCGGCGTTGACTACGGTGCCGCTTGCCATCCGGCTGCCGTCGGCCAGCAGCACCGCACCGATCCGCCCGCCGCCCGCCATCTCCAGGCCCGTCACAGTCCCGGAGATGTAGTCGACACCCTGGGCGCGGGCTTTGCGCTTGAACGCCTGTAGCAGGGCCGGGCCGTCGAACCAGCCTTCCTTTTCCGGCCCGTATGAGCCGATCCCGAGGTCGTCCACCCGCAGCCAGGGATGCCGCTGCCGCATCTCGGCGGGGCTAAGCAGCTCGGTGTTGATCCCACAGGCCCGTTGCGCCGCGTTCTTCGCCTCAAATGTCGGCACCTGATCCGGGGCGCCGAGGATAAGGTAGCCGGGTTCACGGAGGCCGATACCGGCATCGTGGCCATCCACGCCCAGCAGTTCCCTAACCCGGCGCAGAAAACCGATGCTGTAATCGGACATGCGGACGTTCGGCGGCGTAGCGAACTGCTGCCGGATGGCGCTGGTCGAGAGCGACGACGAAGACGCAGCGTAGGTCGGGTCCCGCTCGACCACGGCGACGCGGCCGTTGAAGTCGGGGTTGGCGGACAAGTGATAGGCGACCGAGCTGCCGATAACGCCACCGCCGATGATCACCACGTCATAGGTGCACTGCATCGCGGAACCCCTCATAGCCTACCCTTGGACGCACTGCGAATACGTCAAGGCTGCAGTGCTGCTCGGCACGCGCGCCACACCCGTTCCGGCGTGGCCGGCATGTCCAGGTGAGCGATGCCCAGGGCGTCAGCGATGGCGCTCATGATCGTCTGCGGCGCGCCGATGGCGCCGGCCTGGCCCGCACCTTTAGCTCCCAGCGGGTTGCGGGCAGTCGGGTGCTCATTGAATCGGACCTCAAGCGGGGGCAGGTCGGCGGCTCGCGGCAGGGTGTAGTCCTGGAACGAGGCAGTCAGGAGTTGGCCGCTGGCATCGTAACGAACCACCTCCAGCAGCGCCTGCCCAATCCCCTGTGCCAGCCCGCCCTGGACCTGGCCCTCCGTCAGCAGCGGGTTCACCAGGACGCCGTAGTCATCGACCGCGAGATAGCGCAGCAGCGTCACCATCCCGGTCTCCGGATCAACTTCCACTTCCGCGACATGGGCGCCGTTGGGGAAGACGAACTCCCCATTGGGATTGTGGGCGTCCGTGTCGAGGGCCTCGGCGGGTAGATCTTGAACCAGATCGAGCAGCCGGATGCTGCTGCCCTCGGGGGTTTGGAACCTGCAACCGGCGAAGCGGACCCACGCCGGATCGGCCTGCAGCAGGCGTGCGGCTGCCGCGTGCGCCTTTCCCAGCGCGGCGTCCATTGCCATGGCCAGGGCGGCGCCGGCCATCGGCAGGGAGCGTGCGCCGCCATGGCCGCCACCGGACGTGATGCGGTCGCTGTCCGCCTGAACCAGCCGGCACGCCGCCACGGGAAGGCCCAGCCGGGTTGCGGCCAGTTGCGCAAAGCTCGTTTCGTGCCCTTGGCCGTTGGACTGCGTGCCCGATAGGAGTTCGACAGTGCCGTCCTTCAGGAAGCGGATTACGCCGTCCTCGCCGGGCTTACCGCGGGAGGTTTCCAGGAAGCAGGCAATGCCCTGGCCCAGCAGCCGCCCGCGCCGCTTAGCCTCGGCCCGGCGCGCGGCAAACCCGGCGTGGTCGGCCGCCAGCAGCACCACGGCCAGGTTGTCCCGGAACCGCCCGGTGTCCATCGTAATGCCCAAGGCGCTCGTATAAGGGAAATCCCGGATCAAATTGGCCTCGCGCAGCGCCACGCGGTCCCGCCCCAGCCGATGTGCGGCGGCGTCCACCAGCCGCTCGATGATGTAGTTCGCCTCCGGCTTGCCTGCGCCACGGTAGGCGTCCACCGGCACCGTATTGGTGAAAGCGCCGCGCACGTCCATGAGCACGGCCGGGATGGCATACAGCCCGCCCATCGCCGTCGCTGGCGCCACGGTGTGCGCGCCAGGGCCGAGGGCGGACAGGTAGGCGCCCAGGTTGCCCGTCGTCTCGACATGCAGCGCCAGGAAGCGGCCACCAGCGTCCAACGCCAGCCGTGCCCGAGTCAGGTTGTCGCGGCCATGCACCCCGGACAGGAAGTCCTCCGTGCGGTCGGCGATCCAGCATACGGGCCGGTCCAGGCGGCGAGCCGCCCACAGCAGCGCGACGTGCTCGGGATACAGCACGTTCTTCATCCCGAACCCGCCACCCACGTCATGGCACAAGACCTGGATCATACCGGGCGCTACGCCGAAGCAATGGGCCAGGTCACGACGGATGCCATGCACGTCCTGTCCGCTTAGCAACAGGCGCATCCGTCCGGTCGCCGGGTCATGCTCGGCGAGCGCCGTACGCGTTTCCAGGGAGGCGGCGACGACGCGGTTGTTCACCAGGTCCAGGTTGACGGTGTGGGTTGCCGTCTTGAAGGCCGCCAGGACTGCCGCCCGGTCGCCGCGCTCGTAGTGAAAGGCCAGGTTGCCCGGCGCCTCCGGCCAAACCTGCGGCGCGCCCTCCATTAGGGCTTCCCCCAACGCCGTTACGGCGGGGAGGTCGTCGTAGTCCACCACCACGCGTTCCAGCGCATCCCGGGCCGCGGCGGCGGTGTCGGCCACCACCAGGGCGATTGGCTCGCCCACATGGCGCACCCGATCAACAGCCAAGGCGTGGCGTGGCGGCACGACCAGCCCTGCCTCCGGTGGCAGCACCGTGGCGCAGGGGATCGGGCGGATGTTGTCGGCCAGCAGATCGGCCGCGGTGAAGACGCCGTGGACCCCCGGCAACGCGGCGGCTCCGGCCGCGTGGATGCCGCTTATGGCTGCATGGCCATGAGGTGACCGCAGCACCAGCGCATAGAGGTGCCCGGCGGCTGGCACGTCATCCACATACCGTCCAGCGCCGCGCAGGAACCGGTCGTCCTCCAATCGCCGCAGCGAGCGCGGGTCATCGGCGTTGCGGTTCATCGGCCATCGCCCACAGCTTTGTTCAAGTGGTCAGCATTATATGCCTTTCCGGCGATCACGGCATCTGGCTCGTCACCTTCAATCAAACTATGCCCGCCTGTGACCCCATAGCTTGCCAAAGCGCGACCCGCGTTGCCGCTCGCACCGGGCCGACACCAAGTCTCGCAACCGCTCCCACTGACCACCGCATAGGGTGTCCTATCAACGGTCGCCAAAGCTCAATCCAAAGTCAGCCTTGAACCTACAGGAGACGAAGCCGCCTATGCAGCGGTGCGGATTGCGGCCGCGTTCACCTCGTCGGTTACCTTGCCCTGGAACGTGGCAAAATTGGCTTCAAACAAGCCGACCAGCTTACGTGCGGCGTCGTCATAGGCGGTCGGGTCCGCCCAAGCCTGCCGAGGGTCCAACACCGAGTTCGGGATGCCTGGCACGTTCTGCGGCATCATTAAGCCGAAATGCGGGTCCTGCACGTAACGCGCATCCTTCAAGCTGCCGTCCAGCACGGCGGCGAGCAGGGCGCGCGTGTGCTTGATGCTCATGCGGCTGCCGACGCCGAAGGCACCGCCGGTCCAGCCGGTGTTGACCAGCCAGCAGTCGGTGCCGTGCTTGGCGATCAGCTCGGCAAGCATCCGGCCATACACCTCCGGGTGACGCGGGATGAAAGGGGCGCCGAAGCAGGTTGAGAACGTCGCTTGCGGCTCCCGTCCCACGCCCTTTTCGGTACCGGCGACCTTGGCCGTGTAGCCTGACATGAAGTGGTACATCGCCTGGGCAGTGCTGAGCTTGCTGATCGGCGGCAACACACCGAAGGCGTCGGCGGTCAGCATCACCAGGTTGCGCGGCTGCCCGGCCCTGCCTGACAAGTCGCAGTTGGGAATGAACTCGATGGGGTAGCAGGACCGGGTGTTCTCCGTCAGCGCACCATCGGTCAGATCCAGGTTGCCAGCCTCATCCGCGATTACGTTTTCCAGAACGGTCCCAAAGCGGTGCGTGGCGGCGTAAATTTCCGGCTCGGCTTCCTGGCTGAGGTTGATGACCTTGGCGTAGCAGCCCCCCTCAAAGTTGAAGATGCCGTTCGGCCCCCAGCCATGCTCGTCATCGCCGATCAGCGGGCGGCTCGGGTCGGAGGACAGGGTCGTCTTGCCGGTGCCGGACAAGCCGAAGAACAGGGCGACATCGCCGGGGCTGCCGTCGGTGGTGCGGCCGACGTTGGCGCTGCAGTGCATGGGCAGCACGCCCTCGGCTGGCAGCTTCCAGTTCATCACGCCGAAAATCGACTTCTTGATCTCCCCGCCATACTCGCTGCCAGCGATCACGATGAGGCGGTCGGTGAAGGAGGCAGCGATGGCCGTGCTGCTGCGGACGCCATCGATCGCCGGATCGGCCTGCATGTTGGGGGCGTGCAGGATGACCCAGTCCGGACTGAACCCCGGCAGATCCTCAGCAGGCGGGCGGATAAACATATTGCGGGCGAACAGGACATGCCATGCCTCGGTGCTGATCAAGCGGACGCGGACGCGGTGCTCTGGATCGGCGCCGGCATACAAATCCTGGGTGAACAGTTCCCGTCCCTGCAGGTAGGCCTGCACTCGGCCGCGCAGAGTGGCGAAGTGCGCCGGGTCCAGCTTACGATTGCCAGGCCGCCACCAGATGTCGTCGCTGACGGTTGGGTCCCCGACGGAGAATTTGTCCTGCACTGACCGGCCGGTGTGAACGCCAGTCTTCACGATCAGCGCGCCCTCTGCTGACAGTCGGCCCTCTCCCCTGCGTAGTGCGTGGGTGACCAGTGCGGCAGCAGCCAAGTTGGCGTGCACCGTCCCAGTTGGCATCAGGCCAGTGCCGGCCAGTGGCGAGGGCTGATCCGTCACGTCGGCAACTGCGGAAGGGGTGGACTGGTAGTTCATGGACAGGTTTCCTTGAGCAGTTCCGCAACGAGACGGGGGCGGGTAAGAACGATATGGGCCTCTTAGGCGAGGCTATGCCCCCAGTCCAGGCCCGCCGGCCAGGGTTTTCCGTGCTGCATGTGCGAGACGGACCAACTGCGTACGGATGCCGCCAGCGTCATGCACGAAACTGGGCCAAGCGACCCGCATGGTAGTTTCTTGTCGGCCAAGGTCGCAGCCTTCTACGTCGCAGGCCACCATCAGCCAGCCAGGGCCGTCTGCACCCTGGGCCGTGGCGATGGCGTCCAGGGCATCCGTGTGGTCGGCGTTGCAGTGGGCCAGCACCTCTGGCTCGGCGGCAGCCACGGCCTCGACCGCAGCGGGGTCGGTGGCGAGGTCGGCGCGCTTGAGCCGGGTTGCGCTGGCAAAACCGCCGATGAACTGACCGCCGCCAGGCTGGATGCGGAAAAGCTGAAAGTCGGCAAATCCAGCATAGAATGCGGCATAGGGATGCAGCGCCACCCAGCGGGCCTTCAGCGCCGGGTCAGGCTCATGCGCCGCCAGGCCGGTGACGGTCAGGCGCGGGGCAGTCTGCGGGTTCAACCCCGCCGGTTGGCCTGCAACCATCAGGGCACAACGCGGCTCATCCCGCAGGTGGCGGGTGTGTTCGGACAGGCCGGAGAGCAGCATCAGAATGGAGCCGTCCGGCGCAGTGGCAGGCGTGACAAGGGAGGCGAAAGGCTGACCGTCGGCGCTGGTGGCCAGGGTGCCGCCGCGTGCGGCGCGCAACAGGGCGCGGGCATCCTGAATGGGGGTGGTGGTCGGCGTATCGCCGGTGCGGGCATCGCTCATTTTGTAGTCTCCCAGTATTCCGCCATAATCCTGACCTACATGGCGCCTCGGCGTCAGGCGGCCAGGATTGCTCGGCAAGTAAGGTTTTGTCCCATGAAGCATACTATCGCCTTGGTCGATGACGACCGGAACATCCTAACTTCGGTGTCGATGACCTTGGAGGCAGAGGGCTTCCTGGTACGGACCTACACCGATGGCGAGAGCGCCCTGCAGGGCCTGATTGCCCGGCCGGTGGACCTGGCGGTGCTGGATATCAAGATGCCGCGGATGGATGGAATGGAGTTGTTGCAGCGCTTGCGGACGCGCAGCCAGTTGCCGGTGATCTTCCTGACCAGCAAAGACGAAGAGGTGGATGAACTGATGGGGCTGCGCCTCGGCGCGGACGACTACATCACCAAGCCATTCAGCCAACGCTTGCTGATCGAGCGCATCCGCGCGCTGCTGCGGCGTAAGGAGGCCAGCCGCGCCGAGGGCGCAGGCGCGGCGGCCGGTGGCGTGATGGCGCGCGGTGACCTGGTGCTGGATGAGACCAAGCACCAGTGCACTTGGCGCGAAAGGGACATCCAGCTCACCGTCACAGAGTTCCTGCTTGTCAAGGCGCTCGCCGTCCGGCCCGGCATGGTCAAGTCGCGTGATCAGTTGATCGATGCCGCCTACGGCGAGAACATCTATGTGGACGACCGTACCATCGACAGCCACATCAAGCGCGTCCGCAAGAAGTTTCGCGCGATGGATGACAGCTTCGACCACATCGAGACGCTGTATGGCATCGGCTACCGTTACAAGGACCAGTAATGCCGGACACCGGCCTTCGTCCAAAGGCCGATGCAAGCCCGGCGATGCGCAGCGGGCGACGCCGCTGGGTGTCCCCACTGCTGCGGCGCATCCTGCTGGTCAACGCTTTGCCCTTGGCCCTGCTGGTCGCTGCCGTGCTGTATCTGGACCAGTATCAAGCGGGCCTGCTGGAGGCCAACGTACAGGCGTTGCGGGAGCAGGCTCGCATCTACGCCGGGGCCCTTGGCGAGAGTGCCGTGCAGGAGACCGATCCGGACAACCCGATCCTGGTCCCCGACCAGGCCCGCCCCCTCCTGCGTCGCCTGACTGAGCCGACGCCCAATGCCCAGGCCAGGCTATATGCCCCGGATGGGCGCCTGATCGCCGACAGCCGGGTACGCGAAGGCCCTGGCGGCGCCGTGGTGACCGAACCGCTGCCACCAGCGGCAATCCGCAGCCTAGTGATGGGTACTGTCGGTGCGATCTACGACAAGCTGACATCCCTGCTGCCTCGCAAGTCAGAAGATCCGTTTGTGGAAATCAGTCCTGATGCGGCCGGAATTGACTGGCAGCCCGACGTGAAGGAGGAGCTGCGGATCAGCGGCAGCAATCTCGGCCGGGAGATGCCGCCCTACATCCGCCGCACTGGTGAGAACCGGCTGCTGGTGACCGTGGCCGAGCCGGTGCTGCGAAACCGCCATACAGTCGGAATCGTGCTGCTGACGCGAGAGGCGCGGGAGGTGGATGACAGTCTCCTGACGGTCCGAACCAGCATCCTGGGTCTGTTCGCGCTCGCCTTGGTGCTGACCGTGGCGCTGTCCTGGTACTTATCGCTGACGATTGCCCGGCCTATTCTTCGGCTCGCCGGCGCGGCGCATGAGATGCAAGAAGGTCGCGGCCGGGCCAGCACCGTGCCGGGGTCGCTGCTGCGCCGGACCGATGAGGTCGGTGAGCTGGCCTATGCACTTGCGGAGGGTGCTGCCGCGCTATGGGCGCGCATGGACGCCACCGAACGCTTTGCTGCCGACGTGGCGCATGAGATCAAGAACCCGCTGAGCAGCATCCGCAGCGCCATCGAGACCCTGCCGCGGATCGAAGACCCGGTGCGACGCACCCGGCTGCTTGCCATCATCTCTGAGGACGTGACCCGCTTGGATCGGCTGATCAGCGATATCAGTGACGCCAGTCGGGTAGATGCCGAGCTGTCGCGCACGGTGACGGAGCCGCTGGACGTCGTCTCGATCCTGAAGATCTTGACCGAGATCGACGAGGCGACACGGCAGGATGGTGATCCCGTTGTCATGCTCGACGTGCCTGCCACACCGCTGCTGGTGCAGGCTGTTGAGGATCGTTTGGTGCAGGTGCTGCGAAACTTGATCGGCAACGCCCGCAGCTTCTCTCCCGCCAATGGCCGCATTCGGTTGCAGGCGCGGGAGACTGGAGGATTCGTGGAGGTGGGGGTGGAGGATGACGGGCCGGGCATCCCGGCAGCCAAACTCGAGCATGTGTTCGACCGCTTCTATTCGGAGCGGCCGGCAGGGGAGAGCTTTGGGCAGCACTCTGGCCTGGGGCTGTCAATCAGCAGGCAGATCGTCGAGGCGCTGAAAGGTCGTATCTCCGCGGAGAATCGATATGGAGACGCCGGGCAGGTCGTAGGTGCGCGGTTCGTTGTGTGGCTGCCCCGGACCTGATCGTCCCCCGGGCCTGATCATGCATCGTCGCACCACATGTTTCACATGAAACGCTGGTCAGGCTGGACTGGCAGGGCGAGCATCACAAGATGCTTCCATTTGCTGCAGAACCAGGCCACATAGCCAGCCATATGCACCTGTATGCAAGCTGTGCCGCCCGAGAGGGGTGTGGTGTGCTACTCCTGGGACCGTCAGGTTCAGGGAAGTCTGACCTATTGCTTCGCTTGCTTGGCCAGGGTTTCGCGCTTGTCGCTGATGATCAAGTCCTTATTGAGGCAGGCTGGGCAGCGCCACCTCTGGCACTGGCCGGGCTTCTTGAGGTGCGTGGGCTTGGTATCATGCGCTTGCCCCACACCGCCCCGGTCCAACTGGCCCTCGCCGTGCAGCTCAGTGCTGGCGACCGCCTTCCTGAACCGACAACGCACGCCGCAACTGGCCTGCCTCTTGTGCTGATTGATCCGCATCAGGCATCCGCTGCCGCCCGGCTCGCCTTGGCTCTGGACTGCGCCCTCGGCCGCGTGGCGCAGGTTGCCGGCGCATTTGCGGCATCTTCGCCACCTTGCCCGGCTCCCGCGTGAGCGGCCTACGGGTGGTTCTGGTGAGCGGGTTGTCCGGCGCAGGCAAGGCGTCCATCCTGCGTGCATTGGAGGATGCTGGATATGAGGCGGTGGACAATCCGCCACTAACGATGGTGCCCGACCTAGCCCGGCGGACTGAGCGCCCCCTGGCGATCGGCTTGGATGCCCGCAGCCGCGGCTTCGATGCTGGGCTTGTGCTGGCGACACTGGCCGACCTTCGCCAGGACTCGGCGCTGCAGCCTGAGCTGATCTATGCCGCAGCCGACGAAACCACGCTTCTGCGTCGCTACACCGAAACCCGTCGTCGCCATCCTCTCTCGCCACAGGGTCGTGTGATCGACGGCATTGTGGCGGAGGCAGCACTGACCCGGCCCTTGCGCGACGCTGCCGATTTAGTCCTGGACACCTCCGGCCTGCCGTTGGCCAACCTTCGCCGCTTGATCGAACAACGCTTTCGGCCGCAACTAGGCGAAGGCACCGATGCCAAGCTGGGCGTCGCGTTGATGTCGTTTGCGTTTCCCGCTGGCCTGCCACGCGAGGCCGACATGGTGTTCGATGCAAGATTCCTGCGCAACCCGCATTATGACGCCATATTGCGTTCGGGTACAGGGTTGGACACGGACGTAGCTGCGTACGTGGAAGCCGACCCGGACTTCATCGCATTCTTTGACGGCATCATCGACCTCCTCCGCCTCGTCCTGCCGCGGTTTGTGCAGGAGGGAAAAAGGTACGCGACAATTGCCGTTGGCTGCACAGGCGGGCGGCATCGGTCGGTTCGGATCGTCGAACGCCTCGCACAGGTTCTGCGGGACGACCAGGCCAGCGCTGAAGGCGCCACCTGCAGCAGTTGGCAGGTTACGGCCAGCCACAGAGAGTTGGCGACTGGACAAGGCGTTACGGCGGTGCCGAGCGGCTTATCCAGGAATGACGCGGCCTAGTGCCGGCTTAGGGAGCCTGAATACGCATTATGATTGGCCTTGTGCTGGTGACCCACGGGCGCCTCGCTGACGAGCTTCGGTCTGCTATGGAACATGTCGTGGGCGCGCAACGTAACGTCGCAACCGTCTGCATCGGTCCCGAGGACGACATGGAGGACCGTCGTGCTGACATCCAGGGCAGCATAGACCGCGTGGACACCGGGGACGGCGTTGTGTTGCTGACCGATATGTTCGGCGGCACACCGAGCAACCTTGCCATCTCCATGATGACGCGTGCGGGGGTGGAGGTGATCAGCGGCGTCAACCTGCCGATGCTGGTGAAGCTGGCAAAGGTGCGGTCGAGCCAGAACTTGGGGGAGTGCGTGGATTGCGCCCAAGCAGCAGGGCGGAAGTATATCGCCTCCGCTTCCGCAATCCTCCCGCATTGTCGCAAGAATGGGAATGGGCAGTGCGAGTAGGCGGACGGATGTTTGGGCACCTCCCTGCATGACTGGTCCGGAGCCGGCGCGAAGCGCAACACTGTTGACCCGTACTGTGACGGTGGTGAACATGCGTGGCTTGCATGCCCGTGCCGCAGCGAAATTCGTGACCATGGCCGAACGCTATGGCGCGTCGGTCGAAGTCGTCCGGGACGGCCAATCGGTGTCAGCACGCTCGATCATGGGACTGATGATGCTCGGCGCCGGGCAGGGAGCGCAGATCGAATTGCAGGCCGACGGTTGGGACGCAAAGGAAGCATTGGAAGCGTTGGCAGGCTTGGTCGAAGCCGGCTTCAATGAGCGAGACTGACGCCGGGCCAGCACCGGCGCTGGAACGTCGGCTGTTTGGGATTCCTGCCTGCGCCGGCGTTGCAATCGGCCCGGTGTTCCGCACGACGGAAGCAGCGCCGCAAATCACCCGCCATAGAATTCAAGCCGCCGATGCCCCGGCTGAGATCGCTCGGCTGGACGCCGCCCTGCTTCAATCCCGCAAGCAGCTGCTCAAGCTCCGTAGCAGGCTGTCCGTTCTGCCGGAGGAGAGCCAGGGCGAGATCGCACCGTTGCTGGATGCCTACTTGCAGATGCTCGGACCGTCCCGCCTGGTCCGGGGCGTCCGCACCCGGGTCAGCGATCGCCTGGTGTCGGCCGAGACCGCCGTGATGGAGGAGGCGAACGCCATCGCCGCCGCCCTGCAAGGCACCGCCACGGAGGAAGGTGGGGGCGCCACCCAGCGCAAGGCGGACGAGGTGCGGGAGGTCGGACGCCGCCTGGTTCGCAACCTGACACGCGCGCCATTCCGCAGCTTTGCGGGTGCTGTGCAGGGGGCGATCCTGATTGCCGAGAGCCTCCGCCCTTCCGATGCCGCGCTGATCGATCCTGCCCGCATCGCAGCCGTGGCGACCGAGGAGGGCGGCAGCGACGGCCATACCGCCATCCTGCTGCGCGCTTTGGGCATCCCTGCCGTACTGGGTGCCCCCGGGGTGATGGCGGGCCTACGCGGGGGGGACACGGCCATCGTGGACGGCGTGATGGGGACCGTCACGCTGAACCCGTCTGCCCACACCTTGGCCAACGCGCGCCGGGCTGTGGTCAGTTTTGCCCGGGATCGGCAACGGCTGAGCCGGCTGCGTCGGCTTCCCTCGGTGACGCTGGACGGCGAGGTCGTCAGTCTGCAAGCCAACCTGGAGCTGCCAGTCGAGCTGCCCATGGTGGCCCAAAGCGGCGCCACCGGCATCGGCCTGTTGCGGACCGAGTTCATATTTATGAACCGCGATACGGTCCCAACCGCCGATGAGCAGACCGATATCTATCGCCTGGTGATCGAAACCATGGCCGGTGACCCCGTTACGATCCGCGTGCTGGATTGGGGCGGCGAGAAGGAGATTGAGGCGTTGACCGCTGCCGGCGTTGTGCCTGAAGCCACTGATGCCAACCCGGCGCTTGGCCTACGAGGCATTCGCCTGCTGCTGCGCCAGCCCGAGCTGTTCGAAACACAGTTGGCCGCCATCCTGCGCTCTGCGGTAGCCGGGCCAGTGCGGGTGCTGCTGCCGATGGTGACGAATGTGGCGGAGGTTCGCGCGGCACGCGTGATCTATCATCGGGTTGCTGACCGGCTGCGTGAGCAGGGGCAACCGATGCCCAAGGTGCTTCCGCCGCTGGGCATCATGGTGGAGACGCCCGGCGCCGCCCTCTGCGCCCACGCCCTGGCCGGGGAGGCAGAGTTCTTTGCGATTGGGACCAATGACCTGTGCATGTATGCCCTGGCGGTGGATCGGGGCGAGACGGATGTGGCAGAGTTGTACGATCCATTGCACCCGGCGATGCTGCGTTTGATCCAGATGGTCGCCGACGGCGCCGCGCATGGTCGCATCCCAGTGTCTGTCTGCGGCGAGATGGCAGCCAACCCGGCGTTGACGCCATTGCTGATTGGCCTGGGCCTGCGCAGCTTCAGCACCAACGCCTCGGCCGTGCCGCGGGTTAAGCAGGCCATCCGCGGCACGACGATCGACGACTGCCAGCGGCTGACCTGGCAGGTGATGAAGCAGGTTGACGTCGAGCGTACACGCGATCTGGTTGCGAAATTCGGCCAATAGCCGACCCTGGTCCGCGTGGACCAGGGCAACGGGGGCCGTTACTTCATGCGGCGGCGCATGGCCAGGCCGAGCAAGCCCGCACCAAGCAGCGCTAGACTAGCCGGCTCAGGAACGCCTGTGTCCAAATGTAGGTTGTCGATGCCGGCATAGGCCTGGTCGATGGGGATCGCAGGCAGGGTGACCAGCAACGTATCGATGGTCTTCCCGGCAAGCCCGGCCGCTACCTCCGCTGTCCAGTTTGCGTAGGGGCCGTTGAAATCGCCCGAGGCAGTGTTGTCGACTGCATTCACGGTATAGCTGTCAGTGCCGACTGTTTGGCCACTGAGCTGGCCGGTGACGGTGACCGTGGCTGGCACGCCTGCCGTGAGGTTGAAGGTGGCAACGTCAACACCAAAGAACGTGAATGTCTGCCCCGTCGTGTTGCTGACCACCTTCAGGATACCCTGATTGACGTTCCCGTCCGCCTCAATGTCCTGGCCGGGATTGCCGTTGCCGCCGATGTAGAGCGAGTTGGTGCTGGCATCAGTCGTGGAAGGGCTGTAGGTGAACCCAGCCTCCGTCAGCGAGTCCGTACCATTGAAGAACGGCTGCCCCGAGCCTGCGGGGTCGACTGGTGGTGTGGCCTCGAACCCGAGCGTCACTGGGACAGCCTGCGCCGGCGCAAAGGCGGATGCCGCCAGCACTGCCAGCACAGGCACAACGGTCAGCTTGGCGATGCGGAACATCTTCTTCTCCCTGACGCGCGCACGCCCACTATGGGGTGCGCCGAAGACCACGGCAGTGAGCCACAATCACTTGGTGTCGTGTAGCATGATTAATGCAAATGGTTACAAAGTCGGTGATGGTATGATTGTTCAAGCAGTCTCTCTAAACATCGCTGCTGCCCGGCGGGACTAGTCTGCCTCCTAATCGGCGTGATGCCCGGACAACTCCTCCCCCGCGTCCCGCCGCAACCGCAGCGACACCGGCGACGCTAGCAGCGCCACGGCTCCCACCAGCAGGAACCCCGTGGAAAAGTCGGCCAAGCTCGGCGACGCCCGCCCATGCAGCACCGTCGAGGCCTGCAGCGCCGCCGCTCCAACTGTAATTCCCAGGGTCAGCGAAAGCTGCTGAATGGTGGCATACAGGCTGGTTGCAGCGCTCATCCGCGGGCGCGGGATGTCAGCGTAGGCAATGGTGTTGTAGGCCGTGAACTGCAGCGACCGCAGGAAGCCGCCCGCCAACAGCACCGCGTACAGCCCCGCCGCTGGCCAACCGGGCCGGAATGCCGCACAAGCCGCCACCAGCATCGCCGACAGCGCTCCATTCCACAGCAGCACGTTGCGGAAACCCAGCCAACGCAGACCCCACTGCGTCGCCGGCTTCATGACGATGGCGCCAGCCGCGGAGGCGAACGTGACCATCCCGCTCTGCGCCGCCGTCTCGCCGAAACCGAGCTGCAGCATCAGCGGCAACAGGAATGGAATGGCGCCGATTCCCACCCGGAACAGCGACCCGGCCAGCGCCGAGACCGCAAACGTTGGGATGCGGAGCAGGGACAGGTCCAGCAACGGGTCCGCGAGCCGCCGGGCGTGGCGCAAGTAGGCCAGCCCGGCGAGGGTGCCCAGCACGATCAGGCCGCCCGCAGCCACGGGGGGCACCACGCCGCGGCCGATGGTCTCGAACCCGAACATCAGGCCAGACAGCGCCGTGCCGGACAGCAGCAAACCCAGCAAATCTAGCCGGGCTACCCGCGGCTCCCGAACGTCCTCCACGTAGCGCGTCACCAGCACCATGCCGAGTACGCCGATGGGCACGTTGATGTCGAAAATCCAGCGCCAGTCGGCGTACGTCACCAGGAAGCCACCGATGGGTGGGCCGACAACGGGGCCGATCAGCGCCGGCACCGTCAACCAAGCCATCGCAGCTACCAGCTCACTTTTGGCCACCGACCGCAGCAGCACCAGCCGTCCGACCGGCACCATCATCGCGCCGCCAATGCCCTGCACCACTCGGGCCGCCACCAGCGTCCATAGGCTTGTGGATTGCCCGCACAGGATGGAGCCGACGGTGAACACGCCGATGGCCGCCCGGAACACCGTCCGGGTGCCGAACCGGTCGGCGAACCAGCCGCTGACCGGGATGAACACCGCCAGGCTGAGCAAATAGGACGTGAGCGCCACGTTCATGTGCAGCGGGTCGGCACCGAAGCTGCGTGCCATCGCCGGCAGGGCTGTGGCAACGACGGTGCCGTCCAGGTTCTGCATGAACAGCGCGCAGGCCACGATCAGCGCCGTCAGCCGGGTGCGCCCTGGGTCGGGGCGAGGCCCGGGAGGGATAGCCTCGGCGGTCGCGGGGGTGCTGGCGCTCAGGGGATCAGGACGGTGCTGCCGGTGGTTTGGCGCGCCTCCAACGCCGTGTGCGCGGCGGCGGCGTCTTTCAGGGCATAGGTCTGGTTCACCCGGATGTGGACCGCGCCGGACCGCACGGCCTGGAACAAGTCCTCGGCTCCGGCGACCAGGTCGGACCGTAGGGCAGTGTAGGTGGCCAGGCTCGGCCGGGTCAGGAACAGGCTGCCTTTGGCGGCGAGCACGCCGAGATCAAACGGCGGAACCGGGCCGGACGAGCTGCCGAAGCTCGCTAGCAGGCCCAGCGGCCGAAGGCAGTCCAGGCTGGCGGTGAAGGTGTCCTTGCCGACACTGTCATACACGACAGGCACCATCGCGCCGCCGGTGATGCGCTTCACCTCCGCCGGCAACCGCTCGTGGCCGACAATGACGTGCGCCGCCCCATGCGCCCGCGCCAGCTCGGCCTTCGCCTCGGTGGAGACCACGCCGATCACGACCGCGCCCAGGTGCCTCGCCCACTGGCACATGATCAGCCCGACGCCGCCCGCCGCGGCGTGAACCAGGATGGGATCGCCGGGCTGCACCTTATAGGTGCGGCGAAGCAGGTATTGCGCCGTCAATCCCTGCAGCATCATCGCTGCGGCGGTCTGGTCATCGATCCCGTCCGGCAGCTTCACCAAGCGGTCGGCCGAGATGACACGGTCCGTCGCGTAGGCGCCAATGGGCGCAGTGGCGTAGGCGACGCGGTCCCCGACCTTGACGTCCTGCACGTCGGCGCCCACGGCGCGGACGACACCGGCGGCCTCCATGCCGAGCGTGGCGGGCATCGTCGGTATTTTGTACAGACCGGTGCGGAAGTACACATCAATGTAGTTCAGGCCGACGGCAGTGTGGTGGACCAGCGCCTCGGCTGGGCCGGGTTCCGGTGTCGGCACGTCCTCCCAACGCATCGCATCGGGGCCGCCATGGGCGTGTATGCGTATGGCCTTGCTCATGGTGGTCTCCGTGGACGGCCGGGTCAGGCCAGGTGGGGGCGCGCCTCTAGGGCGAGCAGGAAGCGCTTGGTGTCCGGCCCATCTGCGCCGGAGTAACCGCCAAGCCCGCGCATGGCAACGACCCGGTGGCATGGGATCAGGATAGGAATAGGATTGACCGCGTTGGCTCCGCCCACGGATCGCGGGCCGCCGCCGGCCGCCAACGCCACCTGGGTGTAAGTCCGCGTCTCGCCATAGGGGATGGCCGCCAGCGCTGCCCAGACGCGGTGCTGATAGGGGGAGCCATGCGGTGCCATCGGCAGGTCGAAACTGGAACGTTCCCCGTCAAAGTACGCCTGCACTTGGTCACGTGCCCGCAACAGCAGCGGCGTCGGCGCCTGATCCCGCCCCCAGCCCCAATCGAGGGCGACAATGGCGTCCGCATCCTCGGACAGCGTGACGGCTCCGAGCGGGGTGTGCAGCGACAACTGTGGCAATCAGGACTCCCAGCTAGCCCGGCCCAGGCTGGCATACGGGATGCCATCCCTTGCCGTGCCGGCTGTCAAGCCATGCAGCGATAGCAAGCGGGATCGGTGACGAGAACTTCGATCCCGTCAGCCTGCCTAAGCATCCTTCGCCAGCCGCAGGGTATCGAACACGGCGGCATGGATGTTGCGGCTGACCACGGCGTCGCCGATGCGGAACAGTTGGTAGGCCCCGGACGGGTTTCGCACCACCGCCTGCGCCCGGCTGCCGAGCAGGGCCGCATGGTCCACCTCGCCGCCGTTGCGCAATGCTGGCTTCAGCACCTCGAACAGATCGTCCAGCGGCAGGGTGCCGTGCTCGACAACCACGTGATCGACCAAGCGCATCTCAGTTTCCGCGCCGTAGTCGCCATGTCGAGCTTGCCCTCGGCGATCGCGTGCCGGGCGGTGGCGACGTCGTTGATGCGGGCGGCATGGAAAGTCGGGAAGCGCGTCGCCGCGCGTACCTCGCCGGCGAAGTCCAGATGCTGCGCCGTGCCCATGCCGTGGATCGGGATGACGTGCGACAGCGCGTTGTCGGTGTCCATGTGGCCGCGCACGATGTTCAGGAAGTCCACCACGCCGCCACCGGCGAAGCGCCGGGCGATCTCCACGCCGTCCTCGCGCGACAGGCCGATGTCCCAGTCCTCGTCGGCCACCATCCGCACGCCGATCAGGAAGCGTGGCCCCACGGCGTCGCGCATCGCCTGCAGCACGCGCACGGAGAAGCGCATCCGGTTCTCCAGGCTGCCTTTGTCGGGGGCACAGCCGTGGCGGGGCGCTTCGGCATTGCCCCGCCACTGGTCAACACTGCCCTGGCGCTGAGTGGGCCCGGCCCGCTGATGCTGGAGGTCCACAGCCATTTGGACACCGCCACCGTCCGTGGGATCGCAATGCAGCCAATTGCCGGGTTTTCACGCGGCGGGCCTGCCGTCCTTAGTCCGGGACGGGCGCAGTGCAGGCTTGCCCATGCGACGCCGCGAGAAGCCGGGCGGGACCGGCAACAACCAATCGGGGGCGGCAATGATGAGCCGGAGGCGGCAGTCTGGCGCTACAAGGTCGCGTCTGGCGCCGGATCGACCCTGGCGCTGAAGGAGGCGTTCTGAGGGCGCTTGCCCGGCGTATCCGTCCCTTCTGGGAGGCTCAAGGTAGCCGTGCCGCTGCCTCGATCGTCTGCAGCGGCGGTATGGGCATCCCCGCCTCGTCCCTCACGAGCGGTCCATCCATCGGCCTTGCCACTCCCCAGACGGCAATTTTCGGGCAGGCGCACGACGCGGCAACAGGCGGCTATCGGCGCTGTGCGATGGCTGATGATGATGGCGCCCTGGCGACGCCGCGCCAGCCGCGCCGTCAATGCCTGGACGACATGCAGCTCAGTCACTGATTCCAGTCCCTCCGTCGGCTCGTCCAGCAGGAGCCAGGGGGCGTCCCGCAGCAAGGCCCGGGCCAGCGCCAGCCGCCGCCGCTCCCCGCCGGACAGCAGCGCGCCGTTGTCGCCGATCCAGGTGTCCAGTCCTTCCGGCAGCATGCGCACCCGGTCAGCGAGAGCGGCGTCGCGCAGCGCGTCCCACATCGCAGGCTCGGTGATCGCGGGACCGGCGAGCAGCAGGTTGTCCCGCATCGTACCCGCCAGCAGTGCGGCATCCTGCGGCGCGAAGGCAAAGCAGGCCCGGACGGACCGGGGGTCGAGGTCGTTGATCTCGACCCCGCCGAGCTTGATGCAGCCACGCGGCACGTCCCGCAGGCGGAGCAGTTGCTCAAGCAGCGTCGTCTTGCCGCAGCCCGACGGCCCCGTCAGGCCCACCATCACGCCGGGTTCCAACGCGGCCGGGATTGCCAGGAACTCAAGCGTCGGCGCCTGCGCCGTGAGGTGCTCCGGCAGAGGCGCAGGCGCCCATCGCAGCACTGCATCCAACCGCTCCTCCGAGGCGCGCAGGTGGCCGCGCCGCTGCAGCCCGCGTATCAGCGGCGTGGCGCCATCGAGGGTCATCAGGGCGCCGAGTGCGGCAAGGGCAGCCATCGGCAGCGGCGACGCGGAAGCGGCGCCCAGGGCCGCCATCGCAGCGAACCCGACGGCAAGGGCCTGCAGCAGGTCGAACTGTCCCCCTGCGGCCGTGACCCGCTCCTGCGCCGCCGCGAGTTGTTCGCCGCACCCGCCGATGCGCAGGGCGGCCCATTCCTCCAGCCCGTAGGCGCGCAGCTCCGCCGTCGCTGCCACGGTGGCCGCGAACTCCTCCTTGAGGCGCGCATTGGCGGGGGGCACGTCCCGGCCGCGCCGGTCGAGCCGCGCCGCCAAGCTCCAGGCGACGGCCAGCATGGCGGCGAACACAGTCGCCACGGCAGCCAACGCCAAGGGTCCCGCCGGCAGGAGCAGCGCCGCACCGGCACACGCCGCAGACACAGCGCCCCACGCGGAGGGGCGGCGGACGAACCGTGCCTCAACCTCGCCCACGTCCTCCACCACGCAGGCGACCGCATCGCCCGCCGCAATGGTCATGGCCCGGGCGGCGGGCGCCGCGGCGATGGCGCGGAAGACCGCCGGCCTGATCCGCGCCAAGGCATGCAGTGCCGCATCGTGTCCGCTGGTGCGTTCGACGTACCGGCCGCCGGTTCGGAGGATCGCGAGCAGCCGGATGGCGGCGCTCGGCAGCAGGTAGTTGAAGGTCAGCACGGCGGCGGCCCCACCGGCGCCGGCCAAGGCCGAGGCCGCGATGAACCAGCCAGACAAGCCGAGCAGGAGCACGCCCGCGGCGGAGGCGGTGGCAGCACCCACGCCCGCCATCAGCAGCCGGCCGCGCTGCCGGCGTCGTTCGGCGGCGACCATGCGGCGGAGCGGCGGCATCATGCCGGGCCTAGGCGCACGACCTGGTGCGCGATCGCGGCCAGGCGTTCGGAATGGGTCGCGATGATCGTGGTGCGGCCCTGCGCGGCCCGCTGGATCGCCTCGATAAGCGCGGCCTCGGCGGCGGCGTCCAGATGAGCGGTCGGCTCGTCCAGCAGCAGGATCGGCGCCGGCTTGAGCAGGGCGCGGGCCAGCGCGATGCGCCGTCGCTCACCGCCAGACAGCCCGTCGCCGCGCTCGTCGAGCGTTGCATCGAGTCCGCCGGCACGCCGGGCCAGCATCGCGCACAGCCCGGCGCGGTCCGCCGCCGCCGCGATCTCGGCCGGCAGCGCGTCGCGGCGCGACAGGGCGATGTTATCGGCGATGCTGCCGGGCACGATCAGGGGCGACTGGCCCATCCAGGCCACCGCGGCCGCCAGCGACCCGACGCCGGTCAGCGCCAGGTCGTCGATCCAGACCTCGCCGCCAGCCAGCGGCGCGAGGCCGAGCAGCAGGTTCAGCACCGTGGTCTTGCCGGAGCCGCTGGGTCCGAGGAGTGCGACGATGCTGCCCGGCGGCGCCTCGAACTCCAACTCGTCCAGCACCGGCCGGTCCTGCCCGGGGTAGCGCACGGTGACGCCGTGGAAATGGATGCGCGGCGCCTTGGCGAGTGCTAGGGGGGCACACGGCAATGGCCGGGCCTGGGCCTCGAGCGCCATGATGCGGTCGGCGGCGCTCTCGGCGGTCTGCCGGTCGTGGTAGGCGGCGGCGAGGCGGCGCATTGAGGCGTAGAACTCCGGCGCCAACGCCAGCACGAATACTGCCCGTGCCAGGTCCAGGTGGTCCGGGGCGGGAAACGGCAGCAGGCCCAGCAGGTTGAAGCCGGCATACACGGCGACCAGCGCCACGGACAGGGCGGCAAAGAACTCCAGGCCGGCCGAGGAGACGAAGGCGACGCGCAGCACCGCCATGGTGCGGCGGCGCAGCTCGTCGGCGGCGGCGCCAAGGCGGTTGGCCTCGCGGCCCTCCGCCTGGAACGCGAGGATGATGGGCAGCGCGCGAACCCGGTCGGCGAACAGTCCCGACAGCCGGCTGAGCGCGGTGAACTGCTGCCGCGATTCGTCGGCCGCAGCGCCGCCCGCCAGCGCCATCAGCACGACGAACGGGACGAACGTGGCGGCCAGGATCGCCGCGCAGGCGGGACTGGCCAGCGCGGTCGCCGACAGCACCAGCACCGGGACCAGCATGGCCGCCTGCCGGGCCGGCAGGAAGCGGGCCACGTAGCCGTCGAGCGTCTCCACGGCATCGACCGCGACCGCCATCAGCTCGCCGACCGCCGGCCGTCCGGCAGGCGGCAGGCCCAGGCTCGCGACCACGGCCCGGCGGCGCAGGGCGGTGCGCGCCAGCCGGGACGCCCTGGCGCCAAGCCGCGTGCAGACCCATCCGCAGAGTCCGCGGACCAAAGCCGCCACCAGGCCAAGCGCAAGCCAGGGGGATGCCGCCGCGAGGCCCCGGGGCAGGGCCGAAATCCCGCCGGCCAGCGCGCCTGCGAACCCGACCGCGCCGGCTCCATCCAGCACCAGCAGGCCCGCCGCGGCTCGGTTGCGCCATCCCCCGGCCGCCGCGACCTGCCGCAGCCACCTGCGGCGGCTGGCTTGGGGTTCGGCGTGCGGCGGTTTCTTCATCCCCAACACCTGGCACGATGTTTCGTCCGCGACATTGATCGGGATCAGTGTGCGTGCCGCCGCCGAGCCGCCTTACTGCTCCCAAGTCGGGGCTGCGAAGGCAGCCGCCGGGCCTCAATGGCGGAGCAATTCATGGACCCCGGTGTCGTCGATCTCTCACGGCTGCAGTTCGCCCTGACAGCGCTGTACCACTTCCTGTTCGTGCCGCTGACGCTCGGGCTGTCCTTCATGCTGGTCATCATGGAGTGCGTCTATGTGATGACCGGGCGCGAGATCTGGCGGACCATCACGCGGTTCTGGGGCACCATCTTCGGCATCAACTTCGTGCTCGGCGTCGCCACCGGCCTGACTATGGAGTTCCAGTTCGGCACCAACTGGTCGTACCTCTCGGCCTATGCCGGCGACATCTTCGGCGCGCCGCTCGCCATCGAGGGGCTGATGGCCTTCTTCCTGGAGGCGACCTTCGTCGGCCTGATGTTCTTTGGCTGGGCCAGGCTGTCCAAGCTCGGCCACCTGTTCGCGACGTTCATGGTCGCGGTCGGCACCAACCTGTCGGCGCTGTGGATCCTGATCGCCAACGGCTGGATGCAGAACCCCGTCGGCGCGCAGTTCAACCCCGAGACGATGCGCATGGAGATCACCGACTTCGGCGCCGTGCTGTTCAACCCCGTGGCGCAGGCCAAGTTCGTCCATACCGTCAGCGCCGGCTACGTGATCGCATCGGTGACGGTGCTGGGCATCTCCGCGATCTACCTGCTCAGCAACCGCTGGGTCGGGGTGGCGCGGCGGTCCATGGTGGTCGCTGCCGCGTTCGGCCTGGCGTCGTCGCTGTCCGTCGTCGTGCTGGGCGATGCGTCGGGCTATGCGCTCACTGACAACCAGAAGATGAAGCTGGCCGCGATTGAGGCGGCCTGGCACACCGAGGCAGCGCCGGCCGGCCTCACGATCTTCGGCATGCCGAACCTGGCGACCCGCACCACCGATTACGCGGTGCAGGTGCCCTGGGTGCTTGGGCTGATCGCCACCCGCAGCCTGGACACCCAGGTGACGGGCATGTCCGAGCTGGTGCTGGCGGCGCAGGACCGCATCGAGTCCGGCGTCCAAGCCTACGACGCCGTCGAGACCCTGAAGACCTGGCCGCAGGACGCCGCCGCACGCGCCGTGCTGGCCCTGCACGGGCGCGACCTCGGCTATGCCCTGCTGCTGAAGTCCACGGTCGGCGACCCGCGCCGGGCCACACGGCAGCAGATCGAGTTGGCGGCCTGGGACACGGTGCCGAACGTGCCGCTGATGTTCTGGAGCTTCCGGGTCATGGCGGGGCTTGGCTTCTTCTTCATCGGGCTGTTCAGCCTCGCCTTCGTGCTGTGCAGCCTGCGCCGCTTCGACCAGCGCTGGTTCCTGCTGCTGGCGGCCGCAGCCATCCCGCTGCCCTGGGTCTCGACCGAGTTGGGCTGGGTGATCGCCGAGGTCGGGCGGCAACCCTGGGCCATCGAGGGCGTGCTGCCGACGGCACTGGCGCCCTCCTCGCTGACCCGCGGCGAACTGTGGACGACGCTGATCGGCTTCACGCTGGTGTACGGCACGCTGGCGGTGATCGAGGTCGGCCTGATCGTGCGTACCGTCCGCCGCGGGCCGTTCGCCCACCACGATGAGACCGGACTGGTGCCGACCGTGCCGCCCATGCTCCCCGCGGCCGCTTAAAGGAGACGCCACGATGCACCTCGTCCTCGACTATCCCACGCTGCGCGTCATCTGGTGGGGGCTGCTCGGCGTGCTGCTGATCGGCTTCGCGCTGACCGATGGCTGGGACCTCGGCATCGGCACCCTGCTGCCGTTTGTCGCGCGCACCGACGTGGAGCGGCGCATGGCGATCAACGCCGCGGCGCCGACCTGGGAGGGCAACCAGGTGTGGTTCATCCTGGGCGGCGGCGCGATCTTCGCGGCGTGGCCGTTCGTGTATGCCGTGAGCTTCTCCGGGTTCTACCTGGCGATGTTCCTGGTGCTGGCCTCGCTGATCCTGCGGCCGGTGGCGTTCAAGTACCGCTCGAAGCGGCCCGATCCCGCTTGGCGCTCCAGTTGGGATTGGGCGCTGTTCGTGGGCGGGTTCGTGCCCAGCCTGGTGTTCGGCGTGGCCGTGGGCAACGTGCTGCAGGGCCTGCCATTCAGCTTGGACAGCGACCTGCGGACCACCTACGCCGGCAGCTTCTTCGGTCTTTTCACGCCGTTTACCCTGCTCTGCGGGGTGCTGTCGGTCGCCATGGTCATGCTGCACGGGGCGGCCTACCTCAGCGTAAAGCTGGAGCACGGCCCCGTGCACACCCGCGCCCGGGACTACGGCAGCGGCGCGGCGATCCTGTCGATGGCGCTGTTCGCGGCCGGCGGGGCCTTCGTCGCATACGGCGGCCTCGGCTACAGCCTGACGGACATGCCGGACATCGCCGGGCCGTCCAACCCGCTGCGGTCAACGTCGGTGCACCTAGCGGGGGCCTGGCTCGCCAACTATGGCGCGAACCCGTGGATGACAGCGGCGCCGGTCATGGGGATTGCCGGGGCGGCGCTGGCCCTGCTCGGCATACGGCTGCGGTGGGAAGGCCCTGCCCTGGCGGGATCGGCGGTGTCGGCGGCGGGGATCATCTCGACGGTCGGGCTGTCGATGTTCCCGTTCATCCTGCCGAGCGCCATTGACGCCCATTCGAGCCTGACGGTGTGGAACGCCTCGTCCAGCGAGCGGACGCTGATGCTGATGCTGATCTCGACCATCGTGCTGCTGCCGGTCGTGCTGCTCTATACCGCCTGGGTCTATCGGGTGCTGTGGGGCCGGGTGACGCGCGCGGGCATCGCCACCAACCCCGACCTTTACTGACCTGGCTTTTACAGAGAGGAGCGACCCGATGTGGTATTTCGCCTGGATGCTCGGCATTGGCCTGGCGGTATCGTTTGGCGTCCTGAACGGCATTTGGCACGAATTCGGATTGCCCACTGATGAAACCGGCGCCAGCGGCCCGCAAAGGCTGACGTAGATCAAGGTCGAACCCCGATTATCGGATCAGCCTGCCTGGATTAGAACATCAGGTCTTCAAATGCTCAAAGCACTCATGGGTACGATGCTTGCGGCAACCATGCTGCCCGGCATCGCCAACGCCCAGCCGCCGATGCAGGGCAGCAACCAAGCGGTCCCGGCGCCAGAGGCGGACCCGAACGCGCCGGTTGGAAAACAGGCTGGAACCGTGATGGTCCGCATCCGGGCGATCGGGGTGATCCCCGAAACGTCGTCGAGTTCGCTCTCCGTGATCCACGGCGGGGTGAATGTGACCAGCACGGCGGCGCCGGAGGTGGACGTATCCTACTTCTTCACCGACCACCTTGCCGCCGAGCTGATCGCGGCCAGCACACGTCACGAGATTTCGGGTGGCCATACGGCAGCGGGGCACCTCGATGTCGGAAGCGTTTACGTCCTGCCGCCGACGCTGACGCTGCAATACCACTTCATGCCGCATAGCCGCTTCAGTCCGTATGTCGGGGCGGGCCTGACGGCCGCGTTCTTCTATGACAGCCATCCCGCTGGCCCGACGGTCACCAAGGTGGGCCTCAGCAACAGCGTCGGCGCGGCGATACAGGCCGGGTTCGACTGCAACTTCAGCGGGCGCTGGTTAGCCAACTTCGACGTCAAGCAGGTTTTCCTGAACATGGAAGCCCGGATCAACGGTGGGACGATCCTGGCGGAGACGGCGCTCGACCCGACGATCGTCGGCGCCGGCATCGGCTACCGGTTTTAGGCGGGACTGGCTGATGGGGCTTGCGAACCCCCGGCGCAGCCCGGCGGGATCGGCTGTGTCCGCGGCAGGCGTCGCCTCACGCAGGCGATTGCAGGGCCGCCCCGGGAGGATCGTCGCCGAACGTCGTGGGGTCCGTCCCGAACCCCGCGGCCTGTGTGAAGGCAGCCGCGTCCAGGATCTCCAGCTTGTGCCGGAAGAAATGGGCGACCTCCTGCACGCGCAGGATGCCCAGCATCCGGCTCACATGGACCTCCGTCAGGTTCAGCGCCTCGCCCAGGTGCGCAAGGGTCAAGGGGAGCTGGACGCAATCGCCGCTCGCTGGCGACCGGTGGCGCATCCGGTGGAACAGCTCCATCAGCAGGTGCGCCACCCGCTCCCGCGCGCCGCGCCCGGAGACGTTGACGAAGTGGTCCTGCAACCGGGCCTCGCGGCACGCGGCGAGGTGCGCCAGGCGGAGCGCGAGCCGCGGGTCGGACGCGGCCAGGGCATCGAGGCGATGCCGCGGGATCGGGCAGACCGTGACGTTGGTAAGGCAGGTCGCAGAGTGCGTCATGGAACAGCCCGGCCTCGGCTGCCCGCCCAGCAGTGCGCCGGGGAGGGCGAAGTCGGGCATGTGCCAGGACCCGTCATCGAGGAGCACCCGCGTGCCAACCCAGCCATCGACGACCACGAAGTAGTTTGGGCTGGGCTCGCCTTGGCGATAGAGGTCGGTCGAGGCGAGCACCACGCGCCGATGCCCCTTGATGCCGGACAGCATGCCGATTTCGTCCGCCGACCAGGGGGCGCAAATCCCCATCGGCCGGGCTGGGCAGGCAGCGCAACTCTCGCTTTGCAGGCGTGCCGGATGAGCTAGGTGCGTCATCGACAGTCTCCTCGACCGTGCATTGAGGCCCTGGCTCTAGCCAGAGTGTACGTTAGACGACTCCGGCCGCCGCGCACAGCGGAAATGGGCGGACCCGGCACATCCATACCCGCTCCCATAGCCCGGCAAGCCTCGGGCCGTCGCCCCGCGTGTTTGCAGCCTGCCTGCAGTCCATCAGGCCACGGCGGAAACCAACCCGGCTCGCCGCGCCTGCTCGGCCTCCGCACGGGCCGTAGCCAGCGCGGCTTCAAGACTGGTCTCGAACGACACCCGGGGCGGCTCGACCCCATGCGCGCCCAGGATTTTCCTCGCTGCCGCCGGCGCTCCGGCGAGGTGGACCTTCGCACCGTGGCGGGACGCCTTGCGCACGAACCCTTCGATGGTGGCGGCGGCCGTCGAGTCCAGCATCGCAACGGCGGAGAGGTCGATCACATAGGCCTTGGGGCGGGCGCCGATCCTGTCGAGCGCCGCTGCGACGCTGGCGGCAGCGCCGAAGAAGAAAGCGCCCGAAATCCGGTAGACCACCACGTCCGGATCGGTCGCCAGGGCTGCGTCATACCCCACGCGGCCGTTCGCGCGGACCCCGTCGGCCACGTCCTCCTCGACCGAGGGTAAGCCCTCCACCCGGACGGACCCGCCCATGCGGTGCAGGAACAGCAGCGACGCGATGCTGAAACCCACCACGATCCCCTGCGTGAGGTCGCGGAAGACGACCAGCAGGAAGGTCGCGAGCAGCACCACCGCGTCCCCCCGCGAGGCCCGGATCAGCGTGATGAACTCGTGCTTCTCCGCCATGTTCCAGGCGACGACGGCCAGCACGGCCGCCAGGGCTGCGAGCGGGATGTAGCTGGCCAGCGGTGCCGCGATCAGCATGAACAGCAGCAGGAACACCGAGTGCAGCATGCCCGCCACCGGCCCGCGCGCCCCGACCCTGACGTTCGTCGCGGTCCGCGCGATCGTCCCAGTGACGCAGAACCCGCCGAACAGCGCCGAGGCGATGTTCGCCGCGCCCTGCCCGACAAGCTCCGAGTTGGAGCGGTGGCGCCGCCCGGTCATGCTGTCGGCGACGACGGCGGACAGCAGGCTCTCGATGGCGCCGAGCAGCGCGAACGAGACCGCCGCGGGCAGCACGGCCACCACTTTCGCGGCGGAGAGTGCAGGCAAATGCGGTGTCGGCAGCATCTGCGGGATGCCACCGAAGCGGGTGCCGATGGTAGCGACGGGCAGTCCAAGCGACCAGGCGAGGGCCGAGGCAAGCCCGACCGCGATCAGGAACGCGGGCCAGCCCGGCCGGAAGCGCCGCACCAGGACGATGACCGCGAGGGAAGCCAAGGTCAGCGCCAGCGACGCCGGGTTCAGGGTCGGCAGCGCGGCGCCGAGGGCTTCAAGCTTCGGGATCAGCGCGCCGGGTTCCTTGACCGGGAGCGTCAGGCCGAGCAGCTCCGACAGTTGGCTGGCGAAGATCACGACCGCGATGCCCGAGGTGAACCCGACCGTCACGGGGTAGGGGATGTACTTGACGTAGGTGCCGAGGCGGAGGAACCCCATGGCGAGCAGCATCACGCCGGAGAGCATCGTTGCAAGGATCAGCCCGTCCATGCCGTGCAGCTCGACCGTGGCAGCGACGAGCACGATGAACGCCCCGGCAGGCCCGCCGATCTGGAAGCGGCTGCCGCCCAGCGCGGACACCAGGAAGCCGCCGACGATGGCCGTATAGAGGCCGCTGGCCGGCGTGACGCCGCAGGCGATGGCAATGGCCATGGAAAGTGGCAGCGCCACGATCGCGACCGTCAGCCCGGCGACCGCATCGGCCTTGAGGGCGCCGAGATCATAGCCCTCCCGCAGCACGGTGATCAGCTTCGGCGTGAAAAGCTCACGGAATGTCGGCCGGTCTGCCTGGGGTGCCATCACGCCCTCCTCCCTGAAACGATTGTCGCCTCAGCCAGAACCGGCTCAAGGTCGGATGCCAGCCCGCAAGCCATCCGCAGGCGTTCGAGGCACCGGCGCCTCATCGCAGGCCCGCGACGTCGATCCGCGCGGCAAGCTGGTCCAGCACGGCCCCGACCAGGGCCACCACGTCCGCATCGGTCGCAACCGGCCCGGCGGCGCTGACGGTCGCCCGGTCGCGCCGGGCGGGGTGGGCCGGGTCGCGCGGCACTAGCTGCCAATCCGTCTCCAGCGTCGCCGTGCCCTCGGCGGTCACTTCCAGCCGGCCGCCGCCGTGCGCTCGGCATCCCAGAGGAGGGCGATCAGCCCGGTGTTCCACTGTCCAGGGCCGGTGGTGTCGCCCGGCGCGCCCGGCCCGGCGGCCGGCTGGCTACCAGTCGTAGCCGCGCCAGCCGTAGTGGCCGTGCAGGCGCTGTTCGTAGGCG
>CAXTAT010000012.1:0-37994 GCA_964242415.1 uncultured Acetobacteraceae bacterium
CCACGCTGACGGAGAACTGGGCGTCGCCCTTCCAGGCGTCCTCCGACAGGTGCAGGATGAGAGCGTTTGCGCCGGAACCGATCGTCACTGCGGGACTTGCCGTCGATGTAGATGCCGCAGCCTGTGCAAAGGCGCTGGATGCGATGTATCGGGCCGTCAACTGGCCGAAGTCGGTCAGGCCCGTTCCGCCAGTGGTCAGAGCGTCGGTCCCTGCATTCCACGCCCATGCCATGGACCCATAGCCGCTGTTTTGGACTGCCTGAACGACCTGCAAGCCATCCACATCATAGGCTCCGCTGCCGGTCGTACTGGGTCCGTATTCGCCTACGATCACCGGCACGATCCCATCCGCGCTCTTGACACTCTGAGCATCGGCGATCTGGCTTTTCAGGCTGTCGGCAATGGCCGTCACGCTCGTGCTGTAATTGGGTACCCAGCCATAGAAATGCGTGTCCCAGGCAACCCCAGTCATGCTGGCGTAGGTGGAGGCGTATTGCCGGGCAGCGTCGTTTGTGAAGCCGCCGCGCATCTCCAAAAGGATCATAGCCTGGCTGCCGGCGTCCCGGACCGCATTATAAATGGCGCTTTCCTGTGTCGGAATCGCCTGCTTGTTCGCGGTGTTGTCCGGCTCGTTTGCGGTGCCGAACCACACATATGGATTGTTTTGATACTTGCTGGCCAACTGGGCGTACCAATTGCACTCATTAGCCAGGGCTTGGCCGGATAATGTGTTCGGATTGCCGCCGCTGGACGTATGATCCTCCATTTCAACGACGACGTGCTGTGAGGTCAGGCCCTGCACCAAGGAATCGATGGATGCCAGGTTGGCGCCAGGCTCCGTCGCCAGCCTAACTGTGTTGATGCCGGGGAAGGTCTGCATGATCGTTGCCGCGTCCGCTTGGCCGAGGAACACGTTGATGCCGCGCGCGACGAACTCCTTGTTTTCTGGGTCGAGTATCTCTCCCCCGGATACTTTGAATTGTCCTGTTGCTACGGTCATTGAAATCCAGCCCAAAATCGTTCGCGGCCAACATTATCCCTTTGAATGCACCATAGCGCATCGCCCTGACAGCAACGATTTCCAAGGTTTTTCGATCTAATGTTAAGTTTATCGATAAAGAACAGGCTTCTAAGCAGACTTGCGCGACCCGCCGCACAGATGACACGCGGCCGTGCCAGGCCGGGCAAGCCTGCTTAGTTTTTCACCTGCGTGCAAACCTTCAAAGGTCTGCTTGGGACGCCATTTCAGCTATTCCGAATTGCGGCCTTCAAGATGAGGTCCACGAGCTGTTAACCGCCCTCGTCCCGCGCCGGCCGGCTGGCGTCCAGCGCCGCCTGCAGAGTGTAGGCCGCGGCCATGCTGTCCACCACGGCCGCGCGCTTGCCCCGCGTCATGTCCAGCTCCTGGATCAGGAAGCGGTTGACGGCCGAGGACGACAGCCGCTCGTCCCACAGCGCCGCCGGCAGCCCGGTCTGCCCGGACAGCGCCCGCGCCCAATCCCGCACCGCCTGCGCCGCCGGCCCCATGCCCCCGTCCATCGACAGCGGCCAGCCGATCACCAGTCCCCCCGCGCCCTCCCGCCGGGCGATGGCCGCCACCTCCGCCGCCGCCTGGGCCAGCTTGCCCCGGCGCAGGCTGCCATACGGGCTGGCCAGCATCAGCCCAACGTCGGACAGCGCCACGCCGACCACCCTGGCCCCCGGGTCCAGCCCGATCAGCCGCTGGCCCGGCGGCACCGCCGCCCGCAGCGCCGCCATGTTGAACAGGGGCTTGTCGGCCAGTATGATCCCCCATGTCGCAGCCCGGCTTGGGCCTCGCCACCCCTTACCATAGGACACGCCCACCATGTCGCTCGATCCCGCGACCATCCGTCGCGTCGCCAAGCTCGCCCGCATCCGCGTGACCGAGGCCGAGGTGACGCAACTGGGCCAGGAACTCGGCGGCATTCTGGGCTGGATCGAGCAGTTGAACGAGGTGGACGTGGACGGCATCGAGCCGCTGACCGGCGCGGCGCAGATGGCGCTGCGGCTGCGGCCGGACGAGGTGACCGATGGCGGCATCCGGGAGCAGGTGCTGGGCAACGCGCCGGACCGCGCGGGTCCGTTTTACGCCGTGCCAAAGGTGATCGAGTGATGCTGACCGACCTGACCCTCGTTCAGGCTCGCGACGGGCTGCGCCGGCGCGAGTTCTCGGCGGTGGAGCTGACGGACGCCCACCTGGCCGCCGTGGACGCGCTGAACCCGCGGCTGAACGCCCTCATCACCGTCATGGCCGAGACCGCGCGCGAGGGCGCCAGGGCGGCCGACATCGCGCTCGCTGCCGGGGAAACGCGCCCGCTGCTCGGCCTGCCGCTGGCGATCAAGGACCTGTTCTGCACCGCCGGCACCCGCACCACCGCCGGCAGCCGCATCCTGTCCCCCTTCGTGCCGCCGTATGAGAGCACCGTCACCGCCAACCTGCTGCGCGACGGCGCGGTGTTCCTGGGGAAGGCCAACCTGGACGAGTTCGCCATGGGCTCGTCCAACATGACCAGCGCCTACGGCCCCGTGCAGAACCCCTGGACCCGGGCGGACGGCAAGGCCCTGGTGCCCGGCGGCTCCTCCGGCGGCTCCGTCGCGGCTGTCGCGGCGCGTATGGCGCTGGGGGCGACGGCGACCGACACGGGGGGGTCGATCCGCCAGCCGGCGTCGTTCTGCGGCATCGTCGGGGTGAAGCCGACCTATGGCCGCTGCTCGCGCTGGGGCATCGTCGCCTTTGCCTCGTCGCTGGATCAGGCCGGGCCGGTGGCGCGCACGGTGGAGGACTGCGCGGTCATGCTGGGCAGCATGGCCGGGTTCGATCCCAAGGACAGCACTTCCGCCGACCGCCAGGTGCCGGACTTCGCCGCGGCCTGCCGCCGGGGCGTGCGCGGCCTGCGGATCGGCGTGCCCCGCGAATACCGCGCGGACGGGATGCCCGCCGAGGTGGACGCGCTGTGGCGCCAGGGCCTGGACTGGCTGCGGGCGGAGGGGGCGGAGATCGTCGATGTCAGCCTGCCGCACACCAAGTACGGTCTGGCGACCTACTACATCGTCGCCCCGGCCGAGGCGTCCAGCAACCTGGCGCGATACGACGGCGTCCGCTTCGGCGCCCGCGTCGCCGGGGAAGATCTGACCGAGTTGTACGAGAACACCCGCGCTGAAGGCTTTGGCACCGAGGTGAAGCGCCGCATCATGATCGGCACCTACGTGCTGTCGGCCGGCTACTACGACGCCTACTACCTGCGCGCCCAAAAAGTCCGCGCCCTGATCCTGCGCGACTTCACTGAGGCATTTGCAAGGGTGGACGCGCTGCTGACGCCCACCGCGCCCAGCGCGGCCTTCGCCCAGGGGGAGAACATGGACGATCCCGTGAAGATGTACCTGAACGACGTGTTCACCGTGCCCGCCAGCATGGCCGGGGTGCCGGGCCTGTCGGTGCCGGCCGGGCTGGACGGGCAGGGGCTGCCGCTCGGCCTGCAGGTGATCGGCCGGCCGTTCGACGAGGAAACGGTGTTCGCCGTGGGCGCGGCTTTGGAGCGTGCGGCAGGCTTCTCGGCGCTGCCGGCGATCCGGGCGGGAGCGGCGGCATGAGCTACGTCATCGAGGGCCGCACCGGGGCGTGGGAACTGGTGATCGGGCTGGAGGTGCACGCCCAGGTGGTCAGCCGGTCCAAGTTGTTCAGCGGCGCGTCCGCCGAGTACGGCGCGGAGCCGAACAGCCAGGTCAGCCTGGTGGACGCCGCGTTCCCCGGCATGCTGCCCGTCATCAACCAGGAATGCGTGGCGCAGGCCGTCCGCACCGGGCTGGGCCTGGACGCGCAGATCAACCTGGTCAGCCGCTTCGACCGCAAGAACTACTTCTACGCCGACCTGCCCGCGGGCTACCAGATCAGCCAATTCGCCCATCCCGTCGTCGGCGCGGGCACCATCGAGATCGAGCTGGCGGACGGAGGCACCAAGCGCATCGGCGTCACCCGCCTGCACCTGGAGCAGGACGCGGGCAAGTCGCTGCACGACCAGGACCCGGCGCGCAGCTTCATCGACCTCAACCGCTCGGGCGTGGCGCTGATGGAGATCGTCAGCGAGCCGGACCTGCGCACGCCCGAGGAGGCCGGGGCCTACCTGCGCAAGCTGCGGACCATCCTGCGCTACCTCGGCACCTGCGACGGCAACATGGAGGAGGGGTCGATGCGCGCCGACGTGAACGTCTCGGTCCGCAAGCACGGCGAGCCGTTCCGCACGCGCTGCGAGGTGAAGAACGTCAACTCCGTGCGCTTCGTCATGCAGGCCATCGAGGCCGAGGCGGCGCGGCAGGTGCAGGTGTGGGAGGACGGCGGCGCGGTCATGCAGGAGACCCGGCTGTTCGACCCCGCCCGCGGCGAGACCCGCAGCCTTCGCAGCAAGGAGGACGCGCACGATTACCGCTACTTCCCCGACCCCGACCTGCTGCCGCTGGTGCTGGACGAGGCATGGGTGGCCGGGCTGCGTGCCCACCTGCCGGAGCTGCCCGACGCCAAGCGCGCCCGCTTCGTGAGCGAGCACGGGCTGTCGGCCTACGATGCGGCGGTGCTGGTGGCCGACCAGGAGACGGCGGCGTTCTACGAGACGGTGGCGGCCGGGCGGGATGCGAAGTTGGCGGCGAACTGGATGATGGGCGATTTCTTCGCCGCGCTGAACCGGACGGGCCGCACGATCGGTGACAGCCCGGTATCGGCGCAGGCGCTGGGCGGGCTGCTGGACCTGCTGGCCGACCGCACCATCAACGGCCGAATCGCCAAGGAGGTGTTCGAGGCGATGGTCGAGACCGGCGAGCATCCCGCCGCCATCGTCGAAAGCCGTGGACTGCGCCAGGTCGTGGATACCGGCGCCATCGACGCCGCCGTGGATGCGGTGCTTGCCGCGAATCCGGACAAGCTGGCGGAATACCGCGGCGGCAAGGACAAGCTGTTCGGCTTCTTCGTCGGCCAGGTCATGAAGGCGATGGCCGGCAAGGGCAACCCGGCCCTGGTGAACGACGCCCTCCGGATGCGACTCTCATAGGGACGCGAAGCGTTTCTGCCCCGGCGCTTGCAACCGGCTGTTGAGGTGGCAAAGCGGGTCCCGGTCTGGCAAATGTGCACCATTGCAGAAATATCGACAATCGGGGCCTCTATGGGCTACGGTGGTTGTGCTGCATTATGGGGCATGTCGTGGAAAGCGGTTTTGGCAAGGCAATGAGCGACGTATTCGAAAAGGAGCAGGGCGCATCGCGCGAGAGCCCCAGCATCCCCCGCCACACGCGCCGCCTTTCGGACAAGGTGCTCGTCGCCTTCCACCATGCCTGCGACACCGCGGACCTTGAGGTTGCCGAGCAACTGATCGCCACGCTTGAGATGATGCTGAACCGCCGGCCCGCCCAGGCCGACACCAACCGCCGGCGCAGCATCGAGAGCCTGGTGGCCGCCCATGAGCGGCTCTGGCACCTGCGGCACCCCGAGCAGTAACGGCGATCAGTAGCGGCCGGCCTGGGTCAGCAGTCCGCAGCCATGCCGCAGGATGTCATCCGCTGATTCGGTGAAGCTGCCATCGTCCCGGTGCAGCACTAACCCGGGCAGCACCCGGTCCCCTCCGCGGCGGTCCCGTATGGCCTGAATGATGACCAGGCGCGCAGGCTGCGATGGCTTCGGCCACAATGGCACAAGCGTCAGCGAACCGCATCCGGCGCCGAGCAGCGCAGCCAAGCCGCGTGACGTCGCCGCCGCCGGCAGGATCAGTGTCAGGCTTCCGCCAGCCCGGAGCATGCGGGCCAGCGCCGCAGCCCACGCTTCGAGTCCCGCGCCCTGCGCCTGTTTTGCCAGCAGGCGTCCGGCGTTCGGGGACGGCGTTCCCGCGGCGTCATGCCACGGCGGGTTGGCGTAGGCATGGTCGAATCGGCCGGGCATCTGCAGCGCCGTGATGTCCGCCGTCGTGACCAGCCAGTCGGCAAAGCCATTCGCCGCGAGGTTGGCGCGGGCGAGGTCCGCCATGGCCGGATCAAGCTCCACGCCGACCGCCGACACGCCCGGCACGCGGGCGCCAAGGCAGAGCAACCCGGCGCCGGCGCCCAACCCGGCCTCCAGGACGCGCTCGCCCGGCAACGCCGGGATGGCGGCCGCCAGCAGCACCGGCTCCAGTCCCGTCCGGTAGCCGGCGGCCGGCTGGACATAGCTCACCTTGCCGCCAAGCAGGGTGCCGGCGGTGGTGTCCATCAGGCCTCGCCGGCCTCCTGCAGCACGCGGCGGGCCTGGCGCTCATCCTCCGGCAGCACGGCCAGGCGGCGGGGGATGGCGCCGATGCTGCCCTCCACGGCGCTGACATGGCCGTCCAGCAGCACGCAGTCGATGCCGGCGTCGCGCAGCAGGGCCGACAGGAAGCTGAGGCGGACCAGGTTGTTGGAGATCAGCAGGGTTCGCATGGCGGCGTCGGCTCCGGACGGCAAAGCGGGACGCGGGCGGCTCCCTCGCCTTGACCCATTTTCCGGCCCGCCGATATGGTATGGCGCGGACTATGCGTGCCGCCCCGGCGAAATCAAGCCTGGTACGGTCAGGTCGGGCGCAGCCAGGTCGGGTGCGGTCAAGTCGGAGGTTCAAACTTGGGCGTCGTCACCACCACCCTTCCGCCCCATGGCGCTGACCCGGCGCCCCCGGATGCGCTGTCCTCGCTGCTCGGCCTGGTCGGGCCGGACCTGGCCGCCTGCAACCGCACCATCGTCGCCCGGATGGACAGCCCCGTTGCCCTGATCCCCCAGCTTGCCGCGCACATCGTCGCGGCCGGCGGCAAGCGGCTGCGCCCGCTGCTGACGCTGGCCTCGGCCCGGATGTGCGGCTACTCCGGCGCCCGGCACGTCCACCTGGCGGCCTGCGTCGAGTTCATCCACACCGCGACGCTGCTGCACGACGACGTGGTGGACGAAAGCCTGCTGCGCCGCGGCCTGTCCAGCGCCAATGCGGTGTTCGGCAACAAGGCGTCGGTGCTGGTCGGCGACTTCCTGTTCGCCCGCGCCTTCCAGTTGATGGTCGAGGACGGGTCGTTGAAGGTGCTGGGCATCCTGTCGCATGCCGCCGCCACGATCGCTGAGGGAGAGGTGCTGCAGCTTGTGACGCAGAACGACCTGTCCACGTCCGAGGACCGCTATTTGGACGTGGTCCGCGGCAAGACCGCCGCGTTGTTCGCCGCCGCCTGCCAGGTGGGCGCCGTGGTGGCCGACCGCCCGGCGGCGGAGGAGGCGGGGTTGTCCGACTACGGCACCAACCTCGGCATCGCGTTCCAGCTTGTCGATGACGCGCTGGACTACGCCGCCGATCAGGTGACGCTCGGCAAGACCGTCGGCGACGATTTCCGGGAGGGCAAGATCACCCTGCCGGTGCTGACCGCCTACCAGGCCGGCAACGCCGAGGAGCGGGCGTTCTGGGTCCGCACCATCGAGGCGAGCGA
Organism: uncultured Acetobacteraceae bacterium; assembly: GCA_964242415.1. GTDB lineage: Bacteria > Pseudomonadota > Alphaproteobacteria > Acetobacterales > Acetobacteraceae > DASWOJ01. The sequence goes on from CAXTAT010000012.1 coordinate 7,473, forward strand.
GCAGCGCGATGCCGACCTGGAGCGCGCGATGCGGCTGATGGCGGGGAGCGGGGCGATCTCGGCGACGCTCGACCGCGCCGAGTGCTTTGCGGCCAGGGCGAAGTCGGCGCTGGCGGTGTTCCCGGATGGCCCGTTCCGCCGGGCGCTGGCGCAGGTTGCGGATTACACAGTCAGCCGGGTGAGCTGACGGGTTCGCATCCGCCCGCCCGTCCCATGCTAGGCTCCCCTCCATGATTACGCCGTCCATCCCGCTACGGGCCGAACCCCATGCGGGCGTGGACCTGCCGACGAACCCGGAGCCGGAAGCCTAGCCGCCGCTAGACGACCGCCATCCCCTCGCGACGCACCTGCACCGTTAGCTCGTCCAGCGCGCGTTCCACCCGGTCCAGCATCTCCGTCACCTCCGCCGCCGTCATGATCAGCGGCGGGCTGAACGCCAGGCTGTCATTGGACAACGAGCGGGCGATCACGCCGTTCGCCTCGCACAGCTTGACCCACCGCGGCCCCATCTTCGCCTTCGGGTCGAAGTTGCGGTGCGTGTCGCGGTCCGCCACCAGCTCGACAGCGGCGATCATGCCGACGCCGCGCACCTCCCCCACCAACGCGTGCCCGGCAAATCGCCGCTGCAGTTCAGATTGCAGGTGCGGCCCCACCGAGCGCACATGATCGACAAGGCCGATCTCGTCGTAGATCCGCAGCGCCTCGACTGCGACCGCCGCCGGCACGGGATGGCCGGAGTAGGTGTAGCCGTGCCCGAAGGTGCCGATCTCGTTGCTTTCGCGCGCCAGGGCCTCGAACACGGTCTCCGTCACCATCACGGCGGAGATCGGCATATACGCCGCCGACAGCGCCTTGGCACAGGTGATGATGTCCGGCTGCATGCCAAAGGTTTGGGTGCCCCAGTAGTTGCCGGTGCGGCCGAACCCGCAGATCACCTCGTCGGCCACCAGCAGCACGTCATGCTGGCGCAGCACGGCCTGGATCTTCTCGAAGTAGGTGCGTGGCGGCACGATCACGCCGCCGGCGCCCATCAGCGGCTCGGCGAAGAATGCCGCCACCGTGTCCGGGCCTTCGGAGACGATCAGCCGGTCCAGCTCTTCGGCGCAGCGGGTGGCGAAATCCTCCTCGGACTCGCCGGGCAGCGCGCCGTGGTAGTGGTGCGGCGTCATCGTGTGCAGGAAGCCCGGCAGCGGCAGGTCGAAGCTGCGGTGGTTGTTGGGCAGGCCGGTCAGCGACGCCGCGGCCACCGTCACGCCGTGGTAGCCCTTGATGCGGCTGATGATCTTCTTCTTCGCCGGGCGGCCGAGGGCGTTGTTGTAGTACCAGACCATCTTCACCGCGGAGTCGTTGGCCTCCGAGCCGGAGTTGGCCAGGAACACCTTGCTCATCGGCACCGGGGCGCGCTGGATCAGCATCTCCGACAGGTCGATCATTGGCTCGTGCGATTTCGCCGTGAACGAGTGGTAGAACGGCAGCTTCATCATCTGGTCGTAGGCGGCCTGGGCCAGGCGCTCGTTGCTGAAGCCCAGGCTGGCGCACCACAGCCCGGCGACGCTCTCGATGTAGTCGCGCCCGCTGTCATCCCACACACGGACGCCCTCGCCGCGGGTGATGACCATGGGGCCGGCGGTCAGGTGCGCCTGCAGGTCGGTGAAGGAGTGCAGCGCATTGGCGCGGTCCCGGGCGGCCGGGGAATTGGCGAGGGCGGGCGGAGGGGTCATGGGAGGCACCTGCGGGGAAACAAGCGCATAGCCTACGCCTGTTCAGGGCACGGTTGGAACCACTATCGGCGCGTGGCGCCGGGCCACAACCGGCCGCGCAGCACCGCCGCCGCATAGGCGGCCCACAAGGCGACCAGAACGACCCATGGCGCCGCGGTGATCGCGGCAGGTACCCAATCCGGCTGCGCCGCGGAGTTGGTGCCAAGCAGGCTCATGACGCCGAACACCAGCAACAGGCCCGGTGCGAAGCTGAACAGGGCGGCGGTGAGGGCGACCAGGGCCAGCAACGCCGCGACCCCGGCGGCCTGCCTCATGCCGACTGCCCGTTGCTCTTGCACACCTGCGTCCCATCAGGGGCTGGGGTTCGGTCCTGCCGTCCCTGGATTGCCGCGTCGCTGCGCTCCTCGCAATGACGGACAACGAAACCGGCATGCCGTTTGATGGATGGTGTCATGCCAAGGGCCATCCGCTCTGACCAATATGACATTGCATCCCATCAGCCGCCGTCATTGCGAGCCGGCTTCGGCGTGGCAATCCAGGAGTGTGCGGGCCGCGTTCCGCTCTGACGGCCCTTATGCCGCGCCGCAAGCGCTCCCTGCAATGACGGACGGGGGGACGGAACGGTCAGAGCGAATGGCGGCTGGCGTCATTCCGCCCAGGTCCGGTGCGTCCGGCGCGCGGGCCGCACCTCGATGATCCTGTGGCGGTTGGTTTCAACGACAAGGATGCGCGGGTCGGTGCCGGGCGCACGCGAGTCAGCGCACACCCCGGCCGGCTCGCCGCCCGGGGGGAAGCACAGCCGGTCCTGGCACACGCCCTCGTCCAGGTCGCGCACCTGCCCGGCCCGCAAGTCCAGCACGCGCACCCGGTCGTTGTAGCTGTCGGCAACCAGCAGGGTGTCGGCGTCCAGCAGGCCCAGGCCGAGCGGATGCTGGAACTCGGCGTCCTGCAGAGGTCCGTTCCGCGCCCCGAAATTGAACAGCCCGGTGCCGGCAAGGGTCCGCACCGCCAAGCTGTCCAGGTCCAGCACCCGGATGGCGCTGCTCTCGCTGTCGGCGAAGAACAGGCGGGAGCCGTCCAGCGCCAGGCCGCTCGGCTGGGCCAGCATGGCGTCCGCCGCCGGGCCATCGAGCAGGTGCTCCACCCCGGTCCCCGCCAGCCGCTCCACTTGGCCGGCCACCGGGTCCAGCGCGCCAAGCTGGTGGGTGCCGGCATTGGCGAACAGCACGCCGCCACCGAACGGCGCCAGGTCCCAGGGGGAGGCGAGGGCGGTGTCCAGCGCCGGGGCCGCCGCGCCCAACATGCCGCCGCGTGCGCCGGTGCCGGCGATGGTCACCACCTCGCCGCTCGCCAAGTCCACGCGGCGGATGCAGTGGTTGCCGGTGTCGGCCACCCAGACGGTCTCGGCATCGGCGGCCACGCCCTGCGGCGCGTTGAAGCAGGCGCGCAGGGCCGGGCCGTCCCGCAGCCCGGCGACGCCGCTGCCGATGCGCGCCACCACGGCGCCCGCGTCGTCCAGCAGCACCACCTGATGGTGCCCGGCATCCGCCAGCGCCCAGCACGCGGCGTCGCGCGCCCGGCCGGGGATGGGCCTGATCTTGCCCGGGAACCGGAAGCGGGTCGGCGCCGGGTCGGCCGGCACGGGCGGCGGCGTGCCCGGCCGCAGCGCACCCTCCTGCTTGGCGGAAAGCACCATGGAGCGCACCCGGCGCAGCAAGTCGTCCGGGTTCGGCTCGCCGCTGGCCTGGCCCTGCACGTAGCCCTCGGCGTCCACGAACACCAGGGTCGGCCAGGCCCGCACGGCATACTGGTCCCACAGGCGCCGGTCCGGGTCCTGCAGCACGGGATGGGTGATGCCCAGGCGCTCGATGGCGGCCTGCACGACGGCGGGGTCCTTCTCGTGCGGGAACTTGGGGGAGTGGACGCCGACCACCGCCACGTCGCGCGGGAACGCCGCCTCCAGCTTCGCCAGGGCGGGCAGGATGTGCTGGCACTTAACGCAGCACAGCGTCCAGAAATCCAGCACGACGATGCGCCCGCGCAGCCCCGCCAGGGTCAGCGGGGCCGGGGTGTTCAGCCAGGTGGCGCCGGGTGCCGTCAGCGCGGGGGCGCGGACGGCCAATTAGAGGGCAGCCGCCTTGCGTTCGGCGGCTTCCTCGGCGGAGGCGACGCCGCCGTGCGCGGCGGACCAGGCCACCGGGTTTTCCAGGAAGCGGCGGACCTCGGCCAGGGCGGGTTCGGCGAAGTAGGGGCGGTCGCGGCAGGCTTCCAGCACGTCCCACCAGGTAGCCAGGTGATGCAGGGTGATGTCCATGGCCGCGAGCTTCTGGAAGCTGCCGGGGAACACGCCGTAGAAGAACACCACGAAAGCATGGTTCACCAGCGCCCCGGCGTCGCGCAGCGCCTGGGCGAACTGGATCTTGCTGGCGCCGTCGGTCGTGAGGTCCTCGACCAGCAGGGTGCGCAGGCCCTCGGGCACGTCGCCCTCGATCAGGGCGTTGCGTCCGAAGCCTTTGGGCTTCTTGCGGACATAGGCCATGGGCGCCAGCATCCGGTCGGCGATCCAGGCGGCGAAGGGGATGCCCGCCGTCTCGCCGCCGGCCACGCACTCGATGCTTTCGTAGCCGACGTGGCGGCCGATCTTCTCCGCCGCCAGCTCGCAGATCTTCACGCGGGCGCGGGGGAAGTAGATGATCTTGCGGCAATCTATGTAAACCGGCGATTTCCAGCCGGACGTGAAGGTGTACGGCTCCTCCGGGCGGAAGTTGACGGCCTTGATCTCCAGCAGGATGCGCGCCGTGGTCAGCGCGGCGTCGCGGTCCCAGTCCGTCATGTGCGTGTTCACGCCCGCCGCCATGTTCCCCGCCACCATGTTTTCTGCCGCCATGTGCCCGCCCCGCTTGCCGTGCCGCCCGCTGCGTCCCGTTCAGCCGCCAGGCTTCCTAGACTGCCGGCCCGCCTCCGTCCATTCTGCCGGGGCCAAGGAGGGTGCCCGATGAAGACCTACAAGATCGCCTCGATCCCCGGTGACGGGATCGGCAAGGAGACCGTGCCGGAGGGCCTGCGCGTGCTGGAGGCCGCCGCCACCCGCTTCGGCTTCCAACTGGACACCACGCATTACGACTGGTCGTGCGAACGCTACCAGCGCACCGGCGCCATGATGCCCGCCGACGGGCTGGACCAACTGCGCCAGCACGATGCGGTGTTCCTGGGCGCGGTCGGCTCGCCCGAGGTGCCCGACCACATCTCGCTGTGGGGCCTGCTGATCCCGATCCGCCGCGGCTTCGACCAGTATGCCAGCGTCCGCCCCTGCCGCCTGATGCCCGGCGCCCGCACGCCGCTCGCCGGCCGCACCGAGGCCGACATCGACTTCATCGTCGTGCGCGAGAACACCGAGGGCGAGTACAGCAGCCTCGGCGGACGCCTGTTCGAGGGCACCGACCGCGAGTTCGCCACCCAGCAGAGCGTGTTCACCCGGCACGGCACCGACCGCATCCTGCGCTATGCCTTCGAGCTGGCGATGACCCGGCCACGGCGGAAGCTGACCTCGGCCACCAAGTCCAACGGCATCACCATCACCATGCCGTACTGGGACGAACGCTTCGCCGCTGTCGGCAAGGACTACCCCGGCGTGGCGACCGACCAGTTCCACATCGACATCCTGTGCGCGCAGTTCGTGCAGCATCCCGACTGGTTCGACGTGGTGGTGGGCAGCAACCTGTTCGGCGACATCCTGTCCGACCTCGGCCCGGCCGTCGCCGGCAGCATCGGCATCGCGCCCAGCGCCAACATCAACCCCGAGCGCACCCACCCCAGCATGTTCGAGCCGGTGCACGGGTCCGCCCCCGACATCGCCGGGCGCGGCATCTGCAACCCGATCGGCCAGGTGTGGTCGGGTGCCATGATGCTGGAACACCTGGGGGAGACGGCCGCTGCTGCGGCGGTGTCGGACGCCATCGAGACTCTGCTGCGCGATGGCGGCCCGCGCACCCGGGACATGGGCGGCCAGGCTGGGACGGCGGAGGTCGGGAAGGCACTGGCGGAGATCGTGGCGGGTCAGCACTCCACCTGATGAATTGACGCCTCGACCCCTGTATGAAACCTCTTGGGCATGGCCCAGGCTCCCGTGCTGCTCTCGATCCAGTACTTGCGCGGCGCGGCTGCGCTGGCCGTCGTCGCCATGCACACGGGTTGGACCCATTCGGTGATCGGCGCGGCTGGGGTCGATGTCTTCTTCGTTATCAGCGGCTTCATCATGGTGCATGTCAGCCAACGTGAAACGACGCCCAAGTCGTTTCTGCTGGCGCGCGCACGGCGGGTAGTCCCGCTTTATTGGCTTGCCAGCTTGGCGACGATTGCGGTCACCGGCCTGTCTGACCTGCCGCGCATCCTTGCGTCCTTCGCTTTCTGGCCCCGTGCAGGCTTCGACGGCCGTGACTACCCCGTGGTCATCCAGGGCTGGACATTGAACTATGAAGTGTTCTTCTACGCTGTCTTCGCCCTGTCGTTGACTCTGCCGCGGCGACGGCTGGAGGCGGTAACGGCTGGCTTCGTCCTGTTGGTGGCAGCCGGTTGGTGGCTGCAGCCTCAAGGCATTGCGGCAGCCACCTACACGGGTCCCTTGCTGCTGGAGTTCCTGGGTGGGGCTTGGCTTTGCTGGGCTTGGCAGCATGGCAAGCTGCCTGGAAGGCTCGGGTCTGCGTTGCTTGTGGCTGCAGGGATTGCCGCTTTTGCCGTGCAGGCCAGGATCGACCCATCCGAGAACTGGCGCTGCCTGAACTGGGGCTTGCCGGCGCTGGTGCTTGTTGCCGGAGCACTGGGATTGGAGATGCGTGGCAGCCTTCCGCGGTTGCGGGGGTTCCGCATGCTGGGCGATGCCTCGTATGCGTTGTACTTGACGCACCTTCTGGTGCAACGCCCCCTCATCCCGGTGCTGCACCCGTTGCCGTTGCCCATTGCCCTGCCACTGATGCTAGGCGCGTGCATCGCGGTCGCAGTCGCTGTGCATCGCGGGATTGAGCGGCCGTTGGGGCGGCTGTTTCGGCCTTTGCCCACGCTGGCCGCTGCGGAATAGTGCAGCCTAGCGAGTGTAGCCGGCCCGCCCGGACAGCTACCGCCGGTTCCAAACCAGCGTGGCCGACACTGCGTAGTTCCAGACCATGCTGATCATGGCGCCGAACACCGCCGAGGGCGTCCAGCTACCATCGGCGACATACAGCAGGCGCGCGACGCCGACATTGGCGACCGCTCCCAACCCGCAGACCGCAACGAACAGCGCCAGCCCGCGCCACAGCGCCGGCCCGCGCAGCCGCACGCTGCGGTAGGTGACGGCGTTGTTGAGAAAGAAGTTGGCCAGCATTGCCACCAGGGTCGCCACGATCTCCGCCCCCTGGAACGCCAGCCCACCCGACGCCGCCGCCTGCAGCGTCAGCAGGTGCACGCCGACGCCGACCAGCCCGACCAGCCCGAACGAGATGAAGCGCAGCGGCACCCTGTTGCCGAGTGCCTTGTCGATCAGCAGCCCGGCGAACTGCAGCATGATCAGCACGTCGAGCTTGCTCTCCCCGGCCACGCGCGGGTGGAACCGCACCGGCACCTCCTGCACCCGGATCGGCCCCGGCGAGGACAGCACGAGGTCGAGCAGGATCTTGAAGCCCTCCCCGGTCAGCCGGGGCGCCAGCCGCTCGAACAGCTCGCGCCGCAGCATGAAGTAGCCGCTCATCGGGTCCGACAGCCGCACCGGCATCACCGCCTGCGCGACGCGTATGCCGCCCCGCGACACCCGGTGCCGCCAGCGCCCGGACAGCCCGGCCGAGTCGCCGCCCTCCATATGGCGGCTGCCCACCGCGAGGTCCGCGCCCGCCTGCAACGCCCGCAGCAGGACAGGCAACTGCGTCTCGTCGTGCTGCAGGTCACCGTCGATCACCGCCACGTAGTCGGCCGACGACGCCATCGCCCCCTCGATCACCGCACTCGCCAGGCCGCGGCGGCCCAGGCGGCGCAGGCAGCGGATGCGCGGGTCGATGCGGGCGATGGAGCGCACCATGTCCGCCGTGCCGTCGGGGCTGTCGTCGTCCACGAATACCGCCTCCCAGGCGATGCCGGCCAGGGCGGCGTCCAGCCGCGCCACCATCGGCGCGACGTTGGCGCGCTCGTTGTAGCAGGGCACCACGACGGTCAGCTCGGTCGGCGCCGGGGCAGGCAGCAGCAGCGGGGGCAGCAGCGCCGGGCTAGGTTGCACGGCGGAAGCTCCCATCGGGTTGCAGGAGGTCCAGCACCCCCGTGTGGACGGCGAACCAGGCGCCGTGCAGATGCAGCGTGCCGTCCGCCACCCGCTCGGCGATCCAGGGGAACGTCATCAGGTTGTCCAGGGACAGCTTGACCGCTTCGTACTCGCCGCATTGCTGCTGCGCCGCCGGCGTATCGCATTGCAGCGCGCGGACGCGGGCCGGGGCGGCGATGCCCATCCAGGGCGCGATGAAGTCCCGCGCGTTGTCCGGAGCGCCCCGCAGCAGCGCCTCGATGCCGCCGCAGCGGCCGTGGCCCAGCACGACCAGGTGCTGCACCTTCAGCACCCGCACTCCGAACTCCAGCGCGGCGCTGGTACCGTGATAGGCGTCGTCCGGGGCATAAGGCGGCACCAGGTTGGCGACGTTGCGCAGCACGAGCATCTCGCCGGGGCCGGCGTCGAAGATGGCGGCCGGGTCAACGCGGCTGTCCACGCAGGCGACCACCAGGGCGGCCGGGCGCTGGCCGTCCTGCGCCAGGGCCTCGTGCACCCGCCGCCGCTCCGGCCAGGCGGAGGCGCGAAACCGGTGGTAGCCGGCGACCAGGTGATCTATGGCCGCCGCCCCGTCCCGCGGCAGGGCAGCGGCCCCACCCCACGGCAGACTTGCTTGCGCGTGGCGGCGCCAACCCTTACATGCATATCCAAGCTGCGAGCGTTTCGCATATCGAGGTTCCCCGTGGTCCGTGCCGCCAGCCCCAATGCCCGCCCCATCGCGCGCCGGTGCGAACGCGCCGTCGTTACGGCATACCGGGAGTTGCGCGTCCACGGCAACGCCGACCTGGACGCCTTCCGCGCCTGCACCACGCTATACCGCATCCACCATCCCGAGGCGTCGCTGAACGAGGCCCGCCGCCTGGTGGCGGAATGGATCGACCACCATGTCGTCCAGGAGAAGGCAGGCCCGACGCCGGGGTGCGACTGCGGCTGACTGCCGCCCTGGCCGCTACCGCGCCACCGTACCGCACCAGCCCGGCAAATAATCGGCGTCCTTGCCCCTCGCCAACTGCATCGCCTGCTTCAATGCTTCTTCGAACTGCTGCTCGACCTGCTTGCGGTCGATCTGGCGGCGCAGGAAGTCCGCCCACAGGAACTCGCTGAACGGTGTGGTGTCCTTGGCGTAGCCGCCGACCTGGCGCAGCTCGCCGGCCAGGGAGCGATAGGGATCATCGACCAACCCGGTCACTGATTTCGGAATGCTGTCGGCGTCCTGCCGCCGGCCCTTGTCGTCGTAGGGGTGCATCCAGCCGCGGTTGTCCAGCACGAACCAGAACGAATCCGGCGGCAGGCGCTGCAGGTCCGCGACGACGCTGACCAGGACGTGCTCCACGCCCTCCTTGTGCAGCGCCAGCGCCAGGTGGTGGTGGTCGGTGACGTAGTGGCGGCCCTTCGGACCCACGATGACGGGGATCATGTGCTGGCCCAAGAACTCCGACGCCTTGCCGGGCTTCGCGCCGTCGCCGGCCTTGGCTCGCCAGGCGGCGCGCTTGGCCTCGACTTCCCGCATGCCGACGGTGATCTGCGTGGGGCGGAGGTCCTCGATGGCGACAGGGTTGAGGACGGGTTCACGGGCGGGGGTCATCGGCGGCCTCAAGGCGTTGCATGGTGGGAACCATAGGCTTCTTGCCGGCCCAGCGCACGGCGGCGCGGGCCAGCGCGTCGATGGTGTCCACCACCGGGACGCCATGCGGCGGTCCAGCCTGTATGCCCCCAGCCTGCAGGCCCAACGGGATCTCGGTGCAGCCCAGCACCACCGCCTGCGCGCCGCGTTGCGCCAGCAGCGCCACGACCGCAGCCAGGGGCGCATAAGCGTCCGCCGCCCGGTTCGCCTTCACCAGGGCGATGGCGGGCATGACGAGGCGCCCCATCTCCGCCGCGTCCGGAACCAGGCAGGTCCAGCCCAAGGCCTGCAGGTGATCCTGGTACAGCCGCATCGCCAACGTCGCGGCGGTGCCCAGCACGCCCACCGGCCCCGGCGGGATGCCCTGCCGCCGCAGGTCCTCGGCTGCGGCATCGACGATGTGCAGGATCGGCAGCGGCGTGGCCGCCCGCATCCCGGCGATCCAGCCGTGCGCGGTGTTGCACGGGATGGCGACCGCGCCGCACCCGGCCGCCTGCAGGCCATGCAGCCCGCGCACCAACGCCGGCAGCGGGTCCGGCCCGGCGCCGGCGCGGGCCGCGCCACGGTCCGGGATGCGCGGGTCCGACCACAGCACGGCCGGGATATGGTCCTGGTCTCGTTCCGCCGGGGTCAGCAGGGTCAGGCGCAGCATGAAGTGTGCGCTCGCCAGCGGACCCATGCCGCCAAGAACGCCAAGCATCCGATCCGTCATCCCGCCAGTCTTCCCCGGTCCAGTCTCGCGTTGTCCAGTCTCCCCCCGGCTTGACCCCGGTGCAACCCGGCCGCACACCCGCGTGATGCCCGACCCCTCCGCCTTTGACCTGCAAGGCCACCGCGGCGCCCGCGGCCTGTTTCCCGAGAACACCCTGCACGGGTTCCGCGCCGCCGCCGCCCTGGGCGTCCGCACGCTCGAGCTGGACGTGGGCGTCACCCGCGACGGCGCCGTCGTCGTCCACCACGACCTGGCCCTGAACCCCGACATCGCGCGCCAGGGCGGCCGGTGGATCGATGCGCCGGGACCCCTGCTGCGGGACCTAACGCTGGCGCAGTTGCGGACCTACGACGTGGGCCGGCTCCGCCCCGGTACTGCGTATTCGGCGGACTACGCCAGCCAGGCGGCCCAAGACGGCGCGGGGGTGCCCACCCTGGCCGAGGTGCTGACCCTAGACGCCACGCTGCGCTGGAACATCGAGCTGAAGACCGATCCCGGCCAGCCCGACCGCACGATCCCGCCAGAGGAGATGCTGGAACGTGTGCTGCACGAGGCGGATGCGGCCGGCGCCGGGCCGCGGATCACCGTGCAGAGCTTCGACTGGCGCGGCCCGCGGCATCTGCGCCGCATCCGGCCCACGGTGGCCCGTGGCTGGCTGACCATCGCCGCCACGGTTGCCGACGCACCGCTCTGGCTCGGCCGCCACGCCGGGCCGATGAGCGACGTGCCGGAGGCCATCGCCGCGGAGGGCGGCGGCACCTGGACGCCGCACCACCGCGACCTGACGGAGGACCTGCTGGACCAGGCGCACGACCTGGGCCTGCTGGTCGTCCCATGGACGGTGAACGACCCCGCCGACATGCGGCGCCTGATCGGCTGGGAGGTGGACGGCCTGATCACGGACTGGCCGGACCGGGCACTGGCCGCCTTGGACCATCCTGGCCCAGGCGAACAAACGCACACGGCCTAATCTGCCCCCTCTCCCTCCGGGAGAGGGCCGGGGTGAGGGGGTCTTGCAGGACCAGCCCCGGCTCACGGCACCGCGGCTCCGTTGCTGGACAGCATGGTGCCCGCCCGCCCCCTCACCCCGACCCTCTCCCGAAAGGAGAGGGAGAAGCGTTAGCTGCGCTCGCCAACCGGCACGAAATCGCGCCGCGGCGACCCGGTGTAAACCTGCCGCGGCCGGCCGATCCGCTGCGACGGGTCCTCGATCATCTCCTTCCACTGGCTGATCCAGCCGACGGTGCGGGCGACGGCGAACAGCACGGTGAACATGCTGGTCGGGAACCCCATCGCCTTCAGGATGATGCCTGAGTAGAAATCGACGTTCGGATACAGCTTCTTGCTGATGAAGTACTCGTCGTGCAGCGCGATCCGCTCCAGCTCGACCGCCATGTCCAGCAGTGGATCGTCCTTGATGCCCAGCTCGGCCAGTACTTCCTGGCAGGTCTGCTGCATGATCTTCGCCCGCGGGTCGTAGTTCTTGTAAACCCGGTGGCCGAAGCCCATCAGGCGGACACCGCTGTTCTTGTCCTTCACCTTCTCGATGAAGGCCGGGATGTTGTCCTTGTGGCCGATCTCGGCCAGCATCTTCAGCACTGCCTCGTTGGCGCCGCCGTGCGCGGGACCCCACAGGCTGGCGATCCCGGCGGCGATGCAGGCGAACGGGTTGGCGCCGGTGCTGCCGGCCAGCCGCACCGTGCTGGTGCTGGCATTCTGCTCGTGGTCGGCGTGCAGGATGAAGATGCGGTCCATCGCGCGGGCCAGCACCGGGTTCACCACATACGGCTCGGCCGGCACGGCGTTGATCATGTACAGGAAGTTCTCGGCATATGCCAAGTCGTTGCGCGGGTACATGAACGGCTGGCCGATGGTGTACTTGTAGGCCCACGCGGCGATGGTCGGCAGCTTGGCGATCAGGCGGAAGGCGCTGATGCGGCGGTGCTCGTCGTTCGTGATGTCCAGGCTGTCGTGGTAGAACGCGCTGAGCGCCCCCACGACGCCGCACAGCACCGCCATCGGGTGCGCGTCGCGGCGGAAGCCGTCGTAGAACCGGCGGAGCTGCTCGTGCAGCATGGTGTGGCGCATCACGCCGTGCTCGAACTCATGGCGCTGCGCCTCGGTCGGCAGCTCGCCGTTCAGCAGCAGGTAGGCGACCTCCAGGAACGACGACCCCTCGGCCAACTGCTCGATCGGGTAGCCGCGGTGCAGCAGCACGCCCTCGTCGCCGTCGATGTAGGTGATCTTGCTCTCGCAGGCGGCGGTGGTGCCATAACCAGCGTCATAGGTAAAAATGCCCATTGCGCCGTAGAGCTTGCCAATGTCAGCGGCCGATGGGCCGATGGTGCCGGGCTTCAGCGGCAGGGAGAGCGACTTGTTGGTGCCATCCATCGTCATCGTAACGGAGCCTGTCAGACCTTCGGTGCCCTTAACGATACCATCCATGCTGTTTCACCCTTGTTGCTGGTCCGCTTCGGCAGGGGGTCCCGCGCCGTTGGTGTCAAAATAAGGGCGACGGGCGGTCGGGCGCAACCTTCGCAGCCGCAGCAAACCAATTCGTGCGCCGAGGGCGGCGGCCGCGCTCCATCCGCCCACCAGCCGCCCCCCTGCAGCCGCCAAAAATCAGGAGCAGCCCTCACAGCCAGAATGGGTCGGCGTGGCGGAAGCCGTGCCACGCCTGGCGCACCGCCGTCCGCGTGGCGCCGGAGCCGCCAGCCACGAAGCCGTTGACCAGCCCGGCCGCATAGCCCTCCCCGGCGCGGCCAAGCTGCGCCAGCAGCCCCACGGCGGCGGCCCCGTCGTTCAGCAGCCCCAACACCTCCTGCAAGGCGCCCAGGTGACGCAGGAAGCGCCGGCCTGGCTTGGCGGGGAACAGGGGGGCGAAGAACTCGGCAGCGTAGCGCAGGCGCTTGCAGTCCTTGCGCAACTCATGCAGGGCGGGAACCGGGAGGTGGCGGAGGCCGCGCCCAGCGTGGCGGACCCCGCGCAGGCGGCGTGCCAGGACCTCGGACGCAAAGGCCGCCGCGTCCGCCTGCAGCACCTGGTCCCGCGCCGGGTCCAGCCCGTCCCAGGGGCGCAGGTTGGCGGCGCAGGCCAGGGACAGCGACACACCCCGGAATGCTGCGCTGCCCAGGTGCTCCCGCAAGGCGGCATAGGCCTTGGCACGGCGGCGCTGGCCTGCCGCCAGCAGCGCGGCCACGCGGGCGTCGTCCGGGAACGCCTCGGCCACCTGCGCCCCCAGGCCGGTCAGGAACACGTCCCAGTCGCGCGCCGCCCCGAGCTGCGCCGCGGTCTGGCGCAGCGCCGCGCCCAGGGGGGCCGTCTGCGCGCACGCCGCGGGATGCTTGAAGATGGACAGCGCCGAGCGCAGCCGCCGCGTTGCGACCCGCATCTGGTGCACCGGTACCGGCCCGGTCCCCTCCCCAGCGGAGGCGGACCAGTGCAGCAGGACGCCGAGCAAGCTGCCCATCACCACCGCCATCACGGTGGACAGCGACTGACCCGGCGCCACCGGCGGCAGGCCGAGATGGCCCGGCTGCGGCACGGCGCCGTGCGCCAGCGCCACGGCCTCGGCAGGCAGTCCGGCCCGCGGCACCCCCAGGCGCACGGCGGCTCCCAGCGCCGCAACCTGCTCCGCGACCGCAGCCGCCGGTCCAGCAAGCCTCACCCGGCAGACCGGGCGGATGGCGGCGGCGCCACGCAGGTGCCCCTCCTGCACCACGACCTCGACCGGCCCTGCCTGCTGGTCCGCATCCAGGTTGGTGAAGCTGTGGCGGCGGCCGCGGAACGCCGCGACGGGCAGGACATGGCCGGGCAGGGAGGGTGCAAGGATGGCCTCGGCCGCCTCTGCCAGCAACGGCGGCGGCGCTGCTGGCGGCCAGAACAGGGCGGGGGAGGGATACAGCGCCTCGATCCGCCAGGGTTCGGCGGCTCCCGGATCGCAGAGCGCCTGGTTGCCGGCAGCCAGCGCGCCGTCCGCCGTGTCATGCCAGGCCAGCGCCATCCGGGCGGCGCGGCCGGACCGTTGCAGGCCGGGCAGGCGGACCAGGCGCGCGAGGTCCTCAGGCGGCAGCGAGAACTCCAGCCGCACCGTGGAGGGAGCCGGGGCGGCTCCGCCTTCGGGGGGTGGACGTATGGCGTGCTCCGGTGCCGGCATCGGGTGCGTCGGTCAGGCGACCTGCGGCAGGTCACGCGGGCAGAGGAAGCGAACGAGGCGGGCGCCACCCTCGCCCAATTCGGCCCAGGGCGCCATCACCGTCAGCTCCACCAGGGCGCCGGACGGATAGCCGTTTTGCAGGCGGCCCAGCTCCCCGGCCGCGGCGGCCTGCCCGGTCAGCAGCAGCGCCAGGTCGTGCAGGCCGGGGTTGTGGGCGATCAGCATCACGCTGCGAACTGTCGGCTGCAGGTCCTGCACCGCCCGCAACAGGCTGGCCGCGGGGGCAAGGTACAGGCTGTCCATCGGATCGATCAGCGGCGTCTCGTCCCAGGGCTCCAGGGCCTGCAGGGTTTCCATCGTGCGCCGGGAGGTCGAGACCAGGATCTGGTCCGGCTGCAGCCCCAGCCCGGAGATCGCCCCGCGCATCGCCGCCGCCGCCGCCCGGCCGCGCGGGTTCAGCGGGCGCCCGAAGTCCGGCAGGCTCGGGTCGTCCCAGGAGGACTTGGCGTGGCGTAGCAGAAGAAGTTGCCGCATGGCCGCAGACTGCCCGCAGCGCGCCCGGGTCGCAAGGTTGGCGGCACTAGCGGGGCCGGGGAATTGATATCCCGCGGTCCCCGGCCATGTCGCTGGTTACGGCACAGCCGGCGGCCTGTCGCCCCAACCCGCGCGATGCCGCAAGCTGCCAGCATGCACAGGTCCGTACCGTCCAGTGGCCGGGGCGCGGGCGAACCGAGGAGACACGGCTTTGCGCATACACGGGTTTGGCGGGCGGCGCTGCAACGCCGGCCTGCAGGCGCGGCACGCATGACGACCCTCCGCGTCGTGCTGGGCGACCAGTGCACCGCCGGGCTGAGTTCCTTGGCGGACCTGGACCCCTCGGGCGACGTCGTCCTGATGGCGGAGGTCATGAAGGAATGCACCTACGTCCCGCACCACCCGAAGAAGATCGTGCTGATCCTGTCCGCCATGCGCCACTTCGCCCGTGCGTTGGAGGCGCGTGGCGTCAGGGTCGAGTACATCCGGCTGGACGACCCGGACAACACCGGCAGCTTCCGCGGCGAGGTGCTGCGCGCCTGCGCCCGCCACCAGCCGTCCCGCATCGTCGTCACCGAACCCGGCGAGTGGCGCGTGCTGGAGGACATGCGGACCTGGCACGAGGCGGCCGGCATCGAGTGCGACATCCGCGACGACACGCGGTTCCTGTATCGCATCCAGGACTTCCGCGCCTGGGCGCGCGGGCGCGGCGCGTTCCGGATGGAGACGTTCTACCGCGCCATGCGCCTGCAGACCGGCCTGCTGATGGATGGGACGGAGCCGGAGGGCGGGCGTTGGAACTACGACCCGGAGAACCGCAAGCCGCTGCCCCGCGCCGTGGCCGCTCCGCCGCCGCCGCGCTTCCCGCCGGACGCGATCACCGGGGACGTGATGGCCCTGGTGGCCGCCCGTTTCCCCACGCACTTCGGCGACGTGGACGGCTTTGCGCTGCCGGTCACCAACCGGGATGCGCGGCTGGCGCTGGCGGACTTCGTGGAGAACCGCCTGGCGCAGTTCGGCGATTGGCAGGACGCGATGCGCGCCGGGGAGGGCGTGCTGTTCCATGCGCTGATCTCGACCTCGATGAACACCGGGCTGCTGGACCCGCTTGAGGCGTGCCGGGCGGCGGAGGCGGCGTTCCGCATGGGGCTGGCGCCGCTGAACGCGGTGGAGGGGTTCATCCGGCAGATCATCGGCTGGCGCGAGTTCGTGCGCGGCGTGTATTGGCTGCGGATGCCGGAGTATGCCGGGCTGAACGGGCTGGATGCGGTGCGGCCCCTGCCGGCGCTGTACTGGACGGCGGACACGCGGATGAACTGCCTGCACCATGCCGTCAGCGACACCAAGGCGCACGCCTACGCCCATCATATCCAGCGGCTGATGGTGCTGGGCAACTTCGCGCTGCTGGCCGGGCTGCATCCGGATGAGGTCTGCGAGTGGTTCCTGGTGGTTTACGCCGACGCCTATGAGTGGGTGGAGCTGCCCAACGTGCGCGGCATGGCGCTGCACGCGGATGGCGGGATCATGGGGTCGAAGCCGTATGCGTCGTCAGGCGCCTACATCAACCGCATGAGCGATTATTGCCATGGGTGCTCGTACGATGTGACGCGGGGGGTGGGGGAGGGGGCCTGTCCGTTCAACGCGCTGTACTGGGACTTCATGGCCCGGCACGGCGACCGCTTCGCCCGCAACCCGCGCATGGCGATGCCGCTGCGGACGCTGTCGAAGATGGACCCGGAGAAGCTGGCGGCGCTGCGGGCGCAGGCGGCGGGGTTCCTGGCGGCGATGGATGCGGGGGAACGCGTATAACATCGCGCCTCACTTCTTCCGGGCATTTCGGTTGGCGTTTGCTGCTCGGTGCTGCTCGTATCGGCTAACCTGCTCAGAACGCGGCCATCTTAGGTCATCGCTGATAAATCATGAAGCGGGCTTTCAGGCAGGAGATGGTAGATTGGATCAGTGGGAAGCAAAAAGCATCCCGAAGCATATGATACCGAAAACGTCTCAACGCCTGACCCAAGCGGTCCAGAAACGGCTCTCATGCGGCACGAAATCACGGCTTAGCAGATCGCCCGCCACATCGGTCAGGTTGGTCACGACAAAGTAGTACAGCCACAGCTTGGGCACCATGACCACGTCCGCATCGCCCACGAGCATATCGGCAGTGACCTTGCCCCTCACGAACGTCCGGTCGGGGTCCCACCACAGGGCCACGCCCCGAGGGGAGGGAGCAGCCAATCCGACCGAGAAGGGGTTGCTGAAGTTCAAGTTGGCTATGCGCCGCTGCGCAAGGCCCTCGCGCCGCAGCAGGTCGAAGCCGTCTCCCAAGATCAGGCTCAAAGTCTTGGGGGGCAGGTTGTGCTGCCACTTGAGCGCATCCTCCACGGTGAAGTCGTCCGGCATGGAGTACGGCTCGAACAGCTGCTTGTACCACATCACATCGTGCAGTGGCCGTGTGCGCCCATCGTCCACCACGACGCCCTCAGCGCGGGTCAAAGCAAGATGGCCCACCGTGCCCGCAACCTGCGTGAGGATGAACGGCGCCGATGCAAGCAGGACCGCGAACGCACCTGCGCTGGCCAACACCAACCCGGATGTCGGCGTGTCAGGGCTGCCGCTCATCTTCCCCCCGATCTGCTGTGCGAGAAGCATGACCAGGACGGCCAGGGATGGTGAGAAAGCGCCGAAATTCTGCGTGCTGACCAGCACGCATCCCCCCGCCACGATGACGACGCCAGCCACCGCGCGGCGCTGGCCCGGCGCCAGCCAGGCCGCAAGCGCCGCCAGCCCGGCAATCAGCACGCCCAATTCCGCGTTGCCCAGCACGGCCCGCACGACATAGAACCGCCTGAACAGGATGCCGTTGGCCGCACCCGCGCGCGCGATGTCATGGAGGTATCCAGCCATCAAGCCAGGGTGCAGCACCCCCAGCCCGGCCACCCCAAGGATGACAGGCGCCGCGGACAGGGCCGCCGGACGCCAGAATCCCTTCACTGTGAGGCACCCGATCATCATCACGGCAACCGCAAAGGCGAAGAACGTGACCTTGAGGTAGAGCAGGATCAACAGGACGACGCCCATCATCAAGGCTTCGACAAGGTTCAACCCGCGTGACGCGTTGCGGGGAGCGCACAACGCCCATAAGCACACGAGGGCATCCAGCGCTCCCCCAATCCGGTTGTAATTGGCCAGGTGGACGATGACGGTGCTAGGCCCGTCTATGAAAGTAGGCGCTGCCACGAGCACAGTGAGCATGACGATCAGCATGATGGCAGCCAGTGCGCCGAGCCGCCGCCAGGCCAGCACCAGGGCGGGCGGGATCACGAACGGAAGCGCCAGCAGGCTGGCCCAGATCACGACCCGGCCGTTCATCCCGAACAGCGAGGCCGCCGCGCCGTGCAGCCAGAAGTAAGCCAGCCCGATCGGCGAGTAGAAATCGGAGTGCGGCCACTGCCCCTGCACAGTGCGCCAAGCCGCGTCCAGCGGGATGAATACGTCGTGGTAGTCGAAATTCAAGCGGACGACCGATGTGAAGCCCATGATGACGGGCACTGGAAGCGATAAAGCGACAGCTATGGCCAGATCGCGTAATCTAGGAGCCGAACGGCTCCAGCTCAAAATCGACAGCATTCTATCGAGCTTTGGTTTTGATCCGGTATATGTGGTAAGCAAGGCTGCCTCCTTATGCGCCGCAGGCGAGTTTACAGCCAAATCGCTTCATACATTCCCAAATCGCAGCCCTCAACATCACCCGTGACCTGTTCCATGGCGAGCGGAACTACACCATCCAGCCACATAAAACCAGAAATCACCGTGGCTTTTCACGACAGGCCCCTGGGAAAGGAGTCGCCCTGACGAGATATGCTGGGTAGCATACGGCGCGATATAGTTCCAGGTGGGTCTTCATAGGCAGGAGGTGACGGCAGCACGAAAAGGCATGGAAGCCAATCGAGCCGCACGGACTACATTACTTCAAAGTCTCATTGCGTGAGTGGAGGCAAATCAATCCAAGACAAATGCCCACCCTTCCCAGCCCCAGTGTCCAGGAAAATCGCCGTCCCGCCGCCCGCGCCATTGCGCACATACGGCCGCCCGTCCGTGCTGCGCTGGTCGTGCCCGCAATACACCGTCAGCCCCTCCGGAATGCGGTCCACCCAGCGCAGCACCCGCTCCGGATAGCCATCCGCCTGCATCCGCCCCGTCGTCTCCCCGAACAGGGCGCGCGACAGCAGCGGATCGACGCGGCCCAGCGCCGGCGGCGGCGGCTCGTGCAGCATGGCCGGATGGAACCCCCCGTGCACGAACGCAACCCGGCCCAGGGCCAGCCACGCCGGCGCCCGCGACACCTCCTGCAACGCCCGGCTCCGCAGGGGATCGTCCAACTGGCGCAGCGTGCTCTCCAAGGCCGCGTCCATCCGCACCGCCTGCCCGGACAGCGCGCGGCCGAGCTTGCGGTCGTGGTTGCCCAGGATGAACAGCCCGCGCCCCTGGTCCATCAGCCCGAACATCATCCGCAGCACCCCGGCGCTGTCCGGCCCATGGTCGCTGAGGTCGCCAAGCTGCACCACGAACCGGTCCGTGGCCGTCGCCGCCTTGAAAGCGCGCAAGTCCCCATGCACATCGCCGACGATGCGCAAGGCAACGTCTGGAGGAATCCTGCCGGCAGCGCTTGGCTCGGCAGGGTTCACGCAGCCACCGGGTCTTCCGCCGCAGGCTGACGCTTCACCGCGCCACGGTAGGCGTCCAGCGCCCGCTGCCGGGCGGCCGGCAGCTCCACCAACGGCCGCGGGTACGTCGCGCCGAGCCTGATCCCGGCCCCGGCCAGCACCTCGGCCGGGGCGTCCCAGGGGGCGTGCAGGTGCTTGCCGGGCAGGTTGGCCAGCTCCGGCACCCACTTGCGGACATACACGCCCTCCGGGTCGAACTTCTCCCCCTGGCTCACGGGATTGAACACGCGGAAGAACGGCTGGCTGTCGATCCCGCACCCGGCGATCCACTGCCAGGACGCGGCGTTGCTGGCCAGGTCGGCGTCTACCAGGGTATCCCAGAAATGGTCCTCCCCCGCCTGCCAACTGATCAGCAACTGCTTGACCAGGAACGACGCCGCGATCATCCGCACCCGGTTGTGCATCCATCCCGTGCGCCAAAGCTGCCGCATCCCGGCGTCCACGATCGGGATGCCGGTATGGCCGCGCCGCCAGGCCTCCAGCTCGGCCGGGGCATCGCGGAAGGGCAGGGCGGCAAAGGCTGGGCGCATCGGCTGCTCCGGCATGTCCGGGTTGTGGAACAGCAGGTAGGCCGAGAACTCGCGCCACAGGATCTCGCCCAAAAAGGTGTCGAGACCCTTGTTGGTCCGCTCAGCGGCCTGGGCGGCGGTGTGCCAGACCTGGCGCGGGCCGAGTTCCCCCCAGTGCAGGTGCGCCGACAGGCCGCTGGTGCCCTCCTGGCCCGGCAGGTTGCGCCCGGTGTCGTAGCCGTGCACCGCCTTGTCCAGGAACGCCGCCAGCCGCGCGTGCGCCGCAGCCTCCCCGACCTGCCAGACGTTGAAGCCGCCAGACCAGTCGGGGTGCGTGGGCAGCAATCCCCAACTGTTCAGGTCGTCGGACGGCAGCGCAGGACCGGCCGGGATGCGGTCCGGCGCCGGGGTGGGCGCGCCGGGATCGCCGCGCAGGCGGCAAGCCTTGCCGAAGGGGGTGTACACGCCATACACGCCGCCGGTCTTGGTGCGGATACCCTCCAGGTCGAACAGGGTTTGCGTGCGGTGCAGGCGCAGGCTGGCGCCGGCAGCTCCGAGCGCCTCCGCCACAGCAGCCGAGGCCCGCCGTGCCCAGGGTTCATGCTGGTGGCCGGCATGGACCTCGGTTGCTCCGGCCTCCTGCGCCAGGGCCGGCAGCACCTGCGCCGCCGGGCCGCGCCGCAGCAGCAGCGAGGCCCCACGCTGCGCCAATCCCTCCGCCAGGGAGGCCAGGCTGTGATGCAGCCACCACCGCGACGCGCCGCCCAGCCGCCAGTGACCCGGCGTCTCATCATCCAGCACATAGACCGGGATGACAGGGCGCCCACCCGCCATCGCAGCCTCCAGCGCCGCATGGTCCGCCAGGCGCAGGTCGCCGCGGAACCAGAGGATCGCCGGCGGCGTGGCGCCGGCGCTGCCGTGCCGCTTGGTCATAGTGTATCCTTCCCCGAGTCCGGAGTATCTAAGAGCAGGAATGTGGGAACGCCCGGTGACGGCGTCCATACCGCATGTGTTCAAACCGCTGTCAGTGTCGGGGATGGGCGTGCGGCAGCCGTGGAGGTGTCATGAAAAGCCTTGGTCGGTTCCTGTCCCTGTTGAAGGACTGCCTTAAATTGCTGGGCTTGCTTCTTCTGGTCATGGTGGGAGTCCCGATGCTACCAGTCATCGGCCTGCTTGCCTGGGCGTTGCTCAGCCCTGGTTCACCCCCCGCTTGCAGCCAAGATGCCTCGGCAACCGCCCCGGATGGAAGGTATGTCGCATCGGCCATGTCTTGCGTCAGTACCGAGTACATCGGCGGTGCCAGCACGTGGAATGAGGTCAGGGTCTGCGCGTCGTCAATCAAAGGCCGATGTCAGACGGTATATGCGGCAAACAAGCTTCCAGCCATCGTCTGGACCAACGAGCGCTCCCTAACCATTGCGGTTGACGGCGACAGCTATTTGCGCGTGTTCTCAAGCCTGCGCTCAGTCTTTGATGTAGCAGTATTATACAACATCATAGACGAGATATCAGAAGAGGACTTCCGCAAGAAGATCAAGGACTACGGGCAGAGGCTGGTAGCGCAGAATTCTCCTGAGTTCGTTCGTGAATGGTCGCAGGACTATTTAAACGAATTCCACGCTTTCCAACTTTGGGCACGGGCCAATGCAGGGCAGCCTGGGCAGTGAGGATCAGCCATCCCGTTGAGAAGGAACCGATCGCCCTGCGGCGGCACGCAACAACAACCGCTCATTCCGGCCAGCGTCGGGTGCGTCTCCTACCCCCCGCAACTGCGCCAGGGTGAAGCTGAACAGCCGCTCCTGCCCCAGCAGGAACGCCCGGCCACCGCGCGGGAACAGCCGGGCGATGGCGGGATTTGCCACGTCCAACCCACCCGTGTAGGCGCCCATCGCCGGCAGCATGACCCGGCGCGGGTCCGTCACGAAGCACGGCCGCGTCACCACCCCGGCACGAGTGGCGATGGCTGCCTTGGGGTGGTGATGGCCGCACAACTCCCCCAACGCGCCGGGCTGCGCCTCATGCCGGAAGGTCAGCGGCCCCAGGGTCCAGGCCACCGCCGCTTGGCCGGGCAGGCCGGCAGGGGGCAGGGGATCATGATTGCCCAGCACCCATACCCAATCGGCGGCCTCCGCCATCGCGCGCAGCCGAGCCGCGTCGCCGGCGGCCATGCGGGCGGCGCCGTGCCGGTCGTGGAAGCTGTCGCCCAACGCCACCACGGTGCGCGGCGACCAACGGCGCAGCAGCAGCCCCAGGCGATCTAGGGTCAGCCGCGTGTCCCACGGCGGCACCAACTGCCCGCGGGCGGCGGCGGCGGACCCTTTCTCAAAGTGCAGGTCCGCCACCGACAGCAGCCCGGCAGCCGGCCACCAGACGCCGCCCAAGGGGTCCAACATCAGGCGTTCGCCCATGAAGTGCAGCACGGCGGCGGTCATCTGGCGCAGGCTCTCCGTTGTCCTAAGCCGCGGTGTTGCGCGGCTTGCGTTGCAGGATGGCGAGGTTGGCGCGGTGGACCGGGTGGACCCGCATCGGCGCCTGGCTCGGCTCGGCGTCGCCGGTCGCCTCTGCCACCAACGCCTCGGTCTCGGCCAGCAGGTCGTCCTCCCCCGCGGCGGTCCGCACCGTCTCCCGCCCGATGTCCAGCAGCACCGGCACCGCCAGCGGCGACACCCGCGACAGCCGCAGGTGCCGCACCTTGCCCGCCACCCGGCCCAGCATGGCCGACAGCCGGCCCAGGTCGGTCAGCCCCCCCGCGGCGTCGTTGCGGGTGGCGCGCAGCAGCACATGGTCCGGCTGGTGGCGGCGTAGCACGTCATAGATCAGGTCGGTGTTGAC
Source organism: uncultured Acetobacteraceae bacterium (assembly GCA_964242415.1). Lineage (GTDB taxonomy): Bacteria > Pseudomonadota > Alphaproteobacteria > Acetobacterales > Acetobacteraceae > DASWOJ01. The sequence continues at coordinate 30,571 of CAXTAT010000012.1, forward strand.
CGTGACCTGCCGCCGGCTGCGCTCTTTGCCCGGCATGTTGCGGTCGATCAGCCCGGCGATCACCGCGACATTGCGGAACGTGCGGCGCAACATGCTGCTCTCCGCCATCCAGGCCTCCAGGTCGTCGCCCAGCATGTCCTGCTCGAACAGCGCCGGCACCTCCTCCGGCTCCTGCGCGGACCAGACGGCGATCACGTAGTCGGTGGCGACGAAGCCGAGTGGAGAGTAGCCGAACCGCTCCATGCGCCGGGTCAGCAGCATGCCGAGGGTCTGGTGGGCGTTGCGGCCCTCGAAGCAGTAGGCCACCAGGAACCAGCGGCCGTTGCGGGGGAAGGTTTCTACCAATAGGTCGTCGGGGCCGGGCAATTCGGAGCGGACCGTCTGCATCCCCAGCCAGTCCCGAACCTGCTCCGGGTAGTGCGACCAGGTCGAGGGGTCGTGCAGCATGGCGCGGACACGGGCGGCGAGGTTGCTGGTCAGCGGGTACTTGCTGCCGGCGTAGGCGGGGACCATCGGCTCGCCCTTGCCGCCCTCGGCCACCTCCACCGTGGTCTCCCGCAGGCGCAGGTAGCGCAGCAGGCGTCCGGCGAACATGAAGGTGTCGCCGGGGGTCATCATGTTGACGAAGCCCTCCTCCACCTCGCCCAGCGCCCCGCCGCCCCGCCCGGCCAAGCGCACCTTCAACAGCGGCGCCTCGACGATGGTGCCCAGGTTCATGCGCGCCTGCCGGGCCACGCGCTCCCCCATCACCTGCACCAGGCCCTCGCTGTCGCGGAACAGCTTGCGGTAGCGGTCATAGGCGGCCAGCGCATAGCCGCCGTCCTCGACGAACCCCAGCGTGTCGTCGAAGTCCCCCTGCGACAGCCCGGCATACGGCTGGGCGCGGCGCACCTCCGCCAGCATCGCATCGGGATGGAACGGCGCGCCGGAGGCCATCAGCAGCAGGTGCTGCGCCAGCACGTCCAGCCCGCCGGGGCGAGGGGTCTCGCCGTCTTGCTCCCCGGCCTCGACACCCTCGATGGCGGCCTCGCACTCCAGGAGTTCAAAGCGGTTGGCCGGGACCAGGATGGCGTTGCTGCTCTCGTCCATGCGGTGGTTGGCGCGGCCGACCCGTTGCAGCAGGCGGCTGGTGCCCTTGGGGGCACCGACCTGGATCACCTGGTCCACGCCGCCCCAGTCGATCCCGAGGTCCAGGCTGCTGGTGGCGACCACGGCGCGCAGGCGGCCCTCGGCCATCGCCGCCTCCACCTTGCGGCGCTGGCCGATGTCCAGGCTGCCGTGGTGCAGCGCGATGGGCAGGGTGTCGGCGTTGATTTTCCATAAAGCCTGGAACAGCAGCTCGCCCTGCGCGCGGGTGTTGACGAACACAATGGTCATGCCGGCGCCGGCGATGCGGGCCAGGATCGCGCTGGCGCTGTTCAGCCCCATGTGGCCGGACCAGGGCAGCCGGTCGTCGGGCAGCAGGATGGACAGCACCGGGGGGGCGCCCTGCGGCTCCTCGATCAGCCGGGGCGGGGTGCCGGCGCCGACCCAGTCCAGCAGCGCCTGCCGGTGCGCGACGGTGGCGGACAGGCCGACGTGCCGGGCGGTGGGCGCCAGGGTGCCCAGCCGGGCCAGGCACAGCGCAAGCTGGTCGCCGCGCTTGGTGCCGGCCAGGGCGTGCACCTCGTCGATGACGACCGTGTGCAGCCCGGCAAACCAGGTGGCCGCCGTGCCCTGGGACAGCAGCAGGGCCAGGCTTTCCGGCGTGGTCAGCAGCAGGTTGGGCGGCGACTCCTTCTGCCGGGCGCGGCGGTTGGCGGGGGTGTCGCCGGTGCGGGTCTCGACCGTCACCGGCAGGCCCATCTCCTCAATGGGCGTCAGCAGGTTGCGGGCGATGTCGGTGGCGAGCGCCTTGAGCGGGCTGACATACAGGGTGTGCAGGCCGGGGCGGGGACGGGCGGCGAGGTCGATCAGGCTGGGCAGGAAGCCGGCCAGGGTCTTGCCGCCGCCGGTGGGGGCGATCAGCAGCGCGCCGTCCCCGGCCTGCGCGGCCTCCACCATGGCGAGCTGATGCAGGCGCGGCGCCCAGCCCCGGCGCGCGAACCAGCCCGCGAAGGGTTCCGGCAATGTTCCCACGCGCGAGAGATAGCGCGGGTGGCTCGCCGGTGAAAGGCAGGACGATCGCACATGATGCAAGGACCGCGCTGACTCCCTCTCCCTCCGGGAGAGGGCTGGGGTGAGGGGGGCTTACGGCGCGGACTTCAATTAGGACAACCCGGTTCGGACGGTGCTGACAGTTCCTGGCGCCACAGCAGGCAAGACCCCCTCACCCCGGCCCTCTCCCGAAGCGGGAGAGGGAGCAGGGACAGTTTGCTCCAGGCACAAGGCGCAATAGCATCGCCGGATGCCGCTTCCCCCCTGGCGCCCCGAGAGCCTGGCCGACCGCCTGCCGTTCCTGCGCCGCCGGGCGCTGCTGACCCAGGCCGTCCGCGCCTTCTTCGCCGCGCGCGGCTACACGGAAGTCGAGACATCCTACGCCGTCCCCACGCCCGGCGAGGAGGTGCACCTGCGGGCCTTCCGCACCGAGCAGGAAACGCCCGGCGGCACCCGCATCCCGCTATGGCTGCACACCAGCCCGGAGCTGGCGATGAAGCGGCTGCTGGTGGCCGGCGCCGGGCCGGTGTTCCAACTGGCGCGGGTCTGGCGCAACCGTGAGACAGGCGGAGGCGAGGGCAGCCGCCGCCACCTCGCCGAGTTCACCATGCTGGAATGGTACCACCCCGGCCTGGGCTTCGACGGCCTGATGGACCAGACGGAGGCCCTGCTGCGCGCCGTGCTGCCGCCCACCGTCACCAGCGGTGGCGTGCAGACCAGCCTGGCCCGCTTCGAGCGGTTGACCGTGGCAGAGGCGTTCCAGCGCCACGCCGGGGTGGACGTGCTGGCAACGGCCGGGGACGCCGCCGCGCTCGCCGCCGGCGCCGGGGCCGGGCTGCGGGACGGCGAGGGCTGGGAGGACCTGTTCTTCCGCCTGCTGCTGGAGCGCGTCGAGCCGCACCTGGGCCGGGCGCACCCGACCTTCCTGACCCACTGGCCCGCCGCCCAGGCCGCCCTGGCCCGGCGCGACCCGGCCGATCCCCGCGTGGCGCTGCGCTTCGAGCTGTTCCTCTGCGGCATGGAACTGGCCAACGCCTTCGAGGAGCTGACCGATCCCGCCGAGCAGCGCGCCCGCTTCATCGAGGACCGCGCCCGCCGCCACGCCCTGTATGGACCGGATTGGCCGCTGGACGAGGACTTCCTGGCCGCCCTAGCGCATGGGATGCCGCCGGCGTCCGGCATCGCCCTCGGGTTCGACCGGCTGGCCATGGCGGCATCCGGTGCGGACCGCATCGGCCAGGTGCAGTGGCTGCCAGAGGGTTGACCCCGATGGTTGCCCCCAAATAGTTGACAGGGCCTGGCGCGTGGACGACCTCTGCCGGATGCGACTGCGCGCTGCCATCGTCTTGCTGCCCCTTGCCGCCGCGGCCTGCGCGACCGGGCCGGACCGCCGGGTGGTGCTGGCCAGCTTGGTCGGCCAGCCGGAGGCCGAGGCGGTGCGGCAACTGGGCGTCCCGACCCGGACTTACGAGACCGGTGGGCGCAAGTTCATCGCCTACGACGACCGCCGCGCCGACCTGTTGCCCGGCACGCCGTTCCTGGGCGGCTATGGCGGGTTCGGCTACATCGGCGCGGGCTACGGCTACTTCGGCGGTTTTCCGCCGCAGGTCATCGAGCGCGGCTGCGAGACGACGCTGGAGGTTGCCAGCGGCCGGGTCGTGTCCTGGGCGCTGCGTGGCGCGGCCTGCAGCTAGGCCGGTTCGGCCTGGGTGTCGGGCAGATCGACGAAGGCGTAAATCTCGGCCAAGGGCAGCGCCAGCCCAAGGCTTTCCAGCCGCAACGTGGCGTCCCGGCCGCCGATGGCCTCGAACGACCAGGCTCCGCCGGGCAGGCGGCGGTAGATGTGGATGGCGTAGTCGGCTTGGAAGATCTCGACCAACTCCTCGATTCCCTCGACGGCCTGCATGTGCAGGCGCTTGCGGTCGCAATCGCGCCAGCCGCGGACTTCCGAGGGCGACACGACCTCGAACGCCACGCGCGGATGCTGGCCGCAGCGGACCATGACATCGGGGATGCGGGCCGTGTTGCGATAAACAGACCGCGGCGTGGCCGCGCTGCCGGTTTCGGGTCGGCACCCCTTGGGCAGGTCGGAGCGCCGGCTAACAAGTGCCCCAGTCAGGCCAGCCATGATGGCGCCGTGGTCGGACGCCGGCGCTGCGTGCACGATGATCCGCCCGTCCACAAGCTCGTAGCGCCATGCGTCGCCGAACCGGTGCTGGTCGGTGCTGACGAATTCCTCGGCAGTCCACGGGTGGTCCAGCTTCAGCGCTACCGCCATGCAACTGCTCCTTGCCGCATCGTGCCTTCCCGCCTTGCCCCTGGTTCAGCTAAGCCGATGGCCTCCCTGCATCCTATCACAATAGCGGCGAAAGGAACGCACGGCCTTGCAGCCGCGCTGCCCAGTGCATGACGTCTCCGCCATATCGCCGTCTTGGCCGGACCGGCCTTGTCAGGGAAGCGCCGCCGCGATCGCCGCGTTCATCGCCCGCACCCCCGCCGCCGGCCCGTCCGGATGCCCCCACACAGCGCCGACAACCGCCAGGAAACCGGCCCCTGCCTGCACCAGCGGCGCGCAGTTCGCCGGCGTGATGCCGCCGATGGCGACGCAGGGCAGCTCCATCAGCTCGCTCCACCAGGCGATGATCTCGGGGTCGGCCCGTGTCGGCGCGTCCTTCGTGCTGGTCGGAAAAAAGGCGCCGAACGCCACGTAATCCGCGCCGGCCTCCCCGGCCAGCATCGCCAGGTCCCGGCTGTCATGGCACGTCACGCCCAGCGTCCGGTCCGGGCCGATCAGGCGGCGCGCCTCCGCCGCCGGGGTGTCGGTCTGGCCGACATGCACGCCGTCGCACCCGGTTGCCGCCACCAGGTCCGCCCGGTCGTTCAGCAGGAACGCCGCCCCGCGGGACTGCGCCACCGGCCGCAGGGCGTCGATGGCCCGGCGCCAGGCCGCGTCGCCGGCCGGCGTGTCGTCCGGCCCCTTCAAGCGGAGCTGCACCGCCGCCACGTCCCCTGCATCCAGCGCACGGGCCAGCGTGTCGGCGAACTCCGGCCCGATCGAGGCCGGCGTGACCAGGTAAAGCCGGCAGGGATCGGCCGGCGGCTCCGCCCCGCTCATCCGGGGGCCGTCATCGGCAAGTCCCACTTCGTGGGCTTTGGCCGGGTGATGGCGCAATCACCTTGCCCAACAGTGCCCCAACATCCTTCTTGGGCGGCTGCAAGGTATTGCGGCCCATGATGCTGCCGCCGGCGCCGCCTTGGGCAGTCGTCGAAGATGGCTTTGACTGCTGGCGTGACTCGCATGGGACTCCCTGGCCGGCGCTGCTCCGTTGCTCGCGGCTTAGCCGATGGCCGTACGGCTGTCACCGCCAGGTCGGAGCATCACAGGGACGCACGGCGACGCTGAACCTGCACGGCGAATGCTGTGGCTAGGGCGAGCCAAGCCATTCCGTCAATCGACGCCCCGCGCCCGGTTCGGCCAGGTCGAGGGCAGCGGGCGCCTGGTCGAGCAGTTGCGCTCCCTGCATTGCGGCCCGGGCGGCGATGCCGTTCCACGCCGGGCAGGGCAGCAGCACCAGCCGTCGGCAGCCCAGGCCAAGGGCCTCCAACACCCGCCCCGGCGCATCGCCGCAGTCCAGCATGTCAGGGGCGTCCCTGCCGGGATGCTCTGCCAACGCCTGCGCGACCAGCGCACGCCACCATCCGCACCCTGCATAGGACGCGGCCCCAATGGCGGACAGTAGCGTGACCGGGCGGCCCGGCGCCAGGGCCAAGCGCGCATGGGGCAGCCCGTGAATCAGGATGGCTGGCGGCAGGCTCATGCTTGACCCTCAAACGGTTACAGGCGAAACGTGCAACACGAAATCAGGAACGATGCAGAGAATCGGGATGAGCGGACCGCCGGAGGACCCCGATGCCCAAGACCCCGCCCAACGTCTGCAGGCGGCGCTGGACCGCATCGCCCATCTGATGGAGGCCCGGTCGATGACCGCGCCGGCTGCAACCCCTGCTCCCACCGATCCCGCCGTGCTGCAGCGCCTGGACAGCTTGATCCTGCAACTGCGCGGAGCCTTGGACGAATGACGCACTGGATGAACAAGGAGGCGCGGCGATGGCGCAACTCAGCCTGAAGCTCAACGGCTACGCATACACGGTCGGCTGCGAGGACGGCCAGGAGGGGCACCTGCGCGCCATGGCCGCACAGGTCGAGTCGCGCATCGCCCGCATCAAGGCGCTTGGCGGCCAGAGCGGGGAGGTCCGCCTGCTGATGCTGGCCGCCCTGCTGATGGCGGACGAGCTGTACGACATGACGCTCGACCTCGCCGAGGCCCGCACGGGGGAACGCGCCTTGCCCGCCCCGCCACCCCCCGCCGAGCCGGCCATCGACCACGACATGCTGGTCCGTCTCGCCAGCCGCGCGGAGGAGATTGCGGCAGCGATGGAGCGGCCCTAGATAGGGGCTGGAGCTGCCCGGTTCGTCAGGTAATTCACCCCCAGGGCCAATAAGCACTCTCCCGGGAGCTGGCGCTGCCATGATCGTGGTCATGGTACCCGGCGCCCACCTGCGCAAGCAGGCCTTGGGAGGGTGATACGCCAACGGCCAGGGCGGCTCCACCAGTTCTCACGGTCAGGCTCCTGCAGGCCCGGCAGTTGCCGGGACCGGGGATGCCAGCATAGGGCCAGGGCCGGGCGCCCCCATTGTCGGGCGGGGGCAACATGACGCCATGAACCCCAAGCGCACCCTCCGTACCACCATGCTGGCCGCCCGCAACGCCTGCGACCCTGCCCTCGGCGCCCGCCTGGCCGGTCACCTGCTGGCCAGCGGCATCCTGGAACGGCTGCTGCCCGTGCCCGGGCAGGCCATCGCGGGATTTTGGCCGATGGGAACCGAGATCGACATCCGTCCCCTGCTGCACGCCCTGGCCAGCCGCGGCCACCCCGTCCTGCTGCCTGCCACCCCGCCCCGCGGCCAGCCGTTGGCCTTCCGCCGCTGGCGTCCGGGCGATGCGCTGCTCCCGGACCGCTTCGGCACGGTTGCGCCGCACGGCGAGCCGGGCGTGCCCGATGCGCTGCTGGTGCCCTTGCTGGCCTGGGACGCCTGCGGCCACCGGCTGGGCTATGGCGGCGGCTACTACGACCGCACGCTGGCGGCGTTGCCGGGCCGGCGGGCCATCGGCTGCGCCTATGCGATGCAGCAGGTGGACCGGGTGCCCGCCGGCCCGCACGACGTGCCGCTCGATGCCGTAGCGACGGAGTGCGGCGTGACCGTGTTCAGGACGTGGCCAGGCTGC
>CAXTAT010000012.1:38094-131366 GCA_964242415.1 uncultured Acetobacteraceae bacterium
CGATGACGGGACTGCCGATGACGGGACTGCCGATGACGGGACTGCCGATGACGGGACTGCCGATGACGGGGATGATGCCGAGCTGCGGTGCAAGGTCGGTGTTGTAGCCGCTGGCGCTGCGTGCCCCGGCCGCCTGGGCCATCAGGTTGATGTGCTCCTGGCCGTCGGAGAACGAGGCGAGCAGGCCCGCCCGGCTGAGCTGGCCCGATGCCAACCCGTTGACGTACAACGCCTCCCCGGCCGCATCCGGCGCGCGGTGCAGGGTGTTCTGGTATAGCCCATCGACCAGCGCCTGGTTCGACGGGGACGCGCCGTAGCGGTTGGCGAACTCCGGCGAGGCTAGGAAGGACAGCGCCGCCTGCTGGATGGTCGTGCCGTTGATGATCGCGGTGGTGAACAGGTCGAAGCCGGCCGGGTCGGCGCCGCGGCCGAACGCGGCGTCATACAGCCGCGCCACCTGCGCCTCGTCGGTGGCGGCGTAGGTCACGTTGGGGTTGCTGTTCAGGTAGCCCCGGGCCTCGTCGCCGTCGGCGAACCCGGCCAGCAGTGCGCTCCGGCTGTTGCCGGCGTCCAGCACGGCCACGAAGTTCTGCACGCCTGCGGCGTCGCCAGCACGGCCGAGGACATTCTGATACAGGGCATTCACGAAGCCTGTATTGGACAGGTTGCCGTAAAGCTTGGCGTACTCGGCCGAGGAGGTGAAGCCGGCGGCGACCTGCGCGAGCGACTCTCCGCTTCGCAGGGCGGCATATTGCTGCATCAGCCCGGCGCCGTCGGCAGTGCGGCCGAGGGCGGCGACATACAGCCGCGCCACCTGGTGCTCGGCCAACTCCTGGTCGGACAGCGCCGCCACCCCGGCGTCGCGCAACAGGGCGACGTCGAGTGGCTGGATCGTGCCGGCGCCTTGGGTGGTGGTGTCCACGGCCTGCCCGTTGCCGACCGTGGTGGTGCCGGGGTCCGCACCGAGCACCGGCACTGGACCGCCATAGACGGCCTCGGCATTCGGGCCGTTGAACGTCGTCACGAAGTCGGGCGTGAATGAGACGTATTTGACGCTGCCGTCATACAGCGAAAACCGCCGGAAGATCTGCACGGCTGAACCGCCGCCGAAGTTTGCGAGGTTGTTGTCGTCCAGGGCCCGGATGCCGAACTGGTGGCCCAGCTCCCGCTCGATGGGCGCCACCGCATTCGCGAGGGACATCGACCCATTGAGGTAGCCGGGATTGAGATAGAGGGTGCCCGGAACGGCCGGGCCGACGCCGCGCCCGGTCAGCGCAAGGCCAAGCCGCTGGCCAAACTGCGACACACTGTAGGGGCCGGACTGACCGACGACCACGTCGTTGACTGAAAGGTTGAAGCCTGCAGAAGGCCCAGGAGCGGGATACTGAAGCGACGCATCCGCCGGCTGCGACGGCGCCTGAAACGACACGTTGATGGTGTAGGTGCCGGTCGTGTAGTCGAAGTGCTGGAGCCACCCGGCGAAAGCCTGTTGCACAACGGCCTGAACCGCCCCAGCCGATGCACCGGCATCACCCGGGTTGGCGAACTGCACGTTCAGCGTCGCGGCCATAACGGCTTCTCCCGACTTTGTTCGCGAAGGCTCAGAGGCTGGGATGGTTGCCCGGCATGGGGCTGCACATCACGATCACGCCGGTTCGACGGATGCTGGCGGCGCAGCCTGGCTGACATGCCCCTGTGCCGCATCCAGGAGCTGCGTGGCGGCTGCCTGGGCTGGGATGGATGATGGCATGCGGCCTGGAACAAGGCATCTGGATTCGGCTGCCACGCTTCTCACAAACTGTGACAAGACGTCCGGCACGAATTAAGCGGCCCGAACAAACTCTTCTGCGGCCCAGGATGCCGCCGCGCAGCAACGTCGAGAGTCCAATCATGGACCGACCGCACCGGCTCCCTCCACCTCCGGGAGAGGGTTGGGGTGAGGGAGGCCGCCAGCGCCAAACCCGGAGTTTTTGACGGTGGATTCGTTCTCGCACGGGCAGATCAGGCCCTTGCCGCCTCCCTCACCCCGGCCCTCTCCCGAAGGCAAAGGGAGCAGGCGGCATCCCCGAACCAGATGCGATCACCCTGCATCCAGGCTTGCGCTCGACCCAGCCCGGCGGCACATGCGCGGAAGCCGAGGCCGGGCGGCCTCCGCCAAGCCCGCCCCCCTCCGCCCCTGATGGAAAGCAGCCCAACAATGCGCATCCTGTTCCTCGGCGACGTCGTCGGCCGCGCCGGCCGCGACGCCGTGGCCGCCGGCCTGCCCAAGCTCCGTGCCGACCTGCACGCCGACCTGGTCGTGGTGAACGGCGAGAACGCCAGCCACGGCTTCGGCCTGGCGCCCGACATGGCCGAGGCCATCCTGGCCGCCGGCGCCGACGCCATCACGCTCGGCAACCACGCCTGGGACCGCAAGGAGCTGATCCCCTACATCGCGCAGCAGCCGCGGGTGGTGCGCCCGCTGAACTTCCCACCGGGAACGCCCGGGGCCGGGTCGGTGGTGGTCGATCTGCAGGACGGCCGCAAGGCGCTGGTGCTGAACGCCATGGGCCGGCTGTTCATGGACGCGCTGGACTGCCCGTTCCGCGGCACGGCGGAGCTGCTGTCGCGCTACAAGCTGGGCGCCAGCGTCGCCGCGGTCGTCGCCGACTTCCACGCCGAGGCCACCAGCGAGAAGATGGCGTATGGCCACAGCTTCGACGGCTCGATGTCCTTGGTGGTCGGCACCCACACCCACTGCCCTACCAGCGACCACCAGGTCTTGCCCGGCGGCACCGCCTACCAGTCCGACGCCGGCATGTGCGGCGACTACGACAGCGTGATCGGCATGACCAAGGAGGGCAGCGCCGCCCGCTTCTGGCGCAAGACGCCCGGCGAGCGGCTCGGCCCCGCGGACGGCCCGGCCACGCTGTCCGGCGTGTTCGTGGTGACCGACGACGCCACCGGCCTGGCCCGCAGCGTCGAGGCGGTGCGGCAGGGCGGGCGGCTGTCCCAGGCGATGCCGCAATGCTAACCTGCCCGAGTCGCTGCCCAAGCCGGCGACAGGTTAACCACCGCTTCAACACGGGACCGCAGCCATGGCTGGCCACAGCCAATTCAAGAACATCATGCACCGCAAGGGCGCGCAGGACGCCAAGCGCGCCCGGCACTTCGCCAAGCTGATCCGCGAGATCACCGTCAGCGCCCGCCAGGGCCTGCCCGACCCGGCGTTCAACCCCCGCCTGCGCGCCGCCATGTCCGCCGCCCGCGAGGCCAACATGCCGCGCGACACCATCGAGCGCGCCGTGAAGAAGGCCACCGGCGCCGCGGGCGGCGACGACTACGTGGAGGTGCGTTACGAGGGCTACGGACCCGCCGGGGTCGCTGTCATCGTCGAGGCGCTGACCGACAACCGCAACCGCACGGCCTCCGAGGTGCGGGCCGCCTTCAACAAGCATGGCGGGGCGCTGGGGGAGACCAACTCGGTCAGCTTCATGTTCAACCGGGTCGGCGTGGTCGAATACCCCTCCAAGGCCGCCACCGCCGACGCCATGCTGGAGGCCGCCATCGAGGCCGGCGCCGACAACGCCGAGAGCGGCCCGGACGGGCACGAGGTCACCTGCGCCCCCGACGACTTCTTCGCCGTGCGCGATGCCCTGGAGGCGCGGTTCGGCGCCCCGGCCGCGGCCAAGCTGGACTGGCGCCCGGCGACCAGCGTGACCCTGGACGAGGAGCGCGCGACCAGCCTGCTGAAGCTGGTCGATGCCCTGGAGGACAGCGACGACGTACAGAACGTCTATGCCAACTTCGACATCCCAGAAGGCGTGATGCAGGCGCTCTCCGCGTGAACGCGCCGCACTTCCCCCTCTCCCTCCGGGAGAGGGCCGGGGTGAGGGGGTCTTGCGGCACCAGCCCCGGCCCATGGCAGACCGGTTCTGCCGCTGGAAAGGTTGGTGCTTGCCCGCCCCCTCACCCCGGCCCTCTCCCGGAGGGAGAGGGAGAAGGACGCGCGCCCCTAACCATGGATCGCCATACCTAGGATGGCGCGCCTGATGGGCATCGACCCCGGCTTGCGCTTCACCGGCTGGGGCGTCATCGACGTGCACGGCAACCGCCTGCGCCACGTCGCCGACGGCGTGATCGCCACCGACAACGCCGACAGCGTGCCCACCCGCCTCAAGTTCCTGCACGAAGCCCTGACCCTGCTGTTCCAGGAACACCGCCCCGACGAGGCCGCCGTCGAGGAAACCTACGTCAACCGCAACGGCACCGCGACCCTGAAGCTCGGCTACGCCCGCGGCGTCGCCCTGCTGGCTCCGGCGATGGCCGGCATCGTGGTGGCCGAGTACGGCGCAATGGGCGTCAAGCAGGCCGTCGTCGGCACCGGCGGCGCCAGCAAGGAGCAGGTCGCCCTGATGGTGCGCCGCCTGCTGCCCGGCGCCACGATCCGCCGGGCCGACGCCGCCGACGCCCTGGCCGTCGCCATCTGCCACGCCCACCACCGCAGCACCCGGCTGCGCGTGATGTCCGGGACGATAATGGCGTGATCGCGCTGCTGAACGGCCGCGTCGATGCCATCGAGGCCGACCGCTGCATCGTGGACGTGAACGGCGTCGGCTACCTGGTCCAGGCCAGCACCCGCACCCTGTCCGCGCTGGCGACCGCCTCCACCGCGCAGCGCGTGCTGATCGAGACGCATGTGCGCGACGACGCCATCACCCTGTACGGCTTCAGCGAGGCGGCGGAGCGCGAGTGGTTCCGCCTGCTGCTGACAGTGCAGGGCGTCGGCGCGCGGGTGGCGCTCAACATCCTATCGGCGCTGTCGCCGGCGGACCTGATCAACGCCATCGCCGCCGGGGACAAGGCCAGCCTGACCCGCGCGCCCGGCGTCGGCGCCAAGCTGGCCCTCCGGCTGCTCAGCGAGCTGCGCGACAAGGCCGGCACCATGCCGACCGGCGCCGGCCTGACCCTGGCGCCCCCGCCGGTTGGGCCGGAGGCGGATGCCATCTCCGCGCTGTCCAACCTCGGCTACCGGCGGGCCGAGGCCTATCCGGTGGTGGTGCGCGTGCTGGAACGGCTGGGGGAGGGGGCCGCCATCGGCCAGGTCATCCGTGAGAGCCTGCAGGAACTGGCCGTCAAATGAGTGAAGACCGCGACCTGACGCCGTCCCGCATCGACGAGGACTCGGGCGAGGGCAGCCTGCGCCCGCAGACGCTGGCGGAGTTCGTGGGACAGAAGGCCAGCCGCGAGAACCTGCGCATCTTCATCCAGGCCGCCCGCGGCCGCGGCGAGGCGCTGGACCATGTGCTGCTGCACGGCCCGCCCGGCCTGGGCAAGACCACCCTGGCGCAGATCGTCGCCCGCGAGCTGGGCGTGGGCTTCCGCGCCACCAGCGGCCCCGTCATCCAGCGGGCGGGGGACCTGGCCGCGATCCTCACCAACCTGCAGCCGCGCGACGTGCTGTTCATCGACGAGATCCACCGCCTGCAGCCCGCCATCGAGGAGGTGCTGTATCCCGCAATGGAGGATTTCCAGCTCGACCTCATCATCGGCGAAGGCCCGGCGGCGCGCAGCGTGCGGATCGACCTGTCCGCCTTCACGCTGGTCGGCGCCACCACGCGGGCCGGGCTGCTGGCGACGCCGCTGCGCGACCGCTTCGGCATCCCGCTGCGCCTGATCTTCTACACCGTCCCCGAACTGGAGCTGATCGTCGCCCGCGGCGCGGAGAAGCTCGGCTTCCGCCTGACCGCCGAGGGCGCGTCCGAGATCGCCCGGCGCTCCCGCGGCACCCCGCGCATCGCCGGCCGGCTGCTGCGCCGGGTGCGGGACTTCGCCGCCGTGGCCGGGCAGGACCCGGTGACGCAGGAGATCGCCGACGCCGCCCTGACCCGGCTGGAGGTGGACCGGCTGGGCCTGGACGCCATGGACCGCCGCTACCTGCGCCGCATCGCCGAGCACCACGCGGGCGGACCCGTCGGGGTCGAGACCTTGGCGGCGGCGCTGGCCGAGGCGCGCGACACGCTGGAGGACGTGATCGAACCCTACCTGATCCAGGAGGGCCTGGTTCTGCGCACCAGCCGCGGCCGCATGCTGGGCGAGGCCGGCTGGCGCCAGCTCGGCATCCTGCCGCCCCGGGTTCAACCGCAATTCGACCTGCTGGGCGACCCCGAGTGACCCACTTCCCCCTCTCCCTCCGGGCTTGGGCCGTGAAACGGACCAAGGCCGGGGTGAGGGGGTCTTGCGGCGCGGTCCCCAGCCCCCGCAAGACTCGCTCTTCTACGGCAAAGAACGGTGCTTGCCCGCCCCCTCACCCCGGCCTTGGTCCGTTTCACGGCCCAAGGCCGGAGGGAGAGGGAGCAGGAAGGTGACCTACTCCCTGACTTTACGGGTCTATTACGAGGACACCGACGCCGGCGGCATCGTCTATCACGCCCGCTACCTCGCCTTCGCCGAGCGCGCCCGCACCGAAGCCCTGCGCCAGGCTGGCGTCCCGCATGCCGAACTCGTGGACGGCTTCGGCCTGATCTTCGTGGTGCGCCGCGCCGAAATGGATTATCTGCGGCCCGCCCGCCTGGATGACGAGGTCGTCGTCCGGACAGGTCCATGGGTGCTGGGCGCTGCGACCGTAGAGGCGCGGCAAGCATTCCTGGTGCGGGATGAGGTGATCGCGTCCCTGCTGGTCAAGCTGGCCTGCGTGCGCCGGGCCGACGGCCGCCCGGCCCGCATCCCGGACCGCTGGCGGGGTGCGCTTGGGTAGGAGTTTGAGTGTTGGGTGGTGACGCGACGAATGCGGTGGCGGGGGGTGACCTCTCGCTGCTGACGCTGTTCCTGCAGGCGGACTTGGTGGTGAAGACCGTCATGCTGCTGCTGCTGGCGGCCAGCGTATGGGTGTGGGCCATCGTGTTCGAGAAGACCGCGACGCTGCGCCGGGTCAACCGCGCCGCCACGCAGTTCGAGGACCGCTTCTGGTCCGGCGGCAGCCTGGACGAGCTGTATGACGCCGAGGGCGCCCGCCCCGTGCACCCCGTCGCCGCCGTGTTCGGCGCCGCAATGGGCGAGTGGCGGCGCAGCACCAAGGTCGCCGGCGCCGACGTGAGCCGCGGCGGCGTGCGCGACCGGGTGGACCGCACCGTCGCCGTCACCATCCAGCGCGAGATGGACCGCATGGAGCGGTGGATGGTGTTCCTCGCCTCCGTCGGGGCCACGGCGCCGTTCATCGGGCTGTTCGGAACCGTGTGGGGCATCATGCGCAGCTTCTCGGCCATCGCGACCAGCCGCAACACCAACCTGTCGGTGGTGGCGCCGGGCATTGCGGAGGCGCTGTTCGCCACCGCCATCGGCCTGGTGGCGGCGATCCCCGCGGTGCTGGCCTACAACAAGCTCAGCACCGACCTGGCGCGGTTCGCCTCCCGCATGGAGGGGTTCGGCAGCGAGTTCGCCGGCATCCTGTCGCGGCAGTCTGAAGAAAGGGCGTAGGCCATGGCGGGACAGCTTGGGGATTACGGCCGGGGCCGGCGGCGCTACCGGCCGCTGGCCGAGATCAACGTGACGCCGCTGGTCGATGTCATGCTTGTGCTGCTGATCGTGTTCATGGTGGCGGCGCCGCTGATGACTTCGGGCGTGAACGTCGATCTGCCCAAGGCCAGCGCCGCGCCGCTGGCGCAGGACAGTGAGCCGGTGACGGTCTCGATCAACGCCGAGGGCAAGATCTTCGTCGGCGAGACCGAGGCCGCGCTGCCGGACCTGGTCGGACGGCTGCAGGCGGCGACCGACAACAAGACCGACCGCCGGATTTTCGTGCGCGGCGACAAGGCGGTCACCTACGGCCGCATCATGGAGGTGATGTCCACCGTGAACCAGGGCGGCTTCACCAAGGTGGCGCTGCTGGCGGAGCAGACCGGGGGACCGGCTGCACCGCCCGCCGCATCCACGCCCGCGGCGGCGCCGGCTGCCGCACCCCCATTGCCGGCCGCGTCCGTGCCAGCGCCCCCAGGCAGCCGCCGGCAGGGGCGCGGCTAGGCAGCCATGCCCCGGCCGGCCTGACGCCGCCATGAGTCCGATGCGCCGCACCGGGGCGATCTCGTTCGCCCTGCATGCCCTGTTGCTGCTGACGCTGCTTTTGGTCGTGCCGCCGCGCATTCCCGAGATGGGCGCGCAGGACGCGATGGAGGTGCAGTTCGAGGCGCCGCCCGCCCCGGCGCAACGCAGCCCGGTGCGTGCGCCGACGCCCTCCGCCGCGCCCGCACCGGAGCCATCGCCGCCGACGCAAGCCGATCAGGCGGCGCCGGACCAGGCCCGGCCGGAACCGCCGTTGCCGCTGCCGCCCCCGTTGCCGCCGCCACCTGCTCCGCCCGCACCCGCGCCGCCGGTTCCGGCGCCGCCCGTGCCGACCTCACCCCTGCCGACTCCGCCCGCGCCGCCCGCGCCCGTGCCAACGCCGCCCGTGCCGCGCCCACCCACGCCGACGCCGCCTGTGCCGCCCCCACCCGTGCCAACCCCGCCGCCGCCGACGCCGCCCGTGCCGCGGGCGCCGACCCCGCCGCCTGCCCCGGCGCCTGCCCCGGCGCCGCTTCCCGTCGCGCCGGCTCCCTCGCCCCTGCCGCAGCCGCGCCAGCAACCACCCATACCGCCTGCACCCGTGCCGCCGCGCCCAACCCCTTCGCAGCTTGCCCGGCCGGTGCCGCCGACGCCACCGCCGCCGCCTGCGCCGCCGCAGCCTGCCCGGCCCACCTCGCCGCAGGCTGCCGCATCTGCGCCGCCGCCGCGCCCCGCGCCACCCGTCCCAGGGCCGACCGCCGCGAGCAGCAGCACGACAAGCCGGCCCACCCCGTCCCGCAGCACGGCCGACAACAGCACGCTGGACAACGTCCTGGCCCGGCTCCGCGCCACCCAGCCGCAGCCTGCACGCGAGGGTCGTCCGGCCACAGCACCCCGTGGCGGCAGCCCCGGCGGCGGCATCCCGAACGGCGCCGAGAACGCCCAGCTCTCCGCCGCCAACCGCGGCGCCATCGGCGAACGGCTGCGCGAGTGCTGGACCGGGGACAAGGCGGCGCTGGACTATGACAAGCAGCTCGTCCACCTGCGCGTCACCACCGACGCGGACGGCGTGATCCGTCAGGCCGACCTGACGGGCACCGACGCCTCGCGGGTCGGTGTCGCCCGGGCGTTTGCCGAGCGTGCCAGGCGCGCAGCCCTGGACGCGCAGTGCAGCCGGCTGCCGCTGCCGAGCGCCATGCTGGGCCAGGTGCACACTTTTGACATCACGTTCCGCCCATAAGGGCGCGAAGGAGACCACGATGCCCCCGCTTCGCACCCTGATGGCTCGCCGCAGCCTGCTTACCGGCATTGCCGTTGCCGCCGTCCCACTGCTGGCCCAGGCGCAGGGGGTCGGCGCCGGCAACCAGCAGCCGGAGATCACCGTGGACCGCGCCCGCACCGCGCCCATCCCCATCGCCATCCCCGACTTCACCGGCACGCAGCTCGGCGCCGACATGGTGGCGGTGATCACCAACAACCTCGGCCGCTCCGGCCTGTTCCGCCCGATCAGGCAGGCGTCCCAGATCACCCCCGCCTCAACGGGCGCCTCGGCGGGCGACACCCCCAACTTCGACACCTGGAAGGCTGCCGGCGCCCAGGCCCTGGTGACCGGCCGGGTGGAGGGCGGCGGCAGCAACGTCCGGGTGGAGTTCCGGCTGTGGGACGTGCTGCCGGGCCAGCAGATCCAGGGGACCGCCTACACCACCACCAGCAGCAACTGGCGGCGCATCGCCCACATCATCAGCGACGTCATCTATGAGCGGCTGCTGGGCGAGAAGGGCTACTTCGACACCCGTGTCGTCTATGTCGCCGGCACCGGCCCGCGCGACCACCGGACCAAGCGCCTGGCGATCATGGACCAGGACAGCGAGAACAACCGCTTCCTGACCGATGGCGCCTGGCTGGCGCTGACGCCGCGCTTCCACCCGACGCGCGACCAGATCGTCTATATGTCCTACCGGGACAACCGGCCCAGGGTTTACACCTTCGACCTCGGTAGCGGCGCGCAGCGCCTGCTCGGGGAGTACGAGGGCATGACCTTCGCCCCCCGCTACTCGCCGGACGGCAACACCATCGTGATGTCGGTCACCCGCGGCGCCGGCTCGGACATCGTGACGGCCAGCGCCGGCGGTGGGCGCGGCCAGACGCTGACCAGCAGCGGCGCCATCGACACCAGCCCGTGCTTCAGCCCGGACGGCGCGCAGATCGTGTTCAACTCGGACCGCGGCGGCGACCAGCAGCTTTACATCATGGATGGCGGCGGCGGCGGGGTGCGGCGCATCAGCTTCGGCCGCGGCCGGTATGCGACGCCCGTCTGGTCGCCGCGCGGCGACCTGATCGCCTTCACCCGGCTGAACGGCGGCACCTTCGCCATCGGCGTCATGCGGCCGGACGGCTCGGGGGAGCGCATCCTCACCGAGAGCTTCTCGGTCGAGGGCCCCACCTTCGCCCCGAACGGCCGGGTGCTGATGTTCTACCGGGAAAGCGCGGCGCAGGGGCGCAGCGGCAGCGGCTACTCGTCGCGGCTGGTGTCGATCGACATCACCGGGTTCAACGAGCGCCCGGTCAGCACGCCCACCGACGCCTCCGACCCGGCCTGGTCGCCGCTGCTGGCGTGACTGCTGGCCGCCGGCCAAGCCCGTCAATGCAATCCCGTCAGTGCTGGGGGCTGCCTTGACCCCGGCGCGCACCAAGCCTATCGCCAGTCGTAACAAGACCGGAATTTTAGCCGCATGAACATCAAAGCCGCCGCCCCTCTGGCCCTGTTGCTGCTTTTGGGCGCCTGCGCCAACAAGACCGCCGACGCCAGCGCCACCACCGGGTCGGGCAGCATCGCGCCCCAGGGTCCCGGGCCCGGCAGCCAGGATGACCTGGCGAACAACGTCGGCGACAAGGTGTTCTACGCCACCGACAGTTCGAGCCTGAGTGGCGACGCCCGCTCCACCCTGGACCGGCAGGTGGCCTGGCTGGGACGGTATCCCCAGGTGCAGGTGCAGATGGGCGGTAACTGCGACGAGCGGGGAACGACCGAGTACAACCTGGCCCTGGGGCAGCGCCGGGCCAGCGGGGCGCGCGATTACCTGGTGGCGCATGGCGTGTCGTCGGCCCGCGTGACGGCCATCAGCTACGGCAAGGAGCGGCCGATCGCGGTGGGGTCGGATGAGGCCGCCTGGGCGCAGAACCGGAACGCCACCACGTCCGTCCGCTAATCCGGCCATGCGCGCCCGGCTTCTGCTCCTGATCGCGGCGTGCATGGCGCCGGGACTGGCCCATGCGCAGATGGACAGCCGCGAGGGCATCGCGTTGCAGAACCAGGTCCTGGAACTGCGGCGGGACCTGCAGGCGCTGCAGTCCGATCGCGGCGCCCCGCCGCCGCAGGTTGCCCGTGGCGGTGGTGGCGAGCTTACGGCGCAGTTGCTGGACCGTGTCGCCTCGCTGGAGGAGCAGGTCCGTCGCCTCCGCGGCCAGTTGGACGAGCAGGGCAACCTGCTGCGCCGGCAGAACGACGACCTGAGCAAGCAGATCGCCGACCTGAACTTCCAGTTGCAGAATGCCCCGCCGCCCGCCCGGTCCGCCCCGCCGCCGCGCGACTCGCAGCCGCCGCGCGACCCGTCGCCGTCCAGCCTGGGGCAGGCTCCGCCACCCGACGCGCCCGCCGCGCCAGGCCGCCGTCCGCCGGAGCTGGCGATGCAGGAGGGCAACGCCGCCCTGGCCCGGCGCGACTACCCCGCCGCCGAGGCTGCCGCCCGCGAGGTGCTGGCAGGCGGCCGGGCCAGCCCGCGCGCCGGGGATGCGCAGTTCCTGCTGGCGCAGTCCCTCACCGGCAAGCGCGACTACCAGGCCGCGGCGGTCGCCTATGATGACGCATACAACCGGTCGCGCACCGGGTCCCGGGCGCCGGACGCGCTGGTCGGGCTGGCGAACGCACTGCTGGGGCTCAATGAGCGGCAGGCGGCGTGCGCGACGCTCGACAAGCTGCGCGCCGAGTTCCCGTCGCCACGGCCCGACGTGCGGGAGGCGGCGGTGTCGATCAGGGGCCGCGCCGGCTGCCGCTGACCCCGCTCGGCGGCGAGGAGTTCGCGGCGCTGATGGCGCCGTTCGCGCCGTTCGCGGGGGATTGCCGAGTGGCTGTCGCCGTTTCCGGCGGCGCGGACAGCATGGCGCTGGCCCTGCTGCTCGCGGGGTGGGGCCGGCCGCTGGCGCTGGTCGTGGATCACGGGCTGCGGGCGGAGTCGGGGGCGGAGGCGGCGCTGACGCTGCGACGGCTGACGGACCTCGGCATCCCCGCCCGGCTGCTGCAAGCCGGCCTGCACGCTGGCCCGGCCGCCGCCGAACGTGCCCGCCTGGCCCGCTATGCGTTGCTGACCCAGGCCTGCCAAGCAGCCGGCCTCGTGGACCTCCTGGTGGCCCACCACGCCCGCGACCAGGCGGAGACGGTGTGGATGCGCCGCGCGGCCGGCAGCGGTCCGGCTGGGCAGGCGGGCATGGCCACGGTCACCCATCTGGATGCGGTCCGGCTGCTGCGCCCCCTGTTGCACGTCCAGCCCGGCCGGTTGCGCAGCACACTTGCCGCGGCGGGCCTTGCCTGGGTCGAGGACCCCGGCAATGCCGACCCCGCCACGCCGCGTGCACGCCTGCGCGCCGGGCCGTTGAGCGCCATGGATGCGGTGCACCGCCTGGCTCGGGAGGCGGCCCGGCAAGGGGTGGCGCGGGCTGCTGCCGAGAGCCGCATTGCGGCAGAACTCGCCGGGTCCGCGTGCCTGCACCCCGAAGGCTTTGCCCATGTCGGCACCACGCTGTCGCCGGCAGCCTTGTCCTCGCTGGTCTGGACCCTGTCCGGCAGCCGGTATCCCCCGCCGCCGGCCGCGGTCGAACGCATGGCAGCCGCCTGGCGTCCGGGCACGCTGCACGGCGTACGAATCGCGCCGGCTGGCCGGTTGGGACCGGGCTGGCTGCTGGGGCGCGAGGCTGCCGCCATGGCGCCGCCCGCACCAGCCGCGGAGGGATGGGACGGCCGGTTCCGCCTGCTGGCTGCCGCGCCGCCGGGAACAACCTTGGGCGCCCTGGGCGACGACGCGGCCCGGCTGCGCCACCGCTCGCCGCTGCCATCGTTTCTGCTTCGCACCTTGCCAACCCTGCGCAACGGTGGTGCTATTGTCGCGGTGCCGCATCTCGACCACCCGGATGCGGCGGCCTGCCGCGGCGTGCCGATCCTGTTCTGCCCAGCCCGGCCCGCCGCGCCCGCACCTTTCGTCGCGGCGTGACACGACCGGGGATGTGCAGCGGGGGTCGGCACACCATGTGCATCACACGAGACGGCGCCGGCCCATGTTGGACCGGGAACAAGGATGCCGGGTCTGCTCCGAGTGCGCCCAGGACCCGGGTTTGATGACTGGACCGCCAGGATCATATGATGAGCAATTTCGGCCGCAACCTCGCGCTCTGGGTGATCATCGCCCTGCTGCTCGTGGTGCTATTCAACCTGTTCCAGCCCGGCACCGCCCAGCACCAGGACAAGCTGGTCGCCTACTCCGACTTCATCGGTGAGGTGAACGCAGGCCGGGTCCGCGACGTCACCATCCAGGGCCGCACGGTGTCGGGCGCCTGGTCGGATGGCCGCACGTTTCAGACCTACACTCCCGAGGACCCCGCCCTGGTCAGCCGCCTGACCGACAAGGGCGTGCGCGTCGTCGCCAAGCCGGAGGAGAGCGACAACCAGTTGCTCCACTACCTCCTGAGCTGGTTCCCGATGCTGCTGCTGATCGGCGTCTGGGTGTTCTTCATGCGTCAGATGCAGTCGGGCGGCGGACGCGCGATGGGCTTCGGCAAGTCCCGCGCCCGGATGCTGACGGAGAAGCAGGGCCGCGTGACCTTCGAGGACGTGGCCGGCATCGACGAGGCGAAGTCCGAGCTTGAAGAAATTGTGCAATTCCTGAAGGACCCGCAGAAGTTCCAGCGGCTCGGCGGCAAGATCCCCAAGGGCGTGCTGCTCGTCGGCCCCCCGGGCACCGGCAAGACGCTGCTGGCCCGCGCCATCGCTGGCGAGGCGAACGTGCCGTTCTTCACGATCAGCGGCTCCGACTTCGTGGAGATGTTCGTGGGCGTCGGCGCCAGCCGCGTGCGCGATATGTTCGAGCAGGGCAAGAAGAACGCGCCGTGCATCATCTTCATCGACGAGATCGACGCGGTTGGTCGCCATCGCGGCGCCGGGCTTGGCGGCGGCAACGACGAGCGTGAGCAGACGCTGAACCAGATGCTGGTTGAGATGGACGGCTTCGAGGCGAACGAGGGCGTCATCCTGATCGCAGCCACCAACCGTCCGGACGTGCTGGACCCGGCGCTGCTGCGTCCCGGCCGGTTCGACCGCCAGGTGGTAGTGTCCAACCCGGACGTTGGTGGGCGGGAGAAGATCCTGCGCGTCCACATGCGGAAGGTGCCGCTGGCCAGCGACGTGGACCCGAAGGTGATTGCCCGCGGCACTCCCGGCTTCTCCGGCGCCGACCTGGCCAACCTGGTGAACGAGGCTGCCCTGTTGGCCGCGCGCATCGGCAAGCGCGTGGTGGCAATGGCGGAGTTCGAGAACGCCAAGGACAAGGTGATGATGGGCGCCGAGCGCCGGTCCGCCGTGATGACCGACAAGGAGAAGCGCCTCACTGCTTATCATGAGGCTGGCCATGCCTTGTGCGCCATCACCAACCCAGAGTGCGACCCGGTCCACAAGGCGACGATCATCCCGCGCGGCCAGGCCGCCGGCATGGTGCTGAGCCTGCCTGAGACCGACCGCATGACGATGAGCAAGGCGCACCTGATCGCCAAGATGAAGATGGCGATGGGTGGACGTGCGGCGGAGGAGATCATTTTCGGCGCCGATCAGGTGACCAGCGGCGCGTCGTCTGACATCAAGCAGTGCACCCGCATTGCCCGCGTGATGGTGACGGAGTTGGGCATGAGCGACAAGCTCGGCACCATCGCCTACGGCGACAACAGCCAGGAGGTGTTCCTGGGCCATAGCGTGACGCAGAACAAGAATGTCTCTGAGGTCACAGCCCGGGAGATCGACTCTGAGGTCAAGATGTTCGTCGATACGGCGTATCAGGGCGCCCTGACGCTGCTGAAGGAGCGGCTGGACGACCTGCACCGCCTGGCGCGGGGTTTGCTGGAATACGAGACGCTGTCCGGCGAGGACATCTGGACGGTGCTGCGCGGCGACCCCGTGATCAAGGTGGTGGTGGACGAGCCGGCCGCCGAAGGCCGCCGGGCGTCGGTGCCGACTTCGGGCCGTCCGTTGGCGCCGCCGCCGACGGGTGGGCTGGGTCCGCAGCCGCAGCCGGGCTAATGCACTTTGGGCGTTGAAGGGGCCGGTCCTGTGCAAGCAGGGCCGGCCTTTTCTTTGTCCAGCCCATGGGCGGGATTGCCGCCGGGGCCAGCGGTCATGGGCATCCTGAACGTGACGCCGGACAGCTTCAGCGATGGCGGGCGGCACCTGGATGTGGTCCAGGCCATCGCAGCCGGGCACCGGATGGTCGATGCCGGGGCTGCCATCCTCGACATCGGCGGGGACAGCACCCGGCCCGGCGCGGCGGCCACGCCGGCCGACGAGGAGCAGAGGCGCATCCTGCCGGTGATCGCGGCACTGGCGGGATCGGGCGTGAGGCTGTCGGTCGATACCCGGAACGCCGCCACCATGGCCGCTGCCCTGGACGCCGGCGCCACGATCATCAACGACGTATCCGCCCTGCAGCATGACCCGGCGGCGCTTGGCCTGGTCGCGGCCCGCGGCTGTCCGGTCGTGCTCATGCACATGCGCGGCACACCGGCGACGATGAACGGCTTAACCCTTTATTCCGACGTGGCAGCCGATGTTACGGCGGAGCTGGCGATACGCATCGCGGCGGCAAAGGCGGCGGGGGTGCGGCATGGCAACATCGCCATAGACCCCGGCATCGGCTTCGCCAAGGTCGGGGCGCAGAACGTCGATTTGCTGCGGGGATTGCAGCGCCTGCTGGCGCTGGACTGCCCGATCCTGGCCGGGGTGTCGCGTAAGGGCTTCATCGGCACGCTGTCCGGCGTGGCCGACCCGGCAGAGCGGATGGCCGGATCGGTCGCAGCCGGGCTGTTTGCTCTGTCGCGCGGCGCCCGCATCCTGCGGGTGCACGACGTGGCCGCCACGGTGCAGGCGGTGCGCGTCTGGCAGGCCCTGCAAGGCTAGGCTATGGCTGACGGCAACACGGTAAGGAACGGCGCATGAGCACGAGACGGTTGTTCGGCACGGACGGCATCCGCGGCACCGCGAACGTGGACCCGATGACGGCCGAGACCGCGATGCAGCTCGGCCAGGCGGCTGGCCTGATGTTCGTGCGCGGCGACCACCGGCACCAGGTGGTGATCGGCAAGGACACGCGCCTGTCCGGCTACATGATCGAGCCGGCGCTGGTCGCGGGCTTCATCGGCGCCGGCATGGACGTGATCCTGGTGGGGCCGCTGCCGACGCCGGCCATCGCCATGCTGACCCGCAGCCTGCGCGCCGACCTGGGCGTGATGATCTCGGCGTCGCACAACCAGTTCGAGGACAACGGCATCAAGCTGTTCGGCCCCGACGGCTACAAGCTGTCCGATGCGACGGAGACGGCGATTGAGGCGCTGATGGCCACCGACCGCAGCGCCCGCCTGGCCAGCCCGGCCAAGCTCGGCCGCGCCGCCCGGCTGAACGACGCCGGAGGCCGGTATATCGAGGCGGCGAAGGCGACCTTCCCGCGCGGGGTGACGCTGGACGGCATGCGGATCGTGGTCGATTGCGCCAATGGCGCCGGCTACAAGGTCGCACCGACCGTGCTGTGGGAGCTGGGCGCGAACATCATCCCGATTGGCGTCGATCCCGATGGCGTCAACATCAACCGCGGCTGCGGCTCCACCGTGCCGTCCCACCTGTGCGCCAAGGTGCTGGAGCACGGCGCCGACCTCGGCATCGCGCTGGACGGCGATGCGGATCGTCTTCTGGTGTCCAACGAGCGGGGCGAGCTGGTGGACGGGGACCAGATCCTTGGCTTGATCGCGCAATCCTGGGGCCGCGCCGGGCGGCTGACCGGGGGTGGCGTGGTGGCGACGGTGATGTCCAACCTGGGGCTGGAGCGCTTCCTGTTGGGGGAGGGGCTGCACCTGCACCGCACCCAGGTTGGCGACCGCTACGTGGTGGAGCGGATGCGGGCGGGCCACCTGAACGTCGGCGGCGAGCAGTCGGGCCACATGATCCTGTCCGACTTCGCCACCACGGGGGACGGCCTGGTCGCGGCCCTGCAGGTGCTGGCCGTTCTTGTGGAGCGCGGTCGCCCGGCCAGCGAGGCCTGCCGGCTGTTCGACCCCTTGCCGCAGGTGCTGCGGAACGTGCGCTTCGCCGGCCGCGCGCCGCTGGGCCATCCCCGCGTGCTAAAGGCCGTCGCCGCCGCCGAGGCGGAGCTGGGAACCGCCGGCCGCCTGCTGCTGCGCCCGAGCGGGACGGAGCCGGTGATCCGCGTGATGGCGGAGGGCGAGGACAAGGCCATGGTGGACCGCATCGTTCTGCAGCTATGCGACACCATCCAGCAGGCCGCGGATCCGGCGGCGGAACAGGCGGCGTGATCCCCCGCGTCCTGGTCGTCGCCGGGTCGGACTCCGGCGGCGGCGCGGGCGTGCAGGCTGACATCAAGACGATCATGGCGCTGGGCGGCTACGCGGCGACGGCGCTGACGGCATTGACGGCGCAGAACACCCTGGGCGTGCAGGGCGTGATGCCGGTGCCGGCGGAGTTCGTGCAGCAGCAGATGCGGTCGGTGCTGGACGACATCGGCGCGGATGCGGTGAAGACGGGGATGCTGGGCACGGCGGCCGTCGTGACCGCAGTCGCGGCGGTGCTGCGGGGCCGGGGCCTGCCGCTGGTGCTGGACCCCGTCATGGTCGCCAAGGGTGGCGCGCGGCTGCTGGACGACGATGCCGCTGCCGCCCTGGTGGGCGACTTGCTGCCCCTCGCGGCGGTGCTGACGCCCAATGTGCCTGAAGCCGAGGCGCTGCTGGGGCGGGCGATCCCCGACCATGCCGCTGCGCTGGCGGCGGCGCAGGACCTGCTTGCGCTGGGCCTCCCGGCGGTGCTGCTGAAGGGGGGCCACCTGCCGGGTGCGGCGGTGCTGGACATCCTCGCCACGCGGGAGGGCGTTGAGGTGATCGAAAGCCCACGCATCGACACCCGTCATACGCATGGCACCGGCTGCACCTTGGCCAGCGCCATCTCGGTCGGGCTGGCAGACGGGCTGCCGCTGCGCGACGCCGTTCGCCGGGCTGGGGCCTACGTCCATGCCGCGATCCTGGCTGCGCCGGGGCTGGGCGGCGGGCACGGACCTTTGGGACACGGCACCGCGCGATAACCAAGAACGCTGCCTTCCCCCTCTCCCCCTTCGGGAGAGGGCCGGGGTGAGAGGGTCTCGCTTGCGTGCGCTGCCCCAAGGTCCACCCGCTCTACCAAGATCGACCCACCCAGGCCGGGTCCGGCGCTGCAAGACCCCCTCACCCCAACCCTCTCCCGTGGGGAGAGGGAGTCAGTGCGGCACTTATTGCGTGGGCGACTGCCCTGCGTTGCGCCGCGGCTTGATTGTATCCCGGTGCTTGCGGGACTAGACCATGCGGGCGCTGCACGCCGGCGCACCACCCGCCCGCCGATAACTGAACGAAGGAGCGACCGTGTCGCTTGCACTCGACGCCTCGGCCCCGGCCCGGCCGCATCTGCGCCCGGCCTGCCCCGACTTCTCCTCCGGACCCTGCGCCAAGCGGCCGGGCTGGTCCCTGCAGGCGCTGTCCGGCGCGCTGCTCGGCCGCAGCCACCGGGCGGCTGCACCGAAGGCGCGGCTGGCCGAGGTGATCGACCGCTCCCACGCCGTCCTGGGCCTGCCGCCGGACTGGCGCGTGGGTATCGTGCCCGGGTCGGACACTGGCGCGGTGGAGCTGGCGATGTGGTCGATGCTCGGTGCGCGCGGCGTCGATCTGCTGGCGTTCGAGAGCTTCACCGAGGCCTGGGCCACCGATGCCGTCAAGCACCTGCATCTGCCGGACGCCCGGGTGCGCTCCGCCGCCTATGGCCACCTGCCGGACCTTACCGGCATCGACCCGGCGCGCGACCTGGTGCTGGCCTGGAACGGCACCACCGCCGGCGTGCGCCTGCCTGACGCCGATTGGATCAGCCGGGACCGCGAGGGGCTGGTGATCTGCGACGCCACCTCCGCCGCGTTCGCCATGGCGTTGCCGTATGACAAGCTGGATGTCGTCACCTGGTCCTGGCAGAAGGCGCTGGGCGGGGAGGCCGCGCATGGCATGATCGCGCTGTCGCCGCGCGCCGTCGCCCGGCTGGAGTCCTACAAGCCGTCCTGGCCATTGCCGAAGGTGTTCCGCCTGACCAGCGGCGGCACGCTGAACGAGGGCATCTTCCGCGGCGAGACCATCAATACGCCGAGCATGCTGTGCGTCGAGGACGCGCTGGACGGGCTGCGCTGGGCGGAGCGCATTGGCGGCCTGCCGGCGCTGATCGCCCGCAGCGAGGCCAACCTGTCCGTCGTCGCGCGGTGGGTCGCCGCGACGCCCTGGGTGGATTTCCTGGCGGCGGACCCGGCTACACGCTCCTGCACCAGCATCTGCCTGCGGGTGACGGCCCCGTGGTTCACCCGGCTCGACCCGGACCGGCAATTCAAGGCAGCCCGGCACCTGGCGGGCCTGCTGGACGCGGAGGGCGTGGCCTTCGACATCGCCTCGCACCGCGACGCCCCAGCCGGCCTGCGCATCTGGGGCGGCGCCACGGTGGAGTCCTCCGACATCGAGGCCCTGCTACCGTGGCTCGACTGGGCCTATGCCCGGACTGCAGCCGACGCCGCCCGGGCAACAGCCTAACGCAGGCGACGCCGCCGCCAATCCGGGCTAGAAGCGCCGACGCATGACCGAAGATGTCCCACCCAACCCGGCACTGCTGCCCACGGGCCTGCACGACCTGCTGCCGCCCGAGGCCGAGGCTGAGGCTGCGACGGTGCATACCCTCATGCAGACCTTCGCCGCCCACGGTTACCAACGGGTGAAGCCGCCGCTGGTGGAGTTCGAGGACGGGCTGTTGTCCGGCGCCGGCAGCGCCATGCTGGACCAGACGTTCCGCGTCATGGACCCGGCCACGCACCGCATGATGGGCGTGCGGGCGGACATGACGCCGCAGGTGGCGCGCATCGCCTCAACCCGCATGGCCGGGCATCCCCGCCCGTTGCGGCTGTCTTATGCCGGGCAGTGCCTGCTGGTGCGCGGGCTGGGGCTGATCGCCGACCGGCAGGTGGCGCAGGCTGGGATCGAGCTGATCGGCGTCGATGCCGCGGCGGCCGACGCCGAGATGGTGCTGCTGGGCGCGGCGGCGCTGTCTGCGGCCGGGCTGTCCCGCGTGAGCTTCGACCTGACGCTGCCGCCACTGGCGCCGGCGCTGCTGGATGCGGCCGGCATCCATGGACCAGCCCGGCAGGTGTTGACCCGGGCGCTGGACCGCAAGGATGCGGCCGTCGTCGCGCAGCACGGCGGTGCGATGGCGCGGTTGTTGACCGACCTGCTGCTGGTTGCGGGACCGGCAGGGCCGGCGCTTGAGGTACTTGCCGCGGCCCACCTGCCACCCGCCGCGGCCGCGCTGTGCGAACGGCTGCGGCAGACCGTGCGGGCCATCCAGGCCCGCGCGCCGGACGTGCGGCTGACGCTCGATCCCATCGAGTTCCGCGGCTTTCGTTATCACACCGGCGTCTGCATCACTGTGTTCGCGCCGGGGCGGCACGAGGAGTTGGGGCGTGGCGGACGCTACCTGTCCGGCGATGCCGAGCCTGCGACGGGCCTGACGCTGTTCCCCGACGCACTGTTGCGGGCGCTGCCGCCGGTGCCGGCCCGGCCGCGCGTGTTCCTGCCCTGCGGCGCCAGCCCTGCCGATGCCGAGACCCTGCGCGCCCAGGGCTTCGCCACCGTACCCGCGCTGACCGATGCGCCGGATCTCGTGCTTGAGGCCCGGCGGCTGCG
Source organism: uncultured Acetobacteraceae bacterium (assembly GCA_964242415.1). Lineage (GTDB taxonomy): Bacteria > Pseudomonadota > Alphaproteobacteria > Acetobacterales > Acetobacteraceae > DASWOJ01. The sequence continues at coordinate 59,158 of CAXTAT010000012.1, forward strand.
CTGCACCCACCTGTTGCGGGATGGCGCCGCCATGCCCCTGTCCACCGTATCCCTGGAGACCTAGATGCCCAACGTCGCCGTGATCGGCGCCCAGTGGGGCGACGAAGGAAAGGGCAAGGTCGTCGATTGGCTGGCCAGCCGCGCCGACATCGTGGTGCGGTTCCAGGGCGGGCACAACGCCGGGCATACGCTGGTGGTGGGCAACCAGACCTACAAGCTGTCGCTGCTGCCGAGCGGCCTCGTGCGCGGCAAGCTGGGGGTGATCGGCAACGGTGTCGTCATCGACCCCGAGGCGCTGCTGGCCGAGATGGACCGGGTGCGCGCGCAGGGCCTGGATGTCAGCCCGGACAACCTCCGCATCGCCGAGAACGCGGTGCTGATCCTGCCGGTGCACGGCGCGCTGGACCGCGCCCGTGAGGCAGCCCGCGGCGACAAGAAGATCGGCACCACGGGGCGCGGCATCGGCCCGGCCTATGAGGACAAGGTTGCCCGCCGCGCCGTTCGGGTCTGCGACCTGGCCGAGCCGGAGGTGCTGTCGGCCAAGCTGGATGAGGTGCTGCTGCATCACAACACCCTGCTAACCGGCCTCGGGGCCGAGCCGTTCGAAAAGGCGAAGCTGCTCGACCTGTTGCTGAGCCTGGCGCCCCGCATCCTGCCGCATGTCGAACCGGTGTGGGAGCGCCTGCACGCCGCACGCAAGGCCGGCCGCCGCATCCTGTTCGAGGGCGCGCAGGCGGTCATGCTGGATGTGGACCACGGGACCTACCCGTTCGTAACCAGCAGCAACACCATAGCGGCAACCGCCGCCTCCGGGACCGGTGTTGGCCCGGCTGCTGTGGGGTTTGTGCTTGGGATCGCCAAGGCTTACAGCACCCGTGTCGGCGCCGGGCCGTTTCCCACGGAGCTACATGACGAGACCGGCAACCTGCTGGGCACGCGCGGGCATGAGTTCGGCACCGTCACGGGCCGCAAGCGGCGGTGCGGCTGGTTCGATGCGGCGCTCGTGCGGCAGGCTGCCAAAGTCGGCGGCATACAGGGCCTGGCGATGACCAAGCTCGACGTGCTCGATGGCTTGCCGGAGCTGAAGATCGGCGTTGGCTACGAGATCAACGGCGAACGTTTCCAGCATCTCCCAGCGGGGCAGGCCGCCCAGGCGGCGGCGGTGCCGATCTACGAGACGGTGGAGGGTTGGTCCGGTTCCATCTTCGGCGCCCGCCGCTGGGCAGACCTGCCGGCCCAAGCCATCAAGTATGTCCGCCGGATTGAGGAGTTGGTGGAGGTGCCGGTGACCCTGCTATCGACCAGCCCCGAGCGTGATGACACCATCCTGATGCACGATCCCTTTGAGGGCTGATGCATGTTGCGGGTGAACTTGACGAATACCAACGGCCATCCGCTCTAACCCTCACGGCATCGCACCGTCGTTGCGAGCCGCGCTTGCGTCATGGCAATCCAGAAGCCCAGCGCAGCCTTCTCGGCCCTGGATTGCCGCGTCTCTGCGCTCCTCGCAGTGACGGAGAGCGGTCAGAGCAGAAAGCGATTGGTATGATGGCGGCGTCGTTGGGAACTGCACCTATGATGTGCCAAGCCTGAAACTGTCATAGCTACCCTGAACTGCGGCATTGAAGCCAGCTTACCGGGAACCTGCCATCCCAGGGTGGGTCGGTTGGGTGCGGCCGGTCCGCACGCCAACCGGATGGCCGCCTAGGCGGCTTGGGCCATCCGACGCTCGGCCACCTGGGTCTTCATCGCCTTCTGCAGCTTCTCAAAGGCGCGGACCTCGATCTGCCGCACCCGCTCACGGCTGATGTTGTATTGCTGGGACAGGTCCTCCAGCGTCGTCGGGTTGTCCTTCAGCCGGCGCTCGATCAGGATGTGCCGCTCCCGCTCGTTCAACGTCTTCAGCGCGCTGCTGAGCAGGGCCTTGCGCCCGGTCAGCTCCTCGCGGTCGGCCAGCTCGCTTTCCTGGCTGGCGCTCTCGTCCACCAGCCAGTCTTGCCACTCGCCCTCGCTGTCGGCGCGGACGGGAGCATTCAGGCTATTGTCCGGCGCGGCCAGGCGGCGGTTCATGCTGACCACGTCCTGCTCGGGCACGGCCAGCATACGGGCGATTTTCGCCACTTGCTCGGGCTTGAGGTCGCCGTCCTCGATGGCCTGCATTTGGCCCTTGAGCCGCCGCAGGTTGAAGAACAGCTTCTTCTGCGCGGCGGTGGTGCCCATCTTCACCAGCGACCAGCTATGCAGGATGTATTCCTGGATCGCCGCCCTGATCCACCACATGGCGTAGGTCGCCAGGCGGAACCCGCGATCCGGGTCGAACCGCTTGACCGCCTGCATCATGCCGACGTTGCCCTCGCTGATCAGCTCGCCGACCGGCAGGCCATAGCCACGGTAACCCATGGCAATCTTAGCCACTAGCCGCAGGTGGGAGGTGACGAGCTTGTGCGCGGCGTCCATGTCTTCGTTGTCGCGCCACTGGCGGGACAGGGCCAACTCCTCCTCGGGAGCGAGCATGGGAAATTTACGGATCTCCTGCAGATACCGCGATAGGTTGCCCTCTGGGGCGACATTGATGATAGCAGCAGCCATTGAACGGCCTCATTCGTCAGGGTGGACCAAACTCTGCGTCCCTTTACGGCGGAACAGAACGGTCGGTTGCGACGGAATTGCAATCAGGCGCGACGGACACCATCACGTCCCAGAGATTGCCCCGAAGCGGCAGGCCCTGGACTGGTCCTGGCACAGCACGCCCGCTGCGCCAGTTAGCAGTCTATACAGGACCTACGCGGTCCTGTCAAAGATATTGGAGCAAGTTGGACCTAAGCGCCCAACGCAGCCACCAGCGCCTGCATGTCGGGCGGGATCGGACGCTCGAACAGCATGGCCTGGCCGGTGCGGGGGTGACGAAAACCAAGTCGTGTAGCGTGCAGCGCCTGGCGAGGGAAGTCCAGCAGCGTGCCCCGGGCCGGCTCTGCCAGCGCCTTCGCCGCCGCCGGCACGCGGCGCAGGTAAACCGGGTCGCCCACCAGCGGATGCCCGATCCCGGCCATGTGGACCCTGATCTGGTGTGTGCGCCCGGTGGCCAGCACGCACTCCACCAAGGTCGCAGTCGGCGGCCAGGCACGCAGGACCGAGTAGCGCGTCAGCGCCGGCTTGCCGCCCCGGCTGACGACGGCCATGCGCTTGCGGTCGCGCGGGTCCCGGCCGATCGCGCCCTCGACCTCGCCCTGCATCGCCGCCGGGACACCCCAGGCCAGGGCCAAGTAGGCGCGGTCCAGGTCCCGCGCGGCGAAGGCGGCGGACAGCCGGGCCAACGCGGCTTCCGTCTTGGCGACGACCATCACGCCGCTGGTGTCCTTGTCCAGGCGATGCACGATGCCCGGCCGCCGCTCGCCGCCGATGCCGGGCAGGGTGTCGCCGCAGTGGGCGAGCAGGGCGTTGACCAGCGTGCCATCCTGGTTGCCCGGCGCGGGATGCACGACCAGGCCGGCCGGCTTGTCGAGCACGATCAGGTCGGCGTCCTCGTGCAGGATGGTGAATGGGATGTGCTGCGCCTGCGGGGTCGCGGACACCGGGGCAGGGGGCTGCACGATGAAGCAGGCGCCAGCGCGGACCGGATCGGCCGGCTCGTGCAGGGGGATGCCGTCGCGCAGCACCGCGCCGCCCAGCATGAGGGCCTTGACGCGGGAGCGCGACACCGTGCCGATGGCATCGGCCAGGAAGCGGTCGGTGCGCTGGCCGGCGGCGCCGGGTTCGGCCACGACCTCGAATGGGCCGGGCTGGGCTTGATGCGAGGGCGCGTCGGGCGGCGGGCCGTCAAGCATAATGGGAGCTGGGTGTGGGCGGGTTGAAGTTTGCGGTGGTTGCCATGGGGGTCCTGATCATTGCCGGCACGGCGACGCTGTTCACGCTGCTGGCCACGCGCATGTCGCCCGGGACCGGGCAGATTGCCAGTGCGGTGCTGGATGAACCCGCGGGCACCCGGATCGCCGGGGTGTCGGCGGCGGCGGACCGGGTGGCGGTGCAGTTGCAGGGCGGCGGACCGGACCGGGTGGTTGTGGTCGATCTGCGCGCCGGACGGGTGCTGGGGCGGGTGGGGCTGGCGCGCTGATGGCGCACAAGAAGCCGACCCTGCCGACCAAGGTGTGCGCCGCGTGCGGGCGGCCGTTCGCGTGGCGGAAGAAGTGGGAGAAGACGTGGGACGAGGTGCGGTTCTGCTCGGATGCGTGCCGGACGGGGCGGCGGGCGGCGGCGCGGGCGCGGCAGGGCAAGGAGGGTTGATCTCCGGTGCGGCGTGTCATAGATACGGCTCCGGCCACGTCCTGTTCGTCTAGAGGCCTAGGACACCGCCCTCTCACGGCGGTAACAGGGGTTCGAATCCCCTACGGGACGCCACCAGTTCAGGGCGCCATGGCCAAGGTGTTCGACAACCAGCCGCTGCTCCGGCCCTTTGACCCGATCGCACGCGCCGCCGCGAACATCCTCACGCAGGCAACGCCGTTACGCAGGGCAACGCCGCGCCCGGACCCGAAAACTACGGCCGCAAGATAAGACCAGCCGCCTCGGCCAAAACCCGCACCCCAACAGCCAAATCCTCCACAGCGGTATCCTCCGCCCAATGGTGGCTCACCCCGCCGATCGACGGCACGAACAGCATCGCCGACGGCATCACCCGCGCCATGTACTGCGCGTCATGCCCGGCGCCGCTCGGCAACCGCGTCCACCGCCCCGCCGCCACCCGCTCCGCACCCTCCGCCAGCGCCGCCTGCAGCATGGCGTCGCACGGCGCCGGCTGCGACTGGCTCACCACCTCCAGCACCGCCCGGCACCGCTCCCGCCGGTTGCTCTCCTGCACGCCCCGGCGCAGCACCGCCTCCAACCACTCCAGCACCTCGACGGACATATCGCGCATCTGGAACAGCACCTCCGCCCGCCCGGGGATGATCGACGCCGCGCCCGGCGACAGCGTGATCCGCCCCACGGTCCAGACCGTCCGCTCCGCGCAGTGCCGCGGGAACTCCGCATCCAGCCACGCCAGCAGCCGCACCGCCGCCAGCCCGGCGTCCCGCCGCTCCGCCATCGTGGTGCCGCCCGCGTGGTCCTGCTGGCCCTCGATCACGATGCGGTACTGCCAGATCGCCACGATCCCCGTCACGACGCCGACCTGCAGGCCCCCGCCCTCCAGAACCGTGCCCTGCTCGATGTGCATCTCCAGGAAACCCCGGTAGCGCCCAGCCTCCGCCTCCACCCGGGGCCGCCCCGCCAGCCCGGCCTCGGCCAGCGCCGCCCGCAGCGGCTTGCCGTGGTAGCGGTTGGCCAGCCCGTCGATCTCCGCCTCATCCAGCAGCCCCGTGAACGACCGGGAGCCGATGAACGAGCCGTAGTGCCCCTCCTCGTCGGCGAACGCCACCACGTCCACCGCCAGCCCGGCCCGCGCCAGGGCCAGGGCCGCCATCACGCCGAGCGCCCCATCCAGCCACCCAGCCTCGTTCTGGCTTTCGAGGTGGCTGCCGCACAGCAGCGTCGGCCCTGGCCCGGCATGGCGGCCCAGCACCGTGCCGATGCCGTCCATCACCGGGTCCAGCCCGGCCTCGGCCATGCGCTCGACCAGCCAGTGCCGCGCCGCCATGTCGTCAGGGCTGTAGGTCGGGCGGTGGACGCCGGTGCGGAACGCCCCGAACCCCCGCAGCGCCTGCAGGTCCGCGAGGAAGCGGTCCGTGTCCACGGGGATCATCGGGCGGCCGTGATCAATGCCGTGGCCGGGACGCCACCGCAGTGCAGCGGATCAGCTTGCCTTCTTGGCGCGCGGCTTGGCGGCGGGCTTGGCGGCCGGCGCCTTGACCGCGACGTTCAGCGCGTCCTTGACCTGCTTGGCCGGGGTGAAGGCCAGCTTCTTGCTCGCCGCGATCTGGATGGCCTCGCCAGTCGCCGGGTTGCGGCCCTGGCGGGCGTCGCGGCTGGCGACCTTGAACTTGCCGAAACCGGGCAACGACACCTCCTCGCCCTTCACGGCGGTTTCGACGACGGCGGCGAACACCGCCTCCACCACCGTCTTGGCCTGCTTCTTGTCTATGCCGTGCTGCCCGGCGATGTGCTCTGCGAGTTCTGCGATGTTCATGCGTATCCCCTATGGTGCTGGTCTGTGTCACCCAGCGGCAACGCACGCCAGGTGTCAGCCGACGTAAGCAGGGGCTTTACGGCATGGGAACCCTGATTCCACTGGCCCCGGCTCCCACGCACGACCTGACAACGATTTACGGTGAGGTGTTGCTGTGCTGGATCACCTAAACCGGGCGCGGCACGCCGTTTAAGGCCACCAGCACCCCGCCGAGTCGCAGTCCGCCTGGCCTGGTGCGGTCCGAGGCGCAGGTGATGCGGCACGCCCATGCCAGCGCCCCGCTGGGCCGCAGCACCAGGCCGAGGCGGCCGTAGCCCGGCTGAGCAAGCCGCTTCAGACCAGCGGCGAGCAAGACGGCGACGGCCGCGCAGGCCAGGGCCAGTGCGGCAACGACCAGCGCAACCGGACGGGCCTGCCCTGGTCGCGCGACCGGCGTCAGGCCGTCGCCGTCGATGCTGATCGGCATGACTGCAATTCGGGTCCGATATCCGGACACGACCCGCATCGAAGCTGTTTCATTGCCAGGCCGATCACATCTGGCTTGAGGACGCCGCCTGCTCCCTCTCCCTCCGGGCTTGGGCCGTGAAACGGACCAAGGCCGGGGTGAGGGAAGCGGCAAGGGCCAAATTCGCCCGTCCAAAGACGAAATCCACTCCCAAACCAGCCAGGCTCGACCCTTGCGGCCCCCCGCACCCAAACCCCCTCCCGAAGGGAGAAGCAGCCGGTGCGGTTGTAGCGCCCCATGCGATTACCCCGCTTCGATTGCTCTGCGGCCGTGACTCGCGGCACGCGATGCGGCAAGCTCAGTGCCGCCTGCAACCGTCGGGCATGGAGGGTTCCGGCAGATGCGGCCCGCTTCAGCCCCGTCGCGTGCGGCCACAAGATGATGGCGGCTGCATCCCATGCCAGCCCGGCCGGCGGACGCCTGACGCAGGCGGCCCGCCGCGACGTGCTGGCCGCCACACCGCTATTCCACCTGCTGGACACGGCGGAACTCGATGCGCTCACCAGCCTGGTCACCGAGCGCCATGTGCGCCGCGATGCCCTGGTGATGCGGCGCGGGGACGCCGGCAGCAGCCTGCTGGTCCTGGTGCACGGGCGCCTGCGTGCGGGCGCCACGTCGGCGGACGGGCGCGAGGTGACCATGGGCCTGATCGAGCCCGGCGGCGTGCTGGGCGAGATGGCCCTGCTCGACGGCCAGCCGCGCAGCCTGGACGTGGTCGCCATGGCCGACAGCGTCTTGCTGTCCGTCGAGCGCAGCGCCTTCCTGCCGTTCCTCCGCGCCCGGCCCGAGTTGACGCTTCGGCTGATGGCCCTGCTCTGCAGCCGCCTCCGCCGGATCAACACCGCGTTCGAGGACCTGGCCCTGCTGCCGATGCCCGCCCGCCTGGCCCGGCTGCTGCTGGGCCTGGCCGACCAGCACGGCACCCCGGTGCCGAACGGCGTGCGCCTGCGCATCCGCCTGTCCCAGCGCGACATCGGCACCCAGGTGGCGGCCACGCGGGAGCGGGTGAACAAGCAACTCCGCCACTGGCACGAGGCCGGGGTGCTGGATGAGCAGGACGGCCACCTGGTCCTGTGCAAGCCGGCCGTGCTGCGCGCCCTGCTGGACGAGCCGGGGTAAGGCTGGCGTCCGTGCAGCAAGGGGCAGGCTACGTCGTCATGCCTATCACCCCTGGGACGCACCGGACCCCGCGGTTTCCAGCATATGCACCTCGATCACGACCGACGGCGCCGCCGCCACCGCTGCGGCGCCGATCAGGGTGTCGCCGGGCTGCACCTCCGCATCCATCGCGGCCAGGGCGCCGGACCAGCAATGCAGCAGCCCAATCCCCTCCGCCGGAGGCCCGACCCGATCGCCGGCAGCCAGGCGCAGCACCTGCACCTGCGCCTGGCAGCGCCCCCGGGCGGCGATCACGTTGAAGGCCCGCCCGGGCGCACCGCCCAAACGGCATCCCACCCGGGCCTCGCCGCGGAAGGCGAACGGCGTCAGCAGCGGGCAGGGCAGCAGCCCGCCGCCATCCAGCGACAGCGCGATGCCCTCGCCGAGGACCGGCGTGAAAATCCGGTCATACCCGGCATAATCGGAGAAGCTGGCGTCCCGCACCAACTCGGCTATGCTGACCTGCCAGAGCAGCGCGCCGTCCGGGCCAAGCTGCGTCACAACGTCGCGTGTCGTGCCCTGGCCGTTGCGCCACGGCACGGCGGCCAGGTCGCGGGCGCGGCGCAGCGTCGGCCTCACGGCGGCAACTGCCGAGCAAGGGATGCAGCATGACACCAGACGAGTTGCGGCATTTGGACCAGCCCACGGCGCTGTCCCCACCCCTGCAAGCCCTGTGGTGGGCCGCCCGGGACGACTGGGACCATGCGCATGAGGTCGCCCAATCCGACCCCGGCCCGGACGCCGCCTGGGTCCACGCCTACCTGCACCGGGTCGAGGGTGACGCCGAGAACGCCGGGTACTGGTATGGCCTGGCGCACCGCCCGGCCAGCGCAGCGCCGCTGGACCAGGAGTGGCAGGCCATCGCGGCGGCGCTGCTGCAGGGCGTCACGGCGTAGCCAGCCGGTCCAGCCGCAGCCGCCCCCGGGCGTCGGTCAGGCGCCGGGCCGCCAGCAGGGCCGCAGCGCCCGCCGCTATGCCGCCCGCGCCGGAGATGAGCAGCAGCATGAGGATCTGATACTTCACGGCCTCGACCGGATCGACCCCGGCCAGGATTTGCCCGGTCATGGCGCCCGGCAGGGTGACAACCCCGGCGGCGGTCATCTGGTTGACCACCGGCAGCAGCCCCCGCCGGATCGCCTCCGTCACCAAGGGGCGCACCGCCTGGGCAAACGGGCACCCAAGGGCCAGTTGCGCCTCGATCCCCGCCCGCGCCGCCGCGGCGCCGCCCAGCACCCCGTCCAGCGCCAGGCTGCCGCTGCTGAGCGCGCCGCCCAGGACGATGCCGACAATCGGGATGGCGTAGCGCGGGTCCCACCAGGGCTGCGGCCGCAGCGCCGTCGCCAGTGCCAGCAGCACCGCCAGCACCGTCGAGGCGCCGACCGCCGCGGCCGAGACCCACAGGTTGCCGCCCCGCGCCAGCCGCTGCTTGGGCCGTGCCGCGACCTCGCGCGCCGCGACGGCGCCCATGGCCAGCACGATGGCCAGCACGGCTGCCGGGGAACCGGCCTGGAACACGAAGCGCAGCACGTAGCCGACCAGCACGAGCTGCACCACCATCCGCACCGCCGCCAGCAGCACGGCGCGGTGCAGGTGCAGGCCCAGCGCCACGGACAGCACGGCGTCCGCCAGCAGCAGGGACGCCGCCGCGGCGAGGTCCAACGGCGTCAGGAGGATGGTGTTCAAGCTGCGACCAGCCGCTGCGCGTCCATGCGCCGCTGCTCGGTGCCCAGGCGGGCCGCCTGCGCCGGGTCGTGCGTGACCAGCACCAGGGCCAGCCCGGCCAGCAGCCGTTCCCGCAGCAGCGCCTCGACGGCGGCGGTGGCGGCGGTGTCCAGCGCCCCCGTCGGCTCGTCCAGCAGCAGCACCGCGGGCTGGCCGGCCAGGGCGCGCAGCAGGGCCAGCCGCGCCCGCTCCCCCGTGGAGCAGCGGATGACAGGCCGGTCCCAGATGTCCGCGGGCAGGCCGAGCCGGGCGGCGTCGGGCCGCGGTGCCTCGAAGTGGTCGCCCACCCGGTCCATCCACCAGCCCGGCTCGGCGGCGGACAGCACGACCTGACGGCGCCAGGCCGGGGCAGGGGTGGCCGACTGCGCGACGCCGTCCAGCCAGGCTTCACCCTCATGCGGGTCCAGGTCGGCGATCATGCGCAGCAGCAGGCTCTTGCCGGACCCGGACGGCCCCGTCACGGCCAGGCAGCCGCCGGCCGGCACCCCGAAGCTGAACGGCCCAGCTAGCGGCGAGCGCAGGTCCTGGGCGCGCAGCCTCAACCCCGGTCAGTGCCCAGCCGGCCCAGCAGCCGCGCATGGGCGCGCAGGCCATGGTGGAAGCACGCCCAGTCGAACTTCTCGTTCGGGCTGTGTACCTGGTCGTCGTCCAGCCCGAAGCCCATCAGCAGGCTGTCCACCCCCAGCAGGCGGCGCAGGCTTTCGACCACCGGAATGCTGCCGCCGCTGCCGATCATCACGGCGGGGCGGCCGTACTCCTCGGCCAGCACCGCGCGGGCGGCCTGCACGTAGCGGCTGTCGGAGGGCACCTCAATGCCCGGCGCGGTGCCGAACACTTCTATCTGTGCCCGGGCATCGGCTGGCAAACGGGCGTGCACGAAGTCGCGGAACAGTTGCACCACGCGGTCCGGGTCCTGGCCGGGCACCAGACGGAAAGACACCTTGGCGCCGGCCTCGGCTGCTATGACGGTCTTGCTGCCGGGTCCGGCATAGCCGCCCCAGATGCCGTTCACGTCCGCGGTCGGACGCGCCCACAGCCGCTCCAGCCCAGTGCGCCCGGCTTCCCCCGCCGGCACCGACAAGCCGATGCCGCCGAGGAACGCGCCCTCGTCGAAACCAAGCTCCGCCCACTCCGACGCCAGCTCTGGGGGCACCTCCGCCACGCCGTCCAGGAAGCCCGGCAGTTGCACGCGCCCCTGGTCGTCGTGCAGGTCGGCGAGGATGCGCGCCAGCAGGTTGCACGGGTTCAGCGCGGACCCGCCGAAGATGCCAGAGTGCAGGTCCCGCGCCGCCGCATGGATCACCACCTGGACATAGGCGATGCCGCGCAACCGCGTGGTGAGGGCCGGGGTGTCCTGGTCCCACATGCCGGTGTCGCTGATGACGGCGACATCGGCGCGCAAGGCGTCGCGGTGGGCGGACAGGAACGGCTCCAGGTTCTCGCTGCTCACCTCCTCCTCGCCCTCGATCAGCGCGGTGACCCGGACGGGCAGGGTGCCGTGCACGGCGTGCCAGGCGCGCAGGGCCTCCAGCCACATCATGACCTGGCCCTTGTCGTCCACCGCGCCGCGGGCGACCACCCGGGGGCCGTGCGGACCCTGGGTCAGCACGGGATTGAACGGCGGGCTGGTCCACAGCTCCAGCGGCTCGGCGGGCTGCACGTCATAGTGGCCGTAGAACAGCAGGTGCGGCGCGTCCGGGCCGGGGCCGGGGTGATGGCCGAGCACGATGGGATGGCCCGGCGTCTGATGCACCGCGGCGGTGAAGCCCATCGCCGCAAGCTGCTCCCGCACCCAATCGGCCGCCGCGGCGCAGTCCCCCGCGTGCGCCGGCTGCGCGCTGACGCTGGGGATGCGCAGGAAGCTGAACCAGCGCTCCCGCGCGGCGTCCAGCGTGGCTTCGATGTGGTCGAGGACGGGTTGGGTCTGCATGGCGCCATATTGGCTAAAGCCGCCCACCGCCGCTAGGAGGCGCCACACCTATTGAACGCAAGGAACAACCAATCTTCCCCCTCTCCCCCCGGGAGAGGGCCGGGGTGAGGGGGCGGGCAAGCACGGCGCCATCCCACAGAAGAACCGCCCTGCAAGCGAACTAGCGTCCGTGCCGCAAGACCCCCTCACCCCGGCCCTCTCCCCGAGGGAGAGGGGGAAGCAGGCCTAGCCCTGTGCGGCCTGGATTGCCGCCCACACCCGCTGCGGGGTCGCCGGCATGTCCATGTGCCGCACGCCCACCCCCCGCAACGCATCCATCAGCGCGTTCATCACCGCCGGCAGCGCCCCGGCGCAGCCCGCCTCGCCGCAGCCTTTCACACCCAGCACGTTGGTCCGCGCCGGCACCGGATGGCTCAGGAACTGGAAGCCCGGCGCGTCGCTGGCATGAGGCAGGGCATAGTCCATGAACGACCCCGTCACCAACTGCCCGTCCTCGTCATAGGCCACGGACTCCATCAGAGCCTGGCCGATGCCCTGCACGATGCCGCCATGCGCCTGACCCTCGACCAGCATCGGGTTGATGACCACGCCGAAGTCGTTGACCATGCCGTAACGCACGACCTGCACCACCCCAGTCTCGGCATCGACCTCCACCTCCGCCACATGGCAGCCATTGGGGAAGGCGCTCGGCGCAGCCTCGTGGATATGCTGCACGTCCAGGCTGGCCGGCACGTCCTCCGGCAATGGCCCGGCGGTCCGCAACGCCGCGGCCAAGTCCATGATGCCAATGTCGCGGTCGGTGCCGGCAATGCCGAAGCGCCCGCGCTCGAACTCGATGTCGGCCACCGCGGCCTCCAGCACATGCGACGCCGCCTGCCGCCCCCGCTCGATGCAGATCGCGCTGGCCTCAACGATGGCGGCGCCGCTGGCCATCATGCTCTTGGACCCGCCGGTGCCGCCACCCGCGATCAACTGCTCACTGTCGCCCTGCAGCAGCCGCACCTGGTCGAACGGCACGCCCAGCCGGTCGCACAGCACCTGCGCGAACGGCGACGCATGGCCCTGGCCGTAGTCCAGGGTGCCGGTGATAATCGTCACCGTCCCGTCCGCCTCGAAGCGTATGCCGCCCATCTCCTGCTGCGGCGGCGCCGTCACCTCCAGGTACTGGCCGATGCCGCGCCCGCGCAGCTTGCCGGCCCGGCGGCTCTCGGCACGGCGGGCGGGAAAGCCGTCCCAGTCGGCCATCCCAAGCGCCCGGTCCAGGATCGCCGGGAAGTCGCCGCTGTCATACACCATGCCCGACGGCGCCGAGTAGGGCATCTGATCCGGCTGGATGTGGTTGCGCCGCCGCAGCTCCACCCGGTCGATGCCCATCTCATGCGCGGCGGCGTCCACCAGCCGCTCCATGTACAGGTTGCCCTCCGGCCGCCCGGCGCCGCGGTAGGGGCCAACCGGCGTGGTGTTGGTGAACACGCAGCGCGCCTGCGCCTCGATCAGCGGCGTCGCATACACGCCGATCATGTTCTTCATCGTGTTGACGGTCGGCGGGATCGTTGTCGCGTTGCTGAGGTAGGCGCCCAGGTTGCCATAGCCCGTCACCCGGATCGCCAGGAACCGCCCGTCGGCGTCCAGCGCCAGCTCGGCGTCAACGTCATGGTCACGCCCGTGGCTGTCGGACAGGAAGCTCTCGCTGCGCTCATCGGTCCACTTCACCGGGCGGCCCAGCAGGCGCGCGGCCAGCAGCACGCAGGGGTACTCCGGATACACCGACGCCTTCATGCCGAACGACCCGCCGACGTTGCCGGTCAGCACGCGCACCTGCTCCACCGGCACGCCCAGCACGTCCTTCAGCGTCGCCCGCAGCCCGAACACGCCCTGGCAGCCGACGCGCAGGGTGTAGCGCCCGGTGTCCGAATCGAACTCCGCCAGCGCCGACCGCGGCTCCAGCGCGCTGACCACGATGCGGCTGTTGCTGACCGACAACCGCGTGACGTGCGCCGCCCGCGCAAAGGCGGCAGCGACGGCGGCGGCGTCCCCGTGGTGGTAGTCCATCACCACGTTGCCCGGCACGCCGTCATGCACCAGCGGCGCGCCCGGCCCTGCCGCAGCCCGCGCCGCAGTCACCGCCGGCAGCGGGTCGATGTCCAGCAGCACCGCCTCCGCCGCGTCGCGCGCCTGCATCGCCGTCTCGGCCACCACCATCGCCACGGGGTCGCCGACGAAGCGCACCTTGCCCTCCGCCAGCGCCATCTGCTCCGGCCGCGGCGTGGGCGAGCCGTCGCGGTTCTTGCCGGACGAGGACTGCATCGGCCGCACCCCGCCCGCGCGCAGGTCGGCCGCGGTGAACACGCCGAGCACGCCGGGCATCGCCAGCGCCGCCGCCCGGTCCACGCCACGCAGCACGCCATGCGCGTTGCGGCTGCGCACCATCACGGCATGGAGCTGCCCCGGCAGGTTCAGGTCGTCGCTGTAGCGCCCCTCGCCGCGCAGCAGAACCGGGTCCTCCTTGCGGGAAACGGGCTGGCCGATGGCGAACTTGGCGTCTGCAGGGTCGAGGTAGGCGTTCATCAGGGCGTCTCCAGCGGTGCTATGGGGTGATTTGGGACGCAATACGGATTGCGCGAGGGTGCCGGGGCCAGACCAGTTGCGTGACCAGCATTGCGGCCAACTGCACCCCCAGCACCAGCGCCACGCAGCCGGGCCAGCCGGCATGCGCCCAGATGCCGCCCGGCAGCAGGCCCCCCAGGCTGCCCCCGATGTAGTAGCTGGTCACATACAGCCCGACCGCCGTGGAGCGCGACGACCGTGCCGCGGCGGCGACGTAGCCGAGCGACAGCACCTGCTCGGTGAAGATGCCCGCCGCCGCCAGCGCCAGGCCGGCCAGGATGCCCGGCAGCGACGGCAGCAGGGTCAGCAGCAGCCCCGCCATGCCGACCGCCGCCGCCAGCAGCACCGTCCGCCGCCGCCCGAAGCGCAGCGCCAGCCGGGTCGCCACCGGCGTCGCCGCCACGCCCAGCAGGTACACCACGAACACCGACCCAAGCTCCGCCGGCCCCAGCCCGAACGGCGGCGCGGCCAGCAGGAAGTTGGCATAGGTGAACGTCGCCACCATCGAGAACAGCACCGCGAACCCGACGGCGCAGGTCGCCATCACCTGCGGGTTGCGGAACTGGTCGGCGAACCCGGCCAGCGTGCCGCGCCAGCCCCGCACCGGGCGGAACCGTTGTTCCCGCGGCAGGCAGGCCGCAATCACGCCGGCGCACAGCAGCGTCATCGCCGCCAGTACCAGGAACGCCAGCCGCCAGCCGCCGTACTGCGTCACCCATCCGGCCACGAACCGTCCGCCGAAGCCGCCGACGATGGTGCCGATGGCGTAGGTGCCCGTGACCTGGATCGCCTCGGACCCCGGGCACTCGTCGGCGATGTAGGCGACGGTGACGGCGAAGATGAACGGCAGCAGCAGGCCCTGCAGGAAACGGCACAGCACCAGCCCGTTGAGGTCCGGCGCCAATGCTCCGAGCAGGGTCGGCACCACCAGGGCCAGGGATGCGCCGACGATCAGCCGCCGCCGGCCCAGCGCGTCGGACACGCCGCCGACGAACGGCGCGACCAGCGCGACCGCCACCAGCGTCGCCGTGACGGTCAGGCCGGTGTGCGTCAGGGCGGCGCCGAATTCCTGCGCCAGGGTCGGCAGGATCGCCTGGGTGGAATACAGGTTGATGAAGGTGCAGAACCCCGCCGCGGCGACCCCGGCCTGGCGGTTGGCGGCCTGGCGGTTGGCGATCAACCGCCCGGGCCTTTGCCGCCCTGGCCTGTGCCTGACAGGATCGCGGTGCAGGCGGCCGGCAGCGGCGCCGGCGGCCGGGGCGGGGACGGCGGGGCAGGCGGCGCGTCAAGCTGCGCGAACCACCAGTCGAGCGAGGCGTCGCAACCCTCGACGGCTGGCGGCGGCGGCTGGTCCCGGCACTCCGGCTGGCCGGCCGGGCAGCGGAAGTGCAGGTGCATGTGCGCGGTGTGGCCATACCAGGGGCGGATCAGGTGCAGCCAAGTGCGGTCCCCGGTCACGACGCGGCAAAGCTGCTGCTTGATGGCCGGGTTCACCAGCACGCGGTCGAGGCCCGGCAGGCCGGTCGCCAGGTGCAGCAGGGTGACGTGCTCCGGGGACCAGGCGTCGGGGTCGATGCCGCGCCCGTCCGGCGTCACCAGGCTGCGGACCTCCACGTTGTCCAGCGCCGCCGGGCTGAGCCGGGGCTTGGGGCGTACGTCCAGCCACACGTCGGCGTCCAGGCCCAGCATGTGGCTGGCGTGGATGCCCGGCATCGGCCCGCCGCGGGGCCGCGAGATGTCGTTCATGTATAGCGTCGGCAGCCCGGCGGCGTAGGCGCGCACCGCCAGGGTTTGCAGCGCCGCGATGGTGTCCGGATGGCCCCAGAACCAGCTCCGGCTGGCGCGTATGGTCTGATAGCCCGGCCCGGACGCCGGCAGCTCGACGGCCCCGGCGATGCAGCCGCCGCCGGGTCCGCCGACGATCCGCGCCGGCTCCGGCCGCTGCTGCGCCGATACGCTTCCAGGATAGTTCCAAAGTAGGACAAGAGCGGCTAGAAGGGCGGCACGGGGACTGGTCATGCAGGGAAACCTAGCGGCAACGGTCACGGAGCGCCTCCATAGACCCGTTCTGTGGAGGCCAGGCCAGCCCCCACTCTATCAACCAAGGCATGAGGTGCTCGATGGCGCGTTTCCTGGTCACTGGCGGCGCCGGCTACGTCGGCAGCCACCTGGTGGCCCTGCTGGCCGCCGGGGGCGGGGATGTCGTCGTGCTCGACAGCCTGCGCCAGGGCCACCGCGCCGCCGTGCCGCCCGGCGTGCGGCTGGTCGTGGCCGAGCTGTCCGACGCCGCGGCCGTGGACGCGGTGCTCGCCGAGGGGCCGTGGGACGCCGTGTTCCACTTCGCCGCCCTGTCCCTGGTGGGCGAGAGCATGGCGCAGCCGATGCGCTACCTGCTGGACAACGCCGCCCTGGGCATCCGCCTGATCGACGCCTGCATCCGGCACGGCGTGCGCCGCTTCGTGCTGTCCAGCACCGCCAACCTGTTCGGCCTGCCCGACAGCATCCCCATCGCCGAGGACGCGCGCATCGCCCCGGCCTCGCCCTACGGCGAGAGCAAGCTGATGATCGAGCGCGCGTTGTTCTGGGCCGACCAGCTCCATGGGTTGCGCAGCGCCTGCCTGCGCTACTTCAACGCCGCCGGGGCCGATCCCGGGGGCGTGCTGGGGGAGGACCACGATCCCGAGACCCACCTGATCCCGCTGGTGATCGACGCCGCCCTGGGCCGCCGTCCGCCGCTGACCGTGTTCGGCACCGACTATGACACGCCGGACGGCACCTGCATCCGCGATTACGTGCATGTGACCGACCTGGGCCACGCCCACCTGTGCGCCCTGCGGCAGTTGGACCACCGCAGCGTCACTTATAACCTTGGCAACGGGTTGGGGCATTCGGTGCGGGACGTGATCGGCGCCGTGGAGCGCAACCTGGGGCGGCCGGTGCCGGTGGTGTTCGGCGACCGCCGCGCCGGGGACCCGCCGGTGCTGGTGGCCTCAAGCGCGCTGATCCGGCGGGAGGCCGGGTGGGCGCCGCAATTTGCCGACCTGGACAGCATCGTCGGGACTGCGGCCCGCTGGCGGCTGTCGCACCCGCAAGGCTACGCCGCCGAGAAGGCAGGGCAATCGCACGTGGCTGCTGCTCCCTCTCCCTCCGGGAGAGGGCCGGGGTGAGGGGGCGGGCAAGCACCACCCTGTCCAGTGACAGAATCGGTCTGCCCTAAGCCGCGGCCGGCGCCGCAAGACCCCCTCACCCCGGCCCTCTCCCGAGGGGAGAGGGAGCAGAAATCGACAAGTAGGCCAGCCGCTTGATCTCCTTCCGGCCTCGCGTCACCGAATCCAGGATCAAGCCGCAGGTCAGCGACAGGAACGACAGCACCACCAGCCCCGTCGCCAGCACCGCCGTCGGCAGCCGTGGCACCAGCCCGGTTTGCAGGTAGGTCCGCACCACCGGCAGGACGATCACCACCGCCAGCAGCAGCAGCGCCGCCGCAATCACGGCGAAGAACGGCAGCGGACGCTCCTCCTTCACCAGCAGCAGCACCGTGCGCAGGATGCGCAGGCCGTCGCGGTAGGTGTTCAGCTTGCTCGCCGACCCCGCCGGGCGCTCCTTGTAGGGCGTCGGCATCTCGCCGATCGGCATCCGCAGCTCCAGCGCGTGGATGGTGAACTCCGTCTCGGTCTCGAAGCCGCCGGACAGCGCGGGGAAGCTCTTCACGAACCGGCGGGAGAACACCCGGTAGCCCGACAGCATGTCCGACACCCGGTTGCCGAAGATACTGGCCACCAGGCCCGTCAGCACCTGGTTGCCGAAGCGGTGGCCCGGCCGGTAGGCGGCTTGCGCCTCCGACACGCGGGCGCCGTTCACCATGTCCAGGCCGTCGCGCAGCAGCATCTCCACCATGGCCGGGGCGGAGGCGGCATCGTAGGTGTCGTCGCCATCGACCAGCACGTAGGCATCGGCGTCGATGTCGGCGAACATGCGGCGGATCACGTTGCCCTTGCCCTGCAGCCGCTCGGTCCGCACCAGGGCGCCGGCCTGCCGCGCCACGGCCGCGGTGCCGTCCGACGAGTTGTTGTCATAAACGTAGATCGCCGCATCCGGCAGCGCCGCCCGGAAGGCGCGGACGACGGCGGGAATGGCCGCCTGCTCGTTGAAGCACGGCACCAGCACCGCGACCCGGTGCGTCACCGCCCGCCGCCGCTGAACACCACCCGGCGCGACAGGTTGAAGTTGGCGAGCAGCCCCGCCGCCACCCCGGCCAGGATCGCCAGCACCGGATGGCTGGCGCAGACCGGCACGTTCCAGACCAGCAGCAGGAACGCACCGCGGTTCAGCACGAAGCCGACCCCGTTGGCGGCGACGAACAGCAGCCACTGCCGGGCCGCGCCATGCTGCCGCCGGCCGGCAAAGGTCCAGGCCCGGTTCCCGGCCCAGGTCGTCGTCACCGCGGCAAAGTAGCTGAGCAGCCCCGCGGCGATCAGCCCGACCTGCCCCCGCAGCGCATAGACCACCGTGGTGTCCACGATGAACCCGGCGAGTCCGACGATGCCGAACCGCAGGAACTGCTGGCCCAGCCGCATCCGGTCCGGCGTCAGGGCGGCGCGGATCGGGGAAGGAAGCCAGGAAGGCACCAGCATGGCGCCCGCACTAGCGGAAATCCGGGCAGCGGGCCACCATGCTGGCGCAACAGCAACCGTTCCTGACCTGCAAAGGCAGGCCGTCATTGCGAGCCGCACTTGTGGCGTGGCAATCCAGGGGGGCCAGGGCGGTCCTTGGCTCCTCGATTGCCGCGCCGAAGCCGGCTCGTAATGACGGCACGCCCCGGGGGTATCGGCCAGCATCGAAGGCGGCCGGTTCGACAGGTGCCATGCTGGCCTGACGGGCGCAGGCGTGGTTCTGTTTGCAAAACGCACCCGGAGGCCACGATGAAACGCCGCACCTTGCTGACCGCTCCGGCGCTGCTGGCGCTGCCTTCCCTCGCGCGGGCGCAGGAGGGGCGGTTGCTGCGCTTCATCCCGCAGGCCGACCTGACGGTGCTGGACCCGATGTGGACCACCGCCTACGTCACCCGCAATCATGCCTTCATGGTGTACGACACGCTGTTCGGCCAGGACAGCCAGTACCGGCCCTCGCCGCAGATGCTGGAGTCGTTCGCAACCGAGGACGGCGGCAAGATTTGGGTGCTGCGCCTGCGCCCGGGCCTGCTGTTCCACGACGGGGAGCCGGTGCGGTCGCAGGACTGCATCGCCAGCCTGCGACGCTGGGGCAAGCGCGATGCCTTCGGCGGCGCGCTGCTGGCCGCGACCGACGAGCTGGCGCCGATCGATGACCGCACCTTCACCTTTCGCCTGCGCAAGCCGTTCCCGCTGCTGCCCAAGGCGCTGTCCAAGACGCCGCTGTACATGCCCGCCATCATGCCCGAGCGCATCGCCAAGACCGACCCGTTCACCCAGGTCACCGACATGACCGGCAGCGGACCCTACCGCTTCGTCGCCGGGGAGCGGGTGCCCGGCGCCCGCGCCGTGTATGAGCGATTTGCCAAGTACAAGCCGCGCGAGGACGGCGCCGCCGACTGGACCGCCGGCCCCAAGGTGGTCAACTTCGACCGCGTCGAGTGGACCACCATCCCCGACCCGACCACCGCCGCCCAGGCGCTGATCAACGGCGAGCAGGACTGGTGGGACTACGCCACCGCCGACCTGATGCCCCTGCTGTCCGGCAGCCGCGGCGTGAAGGTGGTCGTGCAGGAGCCATCGGGCCAAATCCCCATCCTGCGGTTCAACCACCTGCAGCCGCCGTTCAACAATCCCGCGATCCGCCGTGCCCTGCTCGGCGCCGTCAGCCAGCAGGATGTGGTGACCACCGTCGTCGGCGACGCGCCGGGCATGTCCCGCACCGGCGTCGGCTTCTTCTGCCCTGGCACCCCGATGGCCAGCAGCGTCGGCATGGAGGCGCTGACCAGCCCGCGCGACATGGACAAGGTGAAGCGCGACCTGAAGGACGCCGGCTACAACGGGGAGCGCGTGGTGCTGATGGCCGCCACCGATTTCCCGGTGCTGAAGGCGATGGCGGACGTAACGGCCGACATGATGCAGCGCGCCGGCATGAACGTGGATTACGTCGCCACCGACTGGGGCAGCGTCGTCACCCGGCGCGCGAAGAAGGAGCCGGTGGAGCAGGGCGGCTGGAGCGCCTTCTGCACGGCGTGGGCCGGCACCGACCACCTGGACCCCTCCGGCCACTTGTCGCTGCGGGCCAATGGCGAGCAGGCGTGGATCGGCTGGCCCACCGACCTGCGCATCGAGCAGTTGCGCGACCAGTGGTTCGACGCCCCGGATGTGGCGTCCCAGGCGGCGCTGTGCGCGGAAATCCAGCGCGAGGCGTTCCAGTCCGTCCCCTACATCCCGATGGGCCAGTACTTGCAGCCGACGGCCTACCGGGCCGACCTGCAGGGCGTGTTGAACGGCTTTGCGCTGTTCTGGAACGTCAAGCGCGCATGATCGCCAACGTCAAGCGCGCATGATCGCCCGCAGGGGCGCGCTTGCCGGGGCGGCGGCCCTGGCAATGCCGTCCCTGGCGCGGGGCCAGAAAAATGGGGCTCCAGCGGGCGTGCTGCGGATGGCGCCGCAGGCCAACCTGGGGTCGCTCGATCCCATCTGGTCCACGGCCAACATCACCCGCAACCACGGCTTCATGATTTATGACACGCTGTATGGCCTGACCGCCGGGTTGCAGCCGACGCCGCAGATGGCGGCTGGGCACCTGGTGCTGGACGAGGGGCGCGAGGTGCAGATCACCCTGCGCGACGGCCTGGCGTTCCATGACGGCGAGCCGGTGCGGGCGGTGGACGCCGTGGCCAGCCTGCGCCGCTGGATGGCGCGCAACCCGTTCGGCCAGAAGCTGGCGACGGTGGTGGACGAGCTGCAGCCGTTGAACGACCGCCAACTGTTGTTCCGGCTGTCCCGCCCGTTCCCGCTGCTGTTCAACGCCCTGGCCAGCACCAGCACCCCGGCCTTCATCATGCCCGAGCGCGTGGCGGCCACCGACCCGTTCCGCCAGATCGACGACACCACCGGGTCCGGCCCGTTCCGCTTCAAGCGGGACGAGTTCAACTCCGGCAGCCTCGCCGTCTATGAGCGCAACCCGGCCTACTTGCCCGCAGATGGCCCGCCCAGCCTGACCGCCGGCGGCAAGGTCGTCCACTTCGACCGCGTGGAGTGGCGCATCATCCCCGACGCCGCCACCGCCTCCGCCGCGCTGCAGCAGGGCGAGATCGACTGGTTCGAGCAGCCACCGCCCGAGCTGCAAACCCTGCTGCGCCGGAGCCGCGGCATCACGGTCGAGGCCATCGACCCCCTGCCGCTGATGGGCGTGCTCCGCCTGAACCACCTGCACCCGCCGTTCGACGACCCGGCCCTGCGCCGCGCCTTGCTGCCGGCGGTCAGCCAGGCAGACTTCATGACCGCCATCGTCGGCACCGATCCGGCCATGGTCCGCGACCCCGCCGGCGCCTTCACCCCGGGCACCACCTACGCGACCGAGGCCGGGCTGGAGCCGCTGCTGTCCCCGCGCAGCCTGGACGCCGCGCGTGCGGCGATGCGCGACGCCGGCTACACGGACCAGCCGATGCGGCTGATCGGACCCACCGACATCCTGGCCCCGGCCGCGCTGACCCAGGTGGCCGCCGACCTGTTCCACCGGCTGGGCTTCAACATGGACCTGGCGCTGTCCGACTGGGGCACCGTCATCTAGCGCCGGGCCAGCCAGGAGCCGGTGGAGCGCGGTGGCTGGTCGGCGCTGCTGACCAGCTTCACCAGCTACGACTTCCTCGACCCGGCGCTGCATCCCCTGGCCCGCGGCAACGGCGTGCAGGGCTGGCCCGGCTGGCCCACACTGCCGCGGCTGGAGGAGTTGCGCGACGCCTGGTTCGACGCGCCGGACCCCACCGCCCGCAAGGCGATCTGCGACGACATGCAACGCGTGGTGATCGCCGAGGTCGCCTGGGTGCCGGTCGGCGGCTACTTGTCGATGACGGCGCTGCGCCGCAACCTGGTCGGCCGAGTGAATGGGTTTGCCATCTTCTGGGGCTTGCGCCCAGAGTAGTCATCTTCCGGGGCTTGCGCCCAGAGCAGCGGCAGGTTGGCCCGCGGATTGCAGGTTTTTCGCGGAATGCCTTGGATTAAGGAATGAAAGCCATGAAGCGTCGCACCCTAATGGCCACTGGCGCCGCCGCCGCGGGCGGCCTGGCGATGCCGCGGCTGGCCCGGGCGCAGGACGCCCAGGTGCTGCGCTTCGTGCCGCAGGCCAACCTGTCCACCTTGGATTCCGTTGTCGGCACGCAGTACGTGGTCCGCAACGCCAGCGTGCTGATCTGGGACACGCTGTTCGGCGTCGATGCCAACCTGGACCCCAAGCCGCAGATGGTCGAAGCCTGGGAGGCCACGGACGGCAACAAGACCTGGACGTTCAAGCTGCGGCCGGGCCTGCGCTTCCACGACAACACCCCCGTGCTGTCCCGCGACGTGGTGGCCAGCCTGTCGCGCTGGATGGTGCGCGACACCATGGGCCAGCGCATCAAGGCCACCCTGGTCGCCATCGAGGCCCCGGACGACCGCACGATCCGGCTGCGGCTGAACCGGCCGTTCCCCAAGATGCTGTTCGCCCTGGGCAAGAGCAACCCGCCGATGGCGGAGATCATGCCCGAGCGCATCGCCAAGACCGACCCGTTCATCCAGATCACCGAGTACGTCGGCTCCGGCCCGATGTCGTTCAAGCGCGACGAGTGGAACCCCGGCAGCAAGGCCGTCTTCGAGCGTTTCGCCGGGTACCAGCCCCGTGCCGAGGCCGGGGAATGGCTGTCGGGCGGCAAGCGCATGATGTTCGACCGCGTCGAGTGGCAGATCATGCCCGACGACGCCACCAAGGCCGCCGCGCTGCAGAACGGCGAGATCGACTGGTGGGAGAACCCGGTGCCCGACCTGGTGCCGCTGCTGAAGCGCAACCGCAACATCAACGTCGATATCGCTGATCCCCTGGGCAACATCGGCTCGTTCCGCATGAACCACCTGCAGCCGCCGTTCAACGACGTGCGGGTGCGGCGCGCGGTGATGATGGCGCTGGACCAGGAGGACTACATGCGCTCCCTCGTCGGCGAGGACGACGCGCTGTGGAAGCGCAACGCCAGCTACTTCACGCCGGGCACCCCGACGTGGAGCGACGCGGGGGGCGAAATCCTGACGGGGCCGCGCCGATACGACGAGGCGAAGCGGCTGCTGGCCGAGGCCGGCTACAACGGCGAGCCAGTGGTGCTGATGGTCGCCACCGACGTGCAGATCACCAAGGCGCAGGGCGACGTGACGGCGGACCTGCTAGGCAAGATCGGCATGAAGGTCGATTACCAGGCGCTGGACTGGGGCACCGTGGGCGCGCGCCGGGCCAAGAAGGACCCGGTGAGCCAGGGCGGCTGGAACATTTTTCATACGTGGCACGCCGGGGCGGACTGCATCAACCCGGCACCGTACACCGGGCTGGACTGCGGCGGCGACAAGGCATGGTTCGGCTGGCCGAAGTCGGATGCGGTGGAGGCGCTGATCGGCGAGTGGTTCGACGCGCCGGACCTGCCGGCGGAAAAGGCGGCGATGGCGGCGATCAACAAGGCGTCGATGCAGTTCGTCACCTATGCGCCAACCGGCTTCTTCCTGCAGTACCAGGCGTGGCGCAAGAACGTCAGCGGCATCGTCAAGGCGCCGTTCCCGGTATTCTGGGGCGTGCAGAAGACCTAGCGCGATGGCGGCCCAAACCCCGAAGCCCCGTCATTGCGAGCCGGCTTCGGCGCGGCAATCCAGCGGGCGCGCGCACTGCTGCCGGGTCCGCGCGCCCCTGGAGCGCCGCGTCGCCGCGCTCCTCGCAACCACGATGGCGGAGATGATGACGATGGCCGAGACGAGGCGCTGAACCGATGCTGGGATACCTGCTCCGCCGCATTCTCTCGACCATCCCGGTCATGGCCGTGGTCGCGCTGTTCGTGTTCAGCCTGCTGTACATCGCCCCCGGTGACCCGGCCGCGATCATCGCCGGCGACCAAGCGACACCGGCCGACGTGGAGCGCATCCGCGCCGGGCTGGGGCTGGACCGGCCGTTCCTGATCCGCTTCGGCGAGTGGGCGTGGCATGTGCTGAACGGCGACCTCGGCACCTCGATCTTCACCAACCTGCCGGTGACGCACATGATCGCGCAGCGGCTGGAGCCGACGATCTCGCTGATGCTGCTGACCTTGATCCTGTCTATCGGCATCGCGGTGCCGATGGGCGTGCTGGCGGCATGGAACCATGGCACCTGGATCGACCGCTTCATCATGATCTTCGCGGTGCTGGGCTTCTCGATCCCGGTGTTCGTGGTGGGCTACCTGCTGGCCTACGTGTTCGCGCTGCAGCTCGACTGGTTCCCGGTGCAGGGCTACACGCCACTGTCGCGCGGGGTGGGGCCGTGGCTGAACAACCTGGTGCTGCCGTCGGTGGCCTTGGGCGGCGTCTATATCGCGCTGATCGCCCGCATCACCCGGGCGACGATGCTAGAGGTGCTGAGCCAGGACTACATACGCACCGCCAAGGCCAAGGGCGTCGGCAGCCGCACCGTGCTGTTCCTGCACGCGCTGAAGAATGCCGCCGTGCCCATCGTCACGGTGATCGGCCTGGGCGTCGCGCTGCTGATCGGCGGGGCCGTGGTGACCGAGAGCGTGTTCGCCATCCCCGGGCTGGGCCGGCTGGTGGTGGATGCCATCCTGCGGCGGGACTACCCGGTGATCCAGGGCGTCGTGCTGCTGTTCAGCTTCGTCTATGTGCTCGTCAACCTCGGGGTTGACCTGCTCTACACCGTCTTCGACCCGAGGATACGGCTATGAGCACCACCACCCTGCCAGACCTGCCCGTCGCCACGGCGCTGCAGCCGCATGTCACGCCGGCCGCGCCCATGCCGGACGTGCTGCCGGCGGTGCGCCCGCGCGGGCGGCTGCGGACGTTCATCCGGCGCTATCCCACGATCTTCGCCGGCGGGCTGCTGCTCGCGCTGATCCTGTTCATCGCCGTCGCGGCGCCGCTGCTGTGGACGGTGGACCCGACGGCGCTCGCCCCGGCCAAGCGCACCCGGCCGCCCTCGGCGCTGTATTGGTTCGGCACCGACATGCTGGGCCGGGACGTTTACTCCCGCGTGCTGTACGGCGCGCGGGTGTCGCTCATCGTCGGCTTCTCCGTCGCCGCGCTGGCCTCGGCCATCGGCATGGCCATCGGGCTGGTCTCCGGCTTCGTGCGCTGGCTGGACGCGGTGATCATGCGGATCATGGACGGGCTGATGAGCATCCCCCCCATCCTGCTGGCCATCGCGCTGATGGCGCTGACCCGCGGCAGCGTCGGCAATGTGGTGACGGCCATCACCATCGCCGAAATCCCCCGCGTCTCGCGCCTGGTGCGCGGCGTGGTGCTGTCCTTGCGCGAGCAGCCCTACGTCGAGGCCGCCGTCGCCTCCGGCACCCGGGTGCCGCTGATCATCTGGCGGCATATCGTGCCCAACACGCTGGCGCCGATCATCGTGCAGGCGACCTACATCTGCGCGTCGGCGATGATCACCGAGGCCATCCTGTCCTTCATCGGCGCCGGCACCCCGCCGATCATCCCGAGCTGGGGCAACATCATGGCCGAGGGCCGGGCCTTGTGGCAGGTGAAGCCATACATCGTGTTCTTCCCGGCGGTGTTCCTGTCGCTCACGGTGCTGTCGGTGAACCTGCTCGGCGACGGCCTGCGCGACGCGCTGGACCCGCGCATGGCGAAGAAGGTCTGACGCGATGGCCCTGCTCGAAGTGGACCGCCTGCAGACGCATTTCGGCACCCTGGACGGCGTGGTACGCGCGGTGGAGGGGCTGAGCTTCCACATCGACGCCGGGGAAACCCTGGCCATCGTGGGCGAGAGCGGCTGCGGCAAGTCCGTCACCAGCATGAGCATCCTGCGGCTGATCCAGGAGCCTCCCGGCCGCATCGCCGGGGAGATCAGGTTCCAGGGGCGCGACCTGCTGCGGCTGCCGGAGGCCGAGATGCGCAAGCTGCGCGGCAACGACATCAGCATGATCTTCCAGGAACCGATGACCAGCCTGAACCCGGTGCTGACCATCGGCCGCCAGATCGGCGAGACCCTGCGCCTGCACCAGGGCCTGAACGCCCGCCAGGCCGAGGCCCGCGCCGTCGAGATGCTGACCCTGGTGGGCATCCCCGCCCCGGAGCGCCGGGTGCGCGAGTACCCGCACCAGCAGTCCGGCGGGATGCGGCAGCGGGTGATGATCGCCATGGCGCTGGCCTGCAACCCCAAGCTGCTGATCGCCGACGAACCCACCACGGCGCTGGATGTCACGATCCAGGCGCAGATCCTGGACCTGATGCGCGACCTCAAGACGCGCATCGGCTCGGCCATCCTGCTGATCACCCACGACCTCGGCGTGGTGGCGGAGATGGCGCAGCGCGTTGTCGTCATGTACGCCGGGCGCAAGGTGGAGGAGGCGGCGGTGGGCGAAATCTTCGCCAACCCGCAGCACCCGTACACACGCGGCCTGCTGGGCGCGGTGCCGAAACTAGGCTCGTCGCTGTCCACCCAAGGCCGCAGCAAGCTGGCCGAAATCCCCGGCCTGGTGCCGTCGCTGCGCAAGCCGATCATCGGCTGCGCCTTCGCCGGGCGATGCCAGAGCGCCACCGACCTGTGCCGCACCGTCGCCCCCGCCGTCGAGCAGAAGCGCCCCGGCCACAGCGTCGCCTGCCACTACGCCGAATATGCCATGCCGGCCGGGATGGCCGCATGAGCAAGCCGGTGCCGCTGCTGGAGGTGATGGCGCTGAAGAAGCACTTCCCCCTGCGCGGCGGCCTGCTGGGCGGCGTCACCGGGCAGGTCTATGCGGTGGACGGCGTGTCGTTCCACATCGACCGCGGCGAGACCCTGTCCCTGGTCGGCGAAAGCGGCTGCGGCAAGAGCACCGTCGGCAAGACGATCCTGCGCCTGGTCGATCCCACGGACGGCGAGGTCTGGCTGGACGGCAAGCGGATCGACAACCTGCCCACCAGCCAGCTTCGCCCGCTGCGCCAGCGCGTCCAGGTGGTGTTCCAGGACCCGTTCAGCAGCCTGAACCCCCGCATGCGCGTGGGCGACATCATCGCCGAGCCCCTCCGCAACTTCGGCCTGACCAGCAACGCCTCCGAGCTGCAGGACCGCGTCGCCAAGCTGATGGACACCGTGCGCCTGCCGCGCGACGCCATGCGCCGCTTCCCGCACGAGTTCAGCGGCGGCCAACGCCAGCGCATCGGCATCGCCCGCGCCCTGGCGCCTGGCGCGGACCTGATCATCTGCGACGAGGCGGTATCGGCGCTGGACGTATCGGTGAAGGCGCAGATCGTCAATCTGCTGTCCGACCTGCAGGACGAGCTGGGCCTCGCCCTGCTGTTCATCAGCCACGACCTGGCCATCGTCGAGCACCTGACGCACCGGGTGGCCGTCATGTACCTGGGCAAGATCGTCGAGGTCGCCGACCGCCGCACCCTGTTCGCCGCCCCGCGCCACCCCTACACCCGCGCGCTGCTGTCGGCGGTGCCGGTGCCCGATCCCCTGGCCCGGCGCGACCGCGTCATCCTGACCGGCGACGTGCCCAGCCCGATCAACCCGCCCAGCGGCTGCCGCTTCCACACGCGCTGCCCCTACGTGTTCGACCGCTGCCGGACCGAGGAACCGGTGCTGCGCGATGTCGGCGGGGGGCAGAAAGCGGCGTGCCACCTGGACGCGCTGCCGGAGCTGCACGTCCTGCCGGCGGCGGCGTAGCGGGAAGGCTATCGCGCAAGTCCCATCCTCGCGGCACGGCGAGGATGGCCGGGACAGGCCCGGCCCCGACGAATGCGATGGCGCCACCGCCGCCAGGACAACGCCTGCAGCAGCAACCCTCCCACGCCCGGGTGGTGTCTCAGCTTGAATGTCGGCTTACGACCCAAGATGGTCGCCAGCAGGCGACCTGGACCATCCCGTAAGCGGTCACTCCGAGGTGGGCAAACCATCTGGACACAAAGGGACGACCATATCGTATAACTCCGATTGTGCCTGAGATGATAACGGTCCCTGGTTGAATAGGAAGCATGCCATAGACGTCGATGTCGAACGACTTAAAAGCTGGTTGGCCCAACCTCGGGAAGCGATCAACCGCGAACTGAAGTCTTGGATTGACCCCGGTGACGAGGCCAATCGAATGATGTTGGTCAAGAGCATGCTGGCGATGCGAAACCGAGATGGCGGGATGATTGCCGTGGGTTTCGACAACGACACCGGGAGCGCGCTGCCACCTCCAGCAGCGACTAATTGGGCTTCAGCCTATCATCCCGACACCATCCAGGGCATTGTTGGGAAGCACGCCTCCCAGCAGTTCGAGGTTGCTGTTGAGTGGTTCACTTCGGCAGTCGGGAGGCATCCCGTCATCATTGTGGACCGAGGTGTTAGGACGCCCGTGGCCGTACGATCCCCGATCACCGTGTCGGGCAAGCAAATCCTTCCGATGGAAACCGTGTATGTTCGAACCTTGAATGCCAACAACACGCCAAGCTCCGCCCCGGCCACTCATCGGGATTGGGAGGACATCATTCGGATTTGCTTCGATAATAGAGAAGCAGACATCGGTCGCTTTGTTCGCCGCCACCTTTCGCCCACTTCACTGTCCGGGGCACTTGCGGCGTTCGGTATCCAGCAGCTGGATGACAGCCTTCATGCCCGCTCACTCGCCCTACTGGACGATGGGGAGAGGAGGTTTCAGGAGACGTACACCCTGGCAGGCGTAAAACCTGGGCATGAGGCTGCGACGGATTGGGGCTACAACGCGGTTGCGCTGGTGGTCTCCCCATCACCGATGGGTGGCAGGATCGGCTTGGCTCCAGCGTTCCTAGAAAAGCTGTACTCCAGCGCGATGTCGTCGCGCAGCATGATTCCACCATGGCATGATGGAAGGTTGAACATGCGACGGGATACCCAGCCTTACACGAAGGACGGTGCTTACCAAATGTTGCTCGACGTGCCCGACAGTTTTATGGGCCACTTCGAATTCAGCAGGCTTGACCCCAAAGGCGAGTTCTATTGCAGGTCCGCGATGAAAGAGGAGACGAGGCAGCGGCGTTTTCATCCATTAGACACGCCGACGCTTGACCCGGGGCATGCAGTGGCGCGTGTCGCCGAGACTTTCCTAACGGGTGCCAGCTTCGCAAGGGGAATGGGAGCCGAGGAAGACGCGACAACTCTTGGATATTCCTTCAGATGGGGAAAGCTGCTGGGACGAAAACTGTCTAACTGGAACGCAATGTACGACTACGACCCAAGCAGGAACGTCGTCAGGGGTGACGACCAGATTACCGCTTCGGTCGAGGTGCCATTGTCAGTTCCTCCGAGCGCGCTGGCGCAATATGTAGCTCCAGTCGTGAGTCCACTGCTTTCCGCATTCGGCTGGGCCGCGCCTGACAACTTTGTTGAGCATTTCACTGGTAGCGGGACGAGAAGCTAAGTAGCGGCGGTGCCAAGACGTGAGATGGATTCCGTGCTCCCGGCGGGTCTAGTCTCTTACATCAGACTGTGCCTTAGGACAGACAGTCAGGTTCCCACAATATATTACGATTGTTTAAAAAGTTAGGCCGGTCGGGATGGGTGACCAAGCCGTGGCCCGCACGTCCATAGCCGTGTAGCAGCCGTTGCATGCAATCCCGCCGAATCTACCAAGCAGTCGTTGCGGTCGGGGTTTCTGACGATTGGCGGTATGGGCAGCGGCTAGGATTTCCAGTGCTACTACTATATCAGTTGCTACAGGCAGCTTGGGCCTGCTGGTGGCATTTGTTAGGGATACATAGGCGCTCACCAACCATGCCGGAGGGGATTTCGGATGAGTGACCCAGATCTATCAAACACCATCGGACCTTGGCTTGCTTTCAGCGATGATCTACGGGTCCAAGCATTGCACCTGCTCAACCAGCCGGCCATCGAGCTGGGCGACAACGGACTGGCACAGCCCAAGGTGTTCGCGGCCGCGCTGCTGGCTCGCACGATCACCAACCACAAGGCGGTCCTCATGCTGCTGCGAGCCGGGCTTATTACCGAAGCGCGGACCCTGACACGTTCCTGCCTCGAGAACGTGCTATGGATGCGGAGGCTGGCAGCCGAAGGGACGGAGTTCGTCAATGCGATCCTAGACGATGCCCGCCAGGCGGATATCTCGTTTGCCCGCACGCTTCTCCCAGTGGCCGCATTCTTGTCCGACCAGGAACGGAAAGAGCTTCAGCAGCACGCGATGCTCAAAGGTCCGAAGAAGATCAGCCCGTCAGACAATGCCGATAGAGACGAGGCCCAAAGTGAATATCTGATTTTCAAGGGCTTGTCCGGCGATAGCGCCCATCCATCGGCAAAAGCGCTGTCTCGCCACATTCCGACGAACGTCGACGGCTATACTAAAGAGTTTTTCGTAGAACCGCCGATGAGTGCTCAGGATCTCGGGTTCACACTCCATTTCGCCACGACAGCAATGCTCAACGCTATGGGCCTATACGTCGACAGTCAGCCAAGTGCCGAGGCGAAGGCAATCATCGAGGCTGTTGGAGCACGGTATAACGCGCTTGCCGACAAGACGCTTCTGTTGGACGTTTGAAAAGACGCCGCAACAACTTGATGTTATGTTCACTTGTGCCAACTGACGCTACATGTCCGCTTATACATTTATTGCGTTCGGAAGCGGACCGGCCGGTTTCCACCAGGAGCCGATATTCAAACCGAGACGCTACCCACGCCCGCCTTGACTCTACTTCCCAGCAATGTTCTTGTTCCGTTCATGTCCGCACACGCGATCCCTGCCAAAGCCCACGCCGACCCCGGCCCGCACGGCCCCGGCCCGCACGACGCGGACACGCAAGCTCACCGGCACGTCCTGAACGACCTGATCGCCATGGGCGCTGACCTCGCCCGCTTCCTGCACGGCCAGGCCGCCGCCCACGTCGCGCAGCAAGCTGCGGCCCCTCTCGCCCAGCAGGCCCAGCCCGTCACAAACGCGCAGCCCGCCCCGGCGTCCGAGGCCCTGATCAGCCTCACCCTGGCCTTCGACCGCATCGCCCGCAGCGTCCGGCGGGGCATCCTGCTCGCCCGCAGCCTGGCCCGCCCGGTCCAGCCCGCCCCGGACCCGGCCCAAGTCTCGGCCCAGGCCCGCGCCGCCGCCCGCCGGCAGGTCATCCGCGCGGTCGAGGATGCCATCCAGCAATCGGACAGCAGCGCCAGCGACAGCCCCGACGGCTCCGAGACCCTGCACGCCGAGCTGCATGAGCGCCTGGACGGCCCCGACCTCGATGACGACATCAGCACACGTCCGGCTGCCGACATCATCGCCGAGATCTGCCGCGACCTCGGCATCGCCGCCCCGTCCGGCGGCACCCGACCCTGGAAGCGCCGCATGCCCGGGGACATCAGGCAGCTCTGCGCCGAGGCCGCCGCCCCAAGCGGTGCCTGCCAGCCCGGCGCGGCCCAGCCCGGCACCGGTCCGCAAGCACCCAGGCGCGGCGTCGCGCAGCCCACCCCCGGCCCGCAGCCGGGCAGGCCTGCCGCGATCTCCCCAGCGCAGCCCGGCCCCATCCACCCCGGCCCCCTCCACCCCGGCAGCACTCCGCCAGGGGACGCAGCCGGCACCCTTGTCACGATCTTGCGCCACCCCCCGCGCGTCCACGGCCGATGGCGACCGCCGCCCCAAGTCTAGGCAAGGCCTCAAGCCCCATGGACGCTGTTAGCATGCCCGGCCACGACGGACGCACTGGCGCCATCGCCATTGTGCTAGCGCCTGCGAGGGCCGGGGTAAGGGATCAGGCAGCGTCCCCGCCATGGGAGATCGCCCGGCGTTCCGGCAACGCTGCTTGACCGTTGCGCCTGTCCGCCCAACACTAGGCGAGTAGCGGGACGCGGAGCGCGAAGGCTCCATGCTGCCCAACGCCGGGGCACCCGCAAGATTTAGGGAAGGGCACGCAATGCCACAGGTATCATTGACAGTGAACGGACACAGCCACACCGCCGAGATCGAGGGCCGCACCCTCCTCGTCGAGTTGCTGCGGGAGGGCATGGGCCTGACCGGCACCCACGTCGGCTGCGACACCAGCCAGTGCGGCGCCTGCGTCGTCCACGTGGACGGCAAGTCGGTCAAGGCGTGCACCATGCTCGCCATCCAGGCGAACGGCGCCGAGGTGCTGACCATCGAGGGCCTGGCCGCCAACGACGGCACCCTGCACCCGATGCAGGCCATGTTCCGCGAGCACCATGCGCTGCAGTGCGGTTTCTGCACGCCGGGCATGGTGATGTCGGCGGTTGACCTGGTGCACATGCACCCTGATGGCCTGACGGAGGACGAAATCCGTCATGGCCTGGAGGGCAACCTATGCCGCTGCACGGGCTACCACAACATCGTCAAGGCCATCGCGGCAGCCTGGCCGATTATGCACGGCAAGCAGCTTGCCGAAGCCGCCGAGTAGGAACGAGCCATGTACGATTTCACCTACCACAAGCCGTCCAGCGTCCCGGAGGCCCTGCAAGCGCTCGGCACGGATGTGGACGCAAAGGCGCTGGCCGGCGGGCAGACCTTCATCCCCGTGCTGAAGCAGCGGCTGAACAAGCCCAACGTGATCGTCGATCTGTCCGCCCTGGGCCTGTCCGGCATCACCACGGCGCCCGGCCGCATCACCATCGGCGCCATGACGACGCATGAGGCCATCCGCTCCAACCCGGACATCAAGCGCGGGATCCCCGGCCTGGCCTACATGGCATCGATCATCGGCGACACCCAGGTGCGGCACCGCGGCACCATGGGCGGGTCGCTGGCCAACAACGACCCCTCCGCCTGCTACCCGGCTGCCGTGCTGGCCCTGGGCGCCACGATCCACACCGACCACCGCGCCATCCCCGCCGAGGACTACTTCCAGGGCATGTTCACCACCGCGCTGGCGCCGGGCGAGCTGATCACCGCCATCGAGTTCCCGGTGCCGGAGCGCTCGGCCTACGAGAAGTTCCGCAACCCCGCATCGCGCTACGCCATGGTCGGCGTGTTCGTGGCCAAGGGCGACTTCGGCGTGCGCGTCGCCATCACCGGCGCCGGGCAGAACGGCGTGTTCCGCCATGCCGAAATGGAGCAGGCGCTCGCGGCCAACTTCTCGCCCGACGCCATCGCCGGGATCACGACGCCCTCCGACGGGTTGAATGGCGACATTCACGCAAGTCCGGAGTATCGTGCCCACCTGATCGGCGTGATGGCCCGGCGGGCCGTCGCTTCGGCCTAGGCGGGGAGGGCTGCTGGGGATCGTCCCCTGCGGCCCCGCTGGCGTTGAAGGAGTTTGGCGGTTGGTCGTTGACCTGCATCTGTTGTGTAAACAAGGACAGCGCAACAAGCGCGTGGGTCCGGAACCCACCCGGTATGAAACCGGCACCTGGCCGGTAACCGACGAGGTTGCCGAGGCGGCGCTGGGTGGCCGGCTATACCTGCACGCTGCGCGGGCCGAGGAGGCCTACTACGGCGGCACCATCCAGGCTTGGCGCCACTCGCCGGAGGACCCGAAGCGCAAGGTGTTCACCTACTTGGTGGATGGCCCGTTCCGCATCCGCTGCCCGGAGAAGTGGGGACAGGAAAAGGCCATCGTCCGCCGGTAGCCGCTATGGCCCAAGCTGCCATGGCTCAAGCCGACGCCACCCGGCACGTCGCCGTCATCGGCGCCGGGATCGTCGGCGCGGCCTGCGCGCTTGAGCTGATCCGGGACGGGCACCGGGTCACGCTGATCGAACCCGGCGACCCCGGCGGCGAGCAGGCGGCCAGCTACGGCAACGGCGCCTGGCTCAGCCCCAGTTCCGTCGTGCCGCCGTCCATGCCGGGCCTGTGGCGCAAGGTGCCGGGGTTCCTGGCCGACCCGCTGGGTCCGCTGGCGATCCGCTGGCAGCACCTGCCGCGCCTGGCGCCGTGGCTGACTCGCTTCGTCCGGGCCGGGTCCACGGTGACGCGGGTGGAGGCGACTGCCCGCGCGTTGCGGCCCCTTGTGGCCGATGCGCCGGAGCGGCATCGCCGTCTGGCCGAGGAGGCCGGGGTGCCCGAGATGATCGAGCAGCGCGGCCTGCTCTACATCTTCCCCAGCCGCGCCGATTTCACACGTGAGGCCCTGGCCTGGCGCCTGCGCCGGGACAATGGCGTGCAGTGGCTAGAATTGGACGCTGACGAGCTGCGCCAGCAGGAACCGGAGCTGGACCGGCGCTACACCTTCGGCGCCCTGGTGCAGGCCGGCGGCAACTGCACCGATCCCGGCGGGTATGTCGCCGCCCTGGTGCAGCACGCGCAGGCCCAGGGTGCAGCGTTGCTGCGCGCGGGCGCGACCGGCCTCCGCATCCGCACCAGACGGTTGCAAGCCGTCCTGACCAGCGCCGGCGAGGTTGCCTGCGACGCCGCCGTCGTCTGCGCCGGCGCCCGGTCCCGCGCCCTGGCCCGCGCCGCCGGGGACCGGGTGCCGCTGGAGACCGAGCGCGGCTACCACGCCGTCATCACCCAGCCCGGCACCGGCCCGCGCCACCCGGTCATGCCCAGCGACGGCAAGATGTGCGCCACCCCCACCCAGGGCGGCCTACGCATCGCCGGCCAGGTCGAGCTGGCCAGCCTGGGTGCCGCGCCGGACTGGCGCCGGGCCGAAATCCTGCGCGACTACGCCCTGCGCGCCTTCCCGAACCTGCCGCGCGACCTGCCGCCCGACAGGGTTCGGTTCTGGATGGGCCACCGTCCCAGCACCCCCGACGGCCTGCCGGTAATCGGCCCGGCGAGCGGCTGCCCGGACGTGCAGCACGCCTTCGGGCACGGCCACGTCGGCCTGGCGTCCGGCCCGGTGACGGGACGGCTGGTGGCGGACCTGCTGGGCGGGCGTCCGCCCGTCATCGACCCGGCGCCCTACTCGGCCCGCCGGTTCGCCTGAACCGGAGGAGGCACCAATGACCGAGCGCCCGTTCACCGCCGCCGACCTGGCCGCCCTGCAGGAGTGGGACACGCCCACCATCTGCAATGGCCTGGAGCTGGTCGCGCCGGGGCGCCGAGCCATCGGCTTCACCGTGGAGCCAATGCTCGCGGCGGACCGGAGCCTCAAGCCCATCGTCGGCCTGGCCCGCGTTGGAACCATCCGCGCCAAGGAGGCGCCGCGCGGCAAGGTGGCGAACCGGCTGGACTGGTTCGACTATGTGGCCGACGCCGACATGCCGACCGTCGTGGTGCTGCAGGACCTGGACGACCGGCCCGGCTATGGCGCGTGGTGGGGCGAGGTGCATTCCACGGTCCATAAGGCGCTGGGCGCCCTGGGATGCGTGACCAACGGGTCGTTCCGCGATTGCGACATGCTGGCGCCGGGCTTCCAGATCATCGGCGGACGCGTCGGGCCGAGTCATGCTCACGTCCACATGGTCGATTTCGGCCGCCCGGTGAACGTGTTCGGCATGAACGCCATCCATGACGACGTGATCCATGCCGATTTCCATGGGGCGGTCGTGATCCCGGCCGACGCGGTGCGCCGCCTGCCGGACGCCATCGCCCTGTGCGCCCGGCGGGAGAAGGTGATCCTCGACATCTGCGCCAGCCCGGACTTCAGCCCGGCACGGCTACGGGCGGCCGTGCAGGCGGCGGGCGAAATCCACTGAGGGTCGCCGCGGCGCCCGCGACGGCGGAGGCCCAGTCGCCGGGGCTGGGCTGCCGGTGGATGTGCAGCGTCGGATACCAGGGGCTGCTGGTCCGGCCGTGCAGCCAGCGCCAGCAGTTGTCGTAGCGGTCCAGCAGCAGAACCGGCTTGCCCATGCCGGCGGCAAGGTGGGCGACGGCGGTATCGACGCTGACCACCGCGTCCAGGTTGGCGATCACGGCGGCGGTGTCGGCGAAGTCCCGCACGCCAGGCATGGGGTCCAGCATGACCGGCGGCGGCCTGACCCCGAATTGCAGGTTCACCAACCGCACGCCGGGCACCTGGCCAAGCGGCGCCAAGACCTCCGGCGTCGTGCTGCGGACCCGGTCGGTTGCCGCTGCGGCCGGGTCCGTGGCGCGGGCGGCGCCGGCCCAGGCCACGCCGACGCGCAGCCCGTGGGGCAGCAGCCTCGCCTGGCGCGCCGTCTCGGTGGGATCGGCGGTCAAGTAGGGCGCGGCAGGCGGCGGACGGTCCAGGTCGGTGCCGAACACCTGGGGCAGGCTAAGCATCGGGCACCAGGCGTCATAGGCCGGGGGCGGTGCGCCCGGCAGCACCACGGCAGCCACCCCGGGCACCCCCGCGATCAGCCGCACCAATGGCGCCGGCACCCAGGCAATCACGCGCGCCCCTAGGCCAGCCAGCAACGGGGCATAGCGGATGAACTGCAGGGTGTCGCCGAACCCCTCCTCATGCTGCAGCAGCACGGTGCGGCCGTGCAGGTCGTCCAGTCCGGCAAGCTGCGGGCCGGGCAGGGGGCGAGCACGGCCCGGCAGGCAGTGACGGCAGGCGAACGCGGCCCACCCCTCGGCGAACCGTCCGGACTTCAACAGGGCGACGGCATGGTTCAGCGCCAGTTGCGGGTCGTGCGGCGACAGGGCCAGTGCGCGGCGGAAGGCATCGTCGGCCTCGGCGAACCGTCCCTCGGCGGCCAGGGCCTTGCCCAGGTTGGACCAGGCCGCGCCATCCGGCCCCAATGCGGCGGCGCGCTGGAACGCGGCGACGGACTCCGCCATCGGCCCGACCTCCGCCAGCAGCGCGCCCAGCAGGGCCGGCAGGCGGGCGTCCCGCGGCATCTCGGCCATGGCTGCGCGCAGGTGGGGGACCGCCGCAGCCGGCCGTCCCTGCCGCCGCAGCAGGTCGAGCAGGTCCTGCACCGGATGGTTCGCCGCCGGGCGGCTGCGGGCGATGCGGGCCAGGGCTGGGGCGGCGGACGTGTCGCCCCCTGCGGCGACGGCCAGGGCATGGATCAACCCAGCCTCCGGGTCCGAGCCGGTGGCCCATGGAGCGCTCCCGGCCGCCGCGGCGGCAAACTCTCCGGCGTGCAGGGCCTGGAGGGCGCGCCGCAGGTCGCGAAGCCTGGATGACGTGGCGGACATAGGGCCTTGTCGCGCTACCTCGCCCTGGTGCGCAACACGTCGGCACCGGTTTGTCAGCCCTGCGCCACCAAGCGCCCAAGGCGATTGGAAACCGCATGCTTCTCCCTCTCCCTCCGGGAGAGGGCCGGGGTGAGGGAAGCCGCAAGGGCCAACCTCCGCCATATCGGGAACAAGATCCGCTCCGTCCCGGCCAGGTCGGGTCCTCTCGGCCTCCCTCACCCCGGCCCTCTCCCGGAGGGAGAGGGGGCAGGTAGCCCTGCCAACGGCCGCGCGTTGCTTGACCCGCACGCCGCCCCGGGCCGATGATCCCCCGTCCTAATCGTCAAGGAGCCGTCATGAACATCGCCACCAGTCCTGCCGCCCTCGCCGGGTGCTCCGCGCAAGAGTGGAAAATCCGCTGCGACCTCGCCGCCATGTACCGCCTGGTGGCGCACCACCGCATGACCGACCTGATCTACACCCACATCAGCGCCCGCCTGCCGGGGTCCAAGGACCATTTCCTCATCAACCAGTACGGCGTGCAGTTCCACGAGATGCGCGCGTCCGACCTGGTGAAGATCGACATGGACGGCAACATCGTCCAGGACGACGCCCAATCGCGCCAGGTGAACGCCGCCGGGTTCACCATCCACTCGGCCATCCACATGGCCCGGCACGACCTGATCTGCGTCATCCACACCCACACCGCCGCCGGCATGGCCATCGCCGCGCAGAAGCACGGGCTGCTGCCGATCAGCCAGCACGCGCTGAAGTTCTACAACCGCCTCGCCTATCACGGTTATGAAGGCATCGCGCTGGAGCTGGACGAGCGCGAGCGGCTGGTCGCCGACCTCGGCCCGCACCGCGCCATGGTCCTGCAGAACCACGGCCTGCTGGTCGCCGGGCGCACATTCGGGGAAGCGTTCGGCAACATCTACTACCTGGAGCGTGCCTGCCAGGCGCAGGTCGCCGCGCTGGCCGGCGGCACCGAGCTGGTCTATCCCCCCGAGGCGGTCCGCCTGCACACCGCCGAGCAGTTCGACCGCGGCGGCAGCACGGCGCATGGCGACATGCTGTGGGAATCCTGCCTGCGCCTGATCGAGCACGACCGGACCGACTACCGCACTTGACCCGGCCGCTGCTGCAGATCGAGGGCCTGCGGACTGTGTTCCGCGGGCCAGGCGGCGACGTGCCGGCGGTGGATGGCGTGACCCTGTCCGTCCCCGCCGGCAAGACCCTGGGCATCGTCGGCGAAAGCGGCTGCGGCAAGTCCATGCTGTCGCTGTCCGTCATGCGCCTGGTGCCGAACCCCGGGCGCGTCGCCGACGGCCGGGTGCTGTTTGAGGGCCAGGATCTGCTGACCCTGCCGCCCGCCGCCATGCGCGGCATCCGCGGCAACCGCATCGCGATGATCTTCCAGGAGCCGATGACCAGCCTGAACCCGGTGTTCACCGTGGGCGACCAGATCACCGAGGCGATGCGCGCCCATGACCGCCGGGCCAGCCGCGCCGAGCTGCGGACCCGTGCCATCGCCGCGCTGGACCGCGTCCGCATCCCCGCCGCGGCCCGGCGCTTCGACGACTACCCGCACCAGATGAGCGGCGGCATGCGCCAGCGCGTGATGATCGCCATGGCGCTGTCGTGCAACCCGGACCTGCTGATCGCCGACGAGCCGACCACGGCGCTGGACGTGACGGTGCAGGCGCAGATCCTGGACCTGCTGCGCGACCTGCAAGCGCAGACCGGCATGGCGATCATCCTGATCACCCACGACCTGGGAGTGGTAGCCGAGATGGCAGATGAGGTTGCCGTCATGTACGCCGGCCGCGTGGTGGAGCGGGCGGGCGGCGCCGACATCTTCGACGACCCGCAGCATCCGTACACGCTGGGCCTGCTGGGCAGCATCCCCAAGATCGAGGAAACCCGCGACCGCCTGCTGGCCATCGAGGGTTCGGTGCCGGCGCCCTTCGCGCTGCCGGATGGGTGCCGGTTCCACCCGCGCTGCGTGTTCGCCGCCGGGCGATGCACCGAGGTCGATCCGCCGCTGATCCCCCTTGGGACGGCGCACGAGGCCGCCTGCATCCGCGCCCCGGTCGAGGAGGCGGCATGACCCTGCTGGCGGTGGAGGGCCTGGCCAAGCACTACCCGGTGCGGTCGGGCCTGCTGTCCCGTGCGTCCGGGGCGGTGCGCGCGGTGGACGGCGTGGGCTTCACCCTGGCGCGGGGCGAGACCCTAGCCCTGGTCGGCGAAAGCGGCTGCGGCAAGAGCACCACCGCCCGGCTGGTGCTGCGCCTGATCGACCCCACGGCGGGAACGGTGCGGTTCGAGGACCAGGACATCACCACCCTGCGCGGCGCGGCGCTGCGGGCGCTGCGGCGGCGGATGCAGATCGTGTTCCAGGACCCGTTCGCCTCGTTGAACCCGCGCATGACGGTAGGCGACATCCTGGAGGAGCCACTCATTGTTCACGCCACTGGGAACGCCGCCGCCCGGCGGGCGCGGGTGGCGGAGCTGCTGGGGCTGGTGGGCCTAGCCCCCTACCACGCCACCCGGTACCCGCACGAGTTCAGCGGCGGCCAGCGCCAACGCATCGGCATCGCCCGGGCGCTGGCGGTGGAACCGGCGTTGGTGGTGCTGGACGAGCCGGTCAGCGCGCTGGACGTGTCGATCCAGGCGCAGGTAGTGAACCTGCTGAAGGACCTGCAGGCGCGGCTGGGGCTGTCCTACCTGTTCATCGCGCATGACCTGGCGGTGGTGAAGCACGTCGCGGACCGGGTTGCGGTGATGTACCTGGGCCGCATCGTCGAGGTCGGGCCGAAAAGCCAGGTGTTCGCCAACCCGCGCCACCCCTATACCCGCGTGCTGCTGGCCGCGATCCCCCGGCCCGACCCGCACCGCCGCCTGGCCCGGCAGGTGGCCGGCGGCGACGTGCCCAGCCCGGCCAACATCCCCGCCGGGTGCCGGTTCCACACCCGCTGCGCCTACGTCATCGACCGCTGCCGCATTGAGGACCCTGCTTTGTTGCCCCTAGACCCTGCGTCCAACCTAGCCGCCCACCTGTCCGCCTGCCATCGCGCGGCGGAGCTACCGCCCGCCGAGGCCATCCAGGCCCACGCCGCCCCGCCCGCCGCCGCCCGGCGCCTGGCGCTGTACGCCGACCGGCGCGCCCTGGCCGAGGTGGCCGCGCAATGATCGCCACCCTGGTCCATCCGCGCATCATGCTGGTCGGCGGTGGTGCCGTGGCGGAGTTGCCGGGCGTGCTGGCGAAGCTCGGGCTGTCGCGGCCGTTGGTGGTGACGGACCCCTACATGGTCAGCTCCGGCCTGGTGCGGCGCTGCCTGGGACCGCTGGAGGCGGCGGGGCTGACGCCGGCGGTGTTCAGCGACACGGTGCCGGAGCCGACGGACACGGTAATCGACGCCGGGGCGGCGCTGCTGCAGGCCGGGTCGTATGACTGCCTGATCGGGTTTGGCGGGGGATCGCCGATCGACACGGCAAAAGCGATGTCGATCCTGGCGGCGGGGCGGGCGTCCGGGGCTGGATCGCACATGCGGGACTTCAAGGTGCCGGTGCAGGCGGACGCGCCGGGGCTGCCGGTGATCGCCGTGCCGACCACCGCGGGGACGGGCAGCGAGGCGACACGCTTCACCGTCATCACCGACACCGAGCGTGGCGAGAAGATGCTGATCGCCGGGATGGCGGCGCTGCCGTTGGCGGCGGTGGTGGATTACGAGCTGACCTTCACGGTGCCGCGCCGCATCACCGCCGACACCGGGGTGGACAGCCTGACGCACGCGCTGGAGGCGTATGTGAGCCGCCGGGCCAACCCGTACTCGGACGCCCAGGCGATGGCGGCGATGGGCCTGATCGGGGCCAACCTTCGCACCGCCTATGCCGAGCCGGACAATGCCGCGGCGCGGGAGGCGATGATGCTGGGGGCGATGCAGGCCGGGATTGCGTTCACCAACAGCAGCGTGGCGCTGGTGCATGGGATGTCCCGGCCGATTGGCGCGCACTTCCATGTGCCGCATGGACTGTCGAATGCGATGCTGCTGCCGGCGATCACCCGGTTTGGGTTGGAGGCGGCGGAGGGACGGTATGCTGCTGCGGCTCGGCAGATTGGCTTTGCCAGGGCGGGGGATGGCGATGCGGTTGCGGCGGGCAAGCTGGCGGAGGGGCTGGCGCAACTGAACCGCGATTTGGATGTGCCGACGCCGGGTGGCTTCGGGATTGACAAGGCGGCATGGGATGCGCGGTTGGATTTGATGGCCGACCAGGCGCTGGCGTCTGGCAGCCCCGGCAACAATCCGCGGGTGCCAACAAAGGCGGAGATTGTGGCGCTGTACCGGGTGGTGTGGTCCGGCAATTCGTGACAATGCTGGAAATTGAACGCCTACGGCTGCGGCTGTTCCGCCTGGACGATGCCCGGACATCGCAAACCACGTAATCCGGCCGGAGTTTGCGCGCCACTTGCCGATCCGATCGCAGAGCCTGGAAAGCGTCGTGGCATTCGTGACCGGCCGTGTGCGAGGGGGGTAGCCCCATGGTGCCGGCAACTGGCATTTCGTCATGTAGGAAACGAAAAACACCAGGCAACTGGAATTCGGTTTCCATGAACTTGAGCTGGAGCGCATATGCGCTATGGCGAATATTCAAAACGCTGCGTCATGGAGTGGGCCGGTATGGAGCGTGAGGGTGTCATGCGCCATCACCGCTTATATCGTGGCGAGTGGTGGGGCACGGTCCTGTACGGTCTCGTGCGGGACCACGCTGGATAAGAGGCGCGATCTGCAGCAGTGACGCCGTCTCATATCATCCATGAACATAAAGGTGCACAAAGGAAGATGTCGCCTCCTACCCTCATAATCCGTTCACTTTCTCCTCGTAGTCTCTGAAGCATACAAGACTAGGAGCAGCCATGTCGGTTAAGCGGCGACAGGTTCAAGGAGCCAAGCCTGCTCGCAGCGTGGCCAGGCACCTGCATGCCAAGACAGACTGGTATCACGCAGATGCCGTCATCATGCAGGGCACGGCCTTGCTGGATGCTGGCCGGCCCCAAGACGCCGCAGTCCTGTTGAATGCCGCTCACAAGCGCGATCCTAACAACGTGCCAATGCTGATCCTGAACTGTCGGGCGCTCATTGAGAGCGGGCAAATCGGACTCGCGATCGGCGGGCTTCTCCTCGCGGCTGATCTGCAACCCGGCAACGCCCGCGTTCATTTCTCCCTTGGCATTCTTCTGCATAACAGCGGCAACCCCGAACTGGCATTGGTGCATAGCCTGAAAGCATTCCAGCTCGCCCCTCGTGATCTGGATGCCACGCCGCTGAGCGCCGTTTTGATCGCGTTAGGCCGCTACGCGGAGGCGCTGGCCGTTGCCAAGCATGTGCTGGTCATCCAGCCAAACCGTTGGGAAGCACTTCTGAACGCTTCGATTGCGTTG
Source organism: uncultured Acetobacteraceae bacterium (assembly GCA_964242415.1). GTDB lineage: Bacteria > Pseudomonadota > Alphaproteobacteria > Acetobacterales > Acetobacteraceae > DASWOJ01. Next base: position 101,754 of record CAXTAT010000012.1, read on the forward strand.
CAGGGGCTGCATCAATTCGAGGATGCCGTCACCATCGCGCGTCAAACGGTGGCGGCGTCCCCCCCAAACAACGCGGCCTCTCGGTTCAACTTGAGCGTGAAGCTTCTCGCCCTCGGTGAACTCACGGCGGAAGCCTGGGACCTGTTCGAATGGCGGTTGCTCCTGGACGGCAATCCCGCCCGCTTGCTCGCGACTGCGGCCTTGCGTTGGCAGGGGGAGGACATCGCCAGCCGCACGATCCTGCTACAGGCCGAGCAAGGCTTTGGCGACATGCTGCAGTTCGTGCGCTACGCCCCCCTGGTCGCCGAGCGCGCCGGGCGGGTGATCCTTGAGGTGCAGCCTGCGCTGGCCCGGCTGCTGCGCCAGGTTCCTGGCGTGGATCAAGTTGTGGCGGTCGGGGATACCCTGCCGCACTTCGATGTGGTCTGCCCGTTGCAGAGCCTGCCGCGCATCTTTGCGACAACCCTCGACACGATCCCGCCCGCCTTGCCCTATGCCGATGCTTTTGGGCCATCGCATGATGCCGACATGCAAGTGCTGCGTGTCGGTCTGGTATGGGCGGGCAGCAAGACGAACAAGGACGATCGGCACCGTTCGCTGTCGATGGCGGACATGGCCTCCCTTTCCAAAATCCCCGGCGTGCAACTCTACAGTCTGCAACGGCACGAGCCGGGGCGAGCAGAACTGCCATCGGACCTCGACGCGATTGACCTGATGGCAGGCATCGAAGACTTCCGCGACACAGCCGCGCTTGTGGCGGAGCTGGACTTGGTGATCTCGGTCGATACTGCGGTGGCGCATCTCGCGGCAACAATGGGCAAGCCGGTATGGCTGCTGTCCCGCTGGAACGGCTGCTGGCGATGGATGCACCACCGGGCAGACAGTCCCTGGTACCCCAATATACGGATTTTCCGACAAGCTCAGCCAAACGATTGGAGCGGCGTGCTCGAACAAGTCCGCGAAGGACTCGTAGCTCTGACCCGTGTTCTCCGCTCTTAGGATCGAATTTCCTACCACGGAGACGTGGATGGACTTATGTTTTGGGTCATCATTATGAGCGTTTATTGCTGGTCCGTAGCAGCTCCTCCAAATCCAGCCGCCGCGTAACCATGGCCAACGTTCCGTCCGTCTCACGCGGCCACTGCTCAGCCGGCCGGTCCCAATACAACTCCACCCCGTTGCGGTCTGGGTCGGACAGGTAAAGCGCCTCGCTCACCCCATGATCGGACGCGCCATCTAGCCCAATACCCGCATCCATCACGCGCCGCAACGCATCCGCCAAGTCGGCCCGCGTCGGATACAGGATCGCGGTGTGGAACAGCCCTGTCGTCCCCGGCGCCGGAGGCGAGCCGCCCAGGCTCTCCCAGGTATTCAGCCCGATGTGGTGATGGTAGCCGCCCGCCGAGATGAACGCCGCCTGCGACCCGAAGCGCTGCATCAATTGGAATCCGAGAACGCCGACATAGAAGCCCAGCGAGCGGTCGAGGTCCGACACTTTCAGGTGGACATGGCCAATGCGGGCACCGGCGGCAATTGGCCGGTCTGGGGTCAGGATGGCGGGGATCGAATGGGTGAGTGACATTAACGTACCTCCAATTGGTTCGGGCTAAACGGCGCAGACCCGCGCCACCCGGCCAAGGGCCGGCGTCGGCAGCAGCGCCCAGGCCCCATCGCCGACCAGGGCCAGCGCGATCAGGCCCACGGCCCAGAACGCGGGATACTCCCAGCCGCCGCCGGGGCTGGTGAACAGCCACCCGTTCGCGCCATGCACCGTCGCAATGGCGCCGAGCAGAATCGGCACCAGCGCCACGGCCACCACCCGCGCCCAGACCCCGGCGATGAGCGCGGCAGCCCCCGCCAGCTCGGCGGCAATCACGGCGTAGGCCAGGACAGGCGGCAGGCCAAGGCTGCCGAAGAACCCCGCCGTCCCCGCCGGTGTGAAAACGAACAGCTTTACCCCGGCATGGGCCAGGAACATGAGGCCAAGACTGACGCGAAGGATCAAGGCGGCATACGGGGCAGTGCGCAAATCAGTCATCGGGGTTCTCCGTTCAGGGCAAACCCCATATCGCCCCTCACGCGTCGGCTGATAACAGCCGAAAGTAACGCATTAGCTCATACCAGCAGTTGGAGACCACACATGCTCGACCAGGTCACCGGGATGCGTGTGTTCCTCCGTGTCGCCACCGCCGGGAGCCTGGCCGCGGCTGGCCGGGGCCTCAACCTGTCGCAGACCATGGTCACCAAGCATATCGACGCCATCGAGGCGCGGCTTGGGGTGCGCCTGCTGCAACGGTCCACCCGCCGCCTGGTGCTGACGGAGGCTGGACGCGGCTACCTCGACGCGTGCCAGCGCATCCTGGCCGAGATCGAGGAAGCCGAGGAGGCCGCCGCCGCAGGCCAGGCCGAGCCGCGCGGGCTGCTGCGCCTGAACGTGCCGGTGTCGTTCGGGGTGTCGCAGATCGCACCGCTGCTCCCGCAGTTCACCGCCCGGCATCCGCTGGTGCGGCTGGACATCGGCCTGAACGACCGGGTGGTGGACCTGATCGAGGAGGGGTGGGACCTTGCCGTCCGCATCGGCGTCCCGCGCGACTCCACCTTGGTCTCGCGCCGGCTTGCGCCTTGCCGGACGGTGGTGTGCGCCGCCCCCGCCTACCTGCAGGCCCATGGGACGCCACGGACGATCGCGGACCTCGCTGGGCACAACTGCCTCGGCTACACGCTTTCGGAGCGGATGGGCGCCGGCCGCTGGGGTTTCGGCCCTGATGCCGCAATCATGGCGCCGGTTTCAGGCGTCATGCAGGCGAACAACGGCGACGCGCTGCGTGCGGCGGCGCTGGCGGGCCTTGGCGTGATCTACCAGCCGACATTCCTGGTGGGCGGCGATGTCCGGGACGGCACCCTGGTTGCCCTGGCGCTCGATCACCCGCCGGCGCCGGCCGGGCACATCCAGGCCGTGTTCCGGCCCGACCGGCTGCTGCCGTTGAAGTCGCGCGTGATGATCGACTTCCTCGCCGGGCATTTCGGCGCCGACCCGCCGTGGGACCGCGACTGACGACGCAGCCCCGGCCGTCAGTCAGCGCGCCGGCTTCCGCACCGCAGGCGGCGGCACCGGCTGCGCGTCCCGCCGCAACCGGTTCTCCCCCAGCAGCAGCAGGATCGGTGCCGCGATGAAGATGCTGCTGCTAGTCCCCACCACGATGCCGAACAGCATCATCAGCGCAAACCCTGACAGCGACGCTCCGCCGAACACCGCCAGCGGCAGGCTGGCCAGGAACACCGTCATGCTGGTGCCCAGGGTCCGGTTCAGCGTCTCGTTGATCGACAGGTCGATCAGCCGCCGCAGCGGCATGGTCTTGTACTTGCGCAGGTTCTCCCGCATCCGGTCATACACCACCACCTTGTCGTTGGTGGAAAACCCGATCACCGTCAGGATCGCCGCCACCATCACCAGGTCGAACTCGATCCGCGTCGCCACCAGGAACCCAATGGCCTTGGTGACATCCAGGATCAGCGTCACCACCGCCCCCACGGCAAACTGCCACTCGAACCGGAACCAGATATAGACCAGGATCATCCCCAGGCTGATCCCCAACGCCAGCAGCCCGTTCTGGAACAGCTCCTGCGACACCGAAGCCCCAACTGCATCCGTGCGTAGGATCTGCGTCCCCGGCTGCGACTGGTCCAGGGCCTGCCGCACCCGCGACACCGCCGCCTCGGTCGCGTTCTGGTCGCGCTCCGGGTCCAGCCGGATCATCACGTCGTCATCCGTCCCGAACCGCTGCAACCCCGCTTGCGGGATGCCCGCCGCCGTCAGCCCGGCCCGCAGCTTGTTGAAGTCGGCCGGTCCCGGCGTCCGTACCTCCATGACCACGCCGCCGCGGAAGTCGATCCCCAGCCGCAGGCCGGGATAGAAGAACAACCCCAGCGACAGCAGCGACAGCACCGCCGAGGTCGCCAGCCCGGCGTAGCGCCCCCGCATGAACTGGATGTTGGTACCGTCCCGGACCAGCCGGAACCGCGGGCGAAGCAGCGAACTGAGGATCATGACCTACACCGGCAACAGCGAGGGGCGGGTGCTGACATACCACCGCACCATGAACATGCGCGCCACCACCGTGGCCGTGAACAGCGTCGTCACAATTCCGACCGTAATCGTGACGGCAAACCCCCGCACCGGCCCCGACCCGAACACGAACAGCATCACGTGCGCCAGGAACGCCGTCGCGTTGCTGTCGATGATCGTCCCATACGCCCGGCGGAACCCGGCCTCCAGCGCATTCAGCGGCGTGCGCCCGGCCCGCACCTCCTCCCGCACGCGCTCGTTGATCAGGATGTTGGCGTCCACCGCCACCCCCAGCGTCAGCAGGATGCCCGCCATGCCCGGCAAGGTCAGCGTCGCCTCCAGCAGCGACAGCACCGCGATCTGCAGCACCAGGTTGATCAGCAGCGCCGCATTGGCGAACCAGCCGAACAGCCCATAGAACACCGCCATGTAGGTCATCACCAGCAGCAGCCCGACCCCCAGCGCAATGGCTCCGCGCCGGATGCTGTCCGCACCCAGCTCCGGCCCGACGCTGCGCTCCTCGATCACGGTCAGCGGCGCCGGCAGGGCGCCAGCGCGCAGCAGCACCGACAGGTCCTGCGCGCTGCGGGCAGTGAAGTTGCCGCTGATCTGGCCGCGCCCGCCGATGATGGGCGTCTGGATCACCGGGGCGCTGATCACCCGGTCGTCCAACACGATGGCGAACCGCTTGCCGACATTGGCGTTGGTCACGTCGGCAAACCGCCGCGCGCCGGTGCTGTCAAAGGTGAAGTTCACCACCCACCGGTTGTTCTGCCCGTCCTGGCCCGGGCGCGCGTCGGTCAGGTTGGCGCCGTCCACCTCGACTCGGCGGCGCACCGGCTCCTTCACGCCGGGCTGGCCCTCGACGGGCAGGAAATCGACGCCGGGGGTGGGGGTGGCGGGATTGGCGCTCTCGTCCAACAGACGGAAGGTCATGCGGGCGGTGCGGCCGATCAGCTCCTTGATGCGGTTGGGGTCATCGACGCCAGGCAGTTGCACGACGATGCGGCTGTCGCCCTGGCGGGTGATCTGCGGGTCCAATACGCCGGTCTCGTCGATGCGGCGGCGGACGATCTCGATGGATTGCTGGATCGCCGCCTTGCCGCGGTCGGCCAGCATGGCGGGGGACAGCGACATCACGACGGCGCCGGGTTCGGTGCCCACGTCGTACTCGGCCGGGCCGGCGGTGGTGGAGGCGTCGCGCAGCAGGCGCACGGCGTCGTCCTGCTGGGCGGGGTTGGGGATGCGGACCAGGACGCGGTTCTGCGCCGCCTGCACCGTGGGGGTCTGGAAGCCGATCTTGCCGCGCAGGATGGAGCGGGCGCCGTCGGCCAGGCTGTCCAGCCGTTCCTTGGCAACGGCGGCCATGTCCACTTCCAGCAGCAGGTAGCTGCCGCCGCGCAGGTCCAGCCCCAGCCGCACCTGGCGCCAGGGAAAGCCACCTGGAGGGGCGGGTAACACGTTGGGCAGGCACAGCAGCACGCCCAGCACGCAGATGCCGAGGATCAGCGCGATCTTGAGGCGGCTGAAGTACATCATGGGTGGCGGGACGACCTGACTGGTGGAATGCCGGGGTATGCCGGATGCGGGCCGGGGGTGGCAAGCCTTGGCCATCCGGCACCCCCGCGCTACAGGGAGTGGATGGGCAAGGAACCGCTGCGGATCGGCATAGCAGGCGCTGGGCACTTCGGGCGCTTCCATGCCCTGAAGGTCGCCGCGAGCCGCCGGGCAGTGCTGGCCGGGCTATATGACCCCGACACCGCGCGCGCGGAAACCGTGGGCCGCGAGGCCAGGGCGCCAGCCCTGCCGCTCCCCGACCTGCTGGCCGCCTGCGACGCCTTGGTGATCGCCGCCCCGGCCGACGCGCACCACGCCCTGGCCGTGCAGGCCATGCAGGCCGGCCACCACGTGCTGATCGAGAAGCCCATCGCCGCCACCCTGGCCCAGGCCGACGAGCTGGCCGCCCTCGCCGCCACCTCAGGCGTCGTGCTGCAGGTCGGCCACCTGTTGCGCTACTCCGCCGAGCATGCCGCCATCAGCGCCCGCATCACCCGCCCGCTGTATATCGAGTGCGCCCGCATCGCCCCCTTCAAGCCGCGCGGCACCGACGTATCGGTCATCCTCGACCTGATGATCCACGACCTCGACCTGGTGCTGGCCCTGGTCAGCAGCCCCATCAGCAGCGTCGATGCCCTGGGCGCCGCAGTCTCCAGCCTGCACGAGGACATCGCCAACGCCCGCGTGCGGTTCGAGAACGGCTGCGTCGCCGCCATCACCGCCAGCCGCATCTCGCTGAAGACCGAGCGCCGGATGCGCCTGTTCTCCGAGGAGGGCTACCTGTCCGCCGACTTCGTCACCCGCAAGCTGGTGATGGTCGGCCGCACCCGCGGCCTGCCGCTGCCCGGCACCGGCGGCTTCCGGCGCGAGGAGGTCGGCTGGACCGACGGCGACGCCATGGCCGCCGAGCACGAAGCTTTCGTCGCCTCCTGCCTGGACGGCGCCCCCGTGGTGGTCGATGCCGCGGCCGGGCGGCGCGCCCTGTCGGCGGCGCTGGCGGTCACCGACGGCATGGCCGCCTCACGCCGCCTGGCGATGGCCTCCGGCCTGATTCAGGACGTCCAGCACCTCGCGGGCGGCGGCTTCTGACGGCAGGCCGCACGGCGGGCGCAGGCTGTCCAGCAGCGTGCGGAACCCGTCCCGCTGCGCCTGGGCCATTGGGGCATCATGCAGCAGCGCCAGCGCGGTGCGGCTCAGCGTATCGGCCGTGCAGTTCTCCTGCAGCAGCTCCGGCACGAGGCGGCGGCCGGCCAGCAGGTTGACCATGGCGACATGCGGCACCTGGATCATGCGCCGGGCCATGACGGCGGTCAGCGGGTTGATGCGGTAGGCGACGGCCATCGGCACCCCGGCCAGCGCCAGCTCCAGCGTGGAGGTGCCGGATTTCGTCAGCGCGGCATTGGCGGCGGCGTAGGCGTCGTGCTTGTCGGCGACTTCGGTGACGATGATGGGCGGCACCGGCCAGTCGGCGGCCTTGCGCCGCACCACCTCGGCGACCACGGCGGATACCGGCAGCACCGGGCGCAGCGCCGGCTCCTGCTGGGCCAGGCGGCGCAGCGTGCGGCCGAACACCGGCAGCAGGCGCGGCGCCTCGGACCGGCGGCTGCCGGGCATCAGGATCAGCACCGGCTGGTCCGGCGCAATGCCATGCGTGGCACGGAAGCGGGCGGCGTCGCCCCGGTCGGCGCCGGACTCCAGCACGGGGTGGCCTACGAAGGTCGCCTGCAGGCCGCGCTCGGCGAACCAGGCCGGCTCGAACGGCAGCAGGCACAGCAGGCGGTCCCACAAGCCCGGGTAGTGCTTCACCCGGTGCGCCCGCCATGCCCAGACCTGCGGCGCGACATAATGCACCCGCGGGATGCCCAGCCGTACGCAGGCGGCCAGGATGCGGTGCATGAAGCCGGGGCTGTCGATGGTGACGACGACATCGGGCCTCAGCCAGGCGATGTCCGCCATGGTCTCGGCAAAGCGGCGGCGCAGCACCTGGATGCGCGGCAGCACCTCGATGATGCCCATGACGGACAGGTCGGCCATTGGATACAGGCTGTGGAACCCATGCTCCGCCATGCGCGCCCCGCCGACCCCGGCAAACTCGGCGTCCGCCCGCACGGCGCGGATGGCCCCGATCAGCCGCGCGCCCAGCACATCGCCGCTGGCCTCCCCGGCGACAACGTAAATCAAGGGCATGGGATCAGGCACATGGGATCAGGCACATGGGAAGGCGGGTTGCAGGCGGGCATGGCTGCCTGCATAGGGAGGGCAGGGCAGGGGTGCAACATGACCGGCTGGACCAAGGCCATCGGGATGCTCGCGGGATTGCTGACCACGATAGCCTTCGTGCCGCAGGTGGTGCGGACCTGGAACAGCGGCAGCGCGCGGGAATCCAGCCTGCGGATGCTGCTGATGTTCGTCACCGGCGTCGGGCTGTGGCTGGCGTACGGGCTGATGTCGGGTTCGACGCCGATGATCCTCGCCAACACGGCCGCGCTGCTGCTGGCATCCTGCATCCTGTCCGCAAAGCTGCGCCACGCATGACCCTGCTGCACGTCACCACGGCGGACGCCTGGGCCGCCGGGCCGCCTGCCACGCCGGAGGGCGGCTTCCTGCACCTGTGCACCCCGGCGCAACTGCCGTTCGTGCTGGCCCGGCACTTCGCCGGGCACCTCGGGCTGGTGCTGCTGCATCTGGACCCCGCCGCGCTGGACGACGTGCGGTGGGAGGCGAGCGAGGCCGGGATGGACCCGTTCCCTCACCTCTACGGGCCGCTGCCCGCCACCGCCATCCAGCGGGTGACGCGACTGCCGCCCGGAGCGGCACAACCCACGTCAGGCCATTAGGCGCTTCGATCCTACGGCGTCAAAGGACATGCCATGCGAATGAACAAGCTCGGCCGCACCGGCCTTTTCGTCTCCGAACTCTGCCTGGGCACCATGACCTTCGGCGGCGCCGGCGAGGTTTGGAGCAAGATGGGCGACCTCGACCAGGCCGGGGCCGAACGGCTGGTCGGCCGCGCCATCGAGGCCGGCATCAACTTCATCGACACCGCGGACGTGTACTCGGACGGCCTGTCCGAGGAGATTACCGGCCAGGCGCTCCGCAACCTGCAGGCGCCGCGCGACAGCATCGTCGTCGCCACCAAGGGGTATGGCCCGACCGGCCCCGGCCCCAACGGCGGCGGCAACTCGCGCCTGCACCTCATCAGCGCGGTGAAGGCCAGCCTCAAGCGCCTGCAGCTCGATCACATCGACCTCTACCAGGTGCACGGCTTCGACCCGGCGACGCCCATCGAGGAAACCGTCCGCGCCCTGGACACCCTCGTGCAGCACGGCCACGTCCGCTATGTCGGCGTATCCAATTGGGCCGCCTGGCAGGTCATGAAGGCCCTGGGCATCGCCGAGCGCCTCGGCCTGGCCCGGTTCGAGAGCCTGCAAGCCTACTACACCGTCGCCGGCCGCGACCTGGAGCGCGAGATCGTGCCGATGCTGCGCAGCGAGGGCGTGGGCCTGATGGTCTGGAGCCCCCTGGCCGGCGGCCTGCTCAGCGGCAAGTACAACCGCGAGCAGGAGGGTACTGCTGGCAGCCGCCGTGCCGTCCTGCCGTTCCCGCCCGTCGCGCACGACCGCGCCTTCGGCTGCATCGACGCCATGCGGCCCATGGCCGAGGCCCGCGGCGTGTCGGTGGCGCAGGTTGCCCTGGCCTGGCTGCTGCACCAGCGGGTGGTCAGCAGCGTCATCATCGGCGCCAAGCGGCTGGATCAGCTTGAGGACAACATCGGCGCGACGGAGGTGGAGCTGACGGCGGCGGAACTCGACGCCCTCGACCAGGTGAGCAGCCTACCCAAGGAGTACCCGGGCTGGATGTTCGAAGCGATGCCAAAACGGGCAAACCTGCTGGCGGCGGCGGGGCGCAGGGAGACGCGTTAAGCCGCGGCACGAGGCGTCGTCACGCCAACCGCTCCGGTCCCGAGCCGTGCCGTCATTGCGAGCCGCGCTTGCGGCGTGGCAATCCAGGGCCGCATTGACTGCCCTGGCCGCCCCTGGACTGCCGTGCCGAAGCCGGCTCGCAATGACGGCACGGCTCAGGCGCGATCAGGCTTAAACACGGCTGCGATCAACCGTCCGGGGCGGACGCGCTGGCATACAGCGCCTCCGCATCAACCAGCGGCTGGGTAATCTCCACCAGCAGGCCATCCCGCGCCGCCTGGTAGAAGCATGAACGCCGCCCGGTATGGCAGGCAACGCCGTGCTGATCGACCAGCAGCAGCACCGCATCGCCGTCGCAATCCACCCGCAGGTCCACCAGGCGCTGCGTCTGGCCGCTGGTCTCGCCCTTACGCCAGGGTGCGGAGCGGCTGCGGCTCCAATAGCAAGCCCGGCCGGTGGCAAGCGTCTCCGCCACGGCCGCCGCGTTCATCCAGGCCAGCATCAGCACCTCCCCCGTGTCGTGCTGCTGCGCCACCGCCGCCACCAGCCCGTCCGCGTTGAAGCGCAGGGCGGCGATGACCGCGTCAGCCTGCATAGGCACGCAGCACCGCCATGCCGCGATCCAGGTCCGCAGTCAGGTCCGCCACGTCCTCCAGCCCGATATGGAACCGCACGACCGGCCCGGCGAAGTTGCCGGTTCCCGCCGTTCGCGTCAGGTGCCCCGTCGTGGGCAGCACCAGGCTTTCGTAGCCGCCCCAGCTTGCGCCGATGCCGAACAGCTCCAGGCTGTCGATCATCGCCTGCGTCGCCAAGTCGCGGTATTGCGGCTGGAACTCCACGCCGAACAGGCTGCATGCGCCGGTGAAGTCGCGCTTCCACAGGGCATGGCCGGGTGCGCCGGGCAGGGCAGGGTGCAGCACCTGCGCAACCTCCGGCCGCGACGCGAACCACTCGGCAACCTCGATCCCCGACTGCATTTGCTGCCGCAGCCGCACGCCCATGGTGCGGACACCGCGCAACGCCAGCCAGCAATCATCCGGGCTGGCATACTGGCCCAGCGACAGCGCCGTCATGCGGACGCGCTCCCAATCCTCATCGCTCGCCGTCGTGATGCTGCCCAGCAGCACGTCCGAGTGGCCGGCGACATACTTGGTCAACGCCTGGATCGACACATCGACGCCATGCTGGAACGGCTGGAAAAAGTGGATGCCCCAGGTGTTGTCCATCAGCACCTTGGCCCCGTGTGCATGCGCGACGGCGGCAAGGGCAGGGATGTCCTGCACCTCGAAGGTGTGGCTGCCGGGGGACTCGGTGTGGACGACCTTCGTGTTGGGCCGCAGCAGCGCCTGCAACCCGGCGCCGTCGATCTCGGGCGGGTAGTAGGTCGTGGTCACGCCCATCCGCGTCAGCAAGCCGTCGCAGAAGGCGCGGGTCGGACCGTAGGAACTGTCCGGCACCAGCACGTGGTCCCCAGCCCCCAGGTAGGCCAGCAACGGCGTGGTGACGGCAGCCAGGCCGGAGGAGACGATCTGGCAGCGGGTGCCGCCCTCGATCTCCGCCACCACGTCCTCCAGCGCATGGTGCGTGGGGCCACCCAGCACGCCGTAGATCAGCGACTGCTCCAGCCGCTTCGCGCCCAGGCTCTTGCGGTCGGCGCAACTTGGATACAGCACGGTGGAGCCGCGGGCCACCGGCGGATTGACGAAGCCATGGATGCGCGTGCCGGCGCGTCCGGCATGGGACAGGCGGGTGTTGAAGCCCATGCCGTGCTCCGTGTCATGGCCCAGGGGCGGGGCGCGTCCGGACTGGTCGTCGGGCATCAGGTGGTCTCCTTGGGGGTGTCGGGCCGGCTGGCCCACTCGGTCCATGATCCGTCATATACGGCGCCCACGGGCAGGCCGGCGTGCTGCAGGGCCAGGGTCAAGATGGTCGCCGTGACCCCCGTGCCGCAACTGGTGACGACGGGCCGCGCGCCATCCGCGCCAGCCTCGGCCAGGACGGCGCGCAGGCGGTCCGGGTCCAGCATCGTGCCGTCCGGGTGCAGCAGCGCCGTGAAGGGCAGGCTGCCGCTGCCGGGCATGTGGCCGCTGGGCAGGCCGGGCCGCGGCTCCGGCGCGGTGCCGTCGAACCGCCCCTTGGGCCGGGCGTCCAGCACCACCGTCCCGGGGTCAACCCGCAGCATGTCGCCGATGCCGCGCAGCCGCGTGGCGCGGAACGTGGCCTGGAACGTGGCCGGGGGCGGGGTGCCGGGCGGCCCGGCCTCGACCGGCCGGTCCTCGCGCAGCCACTTGGGCAGCCCGCCATCCAGCACGGCCGCCTCGTCGTGCCCGAACAGCCCCATCATCCACCAGCCGCGCGGGGCGGAGGCGATGCCCTTCTGGTCGTAGAACACCACCCGGCTGCCGTTGGACACCCCGAGCGCACCCAGCATCCGCTCGAACCGCCCCGGCGACGGCACCATGTGGGGCAGCGTCGTGTCGGGGTCGGCAACCGCATCGATGTCGAAGAACCGCGCCCCCGGGATGTGCGCGCGGCCGAATTCCACCAGGCCGTCCTTGCCGTCCGTGGGCAAGTACTTGGTCGCGTCGAACACCAGCAGGTTTCCATCGTGCAGGTGGGCCGCGAGCCACTCGGTCGAGACCAGCGCGTCCATGCTAACCCTCCAGCGCCAGGGCGATGCGGCGGTTCTGCCGGCCCTTGTTCTCGATCTTCACCACCCGGACGGTGCCGACCTCCGCCGTGCTGGCAACGTGGGTGCCGCCGCAGGGCTGCAGATCGACCGGCGAGTCCCCGCCGATGCGGACCAGCCGCAGCCGCCCGGTCCCACGCGGCGGCTGCACCGACAGGGTGCGGACCAGGCCGGGGTTGCTGTCGAGCACCGCCTCGTCCACCCACTCCGTCGTCACCGGATGCGCGGCGGCGACCAGCGCGCGGAAGCCGTCCTCCAGCGCCTCGCGGCCCGGCGCCTCCGGCAGGTCGAAGTCCAGCCGCGACCGCTCGGCACCGATCTGCCCGCCGGTGACAGCGGCGCCGGGCAGCAGGCTGCACAGCAGGTGCAGGGCAGTGTGCATCCGCATCAGGGCGTGGCGGCGCGGCCAATCCAGGCTCGCCACGACTTCTGTGCCCAGCGGCGGCAGCACGCCATCAGGCGCAGGAAGGTGTAGGATGGCGGCGCCTTCGCCCTTCACCGCCTCGGTCACGGACACCTCGCCGCCGGGCCAGCGCAGCGTGCCGCTGTCGCCCGGCTGGCCGCCGCTGCGGGCATAGAACGGCGTGCGGTCCAGCACGATGCCCGCCGCGTCCGAGGACAGCACGACCGCCGCCGCCTCGCGCAGCGTGGAGTCGTCCAGGAACAGCCGCTCGGTCATGCCGCGGTCCACCGGGCCCGCAGCCAATCGCGCCGGGCGGCCAGCCACAGCAGCGCGATGGTGGTGACGGAATTCGGGTAATGCCCGGCGACGGCCTCCGCGATCACCGCCTCGGCCGGGCGCAGCCAGATGCGGATGTCCTCGTTCTCCGATCCCAGTCCGCCATAGCCGACCAAGCCATCCGGCCCGGCAGCCGGCGCCTTGATGCGGCCCGCAAACAGGGTGCACCGCTCATCGGACGCGCCGGGCGTCAGCACGAAGTCGCCGATGGGCTCCAGCAGGTTGGCTTGCAGGCCCATCTCCTCCTTGGCCTCGCGCATGACGGTCGCGGCCGGGTCCTCGCCGGCGTCGCACATGCCGGCAGGGATCTCCATCATCACCGGCGGCACCCCGGCGGCAAGGGCGGGCAGGCGGAACTGCTCGATCAGCACGACCTGGTCGGTATGGGGATCATAGGGCAGCACCGCCGCGGCCCGGCCGCGCACGAACAGCTCCCAGGTGCGCACTTTGGACATCTGCCCGTCGAACCGCCGGTTGCGGAAGCGGACCACGTCCACGTTGAACCGTCCCGACCAGGCGGTTTCACAAGACTCGATGCTGACGTCGGGATTGGGGGGCAGGTCGGCCATGTCCCCTCCTTTAGCGGGACGGCGCCCGCCGGGCCACCCTCCGCTACGCGTTGGCGCCCAGCATCGCCCGCAGCCGCGACGCGGCGGTCGCCCCCTTGGTGGCGTCGCGCCACATCGCCTCCGCCACGCGCTGATGGCTGGCGACGGCCTCGTCGGCGCCAGTGATCATCGCAACGCCGGTCTGCATCGTCGGCGCCGTGTCGGCACGGAACGGATTCACCGCCAGCATCGCCCGGTCGCGCGAGCGCAGGATCTTGAACGACGCCGAGGGGTCCGGGCCGGCCAGCAGGCCGAACTGCAGGCCCATCGGCTCGGTCTCCATCAGGCCGGCGATGTGCTCGATCTCGGCCGCGGCCACCTTGCGGCACTGCTGGCGCAGGGGATCGGACAGCTTCAGGCCGCCCAGCAGGCCTTGGTCCAGGAACGCCCGGATCGATGACAGCGACAGCAGCGCGATGATGCCGGGCTTGCGCTGCAGGTACATCCGCTTGCGCGAGGCCAGGATGCCCAGCACCTGGTCGGCGGCGGCACGCGACGCGGCCCGCTCGGCCGGCGCCTGCTCCGCCGTCTCCGCCAGCCCATCGGCCATCGTCCGGTCGAACTGGTCCGAGGTCGTGAGGTAGGCGAATGGGCCGAACACCTGCAGGATCTGGTCCGCGCTCTCCTCGATCTGCCGGATGCGCTCGAAGTAGCCGACCGACCGGCTGTAGTACTCCACGCCGATGCCGAGCAGCGACAGCGGCGACACCTTCAGCAGCTCCGCCAGCCGCTTGACGGTGTCGAGCTTGATGACCTCGCCCTTTTCGTATCGATAAAGCGCGGCGCGCGAAACGCCGAGGCGCGCTGCAATCTCCTCTGCACGCAACCCGGACTCGATCCGGTAGGCTCTCAACTGCTGGCCGATCTCTGCAAACCGCATGGCACGTCCTTGCGCAGGGCAATCGCGGGCCGGTTGCCGCGTTGCTCGTTCGTTAACATGCTACAACCTTTGTCGAGTCGCGTGGTGTGATTATTGCGTCCGTAAGCAGAAATATTCGCTGTGGGTGACCCTGATCCCAGATTTCACACCCGGAACCGCCCGCGCCAGGCAAGGCCCGCCACCGTGTCCCCGGCCGGCCTGTACTCGCAGCCGACCCAGCCGCTGTAGCCGAGCGCATCAATCTGTGGCAGCACATAGTCCCAGCCGATCTCCCCCGTGCCGGGCTCGTGCCGGGCCGGAACGTCCGCCACCTGCATGTGCACAATGATCGGCAGCAGCGCCGCCATGCGCTTGGTCAGGTCGCCCTCGGTGATCTGCGTGTGGTACAGGTCGAACTGCAGCCCCACCCGGTCGCGGCCCAGCGCCTCCACGATGTCGGCCGCCTGGCCCGTGGTGTTGAGGAAGAAGCCCGGCATGTCGCGGTGGTTGATCGGCTCCAGCGCGATCCGCAGCCCCGCCGCCACGGTGTGCTCCGCCGCCCAGGCGAGGTTGGCGGCATACAGCGCCGCCGCCGTCCCGTGCGCGACGCCGACGGGCGGGATGCCGGCCATGCAGTGCACCAGCTTGCACCCTAGCGCCCCGGCATAATCAATGGCGCGGTGCACGCCGTCACGGAATTCCTGCTCGCGGCCGGGCAGGCTGGCGGTGCCGCGCTCCCCGGCGGCCCAGTCGCCCGGCGGCATGTTGAACAGCGCCAGCTCCAGCCCGGCGCCGTCCAGCCGGGAGCGGATGTCGGTGGCAGGGTGGTCGTAGGGGAACAGGAACTCCACGCCCTTGAACCCGGCCTTCGCCGCCGCGTCGAAGCGGTCGAGGAACGGCACCTCATTGAACATCATGGACAGGTTGGCGGCCAGGCGGGGCATGGGTTGTCCTCATATTTGACTGAGCATCAGGGCATGCGGAGCATCGGCCGGAACCGGGGCCGGTTGCAATCCGGCCCCGGGTTGGGTACCGGACGGGCCTGCCATGGGCACCCCTGCAATGAAGCCGCCAACCGAGCTGCTCGCCGAACGCCTGCTGATGGGCCTGCTGCTGGTCGGCATCGCCATCGGCTGCGTGCTGGTGCTGCGGCCGTTCCTGTCGGCGATTCTGTGGGCGGCGATCCTGGCCTACACCACCTGGCCGGTGTTCACCTGGACCCGGCTGCGCCTGCACGTCCGGCGCGGCGTGGCGGCGGGGATCATGGTGGCGCTGACGACGGTGCTGATCGTGCTGCCGCTGGCGCTCGCGGCGCCGGCCGGTGCGGAGGACGTAGCGCAGCTCCGCACCTCTATCGAGACTGCGCTGAACGCCGGGCTGCCCGGCGCCCCGGCGTGGCTGTATCCCGTGCCGCTGCTCGGCCCCACCCTGGCCAACTACTGGAACGAGTGGGCGGCCGACCTCAGCGCCATGGTCAGCTTCTTCAAGCCATACTTCGGCATGATCGCCGAGCAGGGGTTGGACGTGCTGCTGGGCATCGCCGGGGGACTGCTGCAGTTCCTGATGGCGCTGCTGGTGGCGTTCTTCTTTTGGGCGTCGGGGGACCGGATGGCGGTCCACCTCAACCGCATCGTGCACCGCATCGCCGGCAGCCACGCCGAGCGGCTGGTGGCGGTGACCGGGGCCACGGTGCGCGGCACCGTTTACGGCATCCTGGGGACGGCGCTGGTGCAGGGGCTGCTGACCAGCTTCGGCATGTGGGTGTCCGGCGTGCCGCGGCCGCTGCTGCTTGGGGCGGTCGCGGGATTGCTGTCCGTGCTGCCCATCGGGGCGCCGGTCGTCTGGATTCCGGCGATGCTATGGCTGCTCGGGGCCGGGCATACGGGGTGGGGCATCTTCCTGGGGTGCTACGGGCTGTTCTTCATCACCGGGGCCTACAACCTGATCCAGCCGTACTTCATCGCCCGTGGCGCGCAACTGCCGTTCCTGCTGACCATCCTGGGCGTGTTGGGCGGGGCGCTGGCATTCGGCCTGCTGGGCATCTTCCTGGGTCCGGTGCTGCTAGGGGTCGGCTTCACCCTGGTGGCGGAGTTCGCGGGCGCCGATACGCTGGCCCCCGAGCCGGACCCGGCCCCGGATGCGTCGGACCCGGCTACGCTGGCGCCCGATGCGCCAGTCCCCAGTACGCTGGCACCCGGTAGGCTGGCCCCTGAATTGCTTGGCCTGCCTATCCAACCCGCCTTAGATGCGGGGCCACCGGTCGCAGCCAGGGATTAGCCCCGGGGAACCCACACATGCCTGCCTTCATCCTCAGCCGCGTCCTGCAAGCTGTTCCGGTGCTGCTGGTGGTCGGGCTGATCGCCTATGCCATGTTCGCCTTCGTCGGCGATCCCGTCAGCATCATGCTGGGCCAGGACTACACCGAGGCGCAGCGGGTGGCGCTGGTGCAGCAGCTTGGCCTCGACCAACCGTTCCTCGTGCAGTACGCCAAGTTCATGTGGAACGCGCTGCACGGCAACTTCGGCGTCAGCTACCGCCTGGCCCGGCCGGTGATGGACCTGATCGCCGAGCGCCTGCCGGCCACGCTGGAGCTGGCCGCAACCGCCGCCATGCTGGCGCTGGCCGTAGGGGTGCCGATGGGCGTCTATACCGGCATCCACCGCACCTCGGTCACGTCCCGGCTGTTCATGGTGTTCAGCCTGATCGGCGTGTCGCTGCCGACGTTCCTGATCGGCATCCTGCTGATCCTGGTGTTCAGCGTGCTGCTGGGCTGGCTGCCGAGTTTCGGCCGCGGCGACGTGGTGCACTTCTCGCACTGGAGCACCGGGTTCTTGACCGCCAAGGGCCTGAAGGCGCTGGTGCTGCCGGCGGTCACGCTGGGGCTGTTCCAGATGACGCTGATCATGCGGCTGGTGCGGGCGGAAATGCTGGAGGTGCTGCGGTCGGACTACATCAAGTTCGCCCGGGCACGGGGACTGGGGGACCGCGCCATCAACTTCGGCCATGCGCTGAAGAACACGCTGGTGCCGGTCATCACCATCGCCGGGCTGCAGATCGGCGGCACCATCGCGTTCTCCATCGTGACCGAGACGGTGTTCCAGTGGCCCGGCATGGGCCTGCTGTTCGTGCAATCCGTCCAGGTCGCCGACATCCCGGTGATGGGGGCCTACCTGATGCTGATCTCGGTGCTGTTCGTGCTGATCAACCTGGTGGTGGACCTGCTGTACTACGCCGTCGATCCGCGCCTGCGCATCTCGCGCGCCGCGGTGGGCGCCGCACGTTGAGCGGGGCGCTCGCCCGTGCCTGGGATGGCGATGTCGCCTACAGCTTCCGCACGTCGCCCATCGCGGTCGTCTCGGCGGCGGTGCTGCTGGTGCTGCTGGTGGCGTCGATGTTCTCGCGTTGGCTGGCGCCCTACGACCCGTTCGACCTGGCCAGCCTGAGCCTGATGGATAGCTTCATCCCGCCGGTATTCTCGGCGGAGGGGGGCTGGGCGCATCCGCTCGGCACCGACGACCAGGGACGCGACCTGCTGTCGGGCATCATGTACGGCGCACGCATCAGCTTCATCGTCGGCTTCGCGTCGGTGGCGTTCGCGGTGGTCGTCGGGATCAGCGTCGGGTTGGTGGCGGGCTATGCCGGCGGGGCCGTCGATGCCGCGCTGATGCGGGTGGCGGACGTGCAGCTATCGTTCCCGGCCATCCTGATCGCGCTGCTGGTCGATGGCGTGGTGTCGGCGGTGCTGCCCGCCGGGCTGCATGAGACGCTGGAGATCTACGTGCTGATCTTCGCCATCGGCATCAGCTTCTGGCCGCAGTTCGCCCGCACCATCCGCGGGTCCACCCTGGTCGAGCGCAACAAGGAGTACGTGATGGCCGCCAGGGTGATCGGCCTGTCCCCCGCCCGGATCATGGTGACGCACATCCTGCCCAACGTGCTCGGCCCAGTGTTCGTCGTCGGCACCCTTACGGTGGGGCTGGCGATCATCACCGAGGCGACGCTGTCCTTCCTGGGCGTGGGCCTGCCGCCCACGCAGCCCTCGGTCGGCACGCTGATCCGTATCGGCAACAACTTCCTGTTCAGCGGCGAGTGGTGGATCACCATCTTCCCCGGCGTGGCCCTGGTGCTGATGGTGCTGTCGATCAACCTGCTCGGCGACTGGGTGCGCGACGCCTTGAACCCGAGGCTGCGCTAGTGGCCCCGCCCGACGCCTCGGCGCCCAGCGCCCCGCTGTCCAATGCCCCGCTGCTCGCGGTTGATAACCTGTCCGTCGAGTTCCCCGGCCGCCGCGGCACCTTGCGGGCGCTGGACGGGGTGACGTTCAGCATCGCGCCGGGCGAGGTGCTGGGCGTGGTGGGCGAGAGCGGCGCGGGCAAGTCGCTGACCGGGGCGGCCATCATCGGCCTGCTGGAGAGGCCCGGCCGGATCAGCGGCGGTCAGGTGATGCTGGACGGCGTGCGGATCGACCGGCTGCCCTACGAGCAGTTGCGGCGCATACGCGGCCGGCAGGTCGGGGCGATCTTCCAGGACCCGCTGACGACGCTGGACCCGCTCTACACCGTGGGCCGGCAACTCGCTGAAACCATGCAGACCCACCTGCGCCTATCCGACAGGGAAGCGCGGCATCGGGCGGTCGGCTGGCTGGAGCGAGTGGGCATCCCCGCCGCTGCCCGGCGGATCGACTCCTACCCGCACGAGTTCAGCGGCGGGATGCGGCAGCGGGTGGTAATCGCCCTGGCGCTGTGCGCGGAACCGCGGCTGGTGATCGCCGACGAGCCGACGACGGCGCTGGACGTGTCGATCCAGGCCGGGATCATCGCCCTGCTGAAGGGGCTGACGCGGGAGCATGGCACGGCGGTGATGCTGGTCACGCACGACATGGGCGTGATCGCGGAGACGGCGGACCGGGTGGCGGTCATGTATGCCGGCCGCATCGTCGAAATCGGCCCGGTGCGCGAGGTGATCCAGCGCCCGTCGCACCCCTATACCGAGGGGCTGATGGCCAGCATCCCGGCGCTGGACGTGCGGGTGGACCGGTTGCGGCAGATCGACGGGGCGATGCCGCGGCTGACCGCGATCCCGCCGGGCTGCCCATATAACCCGCGCTGCCCCAAGGTGTTTGACCGCTGCGTGCAGGACCGGCCGGGCCTGATGCCCGCCCGCGGCACCCAGGCCGCTTGCTGGCTGCATGACCCGGCCCACGTCGAAGCCGGGCGGGTGGGGGCGGACCATGCTTGACGGCGCCCACCCCGGCCGGCCCGCGTCCAGCCCGCCCGCCGACGCGCCCGCTGACGCCATCGTCATGGCCGCGGATAAGGTCAGCCGTTACTTCGACGTGTCCCGCCCCTGGCTGACCCGCACCCTGGCCCGGGAGCCGCGCCAGACGCTGCGCGCGGTGGACGAGGTGTCGTTCAGCATCCCGCGCGGCACCACCCTGTCGCTGGTGGGCGAAAGCGGCTGCGGCAAGAGCACCGTCGCCCGGCTGGCGGTCGGGCTTTACACGCCATCCGCCGGGTCGATCCTGTTCGAGGGCGTCAACCTGTCCGCCGCCCGCGCCCAACCCGCGCTGCGCCGGCGGATCAACATGATATTCCAGGACCCCTATGCGTCGCTGAACCCGCGCTGGCGGGTGCGCGACATCGTGGCCGAGCCGATCCGCGCCTTTCGCCTGTTACAGGGCCGGCGCGACGTTCTGGACCGCGTCGGTCAGCTCCTGACCCAGGTCGGCCTGTCCCCGCACGACGGCGAGAAGTTCCCGCACGAGTTCAGCGGCGGCCAGCGCCAGAGGATCAGCATCGCCCGCGCCCTATCCAGCGAGCCGGAGTTCCTGGTGTGCGACGAGCCGACGAGCGCGCTGGACGTGTCGGTGCAGGCGCAAATCCTGAACCTGATGCGCGACCTGCAGCAGCGGCTGCGCCTGTCTTACCTGTTCATCAGCCACAACCTGTCGGTCGTGCGGCATATGTCGGACCAGTTGGGGGTGATGTACCTGGGCCGCATCGTCGAATACGGCCCCGGCAAGGCGATCTTCGGCACGCCCCGGCACCCCTATACGCGCCTGCTGCTGGAGGCGATCCCGGACCTGTCGATGTCCGGCCGTGCCCGTGCGGCGGTGGGCGGCGAGGTGCCCAGCCCAATCAACCCGCCGCAGGGCTGCCCGTTCCATCCGCGCTGCCCGTTGGCCAATGAGCGGTGCCGGGTCGAGCGGCCGGGCTACACGCCGGCGGGTGGGGTGCTGGTGGCTTGCCATGCGGTCGAGGAAGGGCGGGACGGCCGCCAACGCTCGCCGTGCGCGCAATGATGGCCGTGGCCGCCGGGCCTAGGGCGGCACGGGGCAGCGCATCCCAGCGCAGCGGCGTGGCGGCAGAGGCCGCGGCTGAAGCAGCGCTGATGCGGGATGGCTGGCTGATCCTGGCCCGGCGGCTGCGGACTGCGGCTGGCGAGATCGACCTTGTCGCGGACCGGGCCGGGCTGCTGGCGTTCATCGAGGTGAAGCGGCGCCCGACCTTGGCCGGCGCTGCCGTCGCGTTGGGAGCACGGCAACAGGCGCGGCTGCTGGCAGCGGCCGAAATCGTGCTGGCGGAGCATCCGGATTGGGGCAGTGCCGGGGTGCGGTTCGATCTGATGCTAGTGGATGCGGCCGGGCAGGTCCGGCGGATCGCGGACGCGTTCCGGGCGAGCTAAGCAGGCTTGCACTCACGTGACACTGCCAGGACGCAAAGACCGCACTTGCTGTTCCCTCTCCCCGCTTCGGGAGAGGGCTGGGGTGAGGGGGCCTTGCAGTGCGGTCCCCAGGTCCAGACAGCCCAGTTCCGGCGGTGCTGATCGTCCCGCTAAGGGCACCGAAACAGCGAGACCTCCTCACCCCGGCCCTCTCCCGAAGCGGGAGAGGGAGCAGCAGGTATGGCGGTGTCACGTGAGCGCAAGCCTAAAAAGGATCGTTCAAACGCCGCGGCCCGGCACGCGATGCCGATACGCCAGCGCCTCCGCGATGTCCGCCCGGCGCACCTGCGGCACCGCGGCCAGGTCGGCGATGGTGCGCGCCACCCGCAACACCCGGGTAAAGCCGCGGGCCGATAGCCGCAGCTTCTCGGCCGCCTGCTCGGCCAGGGTGCGGGCCTCCGGATGCAGCTCGATGCCGCCCATGTCGGCCTCCGCATTGGTGGCGCCCGCATTGGCGCAGCTCCCCTTAGCATAGCGGACCCGCTGGGCGGTCCGGGCGGAGCACACCCGGGCGGCGACGGCGGCGCTGGCCTCGCCGCGCGGCGCGCGGGACAGCTCGGCGGGCGGGATCGGCTGCACCTGCACCGTCATGTCGATGCGGTCCAGCAGCGGCCCGCTGATGCGGCCCAAGTAGTCTTCGCCGCAGCGTGGCGCCCGGCTGCACTCCCGCGCGGCGTCGCCGAGGTAGCCGCACCGGCACGGGTTCATCGCGGCAACAAGCTGGAACCGTGCGGGGTAGGTAACGTGCGCGGCGGCGCGGGCGACGGTGGTGCGTCCGCTCTCCAGGGGCTGGCGCAGGGTTTCCAGGGCCTGGCGCGGGAACTCCGGCAACTCATCGAGGAACAGCACGCCGCGGTGGGCCAGGCTGACCTCGCCGGGCTTGGCGCGCTGGCCGCCGCCGGTCAGCGCCGCCTGCGAGGCGCCATGGTGCGGTTCGCGGAACGGCGGCCTCATCACCAGCCGCCCGCCGTCCAGCAGCCCGGCGACGCTATGGATCATGCTGACCTCCAGCGCGTCGGCCGGCGTCAGGTCGGGCAGCAGATGCGCCAGCCGGGCGGCCAGCATCGACTTCCCAGCGCCGGGCGGGCCGACCAGCATCAGGTTGTGCGCCCCGGCGGCGGCGATCTCCAGGGCACGCTTGGCGGTCTCCATGCCGCGCACATCGGCGAGGTCCGGGCCGGGTGGGGCGTCGGCGGGGACGGTCGGCATCGGCGGGGCCAGCACCTGCGTGCCGCGGAAGTGGTTGATGACGGCAAGCAGGCTTGGCGCGGCCAGCACCTCGATCCGCCCGGCCCAGGCAGCCTCGCCGCCCTGCGCCGCCGGGCAGATCAGGCCGAGGTCGTGCGCGGACGCCGCCAGCGCCGCGGGCAGCACGCCAGCCACCGGGTTCACGCCGCCGTCCAGGGACAGCTCGCCCAGGGCCGCGTAGCCCGCGACCTCGTCCTGCGGCAGGATGCCCATGGCGGCCAGCACGCACAGGGCGATGGGCAGGTCGAAGTGGCTGCCCTCCTTTTGCAGGTCGGCCGGGGCGAGGTTGATCAGGACGCGCTTGGGCGGCAGCGACAGGCCCATCGCCGTCAGCGCGGCGCGCACTCGCTCGCGCGCCTCGCCGACCGCCTTGTCCGGCAGGCCGACGATCAAGAAGGCGGGCAGGCCGCTGCTGATCTGCACCTGTACCTCGACGGGGACAGCCTCGATGCCGCTGAAGGCGAAGCTGCTGATGCGGGCGAGGGTCATCCGGCGTAGGCACCGAGGAACCGGGCGAGCAGGCCGCCGATCACCTCGGTGTTGTAGCCGCCCTCTTGCACGATGGCGGTTGGCAGGCCCAACCCCCGGATCGCCGCCGCCGCCCGGGCGAAACCGTCCGGCGTGACCCGCAAGTAGCTCAGCGGCTCGTCCTCGGAGGCGTCGAAGCCGAGGCTCAGCACCAGCGCGTCCGCGGCATGGCGGCGTATCGCGCCCAGCCCGGCATCCACCGCGGACAGCCACTCCGCATCGCCGCTGCCCTGGGCCAACGGTAGGTTGAGGTTGCATCCAAGTCCCGTGCCGCCGCCGCGCTCCTCGGCAAAGCCGACATACCAGGGATAGTAGCCTGCCGGGTCGCCATGGACGGAGACGAACATCACGTCATCGCGGTCCCAGAAGATGCCCTGCGTGCCATTGCCATGGTGGCTGTCGATGTCCAGCACCGCCACCCGTGCGGCGCCGCGGTCCCGCAGGCGTTGCGCGGCGATGGCGGTGTTGTTGAGGTAGCAGTGGCCGCCGGCGCGTTGAGGATAGGCATGATGGCCGGGCGGCCGCGCCAGGGCATAGGCGGTTCGGCCGGCAGCGGCCTCGTCCGCCGCGGCGATGGCGCCGGCTGCGGCGGCCAGGGCAGCGGGCCAGGTTGCGGCCGAGATCGGGCAGGACGTATCGGCGGTGAACCAGCCAAGCTGGTTCACGACCGCCGGGCTGAACCGCGCGCCATTGGCGAGCATCTCGGGCGACGGATGGATGTTCGGCACCAACTCCGGCCCAGATGTCGGTAGCGCCGCCCACTGGGCTGGGGCATCGCGCAGGAAATCCAGGTAGGCGGGACCGTGCACGGCCTCGATGGCCGCTCGGTCGGGCGGCGGCGGGGTTTCAGGGCGCACGCCCAGGGAGGCGCAGCCCTCCAGCAGTGCCAAGGCGCGGGCGGGAACCTCGAAGTTTGGGCGCACGACGCCGCGTTGCAGGAAGAAGCTGGGCGCGTGCTGCAACTGCTCGGGGTCCCAGAATACCTTCAATCCGGCTCCTGCCGTTGCGTATGCCAGGAGGGTAGAAGGTCCGGCGCGGTTGTCCATCGGAGTTGCGTCGTTTGGCGCGGTGTAAACCAATTCCTAACAGCGAAGGCTTAGTAACCCTGGGACATGGAATTGCCGCAAGCCTTGCAACCGAGGCTGGTGGAACGGGCAATCTGTGCCGTATTGGGAGCCAAGGTTTGCTGCTGCCTCGGCCAGGTTAGGCCCTCCCGGCTTCCCTCACCCCGGCCCTTTCCCGGAGGGAGAGGGGGCAGCGGGCAGCTTCTTCAGCTTTTGCGCGGCCGATTTGCCAATCAGGCGCACGCGCATCACAGCACGATCCGTCCGCCCAGCGCGCGAACCACGAACACCGTCACCAGGCAGCCCAACACTCCCGCCGATAGGACCCAGCGCAGCCGCATGTAGCTGCGCGGCATCAGCTGATACCGGGTGGCTCGCCCCTCCACTAGCGTCAGGATAATAAGGCCGGCGATCAGGATCAGCAGCCCGGCCATCGGCAGGTCCAGGAACGTCACCAGCAGCGCCAGCCACCCCACCAGCGACGGCAGCACGCCCAGGCCGAAGCGCGCCCGTTGCACCAGCACCGTCGGCGTGCCGCCATCGTCCAGCGCGAACCCCCAATGCACCCCGCCCAAGAACGCCA
Source organism: uncultured Acetobacteraceae bacterium (assembly GCA_964242415.1). Lineage (GTDB taxonomy): Bacteria > Pseudomonadota > Alphaproteobacteria > Acetobacterales > Acetobacteraceae > DASWOJ01. The sequence continues at coordinate 126,341 of CAXTAT010000012.1, forward strand.
GGATCGTCGCACCGTAGGCGATCAGCGCGAGCAACGGCCGGTTGAGCACATTAGGCTCAAGGCTCAAGGCGCCAATGCTGCACGCGATGAAGGGCAGCAGCCCGGCAAGGCCCAGCAGGACCGCAAACAGGGGCAAGGGCCGGATCATCGGAAACTCCGCAACGGGTCAGGCCGCGTGGTTAGCCGCCAGTCCCCGGGTCCGCAACCGTCTGCCCTGCCCATTCTGCGCCGGGGCGGCTACAAGGGGCCATGGGATTAGGCTTCGACCTCGCCATCGTCTTCCTGCTGATCCTGCTCAACGGCGTGTTCGCCATGAGCGAGCTGGCCCTGGTGTCGGTCCGCCGCGCCCGGCTGCTGGTCATGGAGCGCAAGGGGGTGCCCGGCGCCGCCAAGGCCCGGCAATTGGCCGAGGACCCGCAACGCTTCCTGCCCACCGTCCAGGTCGGCATCACCCTGGTCAGCGTCCTGGCCGGCGTGTTCGGCGGCGCCCGCATCGCCGCCCGACTGCAGGATGCGTTGCTGGCCGTCCCGGCGCTGGCGCCGTTCGCGCAGTCGCTGTCGCTGGCCGTCGTGGTCATCATCACGACCTACCTGACCCTGGTGATCGGCGAGCTGGTCCCCAAGCAACTGGCGCTGCGCCGGCCGGAGCAGTTGGCCGCCACCGTCGCGGGTCCGCTGGGCGTGCTGTCGCGCATCGGCAGCCCGGTCGTCTGGCTGCTCGGCAAGTCCAGCGCCCTGGTGCTGCGCCTGTTTGGCGCGCACCGGGAGGAGCGGCAGGGCGTGACGGAGGAGGAACTCAGCGCCGTGCTGGCCGAGGGCGCGCTGGACGGCGCGCTGGAGACCGGCGAGCGCGACATGATCGAGCGCCTGTTGCGGCTGGCCGACAAGCCCGTGCGCGCCATCATGACGCCGCGGACCGAGCTGGCCTGGATCGACCGCACCGACCCCCGCAGCGACATCGCCACCACGCTGAAGGCGACGCCGCACAGCCGGTTCGTGGTGTGCGACGGGGTGATCGACAACGTGGTGGGCGTCGTGCAGGCCAAGGACATCCTGGACCGCATCCTGGGTGGCGGCGACCTGTCGGTGGCGGCGGCGCTGCGCAAGCCGATGGTGATACCCGACACCGTGACGGCGCTGGACGCGCTGGAGCGGCTGAAGAACGACCCGATGGGGCTGGCGCTGGTGATGGACGAGTATGGCAGCTTCGAGGGTGTCGTCACTGCGGCCGACGTGCTGCAAGCCATCGTGGGCGAGCCGACCGACCCGACGCCAATCCAGCCGCCGGGTCCGGACGGGGTGGCGGCGCCGTTGCTGCTGGACGGGGCGATGCCGGTGGACGAGATCAAGTCCCGCCTGGCGCTGCCGGACCTGCCGGCGGAGGGCAGGTACCACACGCTGGGCGGGCTGATCCTGGCGCTGCTGCGGCGGTTGCCGCGCACCGGGGACCGCATCGTGTTCGGCGGCTGGCGGTTCGAGGTGACCGAGATGGATGGGCGCCGGGTATCCCGCGTCAGTGCGCAGGCGGAGCCGGCCGTCGAGGGTTGAGTGCGCGGATTGCCGGTGGGCCTGGCTGGCCGGGTCATGCCGGCGTTGCGGGCGGCACTTGCGGCGGGACGACCGGGGGGCTGGCGCGGTTCTTGGCCCCTCGATTGCCGCGGCTGAGCCGGCTTGCAGTGATGGGACGGCTTGGGGGTGCGCCGGTCGCGGTCGCCATCGGTTGGCGTCAGTAGTAGCCGCGCCCGCTGCCGAAGATCAGGAACAGGATGAGCAGCAGCAGGATCAGCCCGAAGCCGCCACCGTAGCTGCGCCCGCCGTAGAGGCCCCGGTTGTAACCGTAGAACCCGCCGCCGCCGAACAGCAGCACGACGATGATGACGATCAGGGCGAGGCTCATGGCGGCTTCCTTGTCTTGGTGTTACTCGGAAGTGTAACGGCCGGAACCGTAACGGGTTCCGGCCGCGGATGTACTTAGGCCGCCTTTGCCTCGCGCCGGCGGGCGTGCAGGATGAACTCGGTGTAGCCGTTCGGCTGCTCGCGGCCCTTGAACACCAGGTCGCACGCCGCCTGGAACGCGGGTCCGTCGAGGTTGTTGGCCATCGGGCGGTAGGCCGGGTCGCCGGCGTTCTGCCGGTCCACCACGGCGGCCATGCGGCGCATCGTCTCGCGCACCTGGTCCTCCGACACCACGCCATGGTGCAGCCAGTTGGCGATGTGCTGGCTGCTGATCCGCAGGGTGGCGCGATCCTCCATGAGGCCGACGTCGTGCACGTCCGGCACCTTGGAGCAGCCGACGCCCTGGTCGATCCAGCGCACGACGTAGCCCAGGATGCCCTGCACGTTGTTGTCCAGCTCCTGCTGCACGTCGTCTGGCGCCCAGTTCGGGCGGTCGGCGACGGGGATGGTCAGCAGGTCGGCGAGCGTGCCGCGCGGGTGGCCGGCCAGCTCGGCCTGCCGGGCCGCCACGTCCACCTGGTGGTAGTGCAGCGCGTGCAGCGTGGCGGCGGTGGGGGAGGGCACCCAGGCGGTGTTGGCCCCGGCGCGGGGGTGGCCGATCTTCTGCTGCAGCATCTCCGCCATGCGGTCCGGGGCGGCCCACATGCCCTTGCCGATCTGCGCGCGGCCGCGCAGGCCGCACGCCAGGCCGATGTCGACGTTGCGGTCCTCGTAGGACTTGATCCAGGCGGTGCCCTTCATCTCGTTCTTGCGGATCATGGCGCCGGCCTCCATGGAGGTGTGCATCTCGTCCCCCGTGCGGTCGAGGAAGCCGGTGTTGATGAACACCACCCGGTCCCGCGCAGCGTGGATGCAGGCGGCGAGGTTGGCGCTGGTGCGGCGCTCCTCGTCCATGATGCCCATTTTCAGGGTGTTGGGGGGCAGGCCGAGCATGGCCTCGACGCGGGTGAAGATCTCCACGGCGAAGGCGACCTCGTCGGGACCGTGCATCTTCGGCTTCACGATGTAGACCGAGCCGGCGCGGCTGTTGCGGATCGGGCCGGTGGCTTGCAGGTCGTGCATGGCGATCAGGGAGGTGACGGCGGCGTCTAGCAGGCCCTCGGGGACTTCCTTGCCGTCCAGCAGCACGGCGTCGGTGTACATGTGGTGGCCGACGTTGCGGATCAGCATGGTGCTGCGGCCGGGCACGGTGAGCGGGGAGCCGTCGGGGGCGGTGTACTCGCGGTCCGGGTTCAGGCGGCGGACCAGGGTCTTGCCGTCCTTTTCCAGGGTGGCGGAGAGGGTGCCCTGCATCAGGCCGAGCCAGTTGCGGTACACCTCCACCTTGTCGGCGGCGTCCACGGCGGCGACGCTGTCCTCGCAGTCCTGGATGGTGGTGATGGCGGATTCCAGCAGCACGTCGGCGACGCCGGCCGGGTCGGTCTTGCCGATGGGGTGGCTGCGGTCGATGCGGATTTCGAGGTGCAGGCCGTTGTTGCGGAGCAGCACCGCGGTGGGGGCGGCGGGGTCGCCGCGGTAGCCGACTAGCTTGGCGTTGTCGGATAGGCCCGTTGTGCCGGTGGGGAGGGAGACGACCAGGGTGCCGTTGTGCAGGGCGTAGCCGGTCGCCTTGGCATGGGAGCCCTGGGCCAGGGGAGCCGCCTGGTCCAGCACCTGCTTGGCGCGGGCGACCACGGCGGCGCCGCGCACCGGGTTGAAGCCGCCGCCGCGGGTGGCGCCATCGGTCTCCGGCAGGGCGTCGGTGCCGTATAGCGCGTCGTATAGGCTGCCCCAGCGGGCGTTGGCGGCGTTCAGGGCGTAGCGGGCGTTCATCACGGGCACGACGAGCTGCGGCCCGGCGATGGAGGCGATCTCGGCATCCACCCCGGCGGTGTTGACCTCGAATGCCTCGGGCTCGGGCAATAGATAGCCGATGCCGCGCAGGAACTCGGTGTAGGCGGCCGGGTCGTGGGCGTGGGCGCCCTGGCTGGTGTGCCAGGCGTCGATCTGCGCCTGCAGGGCGTCGCGCCGGGCCAGCAGGTCCCTGTTGCGGGGGGCGAGGTCGCGGACCAGGCTGGCGAAGCCGGTCCAGAAGCGGTCGGGGGTGATGCCGGTGCCCTCGGCGGCCTCGGTGATGAAGGCGTACAACTCTGGCGCGATTTGCAAACCTGCGGCGTCAATTCTGTTCATGCGGTGGGGGTTCCCTTGGCGTTGGGCGGTGTTTGGCCCGCTGGCGCGGCGGTGTCGAGGGGGCCTGTGCTGCGGGGGTGACGTGAGGGATAACAAGATGATGACCTTGGATGATGTTCGGGCCGATGCTTTCAGGCTCTGGTCGCGGGGGGTGGCGGACCGGCGGTCGCCGTTCCGGTCGCCGGCGCTGGGGACGGTGGGGCTGGATGGGCCGCCGCGGTTGCGGACGGTGGTGCTGCGGGGGTTCGATCCGGCGGCGCGACGGCTGGTGGTGCATAGCGATGCGCGGGCGGAGAAGATCGCCGAGATTGCGCGGGATGCGCGGGTGATGCTGCACGTTTGGGATGAGGGGGGGCAGGTGCAGGTGCAGGTGGGTGGGACTGCTGCGGTGCAGACGGGGGCGGCGGCGCGGGGGGAGTGGGAGCGGCTGCATGCGGGGTCCCGGGCGACGTATCGGGCGCGGCTGATGCCGGGGACTGCGTTGGATGACCCGGCGGTGGTTGACGGGGACTTGGTGGATGAGGAGGCCGCGTTTGCCAATTTTGCGGTCATTGGTGTTCAGATGACCGGCTTGGAGTGGCTGCATCTGGGCAGGGATGGGCATCGCCGGGCGGCGTTTGCTTGGACTGGCGGTGGCTTGGAGGCGCGGTGGCTGGTGCCGTGACCTGGTGCCGCAGTGTTGGAGGGGGACGCCTGGGCGTGGGACTGTCATGCGCGATGGCGTCCGAAGGGGCTTGCGGCGGTGGGTGGCTTGCGCAGCGTGGCGCGTGGGGGACCGGAAGGCGGGGGCGGGCTGCGTAGGTTTCATCCCTGCGCAACCCTGAAGAGGTTTGCCTTAGGTTTGCGGCGGCGGGCGCCATCGGCCGTGGACGGGTGCGGAGTGGCGTAAGATCGTGGCGAG
>CAXTAT010000013.1:0-126631 GCA_964242415.1 uncultured Acetobacteraceae bacterium
GCAGGTGCATGCCGAGCAGAAAGCACTGGTGCTCGCCCATCCGCCCGTCCAGCGCAGCATCCAGGGCCGCTTGCTTGCTCCGCACCCATCCGCGCGCTAGGCCGGCCATCTCGGAGGCGTCGCTCATGCCCGCGGCGAGCGCCTCCGACACGCCAGAGCCGCCGAAGGCCGCAGGGCCGCCGGAGGGACACGCTCTCAATGGGTTTGGCATAGCCCGCGGTCAGATCGAAGTGCCCCTCCAGCAAGGCATGCACTGGCTCCTAAGCCTGCGCCGCCTGCCAGCGCCGCCTGCCAGCGCCGGGGAAGCGACCCGGCAGCGCGCACAAAAGCTGCGCCAGCCCATGCCTGGCTCCACGGCGTGCTAGAGCGCCGCCTGGCCCGGCTTGCCGGCGTGGCGCAGGCCAGCAAGACCACCCGTTTCGCTTGGGCGCTGCTGGTGCGCGGCGAGACCTGCAAGGCCCCGCAGGCAGCACCGGCACAAGCCCAAGCTACGGCCACGGCCTAAGCAGCACGCGATCCCTGCCGGCGAACACCGCAGCCGGCAGGGCATGAGGGCGCCAGCACCGTGATGTCACGCCGGTTGATCCCGGGGCTTGGAAAAAACCATGCGTTGTCTCGCGCCACCGGGCGCGTCAACCTGGCTTGGACGCCAAGCCGCAAACCGCACCCAAGCCAACGGTCACAACCGCACCCGACCGCCGCGCCAAGCCGTCACCTCACCCTCGCATCAGGGGGGCCGTCCACGCATGACAACGCTCAATCAAATGTATGGGAACTGCAGAAAACCCGAAACCCGCCACCGAATCCAGGCGCCACCCGCGGGATCGCCGGGACGGACTAGTCACAAAGGTCTATGGCGATTCCACAACCGCAAGGGCACACTGAAGCGTCAAATAATGTGCCCAATCGCAAATAATACGGAAGCCCGCAGCATGCGCCGAGAGACATTGGCCCTCCACGCCGGCTTCTCCTACGATCCCGCGACGCGGGCGGTCGCCGTGCCGATCTATCAAACCGTGGCCTACGGCTTCGACAGCTCCGAGCACGCGGCTGCCCTGTTCAACCTTGAGGCCGATGGCCACCGCTACAGCCGGATCAGCAACCCGACCAATGCCGTGCTGGAGGCCCGTGTCGCGGCGCTTGAGGGAGGGCAGGACGCCCTGTGCGTCGCCTCGGGCCAGGCTGCCCTATACTACGCCGTGTCGAACGCGCTCCAGCCTGGCCGCAACATGGTGTCGGTGCCGCAGCTTTACGGCACGACCCATACTATGTTCTCCCACTTCCTGCCCGACCTCGGCATCTCGGTCCGCCTGGCCAAAAGCGACAGTCCCGATGATATCGAGCGGCTCATCGACCACGACACCCGCGCGGTCTTCTGCGAAAGCGTCGGCAACCCGGCGGGAAACATCGCCGACATCGAGGCCATCGCGGCGGTCGCGCACCGCAACGGCGTGCCGCTCATCGTGGACAACACCGTCGCCACGCCGATGCTGCTGCGGCCCATCGAGTTCGGCGCCGACATCGTCGTCCAGTCGCTCACCAAGTTCATGGGCGGCCACGGCACCACGCTCGGCGGCGCCATCATCGACAGCGGCGCCTTCCCCTGGGCCAGCCACCCTGACCGCTTCCCCATGTTCAGCCGACCCGACGCCTCCTACCACGGCCTGGTCTACACCGAGCACTTCGGCGCCAGCGCATTCGTCGCGCGGTGCCGCAGCGTTTACCTGCGCACGACCGGGGCGGCGCTGTCGCCGTTCAACGCGTTCATGCTGCTGCAGGGGATCGAGACGATCGGCGTGCGAATCGACCGCCACGTCGCGAATGCCCGCCGGGTCGCCGAGTTCCTGCGCTGCGACCCCCGTGTGGCGTGGGTCAACTACGCCGGATTCGATGACAGCCCGCAGCAGGCGCTGGTTGCGAAGTACCTCGGTGGCCGGGCGTGCTCGCTGATGACGTTCGGCGTGACGGGCGGCTATGCCGGCGGCACCCGGTTCTATGATGCGCTGAAGCTGGTCAAGCGGGTGGTCAACCTCGGCGACTCGAAGACGCTGGCCTGCCACCCGGCATCGACCACACATCGCCAGATGTCGGCCGAGGAGCAGCGCCAGGCCGGTGTGACGGCGGAGACCATCCGCATCAGCATCGGCATCGAGCATGTCGAGGACATCATCGATGATCTCGATCAGGCCCTCGACGCCGCCGCCTGCCCGGAGCCGTCCGGCGCACGCCAGCCCGCCTACGCGACCCAGCCGTGACCGGCCCCCTTGGGCCAGCCGTGGCATCGCAGCCGCTGCAGGCCCGGCGCCCGGCGGTGATCGGCCTGGTGAACAACGCCGGCGAACGTGCGCTGGCGGCGGTGGAACAGCAGTTCCGCACCCTGCTCCGCGCAGCGACGCCTGGCATCGGCCTGCAACTTAGGCTGTATCGCCCCGGCGCCGTCCCGGATGGCGAATGCGCCGTCGGGGCCTGCGGCACGCGCTATGCCGGGCTTGCCGACCTGTTCGACCTGGTTGCGCGCGGCGGGGCAATGGATGCCGTCGTCGTGACCGGCATGCCGCCGCAAGCGGCCAGACTGCCGGAGGAGCCGGCATGGGCGGACCTGGCCACCTTGGCCGGGTGGGCCGAGCAGCAGGCCATTCCGGTGCTCTGGTCCTGCCTGGCCGCCCATGCGGCCATGCTCTACCTCGATGGCATCAGCAGGGTCCGCCTGCCAGAGAAGCTGTCCGGAGTCTTCAGGTCCGAAGCCGCCGGGCACGACCACCCGCTGATGCAGGGAATGCCATCAGGCTGGCTCACCCCGCACTCCCGCTACCACGTCGCGCCCGAAGCCGCCCTGCTGGCACAGGGATATCAGGTCCTGTCGCGGTCGGCCGACGCTGGCCCGGACATTGCCGTGCGGCATGGCGCCTCGGTCTCCCTATTCCTCCAGGGCCATCCGGAGTACGGCGCCGACACCCTCCTCAAGGAATACAGGCGGGACGCCAGGGCGTTCTGCAGCGGCCAGTCCAGCGAGTTCCCGTCGATTCCCCGCAACTACCTGGACCAGGAGACCGAGGTCGCGCTCACGCAGTTTCGCGTCCGCATCCTGTGCAGCGGACCCGGTTCGGCGCTGCTGGCCGAATGGGAGGCGCTGGCCGGCCGCGCCGCCATTCGGGCGGGGTGGCAGCCCACGGCCGTGCGCCTGGTCGCGAACTGGCTGGCAGGGGTGCAGCAGCCAGGGGAGTGGGCCGGCGATCCCTGGCGTGCCAAGGAGGTCCGCCTGCCGATCCCGCCGCCAGCGGAGCCGTCCCGCGAAGGCTGGGTGGCATGAACATCGACGTCGCGCCGGCGCGCGCCGGCGCCGCCTCGCCCCTGTTTCCACCATCGGCTGAGCGGCGCTCGCTGGACGACGCCCTCACGCAAGCGCTGCTCGCCAGCCGGCAACGGGTCGCCAGGGGGCGGGTCAGCCCCACGATGACCGCCATGGAGGTCCGGCAGGGACTCCGCCGGTTTGACTTCGCCGCGCCGCAGCCGCTTTCCGGCCTGCTGCCCTGGGTGATTGCGCAGCTCGAGCATGGCCTGGTGCACGTGACGCACCCCAGCTATTTTGGGCTATTCAACCCGGCGCCGGCGTTCCCGGCGGAGTGTGCCGACCGGATCGCTGGCGCCTTCAATCCACAGCTCGCCTCCGCCACGACCTCCCCGGCAGCGGTCGCGATCGAGGCGCATGTGATCGACGCCGTGGCGCACCGGGCCGGCTTGCCGCCCGGCGCGGCTGGCCACTTCACCTCCGGCGGAACCGAGGCCAACGCGACCGCGCTGACCTGCGCGCTGACCGCCGCCGACCCGCGCTTTGCCACCGAGGGCGCGCGGGCGCTGCCCGGCCAGCCCGTGCTGTATGTGTCGCAGGACGCGCATCTCGCCTGGTACAAGATCGCCCACCAGGCCGGGATCGGCCGCGCCGCGGTGCGCCTGGTTGCGACTGACGGATGCGGACGGATGGACGCGCAGGCCCTGGCCGGCGCCGTAGCCCGCGACCGGGCGCAGGGCTGCGTTCCCGTGATGATCGTGGCCACGGCGGGGACCACGGGCGCCGGCATGATCGACCCCATCGCGTCGTGCACCGCGGTCGCCCGCGCCGCTGGCCTGTGGCTCCATGTTGACGCCGCCTGGGGCGGCGCGCTGATCGCCTCCAGCCGCCTGCGGGGGGCGCTGGCCGGGATCGAGGCCGCCGACTCGGTGACGATCGACGCCCATAAGTGGCTCGCGGCCACCATGGGCTGCGGGATATTCCTGACCAGCCAGCCGCTGGTCCTGTCCGCGGCGTATCACGTGGCGCGCGAGGCCGCGAGCTTCATGCCATCCAACGACGCGCAAGCGGACCCTTACGTGACCTCGGCCCAATGGTCGCGGCGGTTCCTCGGCCTGCGGCTGTTCCTGATCCTGGCCGCCGCGGGGTGGCAGGGGGTCGCCGACCACCTGGAGCGGGCCGTGGCGCTCACGGCCCGGCTCCATGCGGAGCTTGCGGCCGGCGGCTGGCGGATCGTGAACGACTCGCCGATGGCCGTGCTCTGCGCCGAGCCGCCGGCGGGCGTTCCGGGCGCGCGCAGCATCGCCGACGAGATCGTCGCGTCGGGCAAGGCCTGGCTCACCACGGCCCGCTTCGAGGGGCGCGAGGTGGTGCGGATCTGTCTGACGAACGGGATGACCACGGAGCGGGACGTCACCGCCCTTGCCAAGCTGCTCCTCGGTCATGCGCCCATCGATTGCAACAACGGCTTAGGCCAACACAGAGGAGTGGTACGATGAACGTCATCAATGATCTCGGCTACCGTCGGGTTGTCGGCGAAATCTGCGACCTGCCGTGGAAAACGCTCGGCCAAGACGACATGGTCTGCGTGGCCTGGGCCTATTACTACTTTTCCGTCCAGTTCCGCGAAAGCCTCGTCACCGCGCGCACCCTCTATCCGCTCGATGAAAAACTGCAGCACCTCGAGCAGGAGGAGTGCGCCACGTCCAACTTGTCGCCCTGGCCCGGCGTCGCCGAACCCGGCGAGGCGATGAACCACGACGAGTTCATGCGGCGCACGCTCATGCTGGCGACCATCGATCCCGGCCGCTCAAGCTTCTTCGACTCGGTGGGAACAGCCTACCTTGAGCAGACCCGCGCGCTGGACACCACCACGCGAGCGGCCGCGATCGCGAGCTACGAGGATGGCGGCCTGGAAAGCGTGTTCACCGCAATCCTCCAGTTCAGCACGTGGGACGGCCCGCTGCTCCAGGCGTTCCGTCACTTCCTATCCGAGCACGTCCGTTTCGACAGCGACCCGGAGCAGGGCCATGGCGCGCTGAGCCGCCACATGGCACCGGACGACCGCGTGATGGTGATGTGGGAGGCGTTCCGCGACCTGCTGGTGACGTGCGTTCCAGCCCTGTCGCCCACCCACGGCATCCAGTCCTCGATCCGGGCAACCATCCTGGCCGAGATGACCGATGTCGCGGAACGGCAGCACAAGCGGCTGGCGCCGTTGACCGATGACCTGCCTTTGCTGGAGTCCGGACTGGACTCCCTCTGCATCGCCGTCCTGGTGGCGGGGCTTGAGGACAAGCTCGGTCTCGATCCGTTCGATGTCGATGGCGCCGTGACCTTCCCGGTGACGGTCGGCGAATTTGTCAGGATGTATGAGAATGCCTCGAGCTGACCGCCCGCTTTGGGACTTGACCGCTGGGGCCGGCCTGGGTCCGCAGCGGCTCGTCTCCGACGCCAGCGGCAGCACTGCGCTGGCCGGGCTTGCGGCGGGAAGCAGCCTCGGGCCGGAGCGGGAGGCGCTACGCGGCCGCACGGTGCTGATCTCGTGCGACCGGCAGCTTCCCGCGGCCCTGGCCCTGATCGAGCTTGACGGCATTGCCCGGCGGATCGTGCTGTGTCCGCCCGACCTTGCGCCGCAGCATGTCTCCGCGGTGATGGCGGAGGCCGAGGTGGACGCCATCGTCACCGACGGCACCGGCCCGGCGGCGCATCCCCCGGCCGGCCTCCTGGTCGCCAGATGCACGGGCGCCTGCGGCCCGGGCGCGCCCCTCCCTGACCGGGACGTGCCGACCGAGTGGCTGCTGTTTACCTCCGGCACGACGGGCCGGCCGAAGCTGGTCGTCCATACCCTGGCCAGCCTGACCGGCCCGCTGCAGGACGGTCCGGTCGCCGGGGCGGGTGCGGTGTGGAGCACGTTCTACGACATCAGGCGCTACGGCGGCCTGCAGGTCCTGCTGCGGTCCCTGCTGGGCGGCAGCGCGCTGGTGCTGTCGCAGGCCGGCGAGCCGGTCGGCCAGTTCCTCGAACGGGCCGGGCGCGCCGGGGTCAGCCACATGCTGGGCACCCCGTCGCATTGGCGCCAGGCGCTGATGAGCCCCGCGCTGCGGCAGGTGGCCCCCCGTTACGTGCGGCTTTCGGGGGAGGTCGCGGATCAGGCGATCCTGGATCAACTGGCCGCCGCGTTCCCCGGTGCGGCGCTGACCCATGCCTATGCCTCGACCGAGGCGGGGGTCGGCTTCGAGGTGACGGACGGACGGGCAGGGTTCCCGGCCGGGATCATCGGGCGGTCGGCTGCGGACATCCGCGTCGTCGATGGCTCGCTGCGCATCCGCTCGCCGCGCACCGCGTCCCGCTACATGGGCGACCGTGGCGCACTGCGCGACACGGAGGGCTTCGTCGATACCGGCGACATGGTTGCGCTCACTGGGGACCGCTACTGCTTCGCAGGCCGGCGCGAGGGCATCATCAACGTCGGCGGGCAAAAGGTGCACCCCGAGGAGGTGGAGGCCGTCATCACCCGCCATCCCGGCGTCCGGATGGCCCGGGTGCGGGGGCGGCCCAGCCCGATCACCGGGGCCATCGTCGTGGCTGACATCGTGGTCTCGCATCCCGCGGCCCCGGCGTCGTTCGCCGCCCTGCAGCACGACATCCTGCAGGCCTGCCGGGACGCGCTCCCCGCCCATAAAATCCCGGCCATGCTCCGGATCGTCCCGTCGCTCGACATCACGGGGTCGGGCAAGCTGGAGCGGCGGCTTGCATAGCGTCGTGGTGACCGGCGGCAGCCGTGGGCTGGGCCTTGCCATCGCCGAGGCGCTGGCGGCGTCGGGCTTCCAGGTCATCGCCATCGCGCGGAGCGAGGGCGACCAGCTTCCCGCCGTCCGGGACCGGGTGGCCGCGGCCGGCAGCGGCGCGCTGCACTTCCGGGCCTGCGACCTGGCCGACATCGAGGGCCTGTCCGGACTGGTGCAGGCGCTGCGGGCGGAGTTCGGCATCCTGTACGGGCTAGTGAACAACGCCGCGGTCGGTGACGCCAGCCTGCTGTCCAACATGCCCAACAGCGCCATCGAGCGCATGATGCGGGTCAACGTCACCTCGCCGATCGTGCTGACCAAGCATGTCCTGCGCTCGATGATGGCCGGGCGGGGCGGCCGGGTGGTGAACGTGTCATCCATCGTGAGCGCCGTGGGCTACAGCGGCCTGTCCGCCTATGCCGCGTCGAAGTCGGCGCTGGTGGGCTTCACGCGGTCGCTCGCGCGGGAGGTCGGCCCGCTCGGCATCACCGTCAACGCCGTCGCCCCCGGCTTCGTCCAGACCGAGATGACGCACGGGATGGATGCCGCAGCACTTGCCAAGATCGCCCGGCGCAGCGCCCTGCGGCGCATGCCGGAACCCGTCGATGTGTCGAACGCGGTGGACTTCCTGTTCAGCGAGAAGGCCCGCAACATCACCGGCACGGTCACGACGGTCGATGCCGGCAACACCGTGTGATGCCAACGGCCGCCCTGACCCTGGCGAAGCCCCACCCGATCAGGCGCCGCCATTGCGAGCCGGCTTCGGCGTGGCAATCCAGCGACGCGGGACCGGGCAATACGGTCAGAGCGGAGGCTCGTTGGCATCAGGCCACCGTGCCGCGTCCAGGCACCAGCGCCGCGCCGATCGGTCCTCGTTCAGGGCGCGCCGTCCAGCAGCATGTCCCGCGCGGCTGCATGCTGCACATCGGTCAGGGTTTTGGCCATCTCCGCGGCGCCCTGAAGCGCGGCCGTCTTGACGCCTGGCTCGGGCGAGGCCGCCGCCCGCAGATAGTACACATATGACCGGACCGGGTCCCGGGTGACGCCGTAGCCGTTCTCGAAGGCGAAACCGACATCGTATTGGGCGACCCGGCTGTCCTGGCCCGCCTGGATCAAGAGCGTCGGCGCCACCATGGACAAGTCCCGGACGGCGGCTCGGTCGAGCGGCCCGCGCGTCAGCATCGCTTTCTGGAGGCGGGCGATCGTGAGCTGGTCGGCATCGATGCCCGGTGACGGCGCCCGGGAACGGGGCCGCGCGAGGGCTGGGTTGGTCATGGGGGACTGCGAAGGCTCGGTCGCATGCAGGGCGACCAGGTTGGTCCACGCCGCCTCGACCCCATTCTGCGCCGCGATGCGGAAGTAGCGGATCGCCGCCGCCCGGTCGCGCGGCACGCCGTCGCCGTCGCGGTAGATAAGGCCCGCGTCGAAGGCCGCCCGCCCATGGCCCCGCTCGGCCGCCCTGGCATACCAGCGCAGAGCTTCGGCCCGGTTAACCGGCGTGCCGCGGCCGTTGTCATACATCGCGCCGGTGTTGAACATCCCCCGGACGCTCCCCGCCTCGGCCGCTTGACGATACCAGGCAAGCGCCCGGGCAAAGTCCTGCGGCACGCCATGGCCCGTGTCGTACAACGTTCCCAGCGCGGCCATCGCCGACGCATCGCCGTTGCCCACGGCCTGTGACCACTCGCGATAGGCGGCGACGTAATCACCCGCGGAGAACGCGGCATCCCCGGTCACCGTGTTCGCGCACGCCAGGCCCGGCCCGAACATCAGAAGGGCCGTCGCAAAAAGAATCCGCCGCACCGTTTTCATCCACCAGCAAATTATTGCAGACTGGATAGCATAATCTCTGGACATGGGGCAGGCGCAACGCTTTTATCGCATCTCAGCCAGGTTTGGAGGAGGTCGCCCGTGAAACGGACTGCATCATTGTCCCAGGCGTGCGTTCTGTTGCTCGCTTCGGCTTGCGCCGTTACGCCACCGCCGCCGGCGGCGGTCGCTGCCGCACCCCCGCCCGCCGCTGCAGCCTCCGCCGCCAAACCATCGGCGGAATCGCTGACGATCGAGTTCGTCTCAGGCGGATCAACGCTGTCGCAGGCCGCATTGGCGCAACTCGACGGCGCCGCGCGGCTTTACCGGGACGCCCAGCCAGAAGTCATGATCGTGGCTGGCCATACCGACAAAGTCGGACCGGAGTTCCCCAACCTGCTCCTGTCGGCCCGCCGCGCCGCGTCTGTCAAACGCGCATTGGTCGAGCGCGGGGTGCCCGCCGAACGCTTGCAGATCATCGCATACGGCGAGGCCGAGCCAGCTCCGTCCGCCATGGCGTCTCGGGCCGTCGTCGTCACCTGGCGCTGAACCAACACTGACGAGACCAACGCCGCGCATCGGCCCCGGCGAGCAAGCCGCTGGCGTCTCCCGCGGTTTGGCTGGGGGCGACCGCCGCCGACACCTTGGGGCCGCCACCTTGTGGCCAATGCGGCTGCGAAGATCAGCCTAGTCGTGAACCAAGGCCGGAGGGCGGCGTCTCCGAAAAAGCCTGGCTCAAGCCACCAGGCGGTCGCGCCGCGTCGCTCAAGGCTGCGGACTTTGGCGTCCTGGCTTCGGCGCAGCCCGGACAGCCTGCGCCCCACGCGCGCTGGAACGCTCGACTTGGCTCAGGCCGGTCTGTGCGTGGGGTCCTTGGGCGTCCGTATCGTAGGCGGCCAGCAGGGCGGCGGCCTTGCTATTCCCCATGCTCGCCGACGTCTTGAGCAGCAATCGCGCATCATCGACCTGGTTGATCGCGAGCAGCGCCTTCGCCAAGGAGAACAGCCGGGCGGCCTCCTTCGCGGTCCCCGGCACGGCCGCCGGGCTGGGGACTGACGCAGGCTCGGCACTTGGCGGCACCTCAGCATCGACCGCAGGGACTGCTTGGGACGGTGCCGCCGTATCCGGGACAGGGGCCAGGACCGAAGCTGCCGGGGCAGGGGGCGCCACCAGGGCCGGCCCGTCACCGGCCGGCGCCGCACTGCGTGGGCCAGGCCCGGCCTGTGCGGTCCCGTCCGGCGGCGCAGCCTTTCGTGGCTCCGCAGCGGCCATTTGCCGGGGCGGCGCTACAGGGTGCAGCAACGGCGCCGCCCTGCGAACCGTCCCGCCCATGGCGTCTTGCAGCGCGGCCGGATCGATCCAATTTCCGGGTCGCAGCGCGCTCGCCGGCGGGACCACCTTGGCGGCGGGTGCGGGCGTGGCGGACAGCACCGCGCCCACCGGACCAGGCGTCGGCACCTGCGACAGCAGCGAGGCAACGGTCATCGGCGTGTCCACAGCCACGGCTTGCCCGCCATTGGCGAGCCAGTCAGAAATCCTCGGCACGTTCGGGACCACCACCACAAAAGCCGCGACGGCCACCGCGGCAACCGCCAACATCCTTAACCCGGGCCGCCGTCTGCGTGACCTGGCCTGCGCCGCCTCCGCCGGGTTCATGGCGGAGAACCTCGTGTCGCCAGCCAGGCTGGCCTTTCGTGCCGAGGTCACGAGCGGGAAAGGCAGTCGGGTCCATCTCGGCACCACGGCCAGCTTGCCCGGCAGCCGCGTCGATGGGGTCCTTTGCAAGCCCCGTTGTGCGTCCAGGCTGCTCGGCCAGAAGTCGGGCGCACTTTCGCGCCGCCGCCGCCGGGGCTGGTCGAATCCCATCGGCGCCTCGGCGCGGCCCAGCAAGCGCAGCGCCGCCTCGCGCTCGAATGAGCCTAGGGCCGGCCCGACACCCACCCCCTCCATCGCGAGCTGCTGCGTCGCCTGCTCCACATGGCCCGGCGACACCCGCGCGACTGCCGCGGCCGCGGCCAATCGAAGGGACCGGAACAGCAAGGCATCCAACTGCCGGGGATTGCCGCCGCACAGCTCGTCCATGCGCGCCAACGCCCTGGACGTGAAGTGACCGACCGGAAGCCCCAGTTGAGGCAGGCGCACCTCCACCATGACAAGCACGTCATGTGGCAGCATGGGCTGCACGGTCACGATCCTGGCCCCGGGAAAGGCATGCATCAGCCGCTCGGCAAGCTTCGGTTCGACCGCCAGGGCGCGCGTGCCGCGGAACGGCATCAGCCGCGCCGCCGCCTTGGCGTGGACATTGTCAACGAGATCGATCTCCGTACCCGGCTGCAGGGGGTCGTCGATGCTGCGTAGGCCCACCGGCCTGCTCGCCCCCCCGGCATAGGCGAGAAACGTGAAGGTCTTGCCCGATCCTGGGCCGCCCACCAGCATCACCAGCCCCGGCCCGGCGGCCATGGCCGCGCCGAATGCGTTGCAAGTCGCCTGCCATGACGGGAACAACGCAGGCGAAAGGGTGCGCCGAAGCTGCGCGTCCGTGCTCGACCAGGTGTGCACGTTATCCAGCACGGCGGCGCCTCACGACGCGGCCCCTGTAAAGGCCCGCCCCAGGGAACGGGATGCGCATGGCCCGTGGCGGTCCTGCTTCGGATGCAGCCGGCATGGTCATGGCCGGAACAGCATCCGGTCGGTGACGGCGATCTGCTCCGGACGGTAATGACCGACGCCCCAGGCGTGCTGCAGGCCGTTCGGCTTGGCGCCCGCGCCGGGGGCGCCGATCGTCCACCACGATCCGGACAACGGCGGGTCGAAGCCGTTCATGTAGGCCAGCAGCGTTTCTGCCCAGTCATGCGCGCTGCCGCCCGCCCCCGGGTCGCTGGCGCCCATTTCGCCGATCCACAGCGGCGCGATCCGCTGGCGCGCAACGAAGCCCCACCTAGACTCATAGCGCGCGACGGCCACGGCGCCGGCATCGGGCCAGGCGCCGCTGATCTCACCGGGATAGGCGTGGATGGAATAGACGACCTTGCGTGGCGCGCGCAGACGCACCGGGCGCGCCAGCACCGGGCGGA
The DNA here is from genome assembly GCA_964242415.1 of uncultured Acetobacteraceae bacterium. GTDB lineage: Bacteria > Pseudomonadota > Alphaproteobacteria > Acetobacterales > Acetobacteraceae > DASWOJ01. The sequence continues at coordinate 11,964 of CAXTAT010000013.1, forward strand.
GGTCACCCTCCGGGGCGCCGCCGCGGTAGTCTTGCGGGCCTTCGCAGATGATCAGCACCTCCGGATTTATGGCGCAAATTGCGTTGCCCACGTCGGTATACATCGCCAGGGCGTCGGATGGGGCGCCTGCGCCCCAGCTCACATGGTGCGGCTCGTTGTGCAGGTCGAAGCCGATCACCGTCGGGTTGTTCGCATACTCGCGCGCAAAGCGCAGCCAGTTTGCCTTGAACACAGCCGCTGGGATGGTGCCGTGGTGGCCGGCGCCGTCCTGGCCGTTCGAACCTGGCCCTGCATCGAACCAAAGCCCGTTCGGCTGCTGACCGCCCCCGCCATCGTTCGTGTGGTGGTCGAAGATCACCTTCAGGCCGATCTGTCCGGCATAGACGACGATCTTCCGGAAAATCTCCCACGTGGACAGCCCGGCCAAGTCCGGGTTGCACCGGTAATCGATCGTGCCGGCCACTGGCTGGTTGAGCGGGCGGGCGTCGAGGTTCACGTCCGACCACGGGATGCGGACGGCATTGAAGCCGGCGGCCACGATGCTGTCGCACACCACGCCGTAGCTGACGGCCCAAAGCCCTTGGAGGGCGTAGCCCGCCGGGCCGCCCGAGCCATCCCAGCCGATCGACGCGATGCGGACGGGCCGGCCCCTGTCGTCAACGATGGCGGCGCCATCCGTGCTCAGCCAACCAGCGGGCAGCAGGCTTCCGCCGCGGCCCGCCGGACGCCATGCCGGCCCGGCAGCACCCGCCTTGCACACGCCCGGCTCGCAAAGGCCAGCCGAGGCCACCGCGGCGATGGCACGCCCGGTCACGCGCCGGCGGGTCAGCACCTGCCGGCTCACCCCAGCGCCAGCCTTCCGCGCCCGGCGGCAACGCGGACCGGCTGCGGCACTTGGGCCTGGAAGACCTTCGAAACCAGGAAGGCAAACAGAAGCGCCAGGAAGTTGGTGGACCGGGACAGGTAGGTCTCGGTCAGGTTGATCGTGAAGTACATGATCAGGAACACGACCGTCATCTCCAGGCTCGCCCGGCGCCGCTTGTCCGTCGCCATCAGCAGCCGGTGCAGCTTCATGCTGAGGCTGCAGCAGAGCACCAGGAACAGCACGAACCCGATCAGGCCGGTCTCAAGCAGCAACGAAATATAGCCGTTATGATAATTGTCGAGCACCCACCCGTGCAGCCGGCGATACTCGTTGTAGATGTCCGGGTTGGTCCAGAACCCATTGAGGCCGAACCCCAGCCAGGGCCGCCCGGACCAGTGGCTGAGCGCATACTGCCAGATGAAGCTGCGTTCGGTGAAGTTGATATCGTAGTCAAACACCCGGATCGAGTCGTTCCCCGTCGTGACAAGGTAGGCGATGTTCGCCACCACCAGCAGCAGCTCGGCCCACATCACCCCCGTGACGAGGACGAACAACCGCGGATTGACCCGTGCGGCGAGCAAGCAGCCCACCGCAACCGCGGCCATGACCCCGGCGCCACGCGACCCAGAGCCGAACAGGCAAGCCGCCGCGACCACGACCATCGCGCAATCGAACCAGGTCCGCCGCTCGGCCACCCGCAGCAGGACGATGCCGATGAAGATCGCCGATACCATCCCGAGTCCCTGCTTGGAGACGAACATGCCGTGCCAATTGCCGACATGCTGCCATTCGTGCTGCACGAGACCAATGCTCGGAACGAACAGCGCCAGGGCCGCGGATGCGATGAGCAGGGGGGCAAGGGCATAATAGATGCAGGCGAACATATCGCGGGCCGAGACGAGCGCCGTCAAACGCCAGGCCGCATAGTTCGTCAGCAGCAGCGCCGCCGCTTTCGGCAGGGTGGCCGCCGGATCATCGCTCCAGGTGAACGACAGCACGACCCAGGCCAGCAGCAGCGCGGGCAGCTTCACCTGGCCCGCGTTCAGCGGATGGCGAACCGCGCCCGGCAGGTGCGACAAGACGGCCAGCATCAGCCATAGGGCGATCGATGCGATCTGCGGCCGGAGGTCGCCCGTCTGCCGCACGGCGTCGGCATCCGACAGGCCCGAGAACGCCGTATTGTACATCTCTGTCGAGACCGCGACCTGGAGGACCAGCAAGCACAGGGCGATCCACCTCGCCCGACCCGCCGTCAGCATGTACCGTCCAGAGCGCCAACCGCGTGCCCGGAACCATCCCGGTGAGGCCGGCTGTCCAGCGCGTGCCAGGGTTTGTGGTCGCCGGCATCCCTCGAAGCCGCATGCCGCATGCTGCCCGCGTCCTGGTGCAAAGGCTCACTCCCCTCGTGCCCAGCGTTCAGCTAAATGTACTCTAGCAGAACAAACTAGGTCTGCTACCAGACCAAAAGCTCTATCCCGGCCCAGTCAGGTGGCCCATGCGGTCCGGCACCCCCGCTAGTAGCATTGCTGCACAAGCGAGATAGGGCCATGCCTATGGGAAGGTCGGAGTCGGACGCGCCATCCAGCCGCAGCTCCGCACGCGTAGCCGTTCGGGACGATCTCCATGTGGCTGGCCGGGTGGCGCCCCTGCTCGGGCGTGAGCGTGCGGGCATCATGTTGTCCCATGCCGTCGGCGTGCCCGTCCACGCCGTCGTAGCATCGCGGGACAAGCCGGCGTCGGCTATCGTGCTTGAGGCCCTGTCGCGGGCGCACGGGCGCGCGGTCCTGGTCACCTTCGCCAACCCAGCGACGGCCTTGTTGGCGCGCCGCACCCCCGCGTTCTGCCGCGACCTGCTGGCGTTCGACTTCGTGCTCCCGGACGGGATCGGGATGTGCATGGCGATCCGGTCGCTGCACGGCCTCCCCGCCCGGCGCGTCAGTTTCGACATGACCTCCCTCGCGCCGCTGGTGTTCGAGCATGCGCAGTCCGCGGGCCTCGCCGTCGTCCTGGTCGGCGGCGCCCCTGGGGTCGCGGAGCGCGCACGGGAGCGAATCGCCGCCGCCTACCCCAGCCTCCGCCTGACCGGGGCGCTCAGCGGCTACGGCAACATGGCGGATGTGATGCGGCAGATCGTCGCCTTGCAGCCGGATATCCTGATCTGCGGCATGGGAGGCGTCCGGCAGGAGGCATTCCTGCTTGACATGCGGGCGCAAGGTTGGCGAGGCTGGGGCTTCACATGCGGCGGCTTCTTCGACCAGCTCTCCGGCTCCCTGAACTACTACCCGCGCTGGGTCGATTACGCGAACCTCCGCTGGGCCTACCGCCTCCTCCGGGAGCCGGGTAGGCTGTGGCGCCGATACCTGATCCAATACAGCCATTTTGCGTGGCTGGTTTGTGCTGCCCGGATTCGCCAGTAGTACATGAACCATTTGAATTTCACGAACAACCACGACGACGGCGAGCCAGGCAGGTCGGAGCAGTCCCTTCCGCAGCAGCCCGGGCATCGTCAACCCGGCTCCGGCCAGCCTGACGAAGGCCAGGACACCCTTGAGCAGCTTGGCGATCACTCCAGCCTGGAGCCAATCGACAACTCCTCCGAGGCGGATGACCCCGGCCCGCGGCATCCCCGGCCTGACGAACCCGGTCCGGAGCAGGCGCGCCGCTGGCGGTTCGATCGTTTCGGCCGCCGCGCTGGGCGAGGACCCGGAGCGCCGCACGTCGCCGGCCCAGACACTCCGATCCCAGGCAATGCGCCAGGCACCGCGATCGTACCAAGTGGCCATGATTGGGACGAACAGCCCGGCGGGCCGCCGGGCTGGAGCCTGCTCGGCTTCCTGTGGCGCCGCAAGCTGCGCATCGCCGTGGTGGCCGCAGCGGCGATGGCCTGCTTCACGCTTGCGGCCAGCCTTATCCCTTCAACCTACCGCGCCTCGAGCGCCGTAATCTTCCAGGGCGACCACCCTGGAGCGACCCGCGATGACGACGGGCAACGCGAACCCGCCTTCGCAGCCGACACCCTGTCGAACGAGATCGAGCTTCTGACCTCGGAGGAATTGTTGGGCAAGGTCGCGGCCACGCTCGACCTGACCCATAACTCTGAATTCGAGACCCTCGGCCGGTTCATGCCGGAACGGTTCGCCGCCGCGTTCGACGCCGCCGGGTCCTGGGCGCGGCAGCTCCGCGCCCGGCTGAGCCCCAACAAGCCGCCAGCCCCCTCCTATGCAGGGCCGGACGACCGCTTTATGGAAACGGTGGACATCCTGCGGAGCCGGCTCTCGATCGTGTCCGTGGGCCTGTCCCGCGTCATCCGGATCACCGCGCAGGCGCAGGACCCCAATCTTGCCGCCGCGCTCGCCAACGCCGTCGCGGCCGCCTATGCCGAAAGCCGGGCAGAGGCCAAGGCAACTGCGACTCGCGACGCCCACGAGTGGATAGAACAGCGCCTGAACACGCTGCATGAACGCGCGCTTCGGTCCGCAGGCGCCTACGACGCGTTCCGCCACAAGAATGGCGCCGTGCGCGCCAAGGACGGCACGATCAGCCAGGAGCAAGTGTCCCAGATCAGCAGCGAGCTGACGCAGGCGCGCGCGCTCCGCTCCACCCTTCAGCTTACGCTGGAACAAGTGTCCGGCAAAGGCGAAGCCGACCTTGATCGGCTGGCCCCCGCCTCCGACTACGCGCTCCTGCCACGGCTGCGCGAACAGCTCGCCTTGGCGACGGCGCGGCGGGCCGAGGTCGAGGCGGCTGGCGGCTCGGCGCTGCCCAACGCCGTCGCCTACCGGGCGCAGATCGCCGACCTCACCCGCTCGATCGCCCGCGAACGAAGCCGAATCCGCGCGACCCTGCAAGGCCAGCTCACGGTGGCGCAGTCGAACGAGGAGCGGCTCGGCGCCGCGCTCGACTTGCTCAAGGCCAAGGTGGAAGCGGCAGATACCAGCGGAGCGCAGATGCAGGCGCTTGAGCGGGAAGCCAACGCCGACGCCGACGTGTATCGCACCTTCGTCAGCCGCGCCGAGCAGACCGACCCCGAGCTGGCCTACCAGCCCCCGAGCGTCCGCGTCCTGTCACGCGCAGTGGCGCCTCTCTACCCTGCATCACCCAACAAGCGCGTGATCCTGCCCGGGGCACTGCTGCTCGCGTTGGGCATCGGCACCGCGGCGGCGTTCGTCAAGGAAAGCCGGCGCCGCGGGGTGCTCACCCTGCGCGACCTGCCCCGGCCAGGCGGCCAGGCGCCGCTCGGCATGCTGCCGCTGGTCCGCCGCCGGGACCGCAAGATGACGCAGGTTTGGGAGGAGGCCGTCGCGCAAATCTTCGCCCGCATGTTGCTGCCCCACCGCGGCATCCGCCCGGCAAGCATCCTAGTCACGTCGGCGCTGCCCCAGGAAGGCAAGACCAGGGTTGCGATCGCGCTTGCGGCAGCCGCCAGGAACCGTGACGCGCGGGTGCTGCTCGTCGATGCCGACCTCCGCTGCCGTACCTTGTCGAAGGCGGCGGGCCTGGGGCGCAGCGAGTCCAACCTGGTCCGGCTGCTCGCAGGCGAGATCGACGTGGACGAAGCCCCCACCTATCACGACGCCTGGGGGTTCGCGGTGCTGCCCGCCGGGGAGCTGGCCGGCAGCCCGGTGAACCTGCTGGCGACCCAAGCCTGGGAAAATGCCCTGCGCGACCTCGAGGAGTACTTCGACCTCGTCATCATCGACACGCCACCGGTGCTGGCGGCCGGCGACACCTGGCTCATGGCCCGCCACGCGGACGCGACGGTCGTTGTCGCCGAATGGGCGGTCACCCCGGCGTCGGCGATCAAGCTTGCGGTCGAGCAGCTTTCAAGCGTCCATGCCCGGGTGCTCGGCCTGGTTTTGACGAAGGTCGCTCCCCACGAGCATGCAAGCCACGGCTTCGATGACTCTGTGCTGTTCTCGCCCAAGCTGCTCCGCTACCACCGCCAACGCGGGGCGCCGTGACGGCCACAGCCCCGCCTCAACAAGCGCCCCAGGAAGCGCCCCAGGGGGGCAGGCCGGCCAGCTTCTCCGAGGGTCCCGGCGGCTCCGCAGGCGCCCTAGACGGAGCGACCCGGCGCAATGTGTCCACGGCGACCTTCTGGGCTGCCGTCGAAACCGCCGGGGCGCAGGGATCGGCCTTCCTGTTCTTCGTCGTGTTCGCCCGCCTGCTGTCGCCGCACGAGTTCGGCGTCTATGCGCTCGGCATGGCCATCGTCGGCGCCGTCAACATGATCCTGTTCCAAGGGTTCGGCGACGGGCTGATCCAGGCCCAGCAGGTCGATGACGAGGCCACATCGACGGCGTTCTGGACCAACATGATGCTGGCTGCGGCCATGGTCGCGGGCCTGCAGGTCGCCGCGCGCTTCGCCCAGGGCTGGTTCAACGAGCCTATGCTCGGCCCGGTCATCGCCTGGCTGTCGCTGCTGTGCTTCCCGCGGGCGCTGGTGAGCGTCCATTCCGCCCTGTACCGGCGCTCGCTCGACCTGCGCATCTTCGCCATCCGCACGGTGACCGGCAGCATGGTCGGCGGGCTGGCGGGCGTGGCGCTGGCGTTGGACGGGTTCGGCGTCTGGGCGCTCGTCATCTCGCAGTTCATCCAGTCGGCCCTGGTCGCGGCCATCATGTGGCGCTCCACCGCCTGGCGCCCACGCTTCCTGTTCTCCGGCACCGCGTTCCGCTCGCTGTTCGAGTTCAGCCGGCACTTCATGGCGGCGAGCGTGATCAGCTCCTGCATCGACGACCTCGCCAGCGTCGTGGTCGGCCTCAACATGGACTTCACCGCAGTCGGCTACTTCTCGGTCGCGCTGCGGGTGCTGCGGGCCGCGATCACCGTCGTGATGACGCCGTTGCAGCTTGTGATGATGCCGGCATTGAGCCGCATCGCCCACCTTGGGGACCGGTTCGGGGCCGCCTACTCCGACATGGTGCTGCTGACTGCCACGATCTGGCTGCCGCTGACCGCCGGGCTTGGCCTGGCGGCGCCCATGGTGATCCCGCTGGTGTTCGGCGCACAGTGGCTCGGCGCCGTCGCGGTGATCCAGGTCATGTGCTTCGTTGGGCTGACGATGCCGCTTTGGACCTTTTCGGGCCAGGCGCTGTCGGCGCTCGGGCGGCCCGACGCCTTCGCCGGGATGGCGTACTGGCAGCTCGGCCTTTACTGCGCCGCATTTCCCTTGGCTGTTCACGGGGGCATCGTCGCCGTGGGATGGACCTGGGCGGGCCTGTCGGCGGTCATGGTGCCGATCTCGCTGACCCGCCTGCACCGCCTGTCGGGCCTCGACGTCGGCCGGCTGCTCGCGGGCGCCACGCGCATCGCCTTGGGCGGCTGCGCCATGCTGGCCGCCGCCCTGGCGGTGCAGGGCACGCTTCCGACGGGGCCGTGGACCCTGGTGGGGGAGGAGGTGGCCGGGCTTGCCGCATACACGGCAGCGCTCGCGCTGTTGCTGCCTGGCCATCTGACGCGGTTGTGCGCCCTGGCGCGCGGCACGCTTCCGGTGATGGCTCTCAGAAGGAAACAGGTCCAGTGATCCCCAAGCAGATCCATCACGTCTGGGTCGGGAGCAGGCTGCCCGATGTGCAGCTCCGCCATATCGATACCTGGCGTCAAACCAACCCGGACTTCGAGCTGGTGCTCTGGAACGAGGACAATATCGACTTCTCGCTGCCGGTGCTGCGGGCCGCCTACGAACGCCGGCTTTGGGCCAAGGTCGCCGACATCGTCCGGCTCCAGGCCCTCGAAAAACACGGCGGTTTCTACCTCGACGTCGATTTCACCCTCTACCGCTCGCTCACGCCACTGCTCGGTCATCCCTGCGTCTTGGGCTTCCAGGAGGAGGACGCCTCCGCCGATTGGGTGGCGAACGGGATGATGGCCGCCGAACCCGGCCACTGGTTCATCCGCCGCGCGCTGCAGCGGTTGCTGGCGATGCGGCGGATGCCGTTCGGGCTCGACCGGCCGACAAAGTATGGCCCCAAGCTGATCACCCGCCTGCTGATCGAGGCTGGCCTGGATCAGTACTCGGGCGACGGCGTGCAGCTCGCAGACATCTTCATATGTCCGACCCAATCCTTCTTCCCCTGGCCGTTCGGCGAGGACTTCAAAGCGGATTACATCACGCCAGACACATACGGAATGCACTTATGGGAGAAGTCGTGGGAGAAGGATGTGCCGGTTTGGATTCGACGCGCCAAGCTGTTCCGCCGTCACGCGATCTCCACGCTCCGGCTCAACCCGCACTGATCCCAGCCAGCCCCTGCAGGGGCGCCTCCCGCCCGGCACGCCTATGTTTTCCCGGGCTGTCGGAACACTCGCCGCTCGGGCGCCTGATTGGGGCGGCGCTCGCCGGGCAGGCCGATGCGAGGTTTCCAGGCGGTGCGGCGCCAGCACCCGCGCGCTGGCGCCGCATCGTCGCCGGGACCGCGCTGCAGTGGTGGCCGCCCGCGGGGTGCACAGAAGCGCCTCACGATGCAGCCGAGGCTGACGAGGAGGCCGCCGGGGTGAGCGTGGACCTGCACGGCTCGGCATTGGCCGGACCGGGCCGGCGATGGCGGGTGGTCGATGGCTCGGACGTCCCGCTGCTGGCCGCGTTCCATGCGCTCCAGTGCTGCCACCGCGCGCCCTTCACGGCGTCGCTGTTCCTGATCGCGGAGGCTGGGGACACCGGGCAATGGCAGGTGCTGGCGGAGGCCCACCTGTCGAGTTCCGTGCAATATCCCAAGTTGCTCGCCACCCTCGGCCGGGCGAGCGCCCACCTGCTTCGGACAGCGTTGCGCGCAACCGTCCCCGGTCGCCCGTGGCACGGCGTGGCTCCCGCGCGGCGGCGCACGATGCCGCTCGCCCGGTCCCGCGTCGCCGGCACCGCCGCCTGGCTGCGCGCCCGGGCCGGCGGCGACCTGTACGGCATCGCCGGGATGCAGGGGACCGGGGACAGCCTGCTGCGGGACGCCGTTGTCTCACCGGATGAGTGGATGGAGATCCCGGCAGCCCAAGGCTTCATCGCCGATCCGTTCTTCTGGCCCGGCCGGCCAGGCATCGCCCTCTGCGAGTGGTACACCCACGCCAGCGGCCGCGGCCACCTGGCGGCGGTGCCAATCGGCTGTGCCGCCCTGGGGCTTGGCCCGGCCGCGCCCGCGTTGATGACCGACCAGCACCTGTCATACCCGTTCACCCTGACGGACGGCGAACGGACGGTCTGCTTGCCGGAGATGGCGGCCTCCCGGCGGCAGGTCCTTTATGAGCTCCGGGCCGGCCAGCCGATGTCGCCGCTGTGCGTCATCGCCGAGGATGTCGCCATGGGCGATCCCACGCTGATGCAACGGGATGGGTTGTACTGGCTCAGCTATACCGACGCCGACATCGGCGCCTACGACAACCTGTGCCTGATGTTCGCGGAAAAGCTGACCGGGCCTTGGTGGCGGCATCCGGGAAACCCGGTCAAGATGGACGTTCGGTCGTCACGCCCGGGCGGCACGCCGTTCCGCGTCGGCGGCCGGTGGTACCGTCCGGCGCAGGATTGCTCGAAGACCTATGGCGGCGCATTGGTCATCAATGCAGTACGAACCTGCACGACCGATTGGTATGACGAGGAGCCGGTCGCGACATTGCGGCCGGACCCCGACGGCCGCTTTCCCGATGGCCTGCATACGCTCGCCCTCGAGGGCAGCCAGATCCTCGTTGACGGCAAGCGGATTTCATATCACCCGGCCATTCTGTGGAACAAGCTTCGCCGGCGCTTGCCGGGCCGAAGCCGGATGGACGGCGTTCCCGGTGGGTTGCACAGCGAAACAACTTTCAGTTGCAGGCCTGCCATCAAGCAGGGTTTCCGGTAAATGATTAGATCAGGTTAACATGGGTTCGTTTCAATTAAGACTATGCATCTGCTCGAAAGGATGCCACAAAGTGTTTGACATCCCGGAGCTGGCTTCGTAACGTGAATTCACGTTAAAGTGAGTTACCAGGCTCGCGGCTGTAAGCCTGGGGCATTTTCACGGCCATCCTGGAGCTAGGACAGATCTTTGATGCGCATCGTCGTCGTCAGCAAGATAAGGGCAGTACGGGATGCTATAAGTCGCCAATCTCAGGCTCTCGGCCATGCTGGCACCCTGGATTGCGCCTGTTTCCACAGCTTTCAATCGACGATGTTAACCCAGCCGCCGCCCCAGCTTCTATTTGTCTCGGCGCCGACCCATGACGGGATGGCCCTCGTTCACAAAGCGCGCGAGGCCTACCCGGCGCTCAAGGTCGGCGTCCTCGCGACGGACGACGACGACGACGACGAGTTCATCGCCTGGGCTGGGATCGGCATTTCCGGCTACATTGAAGCTGACACCTCGGCCGAGCTTGTCGCCCGCATGATCCTGCGGCTTGCTGCCGGGGAGACGATCTTCCCCGGACGCCTATCCTCGCTCCTGCTGCATCATTTTGGCCGGCGCCAGAACGGCAGCAACGTGCAGGGGCCGGTGCAGTCGCTGACGCCTCGTGAGGCAGAGATCGTCCAACTGCTCGCCGACGGGCTTCCCAACAAGCAGATTGCGCGCCGCCTTGGGATCACCGACGCGACCGTGAAGAATCATGTGCACAACATCCTCGAAAAGCTCGACGTCTCCAGCCGGGGGGCTGCGGCGGCCTGTTATCGCCGGACGGTGTCGCCTACCGGCGCCAGCCGGGTTGGCCTGGGCTTCCCGTCGCCAACTGGTCACCGCACCCTGCACCCGGCGCTATGATGCGGCAGGTTGTCGGCCTGGCTGCGGCTAGGTGATGCACGATGTCATAGGAGCGTGCAGACGCTCTGCGGCATCGGCGAGTAGCTGCTTGAGAAGCACGGAACCAAACCGCGCCGGTCCCCGCGCAAGTGGCACACCGGCTTGGATGCCGGCACCGGGCAGGTCGCCGCGGCAACGCTGACCATGAAAGATGTCGATGACGGTGCCGAGGTCGGCCCCTTGCTCGATCAAGTACCGGGACCTCTGGGGTCGTTCACCGCTGACGGCGCCTACGGCCAGGAGGGCGTTGCCACCGCCGTGGCCGAGCGCCATCCTGCGGCGGCGATCATCGTGCCGCCGCGTTCCCCGGTTGTGCCGAGCGAGACAGCCGAAACCGAACCCACGTAGCGCGACCGCCATCTGCAAGGCACCGCCGGGCACGGGCGGGCGGCTTCGCAGTAAGCTTCCGGTTACACGAGGCAGGCCGGGGCGGCGATCCGGGGGTTCAGGCAGGTGATCGGCGCCGGGCTGCGCTCGCGCACGGATCGGCGCCGCGCGGCCGAGGCGGACGTTGCCGTCCATGGCCTCAACCGCATGCTGGAACTGGGACACCCGATCCCCGTCCGTGTCGCCTGAAGCACAGCCGGGGCTGGGGTAGCTGCGCCCGCATCCCAGGTCCATGCAACACGGCTGCGCACCGCGTTGCCTGCCATTGCTTGCTCGACTGCGCAGACGTGATGTAGGGTCGACGAACCAGAACACTGTTCGCGCGGACCATGAAATGCCCGAATTGCCACCACGTTAACGTGGTACTCGCGGAAATCTGCGAAGCGTGCGCTGGGCACTTAATCCTGTTCTGCGCGCAGTGTGGAACTTCAACGTTACCCACAGCCAAGTTTTGCTCCCAATGCGGCAGCGCCATGGGGCAGGCATTGCATGAATCCAGTCATAATTCGCCACCGGGCCGCACCGGCCACAACCTGGCGGACGACAGCACGCAGGCCAAAATCGAGGATGGTCGCAGGCACGTCACCGTGCTGTTCGCCGACATCAAGGACTCGATCGAGCTAATCGCGACCTACGATGCCGAAATCGTAAGGAAATCGTTTCTACGGCCGTTGTTGGACCTGATGATCGACGCGGTCCGGCTGCAAAGGGGCATGCTGGCGAACGTGGGGGGGGACGGGGTCATGGCCGTTTTCGGCACGCCGCGTGCGCTCGAAGACGATGCGCTCCGCGCCTGTTATGCCGGGCTGCGGATGCAGGAGGTCGTCGCCCGGTATGCGCAGGGCGTGCAGCGCTCGCACGGGGTTGACCTCAAGATCCGGGTTGGGATCGCGTCCGGGGAAGTCATCGGCCATGCCGTCGAGCACGTCGTCGGCGACATGCGCCAGGCCGGGTGCGATGTCATCGGACCGACCGTATGGCTGGCCAGCCGGGTGGAGCAGATGGCGCGGCCCGGCGCGGTGTTCATCACCGCCGACACGCTTCGCTTGGTGGAAGGCTATATCAGCACCAAGCCGGTTGGCCTTATGCCGGTCAAGGGCCTCACCAACCCGATCGAGGTCTATGAGGCGACCGGCGCCGGGGCGGCGCAGAACCGGCTCGACGTATCCGCCTGGCGCGGCCTCACCGGCTTCGTCGGGCGCGGGTTCGAACTGGAGCAGCTCCGCCGCTCGCTTCGGCAGGCAGACGACGGCAACGGCCAGGTGGTTGCAATCGTCGGCGAGGCCGGGGTGGGCAAATCCCGCCTGACCCGCGAACTCCTGCACGCGCCGGAGGCGGCGGACTGGCTGATCCTGGAGGCCAATTCCACCGCATACGCCTATCTCACGCCGTATCAGCCGATCGCGCAGTTGCTCCGGTCGTTGTTCATGCTCGGCCGCAACGACGAGACGCAAGCGATCTGCGACAAGGTCACCGACCGCATCCTTGCTCTTGCCCCGTCGCTGCGGGAGACCATCCCCCCGGTGCTGGACCTGCTGGACGCGCTGGACAGCGAGCACCCGTTCCGGTCCCTCGATCCCCCCCTGCATCGGCAGCGCACCTATGAGGCCGTCACGCAGTTGCTGTTGAGCGAAAGCCGCCTGAAACCGGTCATCGCCGTGGTCGAGGACTTGCACTGGAGCGACGCGCTCACCCTGGGCCTGCTGGATCAACTGGTCACCGCGTCCCAGGACGCACGCTTGCTGCTGGTCTTCACCTACCGTCCCGACTACGACGACAGGTGGGGGGACCGGCCGAACTACCGACCCATGCGCCTGGACCCGCTGACCGGCGACAGCCTGGCCGGCCTGCTGCAGTCCCTGCTGGGCTCGGACCCGAGCATCCCCGGGCTGAAGCGCTTCCTGATCGAGCGCGCCAACGGCAACCCGTTCTTCGTCGAGGAGGTCGTGCGGAGCTTCGTCGACCAGGGGGTCCTGCAGGGCGAGCGGGGCAGCTACCGGCTCGCCAAGCCGTTCACCGGCATCGAGGTTCCACCGACCGTCCGAGCCGTGCTGGCCGCGCGCATCGACGCGCTGCCCGGCGTCGAGAAGCGCCTGCTGCAGGCGGCGGCGGTGATCGGACGGGAGGTGCCCCTCACCCTGCTGCAGGCGATCTCCGGGCTGCAGGAGCGGGCGCTGGGCGAGCTGCTCGACCGGCTGCAGGCGGTCGAGTTCGTGTTCCCGACGCAGACCTTCCCGGACGTTCGTTATGCGTTCAAGCACGCGCTCACCCTCGACGTTGCCTATGGCGGGATGCTTCGCGAACGCCGCCGCGAGATGCATGGGCGAGTCGTGGCGACGATCGAGCTTCTGTCGGGCGACCGGATGAGCGAGGACGTTGACCGGCTGGCGCACCATGCCGTCCAAGGCGGGCTGCACGAGAAGTCGGTGCACTATCTCTGCCTGGCGGGAGCCAAGGCCGCCGCGCGCTCGGCACTGCTCGACGCCAGGGCGTGCCTCGAAGCGGCCCTGACTGCGCTGGAGGCGCTCCCCGAAAGCCGGTCCGTCCTTGAGCAGGCGTTCGAAATCCGCGTCGAGTTGCGCCGTATCCTTCGCCAGCTCGGCGAGGGCGGGCAGATGCTCGAACGCCTGAAGCAGGCGGGGGCACTTGCCGCCCGCCTGCAGGATGACCGGCGGCTTGGCCAGGTTTACGCCCTCATGACAACGGTCAATTCGTCGCTCGACGAGCTGGACGAGGCGTTGGCGGCCGGCAACCGCGCCCTCGAGATCGCCAGCCGCCTCGAAGATACCGAGCTGTGCAACTTCGCCAAAAGCCAGCTCCAGCAGGCGCATTACTACAAGGGCGAGTACCAGCTTGTGGTCAAGCTGGCTCCGGACAACCTCGCGGCGCTGCCGGACGACTGGGGCGGCGAACGCTTCGGCGCCGCAGTACTCCCCTCGATCTTCAGCCGGGCCTACCTGAGCATGAGCCTGGCCGAGCTGGGCCGGTTCGCCGAAGCGGCCGAATACGTGGCGGAGGCGGTCCGGCTCGCGGAGCCGACCCAGCACGTATTCACGATTGGTTGGGCCTACTTCGCCTCCAGCATGCTGCAGCTTGTGCGGGAGGATTGGGGCCACGCGCACGCCCATGTCGAGCAATGGATCGCGACGCTGCGGACCGGAAACGTCACCATGCACCTTCCCTGGGCACTTGCCGCCTCGGCATGGGAGCTGGCCCAGCACGGGGAGAGGAGCGAGGCCCTGGAGCGGGTCCGCGAGAGCGAGGAACTCCTGAGGAGCCAAGCCCTGCGCGGGATTTTCGGCCATCGCGGCTGGTCATACGACGCCTCGGGGCGCGCCTGTCTCCTGCTCGGGGAGCTTGACCAGGCGCAGCGCCTGGCCGACCAGGCCATCGGCGCCTCCCGGCGTCAGCCGGGAACGATGGCGCATGCCCTGCGTCTGCTCGGCGACGTTGAGTCGCACCCCGACCGGCTGGACGTCGAACGCGCCGAGAGGCACTACCACGACGCACTCGCGCTGGGGGAGCGGCACGCCATGCGACCGCTCCTGGCCCACTGCCACCTGGGCCTGGGCAGGTTGTACACCGCCGCCGGGATGACCAGCCTGGCCCGAAATCATGTTGAACGTGCAACGAGAGCCTACGGCGACCTGGCCCTGCCATTTTGTTTCGAAAGGCGACTCGAAGTGTGATAGGATCGCCGGTGGCCGGTGCTCCGAACGTTAGAGCATTGAAGGCCAGAGCATGTGCAGTAGGTCAATGCGAACGGGACATGCTTCGGCTAGGCCGGGACTCATGGGCGCCCAACCTGGCATCGGCCAACGACCAGCCATGCCGTTCTCCAGCCTGGTCCACCTCCTCGACCATCACGCGACGCACCGGCCGGGTGCGCCGGCGATCCTCGCCCCCGGCCGCCGGGCGCTGACCTACCGCGCCCTGCACGAGCATGTCCGCGGGTGCGGGCGCACGCTGCGGGCCGCCGGCATCGGGCGTCGCGACCGGGTTGCCGTCGTGATGGCGAACGGCGCGGATATGGCGGTCGCGACGCTCGCGACGGCTGCCTACGCCGTGTGCGCTCCGGTCAACCCCGCCTTCGGGCCGGAGGAGCTGGACCGCTACTTCACGTCCCTGCAGGTGCGCGCCCTGATCACCCAGGCGGGCCTCGACTCCCCCGCCCGGCAGGCCGCACGCACCCGCGGCGTTCCGGTGTTCGAGCTTTCGCCAGCGCCGGACGGACCGGCGGGCCTGTTCACGCTTCCGGGCAGCCAGGCGGAGCCTCGCGAAGACACGCCCGATCCCAGCGACCCGGCACTGCTGTTCCTGACGTCAGGCACCACGTCGCAGCCGAAAGTCGTGCGGCTGACCCACCTGAACATCTGCACCGCCGCGGCCGTGACGGGGGCCGCCCTCGCGCTGCAGCCGACGGACCGCTGCATCAACGTCATGCCGTTGTTCCACGGGCATGGGCTTATCGGTGTCGTGCTGTCCTCGCTTGCGGCCGGCGCGAGCGTGGTCTGCACGCCCGGCTGCGACGCCGACTGCTTCGCCGCCTGGCTCGCGGAATTCCGGCCGACCTGGTATTCCGCCGTGCCGACCATGCACCAGGCGATCCTCGCCGCCATGGGGCGGCATGGCGCCGGATCGGCGCCAGCTTCCCTCCGTTTCGTCCGCTCCGCGTCCGCCCCCCTGCCGTCCCGCATCGCCGCGGAGTTAGAGTCGGCATTCGGGACCTGTGTCATCGACACTTACGCGATGATGGAGGCGTCCTCCGCGCCCGTCGCCTGTCAACCTTTGCCGCCGGGTCAACGAAAACCGGGCTCGGTCGGCGTTCCCGCCGGCCTGGATGTGGCGATCATGGACCAGGCCGGCGCCCTGCTGCGCCCCGGCGGAACCGGCGAGATCGTCGTTCGTGGCGCGACCGTGATGGACGGCTACGACGGCGACGCCGCCGCGACGCAAAGCGCCTTCGCCGGTGGCTGGTTCAGGACGGGCGACCTGGGCTTTTTCGACGACGATGGCTACCTGTTCCTGACCGGCCGGGCCAAGGAGATCATCAACCGCGGCGGTGAGAAAATCGCGCCGCGCGAGATCGACGACGTTCTGCTGGAGCATGCGGCCGTGGCGGAGGCGGTGGCTTTTCCGGTCCCGCATTCGACGCTCGGCGAGGATGTCGCGGCCGCCGTCGTGCTGCGGGACGGCGTGGCCGCCACGGCGCAAGACCTCCGCCAGTTCATGGCCGGGCGCCTGTCCGACTTCAAAATCCCACGGCAAATCCTCATCGTCAGCGAAATACCGAGGGGCCCGACCGGGAAGCTGCAGCGCATCGGCATTGCGGCGAAGCTCGGGCTTGAGGGCAGCACCGGCCCGCGGCCCGGCTTCGCCGCCCCCCGCACGCCGCTTGAGACCGCGCTCTGCAAGAGCTGGGGCGAAATCCTCCGCGTCGGACAGGTCGGAATCCATGACAGCTTCTTCGCCTGCGGCGGCGACTCGCTCTCGGCCATTCGCGCCTGCGTGGATATCTACGAGCTGACGCGCCAGGAGTTCGAGGTGTCCCAACTGTTCGAGGCGCCGACGATCGCCGAGATCGCCCGCCTACTTGAGGCGACGGCCAAGGCCCCGCAGGCACCGCGGTTCGCCTCGACCATCCCACGGGTGCCAAAAGGGAACGGCGTTGCGGCCTCGACGGTCCAGCAACAACTCTGGCAGTTGCAGCATCTGCTGCCGGGCCTGCCGTTCTTCAACTTGCTCTACCCGCTCCGGCTGACATCGGCGTTCGACGCCTCGGTGCTCGAAATGTGCGTCAACCAGATCGTCCAGCGGCATGAGATCCTCCGCACGACCTTCGGCATTGCTGGCAGCCGATGCGTGCAGCACATTGCGCCGCAGGCCGCGGTGCCGCTGCACTTCGATGACCTGCATGGCCTGCCGGAGGCCGAGGCATCGGCCACCGGATATGAGATCATCCAAGGGGAGCTGCTTCACCCCTTCGACCTTGAGCATGGCCCGCTGCTGCGCGTGCGCCTGGTGCGCCTGGACGAACGCGAGCACCTTCTGCTGATCAGCACGCACCAGCTTGTCGCGGACGGCTGGTCGTTTGGCGTGCTCGTGGACGAGCTGCTGGCGCTCTACGACGCGTTTGCCGCCGGGGACAAGTCTCCGTTGGCGCCGCTGCCGATCCAGTATGCGGACTTCGCGGCCTGGCAGCTTGACTGGCAATCGCATCCGGACATGGTTGCGCAGCTTGCCTACTGGCAGAAGCAGTTGCCCGACGCACGGCCGGCCCTCGAGATCGCGCCGGCTGGCAGCAGGGAGACCGCTGACGGGCTGCTCACGGCAAAGCGCCAGCGCGTGCTCCCCGCCAGCCTGTGCGAGCGTGCCAAGCGCTTCAGCCATCAAGACGGCGGCACCCTGTTCGCGGTGCTCGTTGCCGCCCTGAACGCATTGCTGCACCGCTATACCGGCCAGGACGATGTTCGGGTGGCAACCGTCGTCGCCAACCGCAATCGGTCTGGAACCGAGCGGCTGATCGGCCCGCTCGCCAACACCCTCATCCTTCGCACGGACATGGGTGGCGATCCCAGTCCGCGGGAGGTGCTGCGCCGCGTGCGTGCAACCCTCTCAGGCGCCTTCGCCCGGCAAGACCTGCCGTTCGAGGAGCTGGTGGAAGTCCTCGGGCGCGAGCGCGGCATCAAGGCGTCCACGCTGGCGCGGGTCATGATCCTCATGCAGAACTCGTCCCTGCGGCCCATCAGCTCGGGCACGCGGCTCGCCCTGGAGGAAGCCTACCCCAGCTTGCTGCTGCCTCTGGTGACCGCGACGACGTTCAATGTGACGCTGGTCGCTCATGAGTGCGCAGACGGCCTGACCATCACGTGCATCTATAAACCCAGCGTTCTCGACCAGGATGGCGTTGATTGTCTGCTGGCTGACCTCCAATCGACTCTGGAGCGGATCATCGTGGATCCAGAGCGGCGGATATCGGAAGTCTGCGTCCCACCCAACCAGGGGATGCGGGCCTTGATGTCCGTTTAGTTCGTTGCTTTTAGCGTGATACTTAAGAAGGAGACGCAGTACTATGGGAAATTTCGTGAAATGCTTCGACATCGAGGAGCTGGAGAGCTTGGACCCGCAGCAGGTCGCGCTTCTCAAGGAGGCAATCGAGCGTGAGCTAAGCAATTCTCCCGAAATCCGCAGCATCCTTCGGGCAAGGGTTCAATCCGTGTACGATCGGATGGCGGCCAAGAACAACCCACCGCCGGCCGGACAGAAAACGCCGGATGCCGGTGGTTCGCCATAAGAGCCTGTCAGAACGCAATCGTATCTTCTTTAGGGTCTAGGGACAAAGTTTCAGCTTCAGGTTTATCAGGGCTGCGGCAAAGCATGCGAACGCCTGGATATTGCTGTCTGTCTTGTCCAGCCGCAGGCTGAGGCGGCGGTGGTCCGTCAAGCGGCAGAATGACACCAACCGCCGAAAGTTCTGACCGCTGATAAGGGCATCGTCGTTGCGAGCCGGCTTCGGCGCGGCATAGAAGGCGGCAAGACCTGCGCGTGCAGCCCCCTATGCCACGCCGCAAGCGCGGCTCGCAATGACAGGAGCCAGTTGGGATCGACAGCTCAGAACTTCTGGCGGTTGGTATAAGTTTGCCACAATGATCGTCGCAACAACGCCGTTCCGGTGCATACCCTGTTCCACTGTTACCGGCCTCCTGACTTGGCGTTTATGGGGGACAGCAGGCGGCGACGCGGCGTAGCAGGCCTTGCAGCTTCCCAGAACATCATCGTGAAACCATGTCCCAATTGGGTAAGCGTTCACCCGAGTTCTGGGAGGGATCAGGTGGCACAAGGGATAGGGCAGGGGCCAGCACACGGTCGGTCGGCGCGGGAGCAAGCGGCATGGCAGCAGATGCGCCGGGACGGCCAACCTGCTGCGGCCTAAACCCGGCAAGTCGCCCCTGGCGGCGTCCTGGTCGTCGTTGACCTGCGCCGTGACGGCTAGCGCTCCATCACCGACGACGCCGCAGGTGTCATGGCCGACCTGGCCGAGCGGCAGCCTGACGTGTTGGCCCGCGTGCCGCTGGTCGCCTATCAGAACAGCACGGGACAGTGGGATGCATTGCCGGTCGATCCCAAGGATACCTTCGCGGGCTTTCCCTGCATCGCGGCGTCGTTGCACAGTTAATTCGCTTGCCTAGCAGCATTGCAGGCCATGCCGAAAGCACGTCTGAGCCCAAGATGGCATAGACCATTCCAGATTAGCCGACTTTCCCAGGCTGTTGCGAAATCTCATCAACTGCGCTCCGCCAACGCCGAAGGCATCTTCCTGCGATCGCTCGATAGCCACTCCAAGCTCAACGGCTGATCCACGCAACAACGCCACATGATCCCCTATCCCCGCGGAGGCCGCCACAGGCTACGCCGGGACCGCGCACAATCATCACCTTCCGGTAATCAGCCGGGTGCCGCGGCAGAAGGTCAGGTAGGCCCACACCCACTGCACCAGCTCCGTGGCGCAGTTGCGCCCGCCGGCCAGCACGGCGATGTGCGCCGCCCCCACAGCCACCGCGCCAGCGCCCCCTGCACCTGCAGGAACCCGAAATCCGCCACCGCCGACTGCCACCCGATAGTCGCCAGGCTGCCCAGGTAATGAGAGCGGAACGGCCGCGGCGCCAGGGCGGCCGGCCAGCCGCGAGCGGATCACTCGGGCAACATGGGCGCCGCCCTGCTTCGCCGCCGGCGCCAGGCCCGGCACCGCGTCGCCCGCCCACCTGTCCGACGCCGCCGTGTCGCCGATGGCATACACCCCGTCCAGCTCGGCCACCCCCAGGTCGGCGCCGACCGTCACGCGCCCCGACCGGTCCAGCTTCACCCCCAGCCACGCCGCCGGCGGGGATGCCATGACACCCGTCGCCCACCGCGCGGTGCGCGCCGGGACGTGCTGGCCGGATAGGGTGACGCCCTGCGCGGTCACATCCTCCACCCAGTTGCCCAGCACCATCTTCGCGCCCCGAGGTCCGCGCACAGCAACGGCTGGAACAGGTGGTGGTTGCGCTGGTCCAACAGCGTGACCCGGCACGGCGCCCCGCGCAGCCCGCGCACCGCCGGGATTCCACCGCCGACCACGACGACATGCGGCAGCCCCGCCCGGTCCACCGGCGCCCGCCGCCGCCGCCACTCGTCGAGCACCCCGTCCACCGACACCGGCCCGGCGCCATGCAGAACCAGCACCGCCAGCAGCAAGGCCCATGGCAGCCGTGCGTCCTCCGCCCCGGTGAGGTGCCCAAGCGGCACCAGCACCAACAGCCCGAGCGCAGTCAGCCGACAGGCGCCGCCGCCTGCCAGCAGCGCTGCGGCGCCCAGCGCGGCCCAGGGCGCCAGGCCCGCCACCATCGGGGGCACCTGCGGCAGCCAGGCCAGTGCACCCGGCCACATGGCGTCCGTCATGCCCAACGCCGCCAGCGCGATCCCGGCCGGCGCCAGCCAGAGCCGCAATCCCAGCGGATACACCGCCTTGCCCCAATGCCGGCAAGTTATAAAAACGATGCTCCCGCGGGCCACTGCTCAGGCAGCCGCTGCCGTGGGTGAGGCCGGTCCCGGGTTGCACCGGCCTGAGTTGCACGGCCCTGGCTTGAGGCGCAGCCTTGCAGCCTAGCCACCGTTCCAACTGGTGCGCTCCGCCAGCAGCATTCCCAGCGCGGCCTGGCTCAGGGACGGGTTCGCACAGTCGGGTTGGTTCGGCGCCTCGAAGTGGCTCAGCTCCGGCAACACCACTTGGGCATGCAGCCGGTCCATGCCGGCCAGAACGGCAGCAATGGTGCCCGCCTGCCGCTTGAACCCCGGGCTTCCACGTCCGCCAGCACCGGCCACGCTCCGCTCGCTTCCCGGGCGAAGCAGGCCCTTGCCGCCGTCCCCACCCCGGCCGGTTTCCACCGCAGCCGACCGTACCGCCCTCCTCCTGCCAGCCTCCAGCCGGACGGCTAGCCCCGGGCAGGCCCCCCGGGACCTGTTGAGGGGCTGGTCGTGGTGGAGCTGTTCACCTCGCAGTCCTGCCCCTCCTGCCCACCAGCCGATGCGCTCCTAGCAAAACCTGGCGCGGACGCGTCCGGACATCCTGGCTGAAGTGGTCCGGCACAGCCAGAATGAGCCCGAGGTGGCCGGCGTCGCACCCGCCGCGCGTGACCCTGGTCAGCCGTAAACCCTCGGCTGCGCCTCGACCGTCAACCGACCCAACCTGACAGCACCAAAGGCATGCAAGCCCGTCAGCAGGAGGCCCCAGGCTTGCACACTGCGCCGGCGAGTGGCGTTGTACCAACGCCACACACCTTTAATCTCGCCGAGCATAGCACAAGTACAAACGATAACGCATGACGTCCATGGGAGGTTGCAATAACGTCGAATGCTCCACCTAAGCGTTGTGCACAGGACCACACGCCTTGCCAAAGGTCAGCAAAACATCGACGATTTTAACCATATATAACGCTATCAGAGCAATTCTCTACAAGTAGTCGCCATATGTTGGAGGTTTTCAATGCCTGAAACCGCTGATATCTTCACTCTGAATGCCTCCTTCCGCGACAGGCGCCGCGAAGTGGAAATGAGCGTCAGGGAGTACCTCCAAGCCTGCCGTGACGACCCAACCTGCTATGCCGGGCCTGCAGAACGCATGCTGCGCGCCATCGGCGAGCCGGAACTGGTGGACACTTCGCGCGACCCGCGCCTCGGACGTATCTTCCTCAACCGCACGGTCCGGGTTTACCCCGCGTTCCACGAATTCCACGGCATGGAAGAGACAATCGAGCGGATAGTGTCTTTCTTCCGCCACGCCGCCCAGGGCCTCGAAGAGCGAAAGCAGGTGCTTTACTTGCTGGGGCCGGTCGGCGGCGGCAAGTCCTCGCTTGGCGAACGGTTGAAGCTGCTCATGGAGCAGGAGCCGATCTACGTGCTGAAGGCCGGCACCGAACTGAGCCCGGTGTTCGAAAGCCCGCTCGGCCTGTTTGATCCCGTTATCATGGCCGACGCGCTGGAGACGCAATATGGCATCCCGCGCCGGCTCGTCACCGGTCTCGCCAGCCCCTGGGCGCTCAAGCGGCTCGACGAGTGGGACGGCGACATCGAGCGGTTCCGCGTGGTCAAGCTCTACCCCTCCCGCCGCCGCCAGATCGCCGTCGCCAAGACCGAACCCGGCGACGACAACAACCAGGACATTTCCGCCCTCGTCGGCAAGATCGACATCCGCAAGCTGGAAATGTTCAGCCAGAACGATCCGGACGCCTACAGCTTCTCGGGCGGGTTGAACCGCGCCAACCAGGGCATCCTCGAGTTCGTCGAGATGTTCAAGGCGCCCATCAAGATGCTGCACCCCCTGCTCACCGCAACGCAGGAAGGCAACTATCTCGGCACGGAGAACATCGGCGCCATCCCGTTCGGCGGCATCCTGCTGGCGCATTCCAACGAGGCGGAATGGCAGAGCTTCCGCAACAACCGCACCAACGAGGCCTTCCTGGACCGGGTGTGCGTGGTCAAGGTGCCATACTGCCTCCGCGTGATGGAGGAGGCGCTGATCTACAAGAAGCTGATCAACGGCTCGGCTCTGGCGGAGGCGCCTTGCGCGCCGCACACGCTGGAGATGCTGGCGCGCTTTGCCGTGCTCTCGCGCCTCAAGCCGCACGCAAACTCGCGCCCCTTCGCCAAGATGCGGGTGTACGACGGGGAGAACATCCGCGAGACCGACCCCAAGGTCCGCACCATGCAGGAGTACCGCGACACGGCCGGCGTGGACGAGGGCATGGACGGCATCTCCACCCGGTTCGCCTACAAGGTGCTGTCGGCCACCTTCAACCACTCGTCGAGCGAGGTCGCCGCCGACCCGGTCCACCTGATGTACGTGCTGGAGCAGGCGATCCGGCGCGAGCAGTTCCCGCCGGACACCGAGGCCGCGCACCTCGCCACCATCAAGTCCGAGCTGGCCGCCCGCTACGCCGAGTTCATCGGCAACGAAATCCAGAAGGCCTACCTGGAAAGCTACGGCGACTACGGCCAGAACCTGTTCGACCGCTACCTCGACTACGCCGACGCCTGGATCGAGGACCAGGACTTCAAGGACCCCGACACCGGCCAGATGATGAGCCGCGAGCTGTTGAACGGCGAGCTGACCAAGATCGAGAAGCCGGCCGGGATCGCCAACCCCAAGGACTTCCGTAACGAGGTGGTGAAGTTCGCGCTGCGCAGCCGGGCCGCGCACGGTGGGCACAACCCGTCCTGGACGTCGTACGAAAAGATCCGCGAGGTCATCGAGAAGCGCATGTTCTCCCAGGTCGAGGACCTGCTGCCGGTGATCAGCTTCGGGTCCAAGAAGGATGGAGACGCGGAGAAGAAGCACCACGACTTCGTTGCCCGCATGGTGTCGCGCGGCTACACCGAACGCCAGGTCCGGCGTCTGGTCGAGTGGTACATGCGGATCAAGCAGTCGGCTTAAGCCCTGAGGACGCCCTTGGACATCATCGACAGACGCCCCAACCCGCATGGCAAGAACCTGGAGAACCGGCAGCGCGTGCTGACGCGGGCCAGGGCGGCGGTCTCGGAAGCGGCCCGCGCGGCGATCCGCAAGGGCACCCTGCGCGAGCTGGGCCAAGGGGAAGCGGTGACGATCCCGGCCGACGTGCTGCACGAGCCGTCGTTCCACACCGTGTTCACCAAGGGCGAGCGCCACCTGGTGCTGTCCGGGAACAAGGAGTTCTCGACCGGCGACCGCATCAAGCGGCCCCCGGCGGGCGGCGGCGGCCAGGGCGGCGCCGGGGATGGCCAGGGCGGCGGCGAGTCGGAGGACGGGTTCCGCTTCGTCCTGACGCGGGACGAGTTCCTCGACCTGTTCTTCGAAGACCTCGAATTGCCCGACCTGGTGAAGAACCAGGTGGTGGCGGCGGAAACCACGGCGCCAAGCCGCGCCGGCATCACCACGGATGGCTCCCCGTCCCGCGTGGACTTGTCGCGCACCATGCGCCACTCCCTGGCCCGGCGAATCGGGCTGCGCCGCCCCAAGCCGCCCGAAGTGCAGGCGGTGGAGGAGGAGATCGCCCTGCTGGAGCGGACCGGGGAAGACCCCGACCGGCTGCGGGCGCTGCGGGGCGAGCTGGAGTTGGCCCTGCGCAAGCTGGCGCGGGTGCCCTGGATCGATCCGCTCGACCTGCGCTACCGCCGCTTCCAGCCGCAGCCGAAGCCGTCCGCCCGTGCCGTGATGTTCTGCCTCATGGACGTGTCCGGGTCGATGTCGGAACCCATGAAGGACCTGGCCAAACGGTTCTTCCTGCTGCTGCACGTGTTCCTGGAGCGCCGCTACAAGCGCGTCGACCTGGTGTTCATCCGGCACACCGAGGTCGCCGAGGAAGTGGACGAGAGCACGTTCTTCACCGACCCGCGCACCGGTGGGACGGTCGTGTCCACAGCGCTCGCCGAGTTCACCCGCATCCAGCGCGAGCGTTACCCCAAGGACTCCTGGAACATTTACGCCGCGCAGGCGTCTGACGGCGACAACTCCGGCGGCGACACGCAACGCGCCGTGGCGATGCTGGAGGCCGACATCCTGCCGGTGGTGCAGCACTTCGCCTACATCGAGATCGCCCAGTCGCTGATGGTGATCCGCGGCGGCACCGACCTGTGGCGCGGCTACGCACCGCTTGCGGAACGCGCCCCGACCCTGGCCATGCGGCGGGTGGCGGAGCAGCGGGACATCTTCCCCGTGTTCCGCGACCTGTTCGCGCGCCGGGCGGCAGCATGAGCGGCCTGCTGTACCAGGGCACGGACTGGAACTTCGACACCCTGCGCCGCTGCTACGACGCCATCGAGCGTGTCGCCACCGACGAGCTCGGCCTCGACTGCTATCCAAACCGCATTGAGGTGATCACGTCCGAGCAGATGCTCGACGTCTACACCTCGCACGGCATGCCGCTGAGCTACCGGCACTGGTCGTACGGCAAGCGCTTCCTGCAGCACGAGCACAGCTACCGCCGCGGCTACACCAGCCTCGCCTATGAGGTGGTGATCAACTCCAGCCCATGCATCTCCTACCTGATGGAGGAGAACACGGCGACCATGCAGGCGCTGGTGATTGCCCATGCGGCGTTCGGCCACAACCATTTCTTCCGTGCTAACCACCTGTTCCGGCAATGGACGGAAGCGTCGGCCATCCTCGACTACCTCGACTTCGCGCGGGGCTACATCGCCCGCTGCGAGGATAGGCACGGCATCGCGGCCGTCGAGCGCGTGCTGGACGCGGCGCACAGCCTGTCGCGCCACGGCGTGCACCGTCACGGCGGGAGCCGCCCGGTGCTGCGCACGGAGGAGAAGCGCGAACGCGAGCGGTTGGAGCACGCCGAACGGGTGTACGACGACCTGTGGCGCACGCTGCCGACCGGCAAGCCCGCCCCCGGGATGGACAAGGCCTCCGAGCGCCGCCGCCGCCTGGGGCTGCCGGAGGAGAACCTGCTCTATTTCCTGGAGAAAACCTCGCCCCGGCTGGAACCCTGGGAACGCGAGGTGGTACGCATCGTCCGGCTGATCGCCCAATACTTCTACCCGCAGCCGCAGGTGAAGCTGATGAACGAGGGCTGCGCCACCTGGGTCCACCAGCGGATCATGGCCCGGCTGCACGAAACCGGGCAGATCGACGACGCGGCCTTCCTGGAAGTGCTGCACTCGACCAGCAACGTCATCATGCAGCCAGGCTTCGACCACCCCGCCGGCGGCCCGGACTTCAATCCCTACGCCCTGGGATACGCCATGATGACGGACATCGCCCGCATCTGCGAGGCGCCCACGCCGGAGGACCGCGCCTGGTTCCCCGACGTGGCCGGCAACGCGGACCCTGTCGGCACGTTGCGCCGGGTCTGGGCCGACTACCGCGACGAGAGCTTCGTGCTGCAGTTCCTGTCACCCAAGGTCATCCGCGACTTCCGCATGTTCCGCCTGCTGGACAACACCACCGAGCCGACGCTGCTGGTGGACGCCATTCACGACGACGAGGGCTACCGGGCCATCCGCCGCAGCCTGGCCCGGTCCTACGACCCGGGACTGAACGACTCGGACGTGCAGGTCAGGGACGTGGACCTGTCGGGCGACCGCCGGCTGATCCTTGAGCACCGCACCCGTCCGGGCAGGCTGCTCGCCCGCGCAGACGCCGAAGGAACGCTCCGCCATGTCGCCGCACTTTGGGGCTACGAAGTCGTCATGCAGGAGGTGGACGCCGGCACCGAAGCGGTCTTGGCGACGTACTCAGCCAGCCCGGCGGCATGACCCAGCAGCATGAGAAAGCGCGCGGTCTCGTTGCATGTGCAGATGGCCCCTTCGTTGCAGGGGTTTGCTGCTTGATCTGACAAGCCGTGCGACGGCGGTCATGTGTCCAGCCTGTAACCCGGCACGGTGACCGCTGGCCCGGATGGGCCCTGCGGACAAGCCCGAAACACGGACGCCTGTGCAACAAGCGGGGTTCCTCGTTCATCGGCTCGCCCGATCATCATCTTCCGCAGCTTCCCCTATACCCACACACTGGCGAGCAAGTCAGGCAGCCGCTGCCAACCCACCATTGCCGACCTGCCCTGGCAAGACCGTCCAGCCGCGTTACGGGTCCAACCCCAGCGGCTGCGCTGCCGCCCCCCTTGTGCCCGCCACACCGTCTCCGAGCGCCTGGCCGGGACGCCTATAGCCGCACGTCCAGTCTCCTCGTAATGAGTCTGTAGAACCTGCCCATGCTCAAACCACTCATATCCCCAAATGATGCCACCCCGGCCGATGCCCGCCCCGCCTACCATCACGGCGACCTCAGGCGTGCCCTGGTGGACGCCGCCCTCGCCCTGGTCACCGAGGAGCAGGATTGGGGCTTCTCGCTGCGAGAGGTGACCCGGCGTGCCGGCGTCAGCCACAACGCGCCGTACAACCACTTCGCGGACAAGCGCGACCTGCTCGCTGCCGTTGCTGCCGCCGGCTACGAGGGGCTGCGCGCGCACTTGGTGGCCGCCGCAGCCGATACGCCGTCACCCGAGGCAGCGCTGCTCGCGATCGGGGTGGCCTATGTGCGCTTCGGGCTGGGCAACCCGGCGCACTACCGGCTGATGTTCGGCTCGACCCTCACCACCGGGAAGGGCGGCTTGCCGGCTGTGGCGGCGGAGGCTGCCGCGGCCGCGAGGGCAGTGCTGGCCGAGGCCGTCCTGCGCGGCGCACAGGACGGCCGCTTCGCGGTGTCGCCAGACAGCCAGGCGGAGCTGGACCTGGCCGTCCTCTCGGCCTGGTCGATCGTACACGGCTTGGCCATGCTCGCCATCGACGGGCTGGCCAGGACCGGCGCCCCGTTCGCCCCGCCCACCTCACTCCCTGAGCACGTCATCAAGGGCGTCTTGTGCGCCTTGATCGACGGCTTGCGGACGCGTTGAGGTCAAACCATCCAGAAGCCGATTGCGCAGGTGTTACAGGCGGCAATCCAGGGCAGCATCAGGGGTGGACGCTGAATCTGCCCTCCTCTGACCACCCCTCGGACAGCGACAAGCGGATGGCGTTGCGCCATGCCCTTGGGGCAACCCTGGCCGAACCCCGGCCTTGGGTTTCCCCCCAACAACCCCCTATATCCCGCCTCAACGCCCACCGTGAGGTCCCCGCATGTCCGACACCCTGATCCCCGTCACCGTCCTGACCGGCTACCTCGGCGCCGGCAAGACCACCCTCCTGAACCGCATCCTGTCCGAGGACCACGGCAAGAAGTACGCCGTCGTCATCAACGAGTTCGGCGAGCTGGGTGTGGACAACGACCTAGTGGTGGACGCCGACGAGGAGGTGTTCGAGATGAACAACGGCTGCATCTGCTGCACCGTGCGCGGCGACCTGATCCGCATCGTCGGTGGCCTGATGAAGCGCCGGGGCCGGTTCGACGGCATCATCATCGAAACCACTGGCCTCGCCAACCCGGCCCCGGTCGCGCAGACCTTCTTCGTGGACGACGGCGTGCGCGCCAAGACGCGGCTGGACGCCATCGTCACCGTCGTGGACGCCAAGAACCTGCTGGCCCGCCTCGGCGACAGCGCCGAAGCCGAGGAGCAGGTCGCCTTCGCCGACGTGATCGTGCTGAACAAGGTCGATCTGGTGACCCCGGAGGAGTTGGACGCCGTCGAGGCCCGCATCCGCACCATCAACCGCTATGCCGCAATCCACCGCACCACCCGCGCCGCGCTCCCCATTGCGGACGTGCTGGACCAGGGCGCCTTCGACCTCAACCGCGTGCTGGAGCGCGAGCCGGACTTCCTGCAAGACACCGAGCACAGTCACAACGAAGACGTAAGCAGCATGAGCTTCGAGGTGTCGCGCCCGATCGATCCCGAGCGGTTCAACGCCTGGATGGGCACCCTGCTGCAGGAGAAGGGCCAGGACCTGCTGCGCACCAAGGGCATCCTGGGCTACCCCGGCGAGGACCGCCGCTTCGCCTTCCAGGCCGTGCACATGATCGCCGACGGCGACTTCATCGGGCCGTGGCCGGCGGGTCAGGAACGCCGGTCCAAGCTGGTGTTCATCGGCCGCAACCTGAACCGCCCGCAACTGCGCCGCGGGTTCGAGGCCTGCCAAGTGCCCGAGAAGGCGGCGGCGTAAGCATGGGTGAGACGCTGAGCCGCCGCTTTCTGCTGGACGACCGCGGGCAACAACAGGAGTTGGGCGCCTACGTTGTCGGTGCCGTGTTCGACCGGAACGGGATCGCCGCCTTCGCGTTGGGCGACGGCACCGTGCGGATTGCCGCCGGACCAGCATGGCCCACGGTGGAGGCGCACGACGGCGCGGTCCTCTCCATGGCGGCCGACGTGAGGGGCGGCTGGGTGACGGGCGGCGACGACGGGCGGTTCCGCCGGGTCACGCCGGGCGGGGAGGTGTCCGACATCGCCCGCTTCGGCTCCAAGTGGGTGGAGCAGGTGGCGTCCTGGTCCGATGCCAAGGGCGGCGTGCTGGCCTGCGCCGTCGGCAAGGCGGCACACCTGTTCGACCCGGCCGGCGCCGTGCTGAAGGTGCTGCAGCACCCCTCGACCGTCACCGGCCTGGCGTTCGACGGCAAGGGCAAGCGCATCGCCGCGTCGCACTACAACGGGTGCAGCCTGTGGTTCGTCGGCGCCAAGACCGACAACCCCCGCATCATGGAGTGGAAGGGCAGCCACACCGGCGTCATCCTGCACCCCGCCGCCGAGGCCGTCGTCACCTCCATGCAGGAGAACGCGCTGCACGGCTGGCGCCTGTCCGACGGCCAGCACATGCGGATGAGCGGCTACCCCACCAAGACCGCCAGCCTGTCGTTCAGCCGCAACGGCAAGTGGCTGGCGTCCTCCGGCGCCGAAAGCGTCGTGCTGTGGCCGTTCTTCGGCGGCGGCCCCATGGGCAAGACGCCCTTGGAACTGGCTGGCGGCGACGGCGTCACCTGCACGCAGGTCGCCTGCCATCCGGCGCACGACATGGTGGCGGCCGGGTTCAGCGACGGGCTGGTCGCCCTGGCCGACATCAGCAGCCAGCGCATCATCCCCGTCGCCCCGCCCGGCCACGGCCCGGTATCCGCGCTGGGCTGGGATGCAGAGGGGGTGGTCCTGGCGATGGGAACCGAGACGGGCTTCGCCGCGCTTGTCGATTTCAAGCCGCGATAGGGAGCCGTTGATGGACCTGATCACCGTCCAAGGGATGCGTATGCCGAAGCTCGGCCTCGGCACCTGGCGCATGAAGGGGGCGGAGTGCACCGACGCCGTGCAGCGCGCCATCGGCCTGGGCTACCGCCACATCGACACCGCGGAGATGTATGGCAACGAGGAGGCAGTGGGCGAGGCGGTGGCGAACGCCGGCGTGCCCCGGGCGGACCTGCACGTCACCACCAAGGTCTGGTACGAGAACCTGGGCGCCGACGCCATGCAGCGCAGCATCGACGGCTCCCTGGCCAAGCTGCGGATGGACTATGTGGACCTCTACCTGATCCATTGGCCCTCCCCCGGCATGGACCTGCCGGCGGCGCTGGCCAACCTGATGCGGGTCATGCAGCAGGGCAAGGCGCGCGCCATCGGCGTGTCCAACTTCCCGGTCGCCATGCTGCGCCGGGCGGTCGAGGAGATCGGGGCGCCCATCGCCTGCAACCAGATCGAGTTTCATGTGCTGCTGGGGCAAAGCTCGGTGCTGGGTTATGCGAAAAGCCAAGACATCTCGGTCGCCGCATACTCGCCGCTGGGACAGGGCAAGCTGTCGGGGAACGAGGAGCTGCAGGCCATCGCCAAGAAGCACGGCGCAACCCCGGCCCAGGTGGCGCTGAAGTGGCTGCTGGACCAGCACAACGTCGCGGCCATTCCGAAGGCGATGCGCGCCGAAAGCCAGCAGGCCAACCTGAGCGCCCTGCGTCTGCAACTGGACGACGCGGACCGGGCAGCGATCTCGATGCTGCCCAAGACGCAGCGCATGGTGAACCCCGGCTGGGCGCCGGTGTGGGACACGGTAGCCTAATGCCTCCTTCCCCCTCTCCCTCCGGGAGAGGGCAGGGGTGTGGGAACGGGCAAGCACCGTCTCATCCAACACAAGCACCGTCCTGCAACGGGCGAGGGACGATGCCGCAAAATCTTCCCACCCCAGCCCTCCCCCAAAAGAAGCAGGCAGGCAGCAGCGCCTCGCAACCAGCCTAGTGTTCCTCGCCAACGGCTCCGGCATCGGCGCCTGGGCGGCCAGCATCCCTGGCATCAAGGCCGGGCTGGAGCTGACCGCGACCGCCCTAGGGTCGGCCCTGCTGATGCTGGCCGTGGGCGCAATGTCGGCGATGCCGTTCGCAGGCTGGCTCGGCGCCCGGCGCGGGCGGCTGGTCGTGCCCTGCGCGCTGCTGTTCGCCGCGGCCCTGCTGTTGCCGGCATCGGCCCGTATCTACTGGACGCTGCTGCCCGCCCTGTTCGCGGTGGGCGCAACCAGCGGCGCGCTGGATGTGCTGATGAACGCCCATGCCGCCCGGGTGGAGCAGGCGCGCGGCCAGGCCATCATGTCCTCGTTCCATGCCGCCTGGAGCCTCGGCGGCCTGTTGGGTGCGGGCGCAACGGCGGCGCTGCTGCAGCTGGGCCAGCCGAACGCGCTGCCGTTCGCGGCAGTCTGGGTTGTGCTGCTGGCCGCCGTGGCATGGCGGCTCGGGCTGGACGACCGCGCCGCGGCAGGCCGGCCCGGCGGCTTCGCCTGGCCCAGCCGGGCCGTCGCGGGGCTGGGGATGCTGTGCCTGCTGGCCTTCATGACCGAGGGTGCGGTGGGCGACTGGTCCGGCGTCTTCCTACGGACCATAAGCGGGGCGTCGCCGGCGATGGCGACGGCGGGGTTCGCCGGGTTCTCGGCCGCCATGGTGCTGGGACGGCTGACCGGGGACGGGCTGGTGCGGCGCCTTGGCCCGGCCACGGTGCTGCGGGCCGGGGCGCTGCTGGCGGTGGCGGGCTTCGCGGTGGCGATGGCGTTCCCCCTGGCGGCGGCTGCGGGTTTCGCGGTGGTCGGGCTGGGGGTGGCGAACATGGCGCCGCTGCTGCTGTCGGCGGCCGGGCGGTCCGGGCCGGCCGCCAGCACGGGCGTCGCGGCGGTCGCGACGCCGGGCTATGCCGGGCTGCTGCTGGGGCCGCCGCTGGTCGGCGCAGCGGCGGACCAGGTCGGGCTGCGGGCAGCGATGGGGCTGCTGGTGCTGACGGCGGCCACGCTCGCGATGACTAGGCTGCGGGAACCGTGACGCCGATCATGTCGCCCTCGCGCACCAGGGCGGCCAGCCGCGCCTCATCCCAGCCCTCAGTGCCCGCCGGGCGCCGCGGCAGCACCATCCAGCGGTAGTCCGCCGTGCTGTCAACCACGCGGATGCGCACCGCCTCTGGCATGGTGGTGCCCCACTCCGCCATCACCCCCCGCGGATCGCGCACCGCCCGCGCCCGATATCCCGGCGACTTGAACCAGAACGGCGGATACCCCAGCACGCCGCGCGGATAGCAACTGCACAGCGTGCAGACAACAAGGTTGTGCACCTCCGCCGTGTTCTCCAGCACGCCCAGCGGCGGCAGCCCGCGCATCGGCACCCCCATCGCCTCCGCCGCCTGTGCGCCGTCACGCAGCAGCAGGGCGCGGTAATCCGGGTCGGTCCAGGCACGGGCCACCATGCGGGCGCCCTGGGCCGGGCTGGCGCGGTCGGTCTGCTCGACGCGCTGCGCGATCTCGTCGGGGGAAACAAGGCCCTTCCGCTCCAGCAGGGCACGGACGGCCAGCAGCAGCCGGTCGCCCGGGGTGTCGAGGATGGTGCTCATGCCGCCTCCAGCCAGGGTTCATACAGTTCGACCAGGATCTCGCCCCCTCCCGCGTCCGGCCAGACCGATTGGGGGGTGAAGGCGACATGGTACAGCGGCAGCCGTGCCGCGGGCCGGGCAAAGGCCAGGTCCTCAGGGTTCGGGAAGTCGCCCAGGTGCCGCACCACGGTGCCGGTGCGCCCGCGCAGGTAATGCGGCGTGCGGATGTGGCAGGGGCCGCGCTGCTCCGGCCAGTCGTCGCGCACGCGGACCGGGCTGCCCGGCGCGAACGTCATGCCGTGCAGCCCGTCATGCCGTGCGATCTGGGGCAGCATCGTCCAGCGCAGCCCGCAGCTCGGCCTCCGTCACCACGCCGCGGGCCAGCAGGTTGTCGGAGATCGAGCGTATCCAGCGCTCGTAGTACGACAGGCGGGCGTAATCCGCCTCCGGGATGGCCTCGATGCCGCGGCGCAGCTCATCGACGCTCATCACGCCCTTGGCGCCCAGGATGCCGCGTATGGCGTCCACCGTGCGGTCGAACTCCGTCAGCGCATGCGCCCCGGTGTCGATGGGCTCGCACAGGAACTTCGGCACGCCGCCCATGTCATGATGGGCGCGCGGCGGGCCTTCAGGCGGAGGCATGATGGCGGAAAGGGGAGTGGTCATTGGATCACCTCGTCCGGGTACACGCCCCACAGCTCCTTGCGCTTCATCCAGCCATGGTAGTCGCCGATCTGCGCCTGGCACCAGTCCGACTTGGCCTCGCAGCTCCGCAGGCGGACGATGACGCCGGGCTTCAGGCGGGCGACCGGGCTGGCGCCGTCCTGGGCGTCGCGGCGCAGCATCTCCTCGGTGCCCGCCGCGCCCAGGACGGCGGCAGTGCGGCGGGGCGCCAGCGTCGCCTGGTGCACCCAACCCTTCACGCCCTCTTGGTCCTGCACCAGCCGCCAGACCTCGAACTCGCGCTCGATCTTCACCGGCAGGTCGCGGCGCTTGTAAACCCACTCGATGGGGTAGCGGGCGCCGGGACCGCTGCGCAGGTTCACCTCGTCCGAGCGCAGGGCGGCGAAGCGCGGCAGCGGCAGGCCGGTGTTGGCACCCTTGCCGGGTTCGGCGGGTTGTTCCGGCGCCGTGTCCGCCGTGGCGGCGGGCGTGGGCGGCGCCGTCACGGCCGGGGCAGCATGCCGGCCGGCTGGGCGAGGCCGGACAACGGGGGTGCTGATCCGATGCGTTTCGACTGCGCGGCTATCACCTCGGTGTGTGTCAACCGGGTGTGCGGCGGCCGGGTTCTTAACGTCCGGGTGTGTCGCATCCAGGTGTGTCGCATCCGGGTGCGTCGCGTCCGCATGCACGGCGGCCGGGTGCGTCACGGCCGGATGCGTTGCATCGGGATGCCCGGCGCTCGCATGCGCCGGCGGCACGGCAGGCTTCGCCAGCTCGGCCCTGGTTGCCGCCGGCATCAACAGCAGGGCGGCCAGAATGATGCGGGCTGCGGGTTTGGGCATGCCTCATCCCTGCCAAGAATCAGGCAGGCCGGTCAAGCAGAAGCATCCCTACAGCGTGATGATTTGGCCGCCGCCAACCGCCGCAAGGAAGCTGGGCACGCCGGCCACCTCCACGCCCGGCAGCAGGTGGCCGGACGACAGGCCAACCATGCGCAGCCCGGCGTCGCACGCCATTAGCCGCACGCCCAACTCCACCACGGCCTCGCGCAATTCGCCCAGCCCGGCGACGCCGGCGGCGCGCACCTGCCCATCCCGGGCATCCTCCGGCAGTTGGGCTTCCAGCATCCGGCAGCCCTCGTTGGTGGCGAAGATCGTCACGGGCCGACCGATGGCGGCAGCGGCGGCGGCGGCAACGAACGCATAGTGGCCGCGCTCATGCCCGCCGGAGATCAGCAATATGCCCAAGGGCTGAACCCGCCCCAACGGCTGACTCTGCCCCGAGGGCTGGACCCGCAATGACGGCCGGGGCGCCTCATCCGGCAAGCGCCGACTCCGGCTGGTGGGCCGACAGGTCGCGGATGGTGGCGTGGGGTCCGCACAGCAGGCAGGCCGGGTCTGGCGGCAGGCGCACGGTGCGGACGCGGGCGGCCAGGGCGTCCCACACCAGCAGGCGGCCGGACAGGCCCTCGCCGATGCCGAGCAGCTCCTTCAGCGCCTCCGCCGCCTGCAGGCTGCCCATGACGCCGGTGACGGCGCCGAGGATACCGGCCTCGCCGCACGTCGGCACCAGGCCGTCCGGCGGCGGGGCCGGATGCAGGCAGCGGTAGCAGGGACCGCCCTCATGCGGCTTGAAGGTCGAAAGCTGGCCGTCGAAGCGCAGCACGGCGGCGGAGACCAGGGTGCGCCGGGCCAGGGCGCAGGCGTCGGCCACCAGGAAGCGCGTCGGGAAATTGTCGCTGCCGTCGCACACCAGGTCATACGCGCCAACCAAGTCCATCGCGTTGGCGGCGGTCAGGCGGACCTGGTGCGCCTCGATGGCGACGCCCGGGTTGACCGCCCGGCACGCCGCGGCGGCGGAGTGGACCTTCGCCATCCCCACCCGGTCCGTCGTGTGCGCCACCTGGCGCTGCAGGTTGGACAGGTCCACGCGGTCGTCGTCCACCAGCCCCAACGTGCCGACACCGGCCGCGGCGAGATACAGCGCCAACGGGCTGCCCAACCCCCCCGCGCCGACGATCAGCACCCGCGCCGCACGGAGCCGCGCCTGGCCGGCGCCGCCCACCTCGGCCAGCAGGATGTTGCGGGAGTAGCGGGTGATCTCGTCTTCGCTGAAATCCAGGTCCATAAGGCCGACATAGGGCGGGCAGGGGCGGAAATCGATGGAGCATGGCGCACTGGTGCTATTCAGCGGCGGACAGGACAGCACCGCGTGCCTCGCATGGGCGTTGCAGCGGTATGCCCGGGTGGAGACGGTGGGCTTCACCTACGGCCAGCGCCATGCGATCGAACTGACGTGCCGCGGGCCGGTGCGGGACGGGCTGGGGGCGATGGCGTGGGGCGGGCGGCTCGGCCCCGATCACATGGTGGACCTGGCGGCCTCGCTGGCGGCACTGGGCGAGACCGCGCTGACCTCGGACGCCGCCATCGCCATGACGGAGCAGGGCCTGCTCAACACCTTCGTGCCCGGCCGCAACCTGCTGTTCCTGACCTACGCCGCCGCACTCGCCTACCGCCGCGGGCTGACGCGCATCGTCGGCGGCATGTGCGAGACCGACTTCAGCGGCTACCCCGACTGCCGGGACGACACGGTAAAGGCCATGCAGCTCGCGCTGAACCTCGGGATGCAGCGGCGGTTCGTGCTGGAGACGCCGCTGATGTGGCTGGACAAGGCCGCCACCTGGGCGATGGCCGACCGCCTGGGCATCCTGGAGCTGACGGTGGAGGCGACGCACACCTGCTACCTCGGCGACCGCACGCAACGGCACGCGTGGGGATGGGGCTGCGGCGCGTGCCCGGCCTGTGAGCTGCGCGCCCGCGGCTGGCGGCAGTGGCGGGGGGCGGCGTGATGTTCGGCGCCGACGTCCACGACCTGATCATGCGCTACGGGTACGGCCTGATCTCCATGGTGATCTGCCTGGAGAGCATGGGCGCGCCGTTGCCCGGCGAAAGCCTGCTGATCGCGTCCGCCCTGTATGCCGCCGCCACGGGGAACCTCAGCATCGGCTGGGTGGTGCTGGCTGCGGCGATTGGGGCCATCGTGGGCGATAACCTGGGCTTCGTGATCGGCCGCCGGGTGGGTCCGCCGGTGCTGGCGCGGTTTGGGCCGCGCATCGGGCTGACGCTGGACCGGCAGCGGCTGGGGCAGTTCCTGTTCCTGCGGCACGGGGGGAAGGTGGTGTTCCTGGGGCGCTTTATCGTGTTCCTGCGGACGTTCGCCGCCATCCTGGCCGGGGCGAACCGGATGCAGTGGGACCACTTCCTGCTATGGAACGCGCTGGGGGGCATCGCTTGGACCTGCCTGTATGGGTTCGCGCCCTACTTGCTGGGCAGCCAGGTGCATCGGCTGGTCGGGCCGTTTGGCATCCTGGTGGGTGTCGCGGCGGTGGTGACGCTGGTGTTCATCATCCGCTTCGTCCACCGGAACGAGCGGCGGCTGATCGCCGAGGCGAAGGTGGCGATGGCGGCCCAGGAAGCCTCGACCGCCAGTCACTGAAGTGCCTCTTGTCCGCCAGCGCGCGGCATCCGCGACAAGGTGATCCAGCATGAGCGAGGCCAGCGACAGCCTGCAAGTCAAGACGGGCGACGCCGACGCCTGCATCGTCAAGCTGCGGGAGAGTGGCTTCAACGGGCTCGTGTTCCGGGGTGACCGCGGCTGGTTGACAGTCGTTCCCTATGGCGGCCCAGGCGAGGCGCTGATGCTCGTGGAGGGTCGGATCGAGAGCCTGGCAGGGATGCTTGGGGCGCCGGTCGTCAACTACGTGCGTTCCGAGGACTTCGGCTGGAGCTTTGCAGTCGTCCTTCCCGATGGCCGCGGGACTGCCTTCGAGTGCTACTGGGACCCATTCCTGGATGAAGCGCACGCCCCCGATGCAGAAGTCGATTGGGATGTCCTGGCCGAGGTTGCGTCGGTTGAGCGGATCAGGCCCTTCCTCGGGCCACCGGTCCCTCCCGCGGGAAAAACCGGAGCGGCCAAGGACTTTGCGCAGGAAATGGGCTTTCCGCAGTTCGAGTGGCTATCGCCCGCCTACGTGCTGGGCGACCCGGAGGACGCTGTCAGGCGCGGTGGCGAGAAGATCGGCAACCAGCCGGTTCGCCCGCCCTAAGCGTTCACAAACCGGCCTGTATAAGTCGCCGGCAAATCAATGTTCGCCGCCGCAATCGCCGGATCGAACCCGGCCAGCATGCGGTGCACCGTCTGCGACATCTCCGCCGTCACCACCCCATCGTGCATGAAGGCGTCGCGGTTGCGGATAAATGCCCGGTCGCACACCTCCCGCCCGACGCTGCACATGCCGGCCTGCAGGGCGCCGATCGCCTGGTCCGGCTCGGCGGTCTTCAGGAACGCCACGGCCTCCAGGATGGCGGCAGTGGCGGCGCGGACCGCAGGCTCGTTCTTCGGTATCCACCCGGCGTCCGCATACAGGCACCCCGACGCATAAGGCCCGCCGAAGATCGCCCGCGTGCCGGCGCTGTCGCGGGCGTCGGCCAGGATGACGATCTCGCCCTTGCCCTCCAGCTCGTTCATGATCGGGTCGAACAGGCTCAATGCGTCGATATCGCCGCGCTCGAACGCCGACAGGGCGGTCTGCGTGGTGCCGACGCCGATGGCCGCCGCATCGGTCGGCTTCAACCCGGCCTTCACCAGCAACTGCATCGCGAACAGGTGCGTCGCCGACCCCGGCGCGGACACGCCGATCTTGCGGCCCTTCAGGTCGGCGGCCGTCTTGATCTCCCCCGCCAGCGCCTTGCGCACGCCCAGCGCCAGCCCGCTGTTCTGCGCCTGCAGCACGAAGCACTGCAGCTTGGCCCCCTTGGCGGCCATCTGGATGGTGTGCTCGTAATAGCCGCACACCATGTCGGACGACCCGCCCAGCAAGGCCTGCATGGCCCGTGCCCCGCCGGGGAACTGCGCCACCTCGGCGTCGATGCCGTGTTTGGCGAACAGGTTCTGCCCGATCGCAACGAAGAACGGCATGTAGCCATACAGCGCAACGCCGCCGCCGGCGAAGCGCACCTTGATGCGGGACTGCGCGATGGCGGGCAGGGGCAGGGCGGCCAGGGTCGCCCCAAGCGCGGCGCGGCGTGTCAGCATGGTGCGTCCTCCTATGTAACCTGGGCTATGTGTCCCGCGGCGTATCCGCCCTCGGCTGCCAAACCAGCAGCCGGTTCTCGGCCAGGCTGACCCCGGCGTCCAGCACCAGCGCACAGGCCGTCAACACGACGATCCCCGCAAACACCGTGTCCACGTCAAACACCCCCTCCGCCTGCAGGATCAAGTAGCCCACCCCGGCCGCGCTCCCCAGGTACTCCGCGATCACCGCCCCCACGAACGCCATG
The DNA here is from genome assembly GCA_964242415.1 of uncultured Acetobacteraceae bacterium. GTDB lineage: Bacteria > Pseudomonadota > Alphaproteobacteria > Acetobacterales > Acetobacteraceae > DASWOJ01. The sequence goes on from CAXTAT010000013.1 coordinate 50,248, forward strand.
CCCACCGAAACGTGCAGCGAGCTGAACACCCAGCTCAGCGCCGCCGGCAGATAGACGTGCCGCAGCAACTGCCGCCGCGACGCCCCCAGCATCCGCGTCGCGTTCAGCACGGTGGGCGACACCTCACGCACGCCCTGCAGCACATTGAAGAAGACGATGAAGAACACCAGGGTGAAGCCCAGTGCCACCTTACTCGCCATGCCGAGCCCGAACCACATGCTGAAGATCGGCGCCAGGATCACCCGCGGCATGGCGTTCATCGCCTTCACGTAGGGATCCAGCACCGCTTGCGTCCGCGGGCTGAGGCCCAGCCACAACCCCGCCAGCACGCCGCCGACCGTGCCGGTGGCGAACGCCATCAGCGTCTCGGCGAGGGTGACGCCCAGGTGCGGCCAGATTTCCCCGGTGCGGAACCACTCATACACGACGGCAGCAATCCGCTCCGGCCGGCCGAAGAACAGCGGAGACAGCACGCCAGTCACGCTGCCGGCCTGCCACAGGCCCAGCAGCACCAGCCCGATAGCCAGCCGTCCGCCGGTGATCAGGCCGCGTCCCCGGCGTGGAGCAGTGCGCGCCGGCGCCTCCGGCCGCGGGTCCAGCGCGAGCGGCGCCACCGACTGAACCGTCATTGCGAGCCGGCTTCGGCGCGGCAATCCAGGGACCGCGCCCGCCCCCCTGGATTGCCGCGTCGCAAGCGCTGCTCGCAACGACAAGCAGGGCAACGACAAGCGTGGCAATGAAGGCCGCGAAGCGCACCAACCCCGCTCATGCCGCCCGCCCATGGTAGGCCCGCAGCACCTGGTCCCGCAGCACATCCCAGATGCGTTCCTGCAACTGCTGGAACCCCGGGGTCAGCCGGATTTCCGCCACGTCGCGCGGGCGTGGCAGGTCGATGGGGAATTCGGCGATCGGCCGGGTGGCGGGGCCGGCGGACAGCACCACCACGCGGTCGCTCAGGCTGATCGCCTCCTCCAGATCGTGCGTGATGAACAGCACCGACTTGCGCGGCGTCGCGCCCTGCCACAGCGCCAGCAGCTCGTTCTCCATCATCTGCCGGGTCTGCACGTCGAGCGCACTGAACGGCTCGTCCATCAGCAGGATCGGCGGGTCCAGCACCAGGGTCTGCGCCAACTGCGCCCGCTTGCGCATGCCGCCGCTCATCTGATGCGGGTACTTCGCCCCGTGCCCGCGCAGGCCGACGCGGTCCAGCCAAGCCTCCGCCGCCGCCCGCGCCGCCGCCCGGGATTGCCCGGCGAACTCCGGCCCCGCCGCAACATTGTCCCGCGCGCTGCGCCACGGCATCAGGCTGTCCGACTGGAACAAGTAGCCCGCCCGGCGGTTGATCCCCCGCAGCGGCTGCCCCTGCACCTCCACCCGCCCCGAGGTCGGCGCGAGCAGCCCCGCCGCCAAGTTGAGCAGGGTGCTCTTGCCGCACCCAGTCGGTCCGACAACCGAAAGGAACTCGCCGTCCTCAACCCGCAGCGACGCATCGGCGACGGCGGTGTAGCCGCCAAAACTGACCGTCACGCCATCGAACAGCAGTGCCGCGCTCATGCGCTGACCATAAAAGCAGTTCCCCCCAGCCTAGCCCCACCATAAGGGGAGCGGGGCCAGGGGGAAACCGGGGGGCTTGCCGCCCTCTTGCTTATCCCGGGATGCTAGTCGGACCAGGCCCAGTTATGGCCGTGCACCAGGCCCTCGTCGTGGTCATGGTGCGCGTCGGCCGCCTCCGTGACCTGCTGCACGGACGCCGCCCAGCCATGGCCGTGGACAAGACCGTCGTCATGGTCATGCTCGTGGTTGTTCTGCTCCTGCGCCACCGCCACCATGCGGGCCGCCTGCTGCTGCGCCATCTGCGGCACCATCGGCGCGACGTGGCCCTCACCGTGGAACTGCTCGGTCTCCGTGCTGCCAGCCATCGCCGTCGTGCTGCTGCGCCCACCCGACGCCGCGACCGCCACCGCATCGAACCAGCCGGTCCCGACCTCGCGCTGGTGCCGCGTGGCGGTGTAGCCCTGCGCCTCGGAGGCGAACTCCTCCTGCTGCAGTTCGGAGTACGCCGCCATGCCGCGCTCCTTGTAGCCCTGGGCCAGCTTGAACATCGACAGGTTCAGGCTGTGGAACCCGGCCAGCGTCACGAACTGGAATCGGTAGCCCATCTTGCCAATCTCCTGCTGGAAGCTGGCAATGGCGTCCGGCGACAGCTTCTTCTGCCAGTTGAAGCTCGGCGAGCAGTTATAGGCCAGCATCTTGCCCGGGAACTCGGCGTGGATGGCGTCGGCGAAGCGTTTGGCCTCCTCCAGGTTCGGCTCGCTGGTCTCCCACCACAGCAGGTCGGAGTAGGGCGCAAAGGCCAGGCCGCGGGCGATGGCGTAATCGACGCCGACACCGGGCTTGATGCGGTGGAAGCCCTCGCTGGTGCGCTCGCCAGTCAGGAACGGGCGGTCGCGCTCGTCCACGTCGGCGGTCAGGAGCTGCGCGCTGTGCGCGTCGGTGCGGCACAGCAGGACGGTGCTGACGCCCTCCACATCGGCGGCCAGGCGGGCGGCGTTCAGCGTACGGATGTGCTGGCTGATCGGGATCAGCACCTTGCCGCCCAGGTGGCCGCACTTCTTCTCGCTGGCGAGCTGGTCCTCGAAGTGGACGCCCGACGCGCCGGCCTCGATCATGGCGCGCATCAGCTCGAAGGCGTTCAGCGCGCCGCCGAACCCGGCCTCCGCGTCGGCGATGATCGGCGCCATCCAGTGGATGCTGTGGTCGTTCTCCAACTGCGCGATCTGGTCGCAGCGGCGCAGCGCGTTGTTGATGCGCTTCACCACCTGCGGCACCGAGTTCACCGCATACAGCGACTGGTCGGGATACATCTCAAGGGATGAGTTGGCGTCGGCCGCAACCTGCCAGCCCGACAGGTAGATTGCCTTCAGCCCGGCGCGGACCTGCTGCATCGCCTGGTTGCCGGTCAGCGCGCCAAGCGTGTTGACGTACGCCTCGGTCTTCAGCAGGTGCCACAGGCGCTGCGCGCCCATCTCGGCCAGGGTGTGGCGGATGCGGAAGCTGCCGGACAGCCGGGCCACGTCGGCGGCGGTGTAGTCGCGCCGGATGCCGGCAAAGCGCTCAGGCTCGCCGCTGCTGGCGGCCATGCCGTCGGGGGAGTAGGTGGGCTGGTTACGCATGTTGGCTCCTTCGTCTGGTGTGTATAATTGACATTGCAGGTGCGAAGGGAAAGGCTGAAAACGCCATCCACGCGGCAAGTAGGTTGTTGGATTGTTCATACCCGTTGTAAATCAGTAAAGGTTGTAAATGGCAGCACCCCAGATCGGCCGCACCGTCCGCCGCTTGCGGCAGGAGCAGTCCCTGACCCAGCAGGCCCTGGCGGCGCGGCTGGGCATCAGCGCCAGCTACCTCAACCTGATCGAGCACGAGCAGCGCGCCGTCACCGCAAGCCTGCTGATAAAGCTGACGGAAAGCCTACGGGTGGACCTGGCCGCGCTGTCCGGCAGCCAGGAGCGGCAGTTGGAGGCCGGACTCCGGGAAGTGTTCGCCGACCCCTTGCTGGACCAGGTGGTGCCGGATGCCGATGTGGAGAACCTGGCCGCCACCAGCCCGGCCGCCAGCCGCGCGGTGCTGGCGCTATACCGCGCCTGGCGGGTGGCGCGGGAGGACAGCAGCGGCATCGCCCTGCCGTCCGGCCGCCGCCTGCTGCTGCCGCACGAGGAGACGCGGGACGCCTTCCACGACCGCAGCAACCACTTCCCCAGCATGGAGGCGGCGGTGGAGGCCATCGGCGACACCCTGCCGCCGGAGCCTGCCGAGCTGAACCATGCCATCGCCGACCGCCTGCGCCGGGTGCATGGCCTGCACGTGCGGGTGGTGCCGATGGACGGGACATTGCGCCGCTACGACCCGGCGGCGCGCAGCCTGACTTTATCGGAACAACTGCCGCGGGAGAGCCGTGGGTTCCACATGGCGTTCCAGCTCGTGCTGCTGGAGGCGCGCCACGCCGTGGAGGCGGAGGTGGCGGCCATCGCGCCAACCACGCCCGAGGCGGCGGCGCTGATCCGGCTGGGCCTGCTGAACTACGCCGCCGCGGCCTTGCTGATGCGCTATGACCGGTTCCTCGCCGCGGCGGCCGGGTTCCGGCATGACGTGGACGCCTTGGCCGCACGGTTCGGCGTCAGCTACGAGCAGGCGTGCCACCGCTTGTCCTCCCTGCAGCGGCCCGGCGCGCGGGGGGTGCCGTTCTTCTTCCTGCGCGTGGACCCGGCGGGCAACGTGAGCAAGCGGTTCTCGGCGGCCGGGTTCCCGTTCGCCCGCTATGGCGGGTCGTGCCCGCGGTGGGTGGTGCATGCGGCGTTCGCCTCGCCGGGGGTGCTGCAGGTGCAGGTGGCGCAGTTGCCGGACGGGGCGGCGTTCCTGTGCTTTGCGCGGTGCGTGGTGGGCCGGGCAACGCGCTGGGGCGAGCCGCCGCCGACGCATGTGGTGGCGATGGGGTGCGAGGTCGGGCACGCCGACGCCCTGGTGTATGCGGACGGGCTGGACCTGGAGCGGGCGGCGGTGGGGATCGGGCTGTCGTGCCGGCTGTGCGACCGCGAGGGCTGCCGGAGCCGGGCGTTCCCGCCGTTGGAGCACCGGCTGGCGCTGGACCCGTTGCTGGCGGCGGATAGCCCTTACCGGTTTGTGCCGAAGGGCTAACGGGCCAACACGGCCCAGAACCACTTGTCGCACACCAACGCCATAAGCCTGTCGTAAACCCCAGCCGGATCATACGGCTGGCCCCTCGCTCTGACCGGCTTGCCCGCCCCTAGCCCATCATTGCCCCACCGATCATCACCCCGCCCATCATTGCCCCGCCAGTCATTGCGAGGAGCGCTTGCGACGCGGCAATCCAGGGGCCGCAAGACAGGAACCCCGGCCCTTGCCCCCCTAGCTTGCCGCGCCGAAGCCACCTCGCAATGACCACGGCTGATCAGGTGCAGCATCGCAAGAATCACGGCAGGGGCCCTTGGCACAAGCAGGCTAGCACAGCCTGCTATGGCCGCAGGCTGCCCGCGTGGCAGGCTGCGCAAGCCTGCTCAGGACAAACCAAAGCAGCTTGCCCACCCTAGCCATCCGCCTCCTCCTGATCCGCGGCCTTGCCCTCTGCCTCCATGCTGGACGCATCCTTATTATGAATGCTATTGTAACGTTACGTAGTCATACTATACTCCCACGTAGCCCGCGCGCCACTTGTCGCATCCCACCCTGGCGTCCTCGCCGGACGACAACCCACCGCACATAGTTTTGTACAGGAACAATCCACCACGCACTTGCGCACCGGCCCGTCCAAGGGGCATGTCCGGTCGCCATCTGGGGATAGCAGCCGTGCAGCACTCCTTGATCCCGGCCCTCGCAGAGCCTGTCTTCCAGTCGAAAATCGCCCCAGAGGCGGCCATCCCTCATCCCGCATGGCAGCGCGCCCGCGCCGCCGCGTTGGAGGCAATGTTCAGCGGCGATGCCACGATCCTGATCGGCCCGCCCGGCAGCGGCAAGACGCTGCTGCTGCACGACCTGGCCCGCGTTTTGCGGAACGCGGACCAGCCGGTCCGCCTGGTCGAGCAGCCCGCCGCCCTGGATGGCCCCCGCGGCGAGGACATCCTGCTTGTCGATGACGCCGACGCCCTCGATGCCGACCTGCTGGCCGCCCTGTGCGCCGGCCCCGCACCGGTCTTGCTCGCGGTGCGGCCGGGCTCCGCCGAGCGCCTGGCCCGGCTTCCGGTCCGCCGTGTGGCCCTGGACCCCCTCGCGCCCGAGGACGTCGCGCGGTTCGTCACCGCCAGGCTCGCCGCCGCCGGCAGGCCGCGCGGCCTGCTGGAAGCGGAGGCCGTGTTGGCCTTGGCCCGGCACTCCGGCGGGCTGCCGCGCCTGGTGAACACCATCGGCGGGTCCGCCCTGTTCCTGGCGGGTTGGGACGGCTCCCCACGCGTCCGGTTGCGCCACGTGGAGGAAGCCGCGGCCCTGCGCAACGACCCCGGCGACGGCGCCCTGCCGCCGCTGGCCGGGCCATCCCTCGCCAGCCGCGCCACGCCGCCCACGATGCCGGCGCTGCCCAACTACTCTGCAGCCGTGATGCGGCGGCGGGCTGCGCTGGGCGGCATGGCGGCGGCGGCAGGCGTCCTGTTCGCCCTGCCATGGCTGACCCAAAGGCGGGCCGCCGGCCCACTGCACGCCGCACCGGCCGGCGCCGGCCATAAGGACGTAGCCTCCCGGGCTGTGGGCCATCAAGGCGCGGCTCGCCAACCAATCCAGGCGGCGCAGGGCGACGCGGGCGCCTCACCGCTGGCCACTGGGGACGCGAACGATCCCACGGCGGCCAGCACCGACAATGCTCAATCCGAACTGGTCGAGGCGGACGACACGCCGGACTTGGACGCGCAGCCAGCGTTTCCAGCATCCTCGGCCGCCGTTGCCCAACCGGTCCAGGCCGGACCCGGGCGGCTGACCGCGCCGGGTCATCCTGCCGCGGCGGCCCCGGACCGCCATGCGAGTGCCGCGTCCGAGACGTCCGTGCTGTTCCAGGGCACGATCTTCAACGAGACGATGCGGCAGGGCGGCCATGTCAGCCTGGTCATCCACCGGCAGCCGGCAACCGACGCGATCACCGCCCGGTTCAATGCCTCCCGGGGCCTGGTCGGGTCCGGTGTGCTGGCGGGCAGCGTCTCCGAAACCGGACGCATCACCGCATCGGGCCAGCTCCTGATGGGCAAGAACCCGTTCCTGTGCGACCTCAACGGCACCCTCAGCGGCAACACGCTGACCGGGTCCGCCAGCTTCATCCGCAGCAGCAGCGGCGCCACCTACCACAGCAGGTTCAACCTGATGCGGGCATAGGCGCTGGCACAGCCGGCATCAGCGACCGGGATACCCCATCGAAGGCGCAGCATCCCCCCGTGACAGCAACCCCATGCGCAACGGCGACCGGCGTAGCCCTGGCCCCGGCCACGCCAATCGCCTACCAACCCGGCATGGACCTCGCCACCCTCGCCCCGTCCCGCATCGTCACCGTCGCCCGCGCCGCGTTCGCCCGGCCGGACACCGAGTTCCTATGCTTCGGCGAGGGCGACCAGCCCGCCCCGCCCGGCGCCGCCCTGGCATTGCAGGCCGCGCTGGCCCGCGGCGACGCCAGGTACCCCGACGTGCGCGGCGTCCCGGAGCTGCGGCAGGCGCTGGCGGACCACCTGACCGCCCTGCACGCCCGCCCGGTGGACGAGGGCCGCATCCAGGTCACGGGGTCCGGCATGACGGCGGTCAGCGTCGCGTTGATGGCCATCGTGCGTGCCGGGGACCGTGTGGTGCTGCACACCCCGGCCTGGCCCAACCCGGCCAACGCCACCCGGCTGCGCGGCGCCGCGGTGGACGCCCTGCCGCTGGACCCCCGCCCGGACGGAGGCTTCCACCTGGACCTCGCCCGCCTCACGGCGAAGCTGCCCGGCGCCCGCGCGCTGATCCTGAACTCCCCCAACAACCCCACCGGCTGGACCGCGACGCTTGGGGAGCTGCGATCCATCCTGGCGCTATGCCGGCAGCACGGCGTCTGGCTGATCTCGGACGAGGTGTATTCCCGCCTGGTGTATGACGGCGCCCGCGCCGCGCCGTCCCTGCTGGACATCGCCGAGCCGGACGACCGCGTGATGGTCGTGAACAGCTTCAGCAAGACCTGGGCGATGACCGGCTGGCGCCTGGGCTGGCTGGTGCTGCCCCGTGGCGCGCGGGATCAGGTGGCCGAGGTGGTCGAGGTCACGCAGTCCGGCACCGCACCCTTCGCCCAGGCCGGCGCCCTGGCGGCCCTGGCCGACGCGCCGTTCGTGGACCGCTTCCGCGCCCATTGCGCCGAGGGCCGCCGGCTGGTGGTGGACGGCCTTGCCGGGCTGAACGGCGTGCGGCTGGCCGCCCCGGACGGCGCGTTCTACGCCTTCATCGCCGTGAATGGCCTGCGGGACAGCCTGGCCCTGGCGTTGCGCCTCGTGCACGAGCACGGCGTGGCCGTCGCGCCGGGCAGCGCCTTCGGCGAGGGCGGGGAGGGCCACCTGCGCCTCTGCTTCGCCCAGGCGCCTGCCCGCATCGAGCGCGCGATGCACCGGCTGCGCGAGGGCCTGCAGGCGTCCATGCTGTCCACGCCCGCGCCGCTTGCAGAATGACGCCGAACGCCATCCGCTCTCATGATGCTGCGGCACCCAACCGGCCACCGTCGTTGCAAACCGCCGCACCCAACCAGTTGCCGTCATTGCGAGGAGCACTTGCGACGTGGCAATCCGGGAAGGCGCAGGCCACAATTCCGGTCGTGCGCGCCCTGGGTCGCCGCGCCGCCAGCACTCCGTGCAACAACGCACTGAAGGGCGGACAACCCCGCCAAGGCAACGGACGGTCGGCATGAGCCAGCTTCCAGCCTGCGCCATCTGCGGCACCCCCGTCCGTCCGCCCTTCCGCGCACCCCCGGCCGAGCTGGCGCCGGACCTGGACCTGCGCCCTGGCGAGCCGACCCGCTCCACCCTGCCCAGTTGGATCGCCACCTGCCGCCGCTGCGGCGCCTCCGCCCCCAACCTGTCGGCGATGCCCGACGGGGCCGGCGACTTCGTGCGGTCCGCCGGCTACAAGACGCTGCGGACCCCTGGCCCGGCCATGCCGGCGTTGCGCTGGGCCTATGTGTGCGAGCACCTCGGCCGCCGGGCCGAGGCGGCGGAGGCCACCCTGCAGGCCGCTTGGGCGCTGGACGACGCCGGGCAGGACGCGGCGGAGGTGCGCCGCCGCGCCGTGGCGTTGTGGGGCGAGCCGGAGGGAACGGAGGACACGCTCCGCCTGGTGGACATGCTGCGCCGCGCCGGCGAGTTCGCCGCCGCCGAGGCCCGCGCCGCCACCCTGGACGGCGCCGCGCAGGACGAGAACACCGCCGCCATCCTGGCCTTCCAGCGCGCCCGCATCGCCGAGGGCGACACCGGCCGCCACATGATCAGCAGCGCGTTGCGCCCCCCGGCCCGCCGCCCGCATGTGACGCATGGCCAGGCTAAGACGTCAGCCAAGACGCAGGAGGGCGCCACCGGCTTCTGGGGCCGGCTGTTCGGCCGATGACCCTGCGCGGCCAGTTGCAGGCCCGCCTGGACGCCAAGGCCAAGCCGCAGGGGTCCCTCGGCCGGATCGAGGCCCTGGCAGTGCAGCTCGGCCTGATCCAGGGCAGCCTGCAGCCGCAGGTCTTGGACCCGGTCGTGCTGGTGTTCGCCGGGGACCATGGCGCGGTGGCCTCGGGGGTGTCGGCCTATCCCTCGGCGGTGACGGCCGTCATGGTGGGCGCCTACCTGGAGGGCCGGGCCGCGATCAACCTGTTCGCGCGCCAGGCCGGGGCGCGGCTGGTCGTGGTCGATGCCGGCGTTGCGGCCGACCTGCCGGCGCACCCCGGCCTGATCGCCGCAAAGGTGCAGCCCGGCACGCGCGACTGGCTGCACGGCCCCGCCATGGCGCATGCCGACCTGGACGCGGCGTTGCGCCAGGCCGCGCGAGTCGTGGACGATCTGGCTGACGGCGGCTGCACCGTGCTGGCGCTGGGCGAGATGGGCATCGGCAACACCGCCAGCGCCGCGCTGCTGGTGCACAAGGTGGCTGGGCTGGACCTGGACCTGCTGACCGGCCGCGGCGCCGGGCTGGACGATGCCGGGCTGGATCGCAAGCGGCGGGTGATGGCGCAGGGCGCCGCCCGCACCGCCCCGCGCCTGTCCGCCCGCGACGCCCTGCTTGAATATGGCGGCTTCGAGACCGCCATGCTGGCCGGCGCCATCCTGCGCGCGGCGGAGCGCCGGGTGTGCGTGCTGATCGACGGCGTGATCGTGACCGCCGCCGCCGTGCTGGCCCATGCCATGCAGCCGGACTGCCTGGCGTGCTGCGTCTTCGCCCACCGCTCCGCCGAGCTGGGCCATGACGCCATGCTGGCCCACCTGGGCGCGGCGCCGTTGCTGGACCTCGGGATGCGGCTGGGGGAGGGGACCGGCGCTGCCCTGGCCCTGCCGCTGCTGCGGGCGGCGGCGGCGGTGCTGGCGGACATGGCGGACCTGCAGGACCTGATCGGGCAGGGCAGGGGTGGTTGAGGTCCAGCTCCGGCTGCTGCTGACGGCGGTGCAGTTCATGACGCGCCTGCCGGTGCCGGGCTGGGTCGGGCACGGGCCGGGGCAGCTCGACCGCGCGGCGCGTTATTTTCCCGTGGTTGGGCTGCTGGTGGGGGGCGTGGGGGCGGCCGTGCTTGCCGTGGCCCGCGGCGGGCTGCCCCCGCTGGTGGCGGCGGGGCTGGCGGTGGCCGCCACGGTAGCGCTGACCGGGGCGCTGCACGAGGACGGGCTGGCCGACACGGTGGACGGCCTGCTCGGCGGCTGGACCCGCGACGACGCGCTGCGGATCATGAAAGACAGCCGGATCGGCGCGTTCGGCGCCGTGGCGCTGGTGCTGGCGCTCGGGTTGAAGGCAGCGGCGATGGCCGGGCTGCCGCCTGCGGCGCTGGTCGCCAGCAGCGCCGCCAGCCGGCTGGCCCCGGTGTGCGTCATGGCGATGCTGCCCTATGCCCGGCTGGGTCAGGCCGATGCCAGGTCGGCCCCCGTGGCGGCCGGACCCGGCGGCCTCACGGTCGCGGCGCTGTGCGGCCTGGCACCGCTGCTGTTGCTGGGCTTGCGCGCCTTGCCAGCCCTTTTGCTGGCAGCGGCGTTGGTAGCCGGGCTGGCGGCGTGGTTCCGCCGCCGGCTGGGCGGCTACACCGGGGACTGCCTGGGCGCAGTGCAGCAGGCGACCGAACTCGGCATCCTGCTGGCGGCGCTGTGGCACGCGGCCTGATCTTCGCCGCCAGGCACCCGCGTGCCCGTATCGGCAGCCGCATCTGCTATGGCCGCAGCGACGTTGCGCTGGCCGAACCCCCAGAGGCCGGCGCCGCCGCGCTGCTGGCCGCCATCGGCCCCGACCCGGTGGAGCGCATCGTCACCAGCCCGCTGCTCCGCGCGGCACTGGTGGCCCGGGCGGTCGCCGCCTGCACCGGCGCCCCGCTGCACACCGACGACCGCCTGGCGGAGATGGACTTCGCGGCCTGGGAGGGCCAGCCCTGGACAGCCATCCCCCGCGCCGAGATCGATGCCTGGGCCGCCGACCCCCTGCGCTACCGGCCCGGCGGCGGCGAGTGCGTCGCCGACGTGCTGCTGCGGGTGCGCCGGGCCTGGACGGGGCTGGCCAGCAGCGCCGACAATACGCTGGTGCTGACCCACGCCGGCCCGATCCGCTGCCTGCTGCACATCGCGCAGGGCGTGCCGATCCTGGAGGCGATCCGGGCGTCGATTGCGTATGGGTCGGTGACGCGGTTGGGAAGCTGACTTCTCCCTCTCCTCCCGGGAGAGGGCCGGGGGAGGGAGGCAGAGAGACAATTCCTGCCGGTTCCAAACCGGGTAGAGCCTGGAGAGGGGCTGGACTACCCATTTTCGGCGTGGAATGGTGAAACATGCGGCCGTGGCCTATGCGTGCATCGGCCGACTATGCTGAAGCAAAGGGTCAGGTGGATTGGCAAATTATAAAATCAACGTGGTTAACGAAGCTCTCCCAGAGCAAGGGGATACCGCAAGAGGGGTGTCTTTCTTTGGGCATGACCCCAAACTTGGAGGGCTTACTCCATTTGGACGGAGACTGCCCGCGCATCTCATATTGACGCTGGACAACAACGACGAGCGAATAGCAGCCCTGGACATCAGCGTTGGCCCAGTGCTGAGGCTAGTTCACCCTTACTATTACAGTCAAGGGGAGAGCTTTATATACTACCATAGAGGCAAAGATAAAATAGAGTTTGTAAATTTTAAAGCAGATGCAGATGTCTCTTGGCCGCACGAGTGCCTGCCCAGCACCTTGCCATCGCAAGGCATAAAACTTCTTACCATCAAGGGAACACCTCAGCGCAAATTTGGCGACTGTTCGACCATCTTCATGGGAGACGATGCTCCAACAGCGCAGAGATATGGCAATCGCAAATGCGTTGCATGTTCAGCAGGAGGTGCAAGACTGATAGCAAGCGTTCCCAGCCGACCCGCGCCGGGGGTCAATATATGGAATAACGATTTTGTATTCGCTCTTTTTTGGTTTTGCGAAGACTGCAATGCAATCACAACACGCAATGAGTGTGATTGAAAATCGTGCACCTCCCCCCGATGCATGTATGACGCGGTACATCCTGACCATCCCGCTCGAAGAATATTTAAATGAAGGTTTGGTGAGCAGACTTGATTGGCAGAAACTACCGCGGCGCGGCCACGTCTGAACAGGCATTAGCCGCGCAGTAGTATCACGCGAAACACTGACCTCTTGCCGCTATTTCCAAAACAGGATATGCAAAACCTACTCCGCCAACTCCCGCATCACCCGGATCAGGTCCGCCTTCCCCTCGAATCCAATGCCCGGCAAATCCGGCATGGTGATATGCCCCTCCCGAACCCGCACGCTGTCGGGAAACCCGCCGTACGGCTGGAACAAGTCCGGATAGCTCTCATTACCGCCCAGCCCCAGCCCGGCCGCAATGTTCAGCGACATCTGGTGCCCGCCATGCGGGATGCAGCGCGACGGCGACCAGCCGGCGGCACGGATCACCTCCAGGGTCCGCAAGTACTCGCACAGCCCATATGACAGCGCGCAATCGAATTGCAGCCAGTCACGGTCCGGCCGCATCCCGCCATAACGCAGCAGGTTACGCGCATCCTGGTGGCTGAACAGGTTCTCCCCCGTCGCCATCGGACCCGGATAGAACTCCGCCAAGGCCGCCTGCAACCCATAATCCAGCGGGTCGCCAGCCTCCTCATACCAGAACAGCGGATACTCCCGCAGCATCCGCGCATAGGCGATGGCCGTCTCCAGGTCGAACCGCCCGTTCGCGTCCACCGCAAGCCGCGCCGTGCCGATCTCCGCCAGCACCGCCTCGATCCGCGCGCGGTCCTCGTCCAGCGGCGCCCCGCCGATCTTCATCTTCACCACGGTATAGCCGCGGTCCAAGTAGCCGCGCATCTCCCCCCGCAGCGCGCCCAGGTCCTTGCCAGGGTAGTAGTAGCCGCCCGCCGCATACACGAACACGCGCGGGTCGGCCTCCCGCCCGGCGCGCTGGGCCAGCAGGCGGAACAGCGGCTGGCCGTGCAGCTTGGCCCACGCATCCCACAGCGCCATGTCGAGCGTCCCCACGGCAACGCTGCGCTCCCCGTGCCCGCCGGGCTTCTCGTTGGCCATCAGGCACGCCCAGGCCCGGTGCGGGTCCAGCACGCCCTCCGCATCGAGCAGGCTGCCCGGCTCCGCCTCCAGCAGGCGCGGCGCGAACCGCTCGCGGATCAGCCCGCCCTGGCCATACCGCCCGTTGCTGTTGAAGCCGTAGCCCACCACCCGCCGCCCGTCGCGCATCTCGTCCGTCACCACGGCGACCAGGCTGGTCGTCATCTTGGTGAAGTCGATATACGCGTTGCGGATCGGCGAGCTGATCGGCTGCGTCACCTCCCGCACGTCCAGGATTCGCATGGTTGGACCCCTCCCTACTTGCCCCGCCACGTGGGACGGCTAGAACCTGCCCCGATTCACCCCAGCCCGGAAGGCCCCCATGCAGATCGAAGGCAAGACGCTGATCGTCACCGGCGGCGGCTCCGGCCTGGGCGCCGCCACGGCGCGGGTGCTGGCCGCGGCCGGGGCGCATGTCGTGCTGGCCGACGTGGCCGACGCCGGGGCCTTGGCGGAGGAGCTGGGCGGCGCCTACCTCCGCACCGACGTCACCAGCGAGGCCGACGGACACGCCTGCGTGGCGCTCGCCGTGGCCCGGTTCGGCGCGCTGCATGGCCTGGTCAACTGCGCCGGGGTGGTGATCGGCGAGCGGGTGCTGGGCCGCAAGGCGCCGCACCGGCTGGACAGCTTCGCCCGCGTGGTGGCGGTGAACCTGGTCGGCACCTTCAACATGATCACCGCCGCCGCCGCCGAGATCGCCAAGGCCGAGCCGGGCGGGGACGGCGAGCGCGGCGTGATCGTCAACACCGCCTCTATCGCCGCCTTCGACGGGCAGGTCGGCCAGGCAGCCTATGCGGCCAGCAAGGGCGGCATCGTCGGCATGACGCTGCCCATCGCCCGCGAGCTGGCAGGGGAGGGTATCCGCGTCGTGACGGTGGCGCCCGGCCTGTTCGAGACGCCGATGATGCTCGGCCTGCCGCCGGAGGTGCAGGACGCGCTGGGCCGCAGCGTGCCGTTCCCGTCCCGCCTCGGCCGCCCGGACGAGTTCGCCCGGCTGGTGGCCCACATCTTCGAGAACACGATGCTGAACGGGGAGGTGATCCGCCTCGACGGTGCGCTGCGGATGGCGCCCCGGTGACACCACGGGTCCTGTTCGCCAACGCCGAGCTTGAGGTCCGCCACGTCCCCGTCCCCAACCCTTCAGGCGACAGCGCCAGCCGGCATGTCGTCACCTTCGACCGCTACCACGACGACCGCACCCTGGCCCGGCCCGGGTTCGGCGAGGACTTCTTCCTCCGCCACGGCGTCACCGCCACTCACGTCCTGACGCGCGACAACGATTGGTTCCAGTATCCTTGGCTGCCGGACGCCCTCGACGCCATCCGGTCCGCCACCGCGGGCGCCGCGCACGTCATGGCCTACGGCTCCAGCATGGGCGGCTACGCGGCCGTCCGCTTCGCCGCCGCGGTGGGCGCCAGCCGGGCGCTGGCCTTGTCGCCGCAGTACTCCATCGACCCCTGCAAGATGCCGTCCGAGGACCGGTGGGGGCAGGACATGCGCCGCCTGCGCTACCTGCCGGAGGTGGACGGCCCCATCCCCGGCGGCATCACGCCCGTCCTGGCCTACGACCCCTGGTGCCCCGATGGCGCGCATGCCGACCGGATCGCCGCCGACATCCCGGTCACCCGGTTGCGTGTCCCCTTCGCCAGCCATTCCGTGGCCGCATACCTGTCGCAGGCGGGGCTGCTGACGGGGCTGGTGATGCGGACCCTGGACGGCACGCTGGACCCTGCTGCGGCCGAACGCGCCATCCGGCAAGCCCGGCGCGGGGTGCCGACCTACTACTGCGGCCTGGCGGCGCGGCAGCCGGCGTGCCGCCCGAACCTGGCCGTGGCGCTGGCGCAGCAGGCGGTGCGCGTGGCGCCGGACCTCCCCGACCCGCACCATGCGCTGGCGCTCCGCCTGTCCGCCGCCGGCCGGTTCGCGGAGGCCGTCGCGGCGCACCGGCGGGTGGCCGAGCTGGACCGCAACCCAGGCTTCCTGATCCACCTGAGCTTCGACCTCAGCCGCGCCGGCGATCACGCGGGCGCCCTGGCGGTGGCGCATGAGGTGCTGCAGGCCCTGCCCACCCATGTCGGCATCCGGTCCTGGCTGGCGGAGCTGCACGGCCTGGGGGGCGACCTGACCGGGGCGCTGGCCTACGCCGAGCAGGCCCTGGCGCTCGATCCCAACAGCGGGCACTGCCAGGGGCAGGTTGCCGGGCTGAACGCCGCGCTGCATCCGCCGCCGCCCGAGCCGCCCCCCGAGCCGCCCCCGCAGCCGCCACCCCCGCCACCGCCGCGCGTGCTGTTCCAAAGCGCCGAGGTGCTGGTCCGCCACGTCCCGGCCGCAGACGCCAGCCGGCACGTCGTCACCTTCGACTGCTACCACGATGGGCGCACCCTGGACCGCCCCGGCTTCGGCGAGACCTTCTTCCGCGACCACGGCATCACCGCGACGCACGTGCTGACCCGGGACAACGACTGGTTCCAGCACCCGGAAATGGCCGAGGCCACCGCCGCCATCCGCGCCGCCACGGCCGGGGCGGCGGCGGTGCTGGCCTACGGCTCCAGCATGGGCGCCTATGCGGCGGTCCGCTTTGCCGATGCGGTCGGGGCCGGGCAGGCGCTGGCCTTGTCGCCGCAGTACTCCATCGATCCCGCCAAGACGCCGTTTGAGCGGCGCTGGGGCCAGGACCGGCGGCGGCTGCGCTTCTTGCCCGGCCTCGACGGGCCGATCCGCAGCGCCGTCCGCCCGGTCGTCGCCTACGACCCGCACGGTCCCGACCGCGCCCATGCCGACCGAATCGCCGCCGACACGCCCATCATCCGCTTGGCGGTCCCGCATGGCGGCCATCCCGTCGGCTCGTTGCTGTCCGAGGCCGGGCTGCTGACCGGCATCGTCATGCAGGCGCTGGAGGGCGCCCTGGACCCGGCGGACACCATCCAGGCCATCCGTGCCCGCCGCCGGTCCCTGTCGGCCTACTTCGGCGCCCTGGCCAGCCGCCAGCCCGCCAGCCGTCCGCGGCTCGCCGTCGCCCTGGCGGAGCGGGCCGTCCAACTGGCGCCCGAGCGGCCCGACACGCACCACGCGCTGGCGCTGCGCCTGTCGGCCGCCGGGCGGTTTGCCGAGGCGGTCACCGCGCACGAGCAGGCGGCGGCGATGGAGCGGCACCCCGGCTACCTCATGGATTTCAGCCGTGCCCTGCACGCCGCCGGCGACACCCCGGCCGCGCTGGCGATCGCCCATGAGGTGCGGGCGGCCTGGCCGCGTCACGGCGGGGTCCACCACTGGATTTCCGACCTGCTGCGCGCCCAGGCGGACCTGACCGGCGCGCACCATTTTGCGCAGCACGCCGTGGCGCTCGACCCGGCCAACGAGCTGTACCGGCGCACGGCCGCGATGCTGCAGGCCAAGCTGCGGCCATGGTCGCCCCGCTCGGCCGCCCGCTTCGCCTGGCTGCGTGCGCTCCGGCTGCTGCGCGGCGGCTAGGGTCCGTGACCGGAGTTTCTGGGCATCACGCGATGACGTGTCTGCGGCGGAGCTTCGCAGGCTCGCCCGGCACGAGCCTGACCGTGCGGCGGCGGCGCGGATTCAGGCGGTTGCGGGTGCGCTGGAAGGGTTGACCCGTGCTGAGGCGGCACAGCTTGCAGGCATGGAGCGGCAAGCGCTGCGCGACGCGGTGCTGCGCTACGTCGAACCAAGGGGTTCGCCGGACAACGCCGAGGGCCTGGCGGGGCTGCACGACCGTCCGCGGACGGGCCGCCCGGTGCGGCTGGACGAGGCGCAGCGGGGGACGCTGCACAAGCTGGCGCTGGACGGCCCGGACGCGGAGGCCACGGGGCTGTCCGCCTGGACGCTGGCCGAACTCTGCCGCGAGGTGGAGGAGCGCTGGGGCGTGCGCTACCACGAGGCGCACATGAGCAAGGTGGTGAGGGCGCTGGGCCTATCGCGGCGGTAAGGCCCGGCCCAGCCACCCCAAGGCAGATGCAGCGGCGCGGGAGGCGTTCGCAAAAGGGGGCTGCAAAGCGCGCTGGACGGGGCCGCAGCAGCACATCCCGGCAAGCTACAGCTTCCTATCGCCTCGCCTGTCACCCGCTGCGGCGGAGCGCATGATCTTGAGCGGGAAGATTCACACTGTGGCGGAGCTGCACGGACTCGGTGTCGTGGACGTGCTCGCCGAGGACGGCGGGGAGTGGCTGCCGTACGGCAGTTGGTCCGCGACATGAACAGGCGCCACGCGAGCCGGCGGGCGATGCCGCATGTGTGCAATGCCGTGAACCCCATCACGCAGGTGGAGCTGATCCGGGTCACGGACATCGGGGTGGAGGCGGCCCTGCTGCTGACGCAGGACGACCTGCGCAGGATGCGGCGCCTGATCGATGCCCAGGGGCGCCATGCTCCCGTGCAGCCTACGATGGCGGCGGAATAGCTGGCCGGTGGCTAGAGCATGATCGCATCAGGTTGCTTGACCTGAGCGATAACATGCTCGCTGAAACAATGGCCAGAGCGTGATTGGTTCATCTACCTGAACCAATCACGCTCTAGGGCCGGCGCAACAGCGTCATCCCGGCGCCTGCCGGCTACTGGTGCAAGGAGACCACCGGGCGGACATTCGCAGCGGCCACAAGGCCTCCTGCGCCGGGCATGACATCAGAGCGGGAAGCCTGCAGGACAATCCTAACCCGGTCGAATTCCCTGGACAGATCTTGCAGGAGTTGGCGTCCGCCCAGCTCCATCTCCGGCCAGGCGAGATCCTGCAGCCTGCGGCAGATCTGCCGCAGGGGATCGGCGCCCATGTTGCCTGCGGCACTGAACAGCGCGTGCGCCTCGGCGGCGACCGCAGCCATGTCCCCTGCCTGCACAGCCGCGGCAAGCGACAGGCTCAGCTTGCCCGTGTCGGCCATGAAGGCGTCGATCAGCTCGTCAAGGAACACATCCCCGCCAAGGTCCCGCAGTTGCGCCAGCACGGCCGCGTTGACGGATGCCGCCGTGCCAGCCCGGTCGCCGCTGCTGCGCAGCCGTCCCAACAGCCTCGCCTTGAGCCCGGCAGCGCGCCCTGCCAGCGTCATAGCGCCAACATGGCCGACAGCGTGGCGCCGCGCAGCAGATGCCGCTGGAACTCGCCCGCCGGCACCGGCCTGCCGAGGAAGTAGCCTTGGGCGAATTGGCAGCCGGCAGCGCGGAGGCGCTCAAGCTGCTCGGGGGTCTCGACCCCCTCAGCCAGCACCTCCATGCTCATGCTGCGCCCGATGCCGATCACGGCCTGCACGATGGCGAAGCCGTCCCGCCCAGCCTCCGAGGTCTGCACGAAGGAGCGGTCGATCTTCAGCCGGTCGATCGGCAGGCGCTGCAAATAGGCAAGCGACGAGTAGCCCGTTCCGAAATCATCGACGGCGACGCGCACCCCCGTCCCTCGCAAAGCATGCAGGCCGGCAAGGATCTCGGGCTGGCTCGTCATCAGCGACCCCTCCGTCAGCTCCAGCTCGAGCAGGTGCGGAGACAGCCCGGTCTCCTCCAGCATGCCGGACACGAGGCCCTGCAGGTCCTCGGCCCTGAACGCCGCAGCCGGCATGTTGACGCCGATCCGCAGGGGATGACCGCCCGCAGCCCAAGCCGCGCCTTGCAGGCACGCCTGGCGCAACACCCAGCGGTCGATCAGCACCATCAGCCCGGTGTCCTCCGCCAGGGGCAGGAAGGCCTCCGGCAGGACCAGGCCGTGCCCTGGCCGGTGCCAGCGCAGCAGCGCCTCCACGCCGACCACAGCGCGGCTCACGATGTCCATCTGCGGCTGGTACCACAGCACGAGTTCGCCGTTCTCCACGGCGCGGCGCAGGTCCATCTCCAGCAGCACCGCGTCGCGTGCGATGGTCTGCATCTCGGGAGCGAAGAAGCACGACCGTCCGCGCCCCTCCTGCTTGGCGCGATACATCGCGAGGTCGGCGTTCTTCAGCAGTTGCTCGGGCGTGGAGGCATCCCTCGGCGCCATGGTCATGCCGACGCTCGCGCCGATCGATGCCCTGTGGCGCTCGATGTCGAAGGGGGCCGAGACCGCCGCTATGATGCGGTTCGCCATCTCCTGGATGTCGCCGGCCTGCTCGATCCCCGTCTGTACGACCGCGAACTCGTCGCCGCCGAGGCGGGCCACCGTGTCGCCCCGCCGGGTCTGCCGCGTCAAGCGTGCAGCGACCTCCCGCAGCAGGTTGTCGCCGTGGTTATGTCCAAAGCCGTCGTTGATGATCTTGAAGCGGTCGAGATCGATGAAGTGCAGCGCGAAGGCCAGACCCGTCTTGGCCGAGCGTGCCAGCTCAGTCTCCAGCACGTCGTGCAGGAACAACCGGTTCGGCAATCCCGTCAGGGCGTCATGATGGGCCAGGTGGCGCAGGGCCTCCTCGCTCCGCTTGCGTTCGGAGATGTCGAACGAGGTTGTGAGGACATGCCGCGCGACGCCCCGCGCATCATGCAACGGAAACTTGCTGGTGAGCATGGTGCGCCGCTGCGCCTGCCCGTCGAGGATCTCCTCCTCGTAATCCAGGAGCGGGCGGTCGCTGCGCAGGACCTGCTGGTCCCTGATGTCCGGCACCGGCAAGCGCCCCTGGACGGCGGCTCCCACGGTCCGCGTGCCATACTG
Organism: uncultured Acetobacteraceae bacterium; assembly: GCA_964242415.1. Taxonomy (GTDB): domain Bacteria; phylum Pseudomonadota; class Alphaproteobacteria; order Acetobacterales; family Acetobacteraceae; genus DASWOJ01. The sequence continues at coordinate 70,151 of CAXTAT010000013.1, forward strand.
GTTCATGAACACGCAGCGTCCCTCGGCATCGGAGGCGCTGATCGCGGCGGGTATGGTGTCGATGACCTGGATCAACCGCACCCGATTGTCCCGGATTGCCGTCTCAAGCGACTGCTCGGTGCGTTCCAGGTCACGCTGCAGCGTATCGGCCCGCAACCGGATAAGCCCTTGCTGTTCGCCGAGGCGGAGCAGGTTGCGGCCGCGGGTGATGAACTCCTGGTAATCGACCGGGGTCTGCAGGAAGTCGGTCGCGCCGGCTTCCAGGGCGCGCAGCCGGAACTCGCGGTCCTCGTAGGCGGTGAGCACGATGACCGGCACGTCGGCGCCGGCGGGGGTGGCGCGGAGCCGCCGGATGAACTCGGCGCCGTTCATGCCGGGCATCTTGTAGTCGGTGATGACCAGGTCGGCAGGATTTGCGTCGATCCAGGTCAGGGCAGTGGCCGGATCGCTGAACGTCGCAACCTCGGCCCCCTCCCTGATGGAGGCAGCCAGCTTCGAGAAGATGGACAGGTTGGTGACCCTGTCATCAACAACGACAATCCTCGTCATCCAAGGCTTCCTAGAGATGCCATTCCAGCAACTAGCACGGGAACGTTAAGCCGATGTAAGCAGATTATAGGCCGCGCCGGTCGGGTGCGTTATTTTTTGCCAAGTGCCAATTCGTGATCCCGCGTTGTTCGAGAAGGCAACGGCGCGGCATGCCCCCGTCCCGCCATTCCCCGAGCCTTTCGCAAAACCCTCGCCGCTGCCAAGCCCGCCGCGGCCCACAAGCCGGCGACATACGGTGGCACCTCAGCACAAGCCATTCCCAGTGGTCCGCGACGACGCGGGCGCGAGGATGGCCCAGTCACGGTTCGGGACGATTCTGGGCACCGATCCGGCCCGAAGCCGCATCAATGTCCCGCGTCGCCACCGCCACTCCTTGATACGGGCACCAGGAAGGGCACGGCCAGCAGGCTCAGCAGCACGGCCGAAACCGCCGCGGCCGACGCACGCATCGCGGTGTAGGCGAGGGAGGGGAGGACGGGAATGCGGAGAGCGCGGCGGAAGCTTGGCCAAGGTCCATGGACCCTTATGCCCTCCCTCAAGGTTAAGGGAGAAGCTGGACCGATCCAGCCGCCCCTCGATACTTCGATTGCTCCAGAAGCACGCCATGGAGGATGTACCGGTGCAAGACCCTCCAATCTCACATAGTAGCGAGAACGACACCGTTTGCAGCCTGCCACGGAGACGCTTGCCAAACTCACTGTAACCAGCAAGTAGACGTTTCCGGGTTATGAATGTCCTGAAAGAGTTTTCTTGACACCCCACCGGCGATCTGATCCAGCGCCAGGGCGAGACACCAAAGGTATACCGCTACGGAAAACCAATGCCTCCACGACTGCACGTGGATCGTCGCCTTGAAGGCCAGCACGGCGTTCGGGGCGCCGAAGCCGAAAGGCGAGCCGCCGGAGAAGCCTGCTTAAAGTCCGGCTACCCGGACCTCCATGCACCAACGCCCGCGCCCGGCTACGCCCTGATCGACCTGGGCGCCTCCAGCATCATGCCCGCGCCCTCCTCCACTCTCGGCCAGCACCGCGCGGCGCCCGCAAACCCCGCAGTTGCCGCCGTCAGCGCCCCCGACGCCCACAAAGCCTCGTCACAGTCGCCGGCTCGTCACAGTCGCCAGCCTGCATCACTCCATCACAGCGGAATGGTCCACCGCCACCGGCCCCCCCGAGCTGCGCAGCAGGAACACCAGCGGCATCACCACCAGGCAGGTCACCATCAGCAGCTTGAAGTCGTCCATATAGCTGATCATCGTCGCCTGCGCGGTGACCGCCGCGTCCAGCGCCCCCCGGCCGGCGGCCGAGCCTGGGTCCATGAACTGCATCGTCGCCGGCAGGCGGAGCGCCGGGTTGAATGGCGTGATGAACCCGGCAATGTCGGCGTGATTGATCTGCAGGTTCCGCGTCAGCATGGCCGACACGACCGAAATCCCGACGCTGGAGCCGATGTTGCGCGAAAGGTTGTACAACCCCGTCCCGTCGCCCCGGCTGGCCTGCGGCAGGGTGCTGAACGTCACCACCGACAAGGGCACGAACAGGAACCCAAGCCCGGCACCCTGGATGAACCCTGTCACCACGATCGTCGATTGCGACACGTCGCTGGTCCAGCCCGTCATGTCATACATCGCCCACGCGGTCAGCCCAAGGCCCACCAGCAACAGGTAGCGTATCTCGACCCGGCCAATCAGCCTGCCCACCGCGAACATGCACACCATCGTGCCCATCCCGCGTGGCCCCATGACCAGCCCGGCCGTCACCACGGGATAACCCATCAGCGTCTGCAGGAACGGCGTCATCAGCGCCATCGAGGCGAGATAGGTCACGCCCACGATGAAGATGAAAACCATGCCGAGCGTGAAGTTGCGGTCCAGGAACAGGCGCGGGTTCACGAACGGCTTGCTGCCCGTGAACGTATGCACCAGGAACACGTAGAAAGCAGCCGCCGCAACGATCGCCTCGATGATGATCTCGCCCGAGGCGAACCAGTCGAGCTGCTCGCCGCGATCAAGGAAAATCTGCAGCGCCGCGACCGCCAGGCTGAGCATGCCAAAGCCCAGCCAGTCCAGCCGGGCCAGCATGTTGGTCCGGGTTTCCGTAACAAAGGCGGACACGCCCGCAAACGCCAGGGCGCCAATGCCGACGTTGATGTAGAACACCCACCGCCAACTGATGTTCTCCGTCAGCCACCCGCCGATCACCGGTCCCAGCACCGGCCCCACCATCACCGACACGCCGAACAGCGCCATCGCCGAGCCGCGCTCCTCGGGCGAATAGATGTCGAGCAGGATCGACTGCGACAGCGGCACCAGCGCAGCACCGAAGAAGCCCTGCAACAGCCGGAATGCCACGATCTGCAGCAGCGACTGCGCGAGGCCGCACAGCACGGACGCGATGACGAAGCCGATGATGGAGATCAGCAGCACCCGCTTCCGCCCGAACCGGTCGGCGAAGTACCCCGATGGCGACGTCATGATCGCCGCCGCCGTGATGTACGAGGTCAGCACCCAGTTGATCTGGTCCGCGCTCGCCGCCACGCTGCCCTGGATATACGGGAGCGCCACGTTGGCGATCGTCGTGTCCAGGGCCTGCATCACCACCGAAAGGATCACGCTCGCCGTGATCATGCCGCGGTTCGCCACGCGCACGAAGCCCGGCACGCTAGCCATGCCGGCCGCGGAACCGGTCAACCAGGTCCTGCAGCCCCTGCGGCAGTCCGCGGGCATGCCCAGTATCGACCTCCACCACTGCGCTCATGCCGACCCGCAACGGCGGCCGGTCCGCCAGGTCAAGCCGCACCCGCATTGGAATGCGCTGCACCACCTTGACCCAGTTGCCCGTCGTGTTCTGCGCCGGCAACAGCGAAAAGCTGCTACCGGACGCAGGGCTGATGCTCTCGACGGTGCCGCTCCACTCGACCCCCGGATACGTGTCAACCGTCACCGTCGCCGCCTGGCCCGGATGCACGAAGGTCAGCTCCGTCTCCTTTGGGCTTGCCTCGACCCAGACGTCGGTATCGGAGATCAGGCTGAACCCCGGCTGCGAGGCGCGCAGGTAGCTGCCGGGCTGCAGCGAGTCCACGTTCGTCACCACCCCATCGAACGGCGCGCGCACCACCGTGTCGTTCAGGTCGCGTTGCGCCGACTCCACTGCCGATGCCGCCTGCTTGTAGAACGGGTTGTTCTCCGCCGCCTGGTCCGCGTCGTAGCCAAGCTGCGCCAGCATCGCCTGCGCCTGCGCCTGCGCGACCACCACCTTCTCCCGTATCGCCAGAAGATCGTGCTGCGCCTGGTCGAAGCTGGCGCGCGACGCCACAACGCTCGAAGCCAAGTCCTGCTGCCGCTTGAACACCGTCTCGTAATACGGGACGTCGGCGCGGGCCTGCTCGATCTGCGCCAGGGATTGCTTGTAGGCCGCCTGCTGCGTCAGCACCTGGTTCCGCACGGTGCCGAGCTGGGCCTGCGCGCCCTCCAGGGCGATATGGAACGCGGCGTCCTGCAGGCGGAACAGCACGTCGCCCCGCTTCACGTGCTGGTTGTCGTGCACCGCAACGGTGGCCACCAGGCCGGACACATCCGTCGATATGCCGATCATCTGCGCCTGGACATAGGCGTTGTCCGTGCTCATGACCTGGCCGCCGACGACGAACTCGTAGGCGCCGGCCACCAGCGCCAACGGCAGCAACGCGAACAGCACCGGCCGCACCAGGCCTCGCCGCATCAGTCGCCGGCGCGGCTTCACAAGCGGCAGGACAGGCGGCGCAAGCCCGGCCGGAGGCTCGACCGGCGTCAATGGGCCGCGTTCGACGACGCTGGTGTTGTTGGTGTCCATGATCCGCCTAACCCCTGATCTAGCCTGCTTTCCTGCGGGCGCCGGGCCGGGCGCACGCTTCGGCCAAGTTCACCTTGATGGCATCGAGCATGCGCAGCAGCGCCACCCGGTCCGCGTCCGACAGCCCTTCGAGCGCCTCCGCCCGGGTCGCCTCACCCAGCGCCTGCAATGGCTCAAGGCTGGCATGGGCTGCCGGCGTCAGATGCAGCAGCCACAGCCGCCGGTCTGTCGGATGCTGCCGCCGTTCGACCAGTCCGCGGCCTTCCAGCTTGTCCAGCACGCGCACCAGCGAGATCGGCTCGACTTCCAGGATGTCGGCAAGCCCGGCCTGGTGGATGCCCTCGTTCTTCGACAGGTGCAGCAGCACGAGCCATTGCGACCGGGTGTAGCCCAGGTGGGCGGCCTGCTGCTCGAAGCGCTTGCGCAGCAGCCTGCCGACATCGTGCAGGATGAACCCGACCGTGGGCAGGCGCGGGTCCTCAACGGGTGGCTTGGTCTCGCCGCGGAGCATCTTCGTTCCTTCAATCGCAGCCTTGTCTGCGATATCATGACATACCATACGGATGTCTACGACTTTCACACAGAGGTTAACTATGCGTCGGAGGCATGGGTGGGCGCGGATGGCGGAATGGCGGCTTGCCGCCAGGTTGTTCGCCGGGCTGTTCCTGGCGATGGCGGGTGCGACGCCGGTGCTGGCCCGGGCGGCGTTCAGTTGTGCGGGCATGGCGCTCAACGGCGGTGCGGAGCTGCTGTGCAGCCATACCGACCCGGACGCGCCGACGCAGGTCTGCTCGTTCGGTTGGTACCTGATGGACAGCGCCAGCCGGCCCTCGATGGTCACCGGGTCGTTCTCATTGCCCCGCGGCGTCGCGAACTCGGTCGTCTTCGAGGGCAACGGGTATGCCTACGCCTTGTCGAGCCCAATCGTGCTCTGCCAGGGACGCAAGGACGCCGGCTGATCGGGGCGTACCGTCTCGGCCGCCTCGCCCTTGCCGGCCGCGGCGATGCTCCGCTCGCCCTTGGCGGCCGCATCCGGAAGCACGCGCGCCGATACCTGGCCCGCCCCCGCTGCCGCATGCGCCGCCACCAGAGAGAGCAGCAGCCTCCGCCCCCACCATGCCTTACCCCGGCAGGAACGGCGGCCCGCATCGCTTTTCGGCGACGGCTGGGAACGCTTCGATGGCTGTGGTGTAAGGAAGTGTTGCTGACGAGAATGGGACGGCGACCAGTCCTCGAAGGCGCCGCACGGCCTCACGACGACAGGACCCCAGATGCCCGGCTGTTCCGATACTGCTGCAGGTACAACCGCGACTCCATCCCCGACTCCCGCATCATCTGGACCGAGCTACCCCGCATTGCTGCGCAACCAGACCTTCGCCCTGTTCTTTGCGGCGTTCAGCATCTCGACCCTGGGCACCGCCGCCGTGCCGGTGGCCCTCGCCTTCGCGCTGCTCGGCTCCGGCTACTCCGCCTCCACCGTCGGCACCGTGCTGGCCGCGCAAACGGCGCCGATGGTGCTGCTGATGCTGGCCGGCGGCGTGGTCGGCGACCGCTGGCCCAGGCGCCGCTCGATGGTCGCCGCCGACCTGCTGCGCTGCGCCAGCCAGGCCACCCTGGCGAGCCTGCTGGCGCTTGGGCATCCACCGCTTCCCGTCCTGATGGCCCTCGCCGCCTGCTGCGGGATCGGCACCGCGTTCTACGGGCCAGCCGAAAGCGGCCTGATCCCGCAGATCGCCGGCGCCGAGCGCATCAAGGAGGCCAACAGCCTCTGCAGCCTGTCCGGCTCGCTGGCGGCGGTGATCGGCCCGGCGCTCGGCGGCTTGCTCGTCGGCTTCGGCGGCGCCTCGATCGCGATCGGCCTGGATGCAGCCTCCTACGCCGTCAGCGCCGCGTGCCTGGCGCGGATGCCGATCAGGCCGCAGACCAGCCCGCCCCGGGCCTCCCCTGTGACCGACCTCCAACTCGGCTGGGGCGAGTTCAACCGCCACCGCTGGCTGCAGCTCGTGACCCTGCAGCAGGGCGTGCTGAACCTGCTTGCCTTTGCGCCGTTCTTCGTGCTGGGACCGGCACTGTTCGCTGACGTGCCAGATGGCGCCCGCACCTGGGGCCTGATCGCCTCGGCAACCGGCGTGGGCGGCATCGCCGGCGGCCTGCTCGTCCGCCGCGTCCGGCTCCCCCGGCCGCTGCTGGGCGTCCAGGCCGCGATCGTCCTGCTGGCGACCCCGCTCGTCATGCTTGCGCTGCATGCACCCGTGCCGTTGCTGGTCCTGGGCAGCGGCACGTTCGGCGGCGCGCTGGTCTTCGTGAACGTCCTGGTCCAGACGTCGCTGCAGGAGAGCATCCCCCACGGCTTCCTATCCCGGGTCAGCTCCATATTCAGCCTGGCGGTGATGGGCCTGGGTCCCATCGGCTTCGCCCTCTGCGGTCCCGCAGCCACCATGATCGGAACGGAGCGCGTGCTGGGCATCGGTGCCGGCGCCCTGCTGCTGAGCGTGGCCGCGCTGCTGCTCTCCCGCTCGGTCCGGGAATTTTCACCCCGTCGCGGGGACGGCTAGCCGCCGCGCCTATAACCCAGCTCGACATCGCTCATCCCATGCGGCGCACGAGCTGGTCACCGGGGCCGAACCCCGCGCAGGCGAAGCTGGTGACCGGAACCGCCAGCACCGCAATCAGCCATCGGCCGCGCCGCGCGGACCCGGCGCCGCTGGCATCGGCCGGTTTGCCGGTTATCTGACCCCCCGGCTGATCCACACCTGCCTCTGTGCTGTCCACACGGCGGTGCCCGGCGCCCATCCCGGAACCGGACCCTAGCCCACCCGGTCATCGGGCCAAGCCTCACCAGCCAGCCAGTCCGACGCAAGGCGGAACGCGCGGGATGGTGGCCGATGCATCAACGCCGGACGCCGCAACTTCGCCGCACCCTGCCGACGCGCACTGCCCAGCGTCAGCAAGGTCGGACCCCAACCAGCATGTGATCGCACCAAGGACGCTGCGAGGCAGTCGGCAACTGACCAGTCCCCGCGCACGGGCAACGAGAATGGCGATGTCTCGCCAGTTGGCCCTGCGAATCACTTGCTAACACCACAACAGGTGGTTCGTATAAATATTTTGATAGTTGTCAAGAATTATTAGGGGATTACCGTGAACAGTAATTGCATGGAAGCAGAAACAACAACTTCAGGTAGTAATCTAGTTAGCCCTCAAGATGCAGCATGGCTGCAGCCGTAGACGCCTCTTCAGGAAGTCCCAAGCTGGATACCTGACCGAGTGCTCCGGAAGCAGCTTGAAATGGCAGCTTGTGGACGGAGAACCGCAAGCGATGACGCCCACGAATCGCACGCATGGATCATTGCAAGGCGAATTGGCCCGGCTGCTCGGAAACCACCTGCTCGCCCAGTCCAGCCCCTGCACCGTCGTCGTCGAGCCGGGCGTCGCCCCGCGCCTCCAGGCCGGCCGCGTCATGCGCGTGCCCGACCTGGCCGTGTCCTGCATGGCCTATGACGTCGAGCAATCGTCCCTCGCCGACCCCGTGCTGATCGTCGAGATCCTGTCGCCCAGCAACCAACGCGACACCTGGGCCAGCGTCTGGGCCTACACCAGCGTGCCCAGCGTGTGCGACATCCTGGTGCTGTACAGCGCCATGGTGTGCGCCGACGTGCTGCGCCGGCGCCCGAACGGCATCTGGCCGAGCACGCCGGACAGGATCACCGGAGGCGACCTGGTGCTGGGCTGCATCGGCTTCGTCACGCCATTGATGGACCTGTACCGGACCACGCGGCTGCGACGCGCCGCGTAGGACGGCTGCCGAGGCGTGCTGCCATGGCAAGCCCTGGCGCCCGTGCGCCTCGCCAGGTAGGACGCTGCAATGTCCAGGGTCCTCGACGCCCGCCGCGCCGGACTGCGCCGCCGCTATGCGGAGCCGCACCGGAGCTACCACGGCCAATCCCACATCGATGCGATGCTGCTCGGCCTGCACGCGCTGGGCGCCGCCGTCGCCGACCCGGCCGCGGTGGAGCTGGCCATCTGGTATCACGATGCGATCTACGATCCCGCCGCCCAGGACAACGAGGCGCGCAGCGCCGCGCTGCTGCGGCAGGAGATGGCCGGCCTTGCCGACCCCGCGTTGCTGGATGCGGCGGAGGTCATGGTGCGCCTGACCGCAGGGCACGCCCTGCCTGCGGAGCTGTCCGGCCCTCGCCGCAGCGACACCGCGCTGTTCCTTGACCTAGACCTGGCGGTGCTGGGCGCACCGCCGGACGCCTATGCCGCCTATGAGCGTGGCATCGCCGCCGAGTACCTTCCGGTTCATGGCGCTGCCGCCTACCAGGCTGGGCGCGCGGCGTTCCTGCGCGGGATGCTGGACCGCCCGCGCCTGTTCCACACCGACTGTTTTCACGCCGCGCTGGACGCGCAGGCCCGCACGAATCTCCGGGGCGCCTTGGACGCAGCGGCCTGACCCCGGCCCGCAGCCGAAACGCTTTGTCACCCGCTGCTCCCCACCCGGGGTGCTAGGTTGCGGGAATGGATGCGCAGACCGCTCATGCCTTGATCCGCTTCGGCCTGGGCCGCCGGGGCGAGGAAGCCGTGCCCACCGACCCCGTCGCCTGGCTGACCCAGCAGGTCGAGGCGCCGGACCCCGCCCCGTTCGACGCCCGCCTGCCCACCACCGCCGACGGCCTCACCGTGGCGCGCGAGCAGTTCAAGCTGGCCCTGCCCCCCGGCGCCTCATTGATAAAACCGCTGTTCGAGCAGGACGTGCTGGCGCAGACCGGCCAGCTCCTGACCACCGCCGCGCCGTTCCGCGAGCGGCTGGTATGGTTCTGGGCCAACCACTTCACCGTCAGCACCCGCCAGGGCGGCACGCAGGCGGTGGTCGGCCCCTACATCCGCGAGGCGATCCGCCCCAACGTCACGGGTCCGTTCTTCGGCATGCTGCTGGCCGTCATGCGCCACCCGGCCATGCTGATGTACCTGGACAACAACAACTCCTTCGGCCCCAACAGCACCGCGGGCCGTGCGCAGAAGCGCGGCCTGAACGAGAACCTGGCGCGCGAGTGCCTGGAGCTGCACACCGTCTCCCCCGCCGCCGGCTACACCCAAGGGGACGTGACCGAGTTCGCCCGCGTGCTGACCGGCTGGTCCATCGACTACCAGCGGCTGTTCCCCGGCTGGCTGTTCCGCCCCGGCGCGCACGAACCCGGCATGAAGACCGCCATGGGCCGCCACTTCGCCGAAGGCGAAGCCGGGGGCATCGCCGCGCTGCAGTTCCTCGCCAGCCACCCCGCCACCCACCGGCATTTGGCAACCAAGCTGGTGCGGCACTTCGTCTCCGACACCCCGGCGCCCGACGCGGTCCGCACCATCGAGGGCGTGCTGCGCGACACCGACGGCGACCTGGGCGCGGCCAGCATCGCCCTGGTCCACCTGCACGACGCCTGGACCCCGCTCACCAAGCTGCGCGCCCCGCAGGACTACGCCGTCGCCGCCCTGCGCGCCCTGGACCTGCCGGCCGACAAGCAGCCGCCGCTGGAGGGCGTGCTGTCCAACCTCGGCCAGCCGCTGTGGACCGCCCCGCTGCCGAACGGCTGGCCCGACCAGGCGGCGGACTGGGCCGCCCCCGAAGCGATGATGCGCCGGATCGACTGGGCCTACGGCGTCGCCGCCCACGCCGCCGGCGGCGGGGCAGGCGACCGTGACCCAGCGGCGGTGGCCGACGCCGCCCTCGGCCCGCTGCTGACCCCCCGCACCCGGGACGGCATGCGTGGCGCCGGCAGCCGACGCGACGCGCTGACCCTGCTGTTCACCTCCCCCGAGTTCCAGAGGCGCTGACACCATGCGGATCACCCGACGCTCGGCCCTGCTGGGCTTGTCCTCCGCATGGGCCGTTGCCGGAGGCCGGGCCTCCCTGGCGCTGGCGGCGGCGCCGACCGACCGGCGGCTGGTCGTCGTGCTGCTGCGCGGCGCGCTGGACGGCATGGCGGCGGTGGCGCCGTACGGCGACCCGGACCTGCTGCGGCTGCGGCCCGGGCTGGTCGGCGCCGCGCCGGGGCAGCCGGGCGGCATGTTGGACCTGGGCGGCTTCTACGGCCTGCACCCGGCGCTGGCGGGGCTGCACGCGATGTATGCGGCGGGCGAGATGCTGCCGGTCCACGCCGTCGCCGGGCCATACCGCAGCCGCAGCCACTTCGACGCGCAGGACTTCCTTGAAAGCGGCGCCGACACCCGGCTGAGCAGCGGCTGGCTGAACCGCGCCGTGGGCGCGCTGCCGGGCCACCGGATGAACGAGGCGCTCGCGGTCGGCGTGCAGGTGCCGCTGCTGCTGCGCGGCCCCGCGGAGGTCGGCAGCTACGCGCCGCCGGCGTTGCAGGGACCGTCGCCGGACTTGTATGCCCGCATCGCCGAACTATCGGACAACGACGCGCTGCTCGGCCCGGTGATCGCCGAGGGCCTGCGCGACCGTGGCTTCTCCGGCGCGACCCTGCAGGGCGTCGTGCAGACCGGCGACCGCAACGCCTTCGCGGCGCTGGCCGGGGCGGCGGGGCGGCTGATGGCGGCGGCGGACGGCCCGCGCGTGGCGGCGCTGGAGGCCGGCGGCTGGGACACCCATGCCGCGCAGGCGCAGCGGCTGGACGCGCCGCTGCGCCAGTTGGACGCCGGGCTGGTGGCGTTGAAGGCGGGCCTGGGCGGCGCATGGGCGCAGACGGCGGTGCTGGTGATGACGGAGTTCGGCCGCACCGCCCGGGTGAACGGCACGGGCGGCACCGACCACGGCACGGCGGGGGTGGCGTTCGTGCTAGGCGGCGCGGTGGCAGGCGGCCGGGTGGCGGGAACCTGGCCGGGGTTGGGCACGGGCAAGCTGTTCGAGGACCGGGACCTGGACCCGACGACGGACCTTCGCGCGGTGGCGATGGGGCTGCTCGGCGGACACCTGGGCGTGCCGGCCGCGGCGATGGATGCGGTGTTCCCGGGCAGCGGCGGGGTTTCCGCGATGGGCGGACTGCTGCGGGCATGACGGCGCCAACCGAAGCCAGCCGCTTCCTGCCCCACTCCTTGAAGGCAGGGCGGTCGCATCTGGCACGAGGATGCTGCCTGTCTGCTCCCTTTCCCTCTGGGGGAGGGCCGGGGTGAGGGGGTCTTGGCTGCGGAGTAGCAAACAGAGCATGCCGCAAGCAAGCAGCCGTCCTGGGCCAAAGACCGTGCCGAACAACCCCTCACCCCAACCCTCTCCCGAAGCAGGAGGAAGCCGATACAGTTCCTGCACCATGCGCTTACCCCGCCTTGAAGGCGACCCCAAGAAGTCTTGACCAGGCCCAGCCGCAGGGCTGCGCGCCGTCATCGCGAGCCATGCCTGCGGCGTGGCCACCCTGGGCAGCCAGCGCAGTCCATGCGATCCTGGCATGCCGTGCCGCAGCCGGCTCGCAATGACAGCCTCTGGTCAGGGAGCGATAATGTCCCGAATCGCCGCCATCGAGCCAGGCTTCTACCGCATCCCGCTGCCGGAGGTGCTGACCGACAGCATGCACGGCGAGATGCGCGCCTTCGAGCTGAACACCGTCCGGGTGCGCGACGCGGACGGGGCGGAGGGCGTCGGCTACACCTTCACCGCCGGCCGTAACGGCGCAGCCATCGACGCCGTCCTCACCCGCGAGTTCCCCGACATCATGGCCGGCGAGGAAGCCGACCACATCGAGCGCCTGTGGCAGAAGGCCTGGTGGGCGCTGCACTACGGCGGCCGGGGCGGCCCGACCGTGCTGGCGCTGTCGGCCTTCGACATGGCCCTGTGGGACCTCAAGGCCCGGCGCGTCGGCCTGCCGCTATGGAACCTGCTGGGCGGCTTCGACCCGGGGGTGCCGGCCTACGCCGGCGGCATCGACCTCGGCCTGCCGCTCGACAAGCTGCTGCGGCAGACCGACGGTAACCTCGCCAAAGGTTTCCGCGCCATCAAGATGAAGGTCGGCCGCAAGCACCTGCACGAGGACGTGGCCCGGGTGCGCGCCATGCGGGAACACCTCGGCGAGGGCTTCCCCCTCATGGCCGACGCCAACATGAAGTGGACAGTGGACGAGGCGATCCGCGCCGCCCGCGTCCTGCAGCCGTACGATCCCACCTGGATCGAGGAGCCGACCATCCCCGACGACCCGGCCGGCCACGCCCGCATCGTGCGCGAGGGCGGCCTGCCCGTCGCCGTGGGCGAGAACCTACGCACCTTGTGGGAGTTCAAGCAGTTCATCGCCTGCGGCGGCGTTACCTTCCCTGAGCCGGACGTGACCAATTGCGGCGGCGTCACCCCGTTCATGAAGATCGCCCACCTGGCCGAAGCCTTCAACATGCCGGTGACCTCGCACGGGGCGCATGACGTGACGGTCCACCTGCTCGCCGCCTGCCCCAACCGCAGCTACCTGGAGGCGCACGGCTTCGGGCTGGAGCGATACATCGCCGACCCGCTGCGCATCGAGGACGGCCTTGCCATCGCGCCGGACCGCCCAGGCCACGGCATCGGGTTCGACTGGCAGGGCCTCGCCCGCATCGGGGCCTGACATGGAACGCTTCGACCACATCGTCGTCGGCGGCGGCTCCTCCGGCTGCGTCGCGGCGGCGCGGCTGGTGGCGGCGGGCGCCCGGGTGCTGTTGCTGGAGGGCGGGCACTCGCACCGGCACCCGCTGCTGGACATGCCGCCGGGCATCTTCAAGATGATCAACGGCAGCAAGTTCATGCGCTACCACCAGACGGTGCCGCAGGCCCACCTGGACGGGCGCGTGCACGACATCCCGCAGGCCAACGTGCTGGGCGGCGGGTCGTCGGTGAACGCGCAGGTTTACATGCGCGGGCGGCCCTCCGACTACGCGGCCTGGCACGAGGCGCTGCGCGGCGACAACGATTACCCCGGCTGGGCCTGGCCCGACGTGCTGCCGCACTTCCGCGGCATGGAGGACAACGCCCGCCTGCACGACGACCAGCACGGCGCCGGCGGCCCGCTGCTGGTGTCCGACCCCGGCCATGTCAACGACTTCTCCCGCTGGTTCATCGAGGCGGTGCGGGCCCTGGGCGAACCCCCGAACCCCGACTTCAACGGCGCAAGCCAGCGCGGCGTCGGCCTGTACCAGTTCATGAACCGCCGGGGCAAGCGCAGCAGCGCCGCCTACGCCTTCATCGCCCCCCTGCACGGCGACCCCAACCTGGTCCTGCGCCTGCATGCGCGCGTGCGCCGGGTGGTCGTCGAGCACGGCCGCGCCGTCGGCGTGATCTACCGCGACAGCCAGGGCGCCGAGCACCAGGCACGGACCGATGGCGAGGTGATCCTGGCGGCAGGCTCGCTGGTCACGCCGCAAATCCTAATGCTGTCCGGCGTCGGCCCAGCCGGCCAGCTCCGGGAGCACGGCATCCCTCCCGTGGCGGACCTGCCCGGCGTCGGCGAGAACCTGGTGGACCATCCCGAGGTGCCGATCATCGCCACGGCGAACGGCCGGCACGGCTATTATAGGCAGGGCACCGGCTGGCGCATGATCCGCAACGGCCTGCGCTTCAAGCTGTTCGGCGCCGGCCCCATCCTGTCGGCGGGCGTGGAGGCCGGCGCATTCGTCAACCCGGACGACCCGGCCGCGGAACCGACGATCCAGGCATTCTGCGTGCCCATCGTCTATCTTGACCGCGACACGCTGACCCTGGTGCAGGACGGCTATGGCCTGACGGTCACCACCGTCGTGGTCAAGCCGCGGTCGCGTGGCTTCGTGCGGCTCCGCTCGGCGGACCCTGACGACATGCCGCTGGTGTCGCCGAACCTGCTGCACCACCCGGCCGACATGCGCACCATGATCGCCGGGCAGCGCTTCTTCCTGCGCGCCTTCTCGACCAGCCCACTCAAGGAGCGGATCAAGGCGGTCGTGATCCCGACCCCAGCGGACCCCGGCGACGAGGCGATGCTGCGGCACTGCCGGCGATTCGTGAAGACCAACTACCACCCGGCCGGCACCTGCCGCATGGGGCCGCCAGGCGACCGCATGGCCGTGCTGGATTCGCGCCTGCGCGTGCGGGGGGTCGAGAACCTGCGGGTCTGCGACCTGTCGGCCATGCCCGACATCACCGCCGGCAACACTAACGCCCCGGCCATGATGCTGGGCAGCCGCTGCGCCGAGTTCGTGTCTGGGGCAAGAAGCATGAGCCGACCGGAGGCCGAGCGGATTGCATCGTAAGGCAGCCGTTGGGTGGACGCCCTCGCATGGCCGCCATTATGGCGGGCAGCCGCGGCGTCAACCGGATTACCCGCCCCCTCGACCGCCTTTGCCCCGTCTCCCGTCATTGCCCCCCGTCTCCCGTCATTGCGAGGAGCGCTTGCGACGCGGCAATCCAGGACTGCGAAGCCGTAGCCGGAATTCATGCCCTCCTGGATCGTCAAGCCGAATTCCCTCCGCAACGACGGCGGCCCCCGATTGCGGCCCCGTACGCCGGGCAGACGCTCCTACCGGATCGGCGCCCTAGTTGGGCACCACCGCATCAGTCCATCCCACCGTCTCCGCCGGGCCAGGCAGGCGGACCTCGGTGCGGGCGGGGCCGTGGCGCTCGACGACGCTGACAGCCGTCACGGCGGACAGCCGGTGGCACCCGCCCGGCTCCTGCGTCGGATGGCCGTCCAGGCGGGCAGCGACGGCGGCCTGATGGCCTTGCAGGTCGTCCTCGGTGCGGCACAGCAGAGCGCCGGCGTCCAGGCGGACGCGGGGCGGCTTGGCAGCGACCGGGACGTTCAGGGGCGCCTCGGGTTGTGCGGGCACCTTCGCCTGCTCGCCGCGCCGTCCGCTGCCCCCGCCACCCGCCTGCGCCCAGCCCGCCGAGGGACCAACCAGCAGGGCAGCGCATGCCGCAAGCAGCAGGGTCCGCCCAGTCGTGAAACAGGTCGCCATCGCCCTAAGCCTTCGGACCCGGCACGCCGGGCAGCGACTGGAAGAACCGTCCGAACATATCCTTCATCCCCTCCTGCGATTGCGGCACCAGCGCCATCCAGGACCGCAGCAGCGCGTCGGGCGACAGGCGGTCGGCGGCCTCGGCCATCTGCGCCTCCATGCGCGCCATCAGGGCGGCCTGCATCGGTTTCACGTCGGGCAGGCCCATGTATTGCCGGGCCTCGTCCGGGGTGCAGTCGATCTCGATGGTGACCTTCATGCGGGGTGCCTTCCATGGTGGCGTCCGGGCCGACTATGGAGAACCATAACACCGCCGCATTGGGAAGGGGCTAGAGCAGGCGGCCCCGCCTTCCAAGCTCCCGCCTCCCAGAACGGCGCACGGCAAGTACCCCGGCAACGACCGCCAGCAGCAACAGCCCGGCCTGGAGCGGCCTGCCGTCACGGGGCCGCCGCGACGCGCCGGCCCGGCGGCCTTCCCGCCCCGGGGCGCCGAACACCGCCGCCGGGTCCGCCGACAGGCCCGCCCAAGCCTGCGGCTCCCGCATCGGGCAGCCATTGCGCGCGCCGCGGAACGCCGCCGACAGCCCATACACCCGCCGCCGCGCCCGGTTGACCGCCCCCAGCGGCCGGTGCGCCTCCAGCCCGTGCCAGGGATTGAACGCCAGGCTGTCATCGACCTGCCGCGCCCGCGCCTCGCTCCAGGCTGGCTGCGGCGGCACGACCAGGCGCGCGACGGGCAAGTAGGGACTCTCCGCCTCCGGCCAGGCCACCGAGGCATCCTCGACCGGCATGGTGTCGGCATTGGTGCGAAGCTGCACGCGCAGCTCCCAGGTCGCGCCGTGGCTCCTGAAGAAGTCGATCACCGCCGCGCGCAGCCCGTTCGGCTGCCCGGCGATGCTCACCCGCCTGTCCTTCAACGCCGCCAGTTCCGGCGAGACCGGCAGCAGCGACAGCTTGGCGACGTAATCGCCATGCCGGAAAGCCGTCTGCGTGTAATAGGTCTCACCCAGCGGGTGGGTCAGCACCTGGCCGCCCATGCCCTTGACCAGCCCGCTATCGGTCCCAGCGGCGTTCAGCACCGCCGCCACCCCGCGCAGCACGGCGGAAACAGCCTTCTTCCAAACCTGCCCGGTCTCGGCGCTGAGGGCGAGCGTCTTGAAGGTCCCGGCGAAGATGCGAACGCTCGGCACCACGAAGTACGGGCCGTTGACGAAGGTGAAGTCCTGCGTGACATCCGCCTCGGACCCCGGCAGCCGTTCGCCGCTCACGCCGATCAGCTTCACGGCGATGCCGCGCGGGGCGGAGATGCTGTCGTCCATCACGTCGCTCGGGTTGATCGAGACACGCACGGCGGCGGGATAGGTGGCCGCCCGGGCGAACACGCCCTGCGCCAGCGCCGGCGGCAGGCCGTCCAGGACCTGCAGCTCGCCCTCCAGCAGGCCGTGGCTCTTGGCGTGGACACCGCGCACGGCGTGGCCGTAATTGCCCCAAGTCCTGGCGAGGATGCCGCGCACCGACCGCTCCAGCGAGGCGTCCGACTCAGCTTCGCCAGGCTCCAGGCGCTCGACGCCGGGATGGTAGGGCAACGGTTGGCCGGGCGTTGAAGACACGGAGGCAGGTCCGATCCTGACGGGCAGGCCGCTACAACGGCAGGTGCTTCGGCGGGTTGCGGCGGCGTCAGCGCCCGGCCTGGCGCCACACCTCGGGGATCGCGTCCCAGCGGTCGCGGAAGCCGGCGCGCACCTGCGGGCTGGGATGCGCGCTGCTCAGCACCCGCAGGCCGTCCAGCATCGGCCGTGCTGCCCCGGCGGTGCGACCCACCAGCACCGCCGTATCCAGCCTGGGCAGCAGCGGCAGCAGGTCGCGCAGGGCTTGCGCGCCCGCCAGCCGCTCCGCCGCCGTGATGGCCGTCGTGCCGTTCCACCATGGCACCAGGTTCCACAGCACCGTCTCCGCCCGCGGCAGCCCGGCCTGGCGCATGAAGGCATGGATGGCCTGGGCGGTCGGGGTATCGTTGTCGCGGCTGACGAAGCCGCCGGGAACGATGCCGGGGCCGGGCTTCTCCAGCACGAACAGCACCCGGGCAGCCATGCCGCCGTCCAGCGGGTCGAAGTCCGGTACCTGGGAATCGGGCACCTGGCGGCCAGGCACCGGCAGGCCCAGCCCTGCCACGCGCAGCCGGGCGGCGTAGGCGGCCAGCGGAGCAACATGCGGCAGGGTCAGCATGGCACGGCGCCGCGCCAGCACGGCGGGATCGCGCAGGGTGCGGGCGTCTGACGGCTGCGCGCTCACCAGATCCGGCACCGGCTCCGGCGTGGCGCAGTCATTGGGCGGTCGCCGGGCGATGGACGGGGCCAGCGGGTCGGCTAATGTCGCCGCAATCGCCGCTTGGCGATGGGCTGTCCGCCCACGACGACATCAGGAGCTGTTCCATGCGCCTCGCCCACCTCACCCTGACGCTAAGCCTGGCCCAGCCCATCACCGCCGGGGCGCAGGGACTGCCGGGACCGCTGCAGACGGCCAAAAAGACTGGCACGGCCGCGACCGGCACGCGAGACGGCTCGGCGAAGCCCTAGCCTGTCATCGCAAGCCGGCTTCGGCGTGGCAATCCAGCCGGCACGGACCGCCCTCGACCCCCTGGATCGCCACCCCGCAACGGCAGTTCGCAACGACGGAAAAAGGCTGCCGGCATGGGGACGCTGGTCCATCCACCAGGCCGTGGCGGCAACCCTCCTCTGCGCCGCCGCCCACGCCCAAACGCTACGTCCGCCAGTTAGCCCGGCCTGCATCAGCTCGCCCTTCGGCTGGCGCCATGCCGTCGGGCCGCACGCCCCGGCAGCGTTCCACAACGGCGTCGATCTGCCGGCGCCGGCCGGCGCGCTGGTCCATGCGGCGGCGGACGGCACGGTGCTGCGGGTCAAGCGCCAGGGCCTGGGCGGCGTCACCCTTCACCTAGGCCACCCTGGAGGCATAACGACGTTGTACGCACACCTGGGCAACCTCGTGCCCGCCATCGCCGAGGGCAAGCGCTCCGTAACCGCCGGGGAGCCGCTGGGGCACGTCGCCCGCACCGGCGTCACCTACGGCACCCACGTGTTCTTCGCCGTCTTGCAGGGAACCGAGGCTATCGATCCCGAGCCGCTGCTGGGCGTGCCGCGATGCCGATGAGCGACCACTTCGACGGCCGGCACTTCTTCAACCCCGGCCAGCAGCAGGCCCGCGGGCTGGGCGCCGTGCTCCGCTGGTCGCTGACCCGGCAGCGCGTGCCCTGGCCCGCCCATGTCGAGGACCCGCCGTACCCGCCACCGGCCAGCACCGTCACGCCGGGCACGGTCGCGTTGACCTTCATCGGCCACAGCACCTTCCTGATCCGCCTGCCGATGCCCAGCGGGGGCGTGTTCACCCTGCTGACCGACCCGGTGTTCAGCGACCGCTGCTCGCCCGTCACCTGGGCCGGGCCGCAGCGGGCGCGGGCGCCCGGGCTGGCGCTGAACGCCCTGCCGCGTATCGACGCGGTGCTGCTGTCGCATAACCACTACGACCACATGGACCTGGCCAGCCTGCGCGCGCTGCACCGGCGCTTCGCCCCGGCCGTGGTCACCACCCTGGGCAACGCCGCGCCGCTGGCCAGCGCCGGCATCCCGGGGGCGATCGAGCTGGACTGGTGGGACGCAACCCAGCTCGGCGTGGTCGAGGTGACCGCCACGCCAGCGCACCACTTCTCCGCCCGCGGCCCGACCGACCGCAACCGCACGCTTTGGGCGGGCTTCATGGTGCGGCTAGGCGGGGCGCAGGTGCTGTTCGCCGGCGACTCCGGCGCCGGGCCGCACTGGGGCGACATCCGCCGCCGCCTGGGGCCGCCCGGCATCGCGCTGCTGCCGATCGGCGCCTATCGCCCCCGCAGCATCATGGCGCCCGTCCACATGGACCCGGCCGAAGCCGTGCAGGCCCGCGCCGACCTGGGGGCACCCATGGCAGTCGGCATGCACTTCGGCACCTTCCAACTGACCGACGAGGGCATCGACGAGCCGGTGCAGGACCTGGTCCGCGCCCGGGACGCCACCGGGCTGCTACGTGAAGCCTTCGACGTCCTGGGCTGCGGTGAGACGCGGGAGCTGCCCCTGCCCGCCGGCTAAGGCCGGCAACACCGTCCCATGCTGGTCCGGCTGCACCCAGGCGATGCGCGCCGGCGTGTTGCAGGCGTCGCAGATCGGGCGCCAGTCGCCGTGCACCGTGCCGCAGGCAGCGCAGCGCCACACCGGATCGGGGTCGGCCAGCGCCGCACGGCGCAGCGCGTCCTGCGACTCCGCCGCGTTGCCGTCTTGATCGGCGATGTCGGCCGCCAGCAGCCACAGCCGCCGCTGGTTCATGCCCAGCGAATGCGCGGCCTGCACATGGGTGCGGGCCGCGCCGGTCAGCCCGGCCTCCAAGGCCGCCTGCGCCTGCATCAGGTGGCTTTCCGGGTCGGCTGGCTTGGCGTTGGCCAGGCGGTTCGCCGCCTGGGCGCGGTCCAGCTTGCCCTTGATCGGCACCAGGTACTCGGCGGCGATGGCCGGGTGCGGCTGCACGGCCCAGGACCGGCTCATGAGGTCATCGGCAGCGCGGGACTTGCCCAGCTCGCGCAGCCGCCGGGCATAGGCGATGACCGCCGCAGGCAGTGTCGGGTCAGCCTTCCAAGCCTGCCGGGCCAAGCGCACGGCGGATTGCAGGTTCGGCTGGGCGTCAGCGGCGGCGACGGCCAGGGCGGCGCGAGTGTCCGGCCCGGCCATCCGCAGCGCCTCCGCCCAGTTGCCGGTCCGCAGCGCCAGCACGCGGTTTTCCTCCTGCAGCCAGGGGGCGCCGGGCTGGGCGGCCTCGGCGCGGCGGGCCAGGGCCGCGGCGGCAGGCCAGTCCTCCCGGGCAATGGCCTGGCGCAGCAGGCCGCGCAGTCCCAGGAAGGCGGACTCCTGTCGGTCGGCCAACTGGTTCAGCGCCGCGTCCGCCTCGTCGTCGCGGCCGAACTGCCGCCCGGCTTGCGCGGCGAGCAGCAGAGTCAGCGGCGTGTCCCCCAGCAGGCGGCGGCTGCGGCCGGCCTCCTGCCGGGCGACAGCGGGGTCACCAGCGGCCAGGGCCACCAGGGTGCGTGTCACGGCACGGTCGCCGCGGGAGCGGTTGACGCGCGCCTGCCGCCGGCGGAGGCGGCGCGGCATCGACACCAGCCCGGCCAACAGCCTGACAATGATGTACAGCACCAGGAACACCGCCACGAGCAGCGTCAGCGCCACCGGGGTCGAGGCCTGCAGCGATGTGGCGCCGATGGTGGCCGACCAGGTTCCCGGCAGTATGGAGACGCCCCACGCGATGGCGACGACCACCACCGCAAGGAACAGGAAGCCAAGAACGGCGCGCATCAGCTATGCGCCGCCAGGCCGGACAGCGCCTTGCGGGCGTCCAGCAGGCCATGCGCCTGGCCCGCCCAGTCCGCCATCGCAGCCGCCGGGGGTCCGGTCAGGGTGTCCACCGCGGCCACCGCGCCGGCCAGGTCCCCGGCATCCAGCAACCCCCGCGCCCGGCCCAGCACGCCGGCCAGCGGGTCGCCGACCACGACGTTGTCGCCCTGGCGCACCGTGACCGCCTGCTGCGCCCGGGTCCACAGCCGGCTGCCGAACGACTGGTTATCCGTCAGGGCGGGCTGCTCGGCATGCTGCGCCGCATCCGCCGCTTTGTCGAAGGACCCGCGCAACGCCTGCTCGGTCGGTGGCGTGTCCTGGGCGTAGCGAGCCACGGCGGGCGGGGCGCCGGGGATGTCGCCCAGGCGCTGGCCGGCGTCCAGCGCAGCCATGGCCGCCTGCACGCGGCTGATGCGCTGCGACCGTTCGGCGACGGCGCCAAGCTGCCCGGCGATCTGCTTGTCCTGCTGCTCGACGGCGCCGATCCGCGGCTCCAGCGCATCCGCCCGGCCGCCCAGCGCATCCGCCTTCCCAGTCAGCGTGCCCACCTGCCCAGTCAGCGTGTCCACCTTCCCGGTCAACCCGTCCATGCGGCCGGTCAGCGCGTCCACGCGGCCGTTCAACGGCGTCAGGTCAACCGGCGGCGGAATGGGCCGCGCCTCCACGGCGGCAATGCGGCTTTCGAGCGGCGCCAGGTCAACCGGCGGCGGGATCGGCCGCGCCTCCACGGCAGCGATGCGCTTGTCGAGCGGCGCCAGGTCCACAGGCGGCGGCGTCGGGCGGTTTTCGAGGCCGGCGATCCGGCCCTCAAGCGGGGCCAGGTTGACCGGAGGCGGAGCGGGACGCCCCTCCAGGACGGCGATGCGGCCCTCCAGCGGAGCAAGGTTCGGCGGCGGCGGCACGGGCCGGGCCTCGACGGCGGCGATGCGCGCCTCCAGCGGCCCGAGGTTCGGCGCTGCCGGAGCCGGCCGGGCCTGCAGCGCGGCGATCTCCCGGTTCACTGGCGCCAAGTCCACCGGGGCCGGGGCAGGGCGGGCCTCCACCTGCGCCAGCCGGTCGTTCAGCCGCTGCACCTGCTGCTGCAAGGTATCCACGCGAACGGCCTCCTGCTGGATGCCGGAGGGGACCGTGGGGTTCTGGTACAAGTAGAACACCGCCCCGGCCAGTATCAGGAAACCCAGCACATAGAACCAGGGCAGCAGGTCGCGCCGGCGCCCCGGCGCGGCGTCGTCCACGCGCACCCGTTCCGGCGGCGGGGCCGCCGGGTCGGCGACGGGGCCGGGGATGGGATTGGGGTCAGGCAGGGTTGGGTCGGTCATAGCATCGCCAGTACAGAGTCCAATGTCGGCTTAGCCGACACGCGCACCCGACGCCAGGGCAAGTGCGATAATGCATCCGCGGCCGGCTGCCCGATGGCCAGTGCATCGACCGCGGCCAAGGCCGGATGCAGCGCCGCCGGCAGCACGCGGGCGAAGGCGCGGGCCGTCTCCCCCGACAGGAACAGGGCGGCCCGCAAGGTGCCGGCCCGCAGCGCCTCCCTGGCCGGTCCGGGCAGGCGGCCCACAGGCCGGGCGGCATAGGCAACCCGCCGGTGCACCCGGAAGCCCCGGCGGCGCAGGTCGGCCGCCAGCCCACCGCCCTGGCCCTGCCCAGTTGCCAGCAATAACGCGGAGTGCGCCGGGCAACACTCGACCGCCAACGCACCCAGGGCCACGGCGTCTCCATCCGCGCTGCAGACATTGCTGAACCCGGCTGCCCGCGCCCGCGCCGCCGTGGCGACACCGACCGCGAGCAGCGGCAGGCTATGCAGCGTCGCCGGCAGGGCAGGGATGGCATTGCCGCTGCTGACCAGCACCGCCTGCACCCTGGCCGGAACATGCACCGCCAGGGATCGGACGGTCAGGCAAGGCGCCAGGACCGGCAGCAGGCCAAGGGCGGCGATCCGCCGGGCGGCATCGGATGCCCCCGGCTCCGGCCGGGTGATCAGGACGCCCAATGCGTCAGGCAAGCCGGGGCGTCAGGCAAGCCGGGGCGTCAAGCAAGCCGGGGCGCGTCAAGCAAGCCGGCGGGTCAGCCGAAGATGTCCCGCGGGCTGTCGGCCCGCAGGCTGGCGCCCAGCTCGGCCCCAAGCCGCGCCGCGTCGCTGGCCGCACCGTGCAGGCTTCGCTTGAGCAGGAACGACCCGTCCGCGCGGGCCACCAGCCCGGTCAGGTGCAGCAACGGCACCTGGCCCGCAGCCGCCGGCAGCAGCCGGGCATGGCCGCCGATCGGCGTGCGGCACGACCCGTCCAGTAGCGCCAGCAGCGACCGCTCGGCGGTGGAGACCGCACGCGCCTCCGGGTCCTCGATCCCCGCCAGCAGGTCGTGCAGCGCGAAGTCGTCCGCGCGCACGGTGATCCCCACGATGCCCTGCCCGGCCGAGGGCACCATCGCATCCGGGTCCAGCGCCACGCACGACGCATCCTCCAGCCCCAGCCGGCGCAGCCCAGCCAGCGCCAGCAGCGACGCCGCGCAGTCCCCGCGCATCACCTTGGCAATCCGCGGCTGCACGTTGCCGCGCATCAGCGTCATCCGCAGGTCCGGCCGCGCGTGCAGCAACTGCGCCTGCCGCCGCAGCGAGTTGGTGCCGATCACCGCCCCGGCCGGCAGCACCGCCAGCGGATCGCCCGGCACGTTCGGCAGGCAGTGCGGCCCCAGGATCAGCGCATCCCGCGCATCCTCCCGCCGCAGGGTGCAGGCCAGCACGATGCCCGGCGGCAGCTCGGTCTCCAGGTCCTTCAGGCTGTGCACGGCGAAGTCGATGCGGCCGTCCAGCAGGGCCTCATGGATTTCCTTGCTGAACAGGCCCTTGCCGCCGATATCGGCCAGCGGGCGGTCCTGCACCTGGTCCCCGGTGGTGCGGATCACATGCTGCTGGAACACCTGCTCGTTTTGGAAGCCCGGCGCCAGCACCGGGCAGAACCGCGCCAGCAGCGACAGGAACAGGCGCGTCTGCGTCAGCGCCAGCGGCGACCCGCGGGTGCCCACGCGCAGCGGCAGGCTGCGGCCATAGTGGGCGGTGCGGGTCATCAGCAGGGCGGCGGGTATGTCGCGCTCGGGGTGTGCGTCAGGCATCCAGGTGTCCTATGAGATCGCGCCGCGCGAGGAAAGGCCGACCGTGCAGACCAACCATCACGAAACGATGCACATGCCCGAGCCGGCCATGCCCGGGATGAAGCTCCATGGACCGGTAATTGGGATCGAATCGTCCTGTGACGAGACCGCATGCGCCGTGCTCGACGCGCATGGCTCCATCCTGGCCGAAGCGGTGCTGAGCCAGCAGGCCGACCACGCCCCATTCGGCGGCGTCGTGCCAGAGATCGCCGCGCGGGCGCACCTGGCCCACCTGCCGGCGCTGGTGCAGCGGGTGATGACCACGGCCGGAGCCGCCTACGCCGACCTGGCCGGCGTGGCAGCGAGTTGCGGACCCGGCCTGATCGGCGGCCTGATTGTCGGCGCCGGGGTCGGCAAGGGCATCGCGCTGGCGCACCGGCTGCCGTTCGTGGCGGTGAACCACTTGGAGGCGCACGCGCTGACCGCCCGGCTGCCCGGCCTGGTGCCCGGCGGAGCACCGTTCCCCTACTTGCTGCTCCTGCTATCGGGCGGCCACTGCCAATGCGTCGCCGTGGAGGGCGTCAGCCGCTACCGCCGGCTGGGCGGCACCATCGACGACGCCGTCGGCGAGGCGTTCGACAAGGTGGGCAAATTGCTCGGCCTGCCCTGGCCCGGCGGCCCCGCCCTGGAACGCCTGGCAGCCAGCGGCGACCCGGCACAGCAGCCATTCCCGCGGCCCTTGCTGGGCCGGGCAGGCTGCGACTTCAGCTTCTCCGGCCTCAAGACCGCCGTCGCTCAGCGCGTGGCGAGGTCGCAGCCCCTGGCGGAGCAGGATCGCACCGACATCGCCGCCGGGTTCCAGGCGGCGGTGGCGGATGTGCTGGCCGACCGCGCCGCCCATGCGCTGGCGATGATGCCGGAGGCCCGGCTGCTGGTGGTGGCGGGCGGGGTCGCGGCCAACGCGGCGGTGCGGGCGGCGCTGGCGGGCGCGGCGGCGGGCGGCGTGCCGATGGTGGCACCGCCGGTGCGGCTGTGCACGGACAACGCCGTCATGGTGGCCTGGGCCGGGATCGAGCGGCTGCGGCTGGGCCTGCACGACCCGTTGGACACCGCGCCGCGCCCCCGCTGGCCGTTGGCGGAGCTGATGCCGGCATGATCCCCCGCCTGTGACCCGGCTCCCATGAACTACCGTCACGCGTTCCACGCCGGCAACGCCGCCGACTGCATGAAGCACGCGCTGCTGGCCTGGATGCTGCGCGCGCTGGCCCGCAAGCCTGCGCCGTTCTCCGTGCTGGACACCCACGCCGGCCGCGGCACGTACGACCTGCTGGCCGACCCCGCCGAGCGCACCGGCGAGTGGCGGGACGGCATCGCCCGCCTGCTTCATGACCCGCCGCCGCCTCTGGCGGACTACGTGGCCCTGGTGGAGCGGGCGGGCCTGTACCCAGGCTCCCCCAGGCTGATCCAGGCGCTGCTGCGGCCCGGGGACCACCTGGCCTGCTGCGAGCTGCACCCGGAGGACGAGGCCGCCCTGGCGCGGCTATTTGCCCGGGACCGCCAGGTGTCGGTGCACCTGCGCGACGGCTACGAGGCCATCGGCGCCCTGCTGCCGCCCGCGCAGCGGCGTGGCCTGGTGCTGATCGACCCGCCCTATGAGGCGCCCGGCGAGTTCGACCGCGTGCTCGCGGGCCTGCGGGCTGGCGCGGCACGGTTCCCCAACGGCGTCCTCGCCGCCTGGTACCCCATCAAGCACCGCAGCCCCGTCCGCACCTTCCACGAGGGCGTGCGCCTGGCCGGCCTGCGCGACTGCGTGGCCGCCGAGCTATGGCTGCGCGAGCCGACCGATCCCCGGCGCCTGAACGGCTGCGGCCTGCTGGTCCGCAACCCACCCTGGGGGTTCGAGCCGGCGGCTCAGGCGATCCTGACGGCGCTGCTGGGCCGCCTGGGCAACCGCGAGCCAGGCGCCAGCACCGCCGTGCCGCGTATCACGGATGAGTAGCGTCGCGGTCGTCGGCGCCGGAGCCTGGGGCACCGCGCTAGCGTTGCAGGCAGTACGCGCCGGGTGCGGCGTGGCGCTGTGGGCGCGCGACCCGGCGCTGCTGCGCGCCACCCGGTGCAGCCCGCATCTGCCCGGCCACCCCTTGCCCGGCGCGGTCACGCTGCTGGACGACTTGCCCGGCCCCGGCTTCGACGCGGTGCTGCTGGCCGTCCCGGTCCAGCACCTTCGCGGCATCGCCGCCCGGTTGCGCCCGCAGGCGCCGGTGATCATCTGCGCCAAGGGGGTCGAGGCCGCCACCCTGCGCCTGCCGATGGAAATCCTGGCCGAGGTGCAGCCAGGCGTACCTACAGCCGTGCTCACCGGCCCCAGCTTCGCGCACGAGGTCGCCGCCGGCCTGCCCGCCGCCGCCGTCCTGGCCTGCGCCGACTCGGATCTGCGGGATAGGCTGGCCGGGATGATCGCCAGCCCGGCCTTCCGGCTCTACGGCAACGACGACGCGCTCGGCGCCAGCCTGGGCGGCGCGGCCAAGAACGTCGTCGCCATCGCCGCCGGGGCAGTGATGGGCGCGGGCCTGGGGGAGAACGCCCGCGCCGCCCTGATCACCCGCGGCCTGGCCGAGCTAGGGCGTCTGGTGGCGGCGCAGGGCGGCCGGGCGGAGACGACGGCTGGGCTGTCCGGCCTGGGCGACCTATTGCTGACCTGCACCGGAGGCGCCAGCCGCAACTACACCCTCGGGCTGGCGCTAGGCCGCGGCGAGGCGCTGGCCGACGTCCTCGCGGCCCGCATGGGCGTGACGGAGGGGGTGGCGACCGCCCCGGCCCTGATCGCCCGCGCGGCCGGGGTGGACCTGCCGGTGTGCGCCGCCGTTGCCGCCTTGCTCTCCGGCCGCACCCGGCTGGACCAGGCCATCACGGCCCTGCTCGCCCGCCCCCGGCGGGACGAATAATGACACCACTTGCCTTCCCCCTCTCCCTCCGGGAGAGGGCCGGGGTGAGGGGGTCTTGCGGCGCGATCCCCAGCCCCATGCAGCGCGCTGCCTGCGCCGGAAGGCTCGGCGCCCCCCCACCCCCCCACCCCGGCCCTCTCCCGAAGGGAGAGGGGAAAGATACCCCCGGCGGGACCGCCTAATGCTCCGCGGCATCCTAACCGTCGGCGGCTGGACCATGGCGAGCCGCGTGCTGGGCTTCCTGCGCGACGTGCAGATCGCCGCCTTCTTGGGCACCGGCCCGGTGGCGGACGCCTTCTTCATCGCCTTCAAGGTGCCCAACCTGTTCCGCCGCCTATTCGGCGAGGGCGCGTTCAACGCCGCCTTCGTGCCGGAGTTCTCCGGCATCCTGGCCGGCGACGGCCCCACGGAGGCACGGCGCTTCGCCCAGGAGGCCATCGCCGTGCTGGCATTCTGGCTGGCGGCGCTGACCGTGCTGGGGCTGCTGCTGATGCCGCAGGCGATGCGGCTGCTGGCCCCGGGCTTCGCGGACGTGCCGGGCAAGGCGGCGCTGACCGTCACCCTGGCGCGGATCATGTTCCCCTACCTGTTCCTGATCTGCCTGGCGGCGCTGCTGTCGGGCGTGCTGAACGGCCTGGACCGGTTCGCGGCGGCGGCGGCGGCGCCCATGGTGCTGAACGGGGTGTCGATCGCCTCGATGTGGGTGCTGTCGCCCTACGTGCCGACCGTCGGCCATGCGCTGGCCTGGGGCGTCACGGTGGCCGGCGTGCTGCAACTGGCGCTGCTGGCCTGGGCGGTGCGGCGGGCGGGCATGCGGCTGCGGGTGCCGGTGCCGCGCATGACGCCGCGCATGCGGGTACTGCTGCGGCGCATGGTTCCGGGGCTGGTAGGCGCGGGGGTCACGCAGCTCAACCAGTCGGTCGACCTCATCATCGTCAGCCTGCTGCCGGCCGGCTCGGCGTCGCTGCTGTATTATGCCGAGCGGGTATACCAGTTGCCGCTCGGCGTCATCGGCACCGCGGTCGGCACCGCGCTGCTGCCGCTGCTGTCGCGCCAGGCGAAGTCGGGCGACAAGGCCGGCTCCATCGCTTCCATGAACCGGGCATTGGAGATCACGCTCGTGCTCACCCTGCCGGCCGCGCTGGCGCTGGCGGTGCTGGGCGGCCCGATCATGGCGGTGCTGTTCGGCCGCGGCGCGTTCGACGCCCACAGCGCCGCGCTGAGCGCGCAGTCGCTGGCGGCCTATGCCTTCGGGCTGCCGGCGATCGTGCTGCTGAAGGTGCTGGTGCCGGCGTTCTTCGCCCATGGCGACACCGGGACGCCGGTGCGGGTGGGCATGGCCGCCATCGCCTTGAACCTGATTCTGAACCTGCTGTTCATGCTGCCCCTGCAGCACATTGGCCCGGCGTTGGCCACCAGCCTGTCGGCGGTGTTCAACGCGGTGTTCCTGGCCGCCATCCTGCACCGGCGCGGGCTGCTGGCGCCCGATGCGCGGCTGCGGCGGCGGCTGCCGCGCATGGCCCTGGCGGCGGCGGCGATGGCGGCGGCGCTGTGGCTGGGGCAGGACACGGTGTTCAGCGCGGCCGGCGGCGTGGCCGGGCTGCGCTGGGCGGCGCTGGCGGCGGTCGTCGCGGCAGGGGTGGCCGCCTATGGCCTGGCCGGCCAGGCGCTGGGCGCCTTCGACGGCCGGGAGCTGGCGGGGATGGCAAGGCGCCGGCGCTGACGCTTACTTACAAGTCGTAACCTGATTTCGCAGGGTTTTTGGCCAAGATTGGCCCCGCCGCGCATCCAGGCGCCGGAGGCCCATGATGACCCGGCATGCGACGCTGGCCGCTGTTCTTGCCCTGCTCGGATCGGCCCTGCCCGGATCAGGCTACGCCCATGCTGCCGAGACGCTGCAACGCACCGCCAACGCCGTGGCGATCCCCACGCCCGGCGCCCTGCCGGACTGGCTGGCCGGGCGCGGACTCGAGCAGCTCGGGCAGCAGGCGCTGATCCGCGTGCCCGATCCCGCGCGGCCCTGCCGGTTCGACGTCCTCATGGAGCGGCAGGACGGCCGCCCATCCGCGTGGGAGAGCGTGGACCTGTGCCACGCTCCCGAACCAAGGCCGCCACGGGCCTCCGGAGCGGCGACGGCCGGGCAGTGACGCCGACCCTGCGCCGCCTTGCGCTAGGCCCTGCCGCCCTTGCGCGCCACGGCTGCGGCATTGCGATGCAGGATGCCGAGACTATGCCGCCCTGAATTGCCACGCCAAAGCCGGCTCGCAATGACGCCAGCGGAACCCGGCTCGCAACGGCGCCAGCGCTTGCAGAAAGAATCGGCAGCACGCATCGGCGGCTGTCTCGGGCCGCGCCGCCGCCTTCCAACCAGCCTCCTCCCAGCCAAAACATGCTGAGCAGGGCGCTTGACCAACCCTGGCCAGGCGCACAGAACCCGGCCATGCAGCGCATCTTCTCCGGCATCCAGCCTTCAGGCGTCCCCACCCTCGGCAACTACCTCGGCGCGATCCGCAACTGGGTCGCGCTGCAACAGGACCACGAGTGCCTGTACTGCGTCGTCGACCTGCACGCCATCACCCAGTGGCAGGACCCGCGCACCCTGGCCGCCGCGACCCGGGAACTCGCGGCCTCGATCATCGCCTGCGGCATCGACCCGCAGGCGCACATCCTGTTCAACCAGTCCGCCGTGCCTGCCCATGTCCGGCTGGCCTGGATCTTCACCTGCGTCGCCCGCATGGGCTGGCTGAACCGGATGACGCAGTTCAAGGACAAGGCAGGCAAGGACCGGGAGCATGTCTCGACCGGGCTGTTCGTCTATCCCAACCTGATGGCCGCCGACATCCACGCCTATCACGCGACGCGGGTCCCGGTGGGCGATGACCAGCGGCAGCACCTGGAACTGGCAAACGACATCGCCGCCAAGTTCAACCACGACTACGGCGTGGAGTTCTTCCCACAGGTCGAGGCGCTGATCCTCGGCCCCGCCGCCCGGGTGATGAGCCTGCGGGACGGGTCGAGGAAGATGTCGAAATCCGACCCCTCGGACCAGAGCCGCATCAACCTGACCGACGACGCCGACACCATCGCGCTGAAGATACGCCGCGCCCGCACCGACCCCGAGCCGCTGCCATCGGAGGCGGAGGGGCTGGAGGGCCGGCCCGAGGCACGCAACCTGATCGGCATCATGGCGGCGCTGCTGGATACCGACGCCGCAGCAATCCTACATGAGCATGGTGGCAAAGGCTTCGGGGTCTTCAAGGACGCCCTGGCCGAGGTGGTCGTGGAGAAGCTCGCGCCCATCGCCTTAGAAACCCGGCGCCTGCTGGCCGACCCCGCCGCCGTGGACGCAGTGCTGCGTGACGGCGCCATCCGCGCCGCAGCCATCGCCGATCCCATAGTTTCGGAAGCAGAACGGCTGGTGGGCTTCCTACGGCCCTGATCCAGTCCCGTCGCAAGGCCCGGTCCCCAACCCTGGAGACCGGACCCGCTGTTCAGCGGCGGCGGTAAACCACCTTCGGCGACGGCTTGGTGGCCAGCGCGATCAGGAAGCCAACCCCGGCCGCGATCAGGATCGCAGTGATCGGGCGCTGATCGACCTGCTCGGCCAGCATGTCGCCGGCCTCCTCGATCTGGTCCAACACCTGCGAGCCGAAATCGCCCGCACCGATGCTGTCGGCGGCATTCCGCACGGTGTCCGCCGCCTGGCCATAGGTCTTCTGCGCGGACCCGGCCACCTTATCAACGGCGCCCTCGGCCTGCATCTTGTTGTCGCCGGTCAGGTTGCCGACAGCACCCTCGACCTTGCCGCCGATGTTGCGGGCGGTGCCTTCAAACCTGTTCTCGTCCATGATGCGCATCCTCACGTTGCAGATGCGGCCCTAACCCCCGCCGCGCCGGCTGGTTCCACGGCGGATCGCATCACGGGCGCCTCCCTCCCATGCCCCCCGCGCCCGGCGCACGCCCCGGCGCAGGAAATTATCCGCGTCCAAACACCGCCCAGCATGACAGTTGCTCACCCCGCCCCAGAGGCGGAAGGAGCAGAGGCATCCCCTCAAATCGGCGCATCCGGCGGAAACTGCGGCACCCTGCGTTCGAGGTGCGCGGCCAGCCCCTCTTGCGCCTCCGGCCCGCTGAACCCCATGAACTCCATCGCCAGCGACGCATCGAAGATCGGCGTGGCCTGCCGAAGCCAGCCGTTCAGCGCGTGCTTGGTCCAGCGGATCGCCGACTGCGCCCCGTCCGCCAGCCGCCCCGCGACCTCCACCGCGCGGGCGTCAAGGTCGGCGTCCTCGGCCAGCAGGCTGATCAGGCCGATGCGCTCCGCCTCCCGCCCCAGCAGCTCGTCGCACGTCAGCAGGTAGTACTTCGCCTTCGCCATGCCGCACAGCAGCGGCCAGATGATCGCCGCATGATCCCCGGCGGCGACGCCCAGCCGGGTGTGGCCATCGACGATGCGGCACTCGGGCGTGGCAATGGACACGTCCGCCAGCACGCCGCACACCAGGCCCGCGCCGACCGCGACGCCGCGCATCGCCGACACCACCGGCTTCGGGCAGTTGACCAGGTTCAGCACCAGGTCCCGCGCCTCCCGCCACACGCGGGCGCGGGTGGCGAAGTCGGCCATCATCTCCTGGATCAGCGCGAAGTCGCCGCCGGCCGAGAACACTCGCCCAGCCCCGGTGATGATGGCGGCGTTCACGGTGTCATCGGCCTCCACGTCCCGCCACACGCGCGCCAGCTCGCCGTGCATGATGGCGTCGGCGGCGTTCATGCGGCCGTTGGCCATGGTGATGCGAAGCACGCGCGGGTGCGGGCGGTCGAACTGCAGCCGGGCATAGGCGGCATAGCGGTCGTCCATCGAGGCGTTCCCGGCTGCTCCGCGGCAAGCATCGCCGGTGGCACGGGGAGCGTCAACTTCGGGGAGGGAGCGTTCAGCCGCGTCAGTGCGGCCTTTTGTCCCCATCGAACCGCTTGTGCGATGGATCAGGCAGAGGCCGCATTGTCCGTGGCGCTCTCTCGGTCGTCCCGCATTCTAAAGTCACTCCTGGCGGCTGGTCATGCTGCGCCTTCCTCGATGCATGCCTTCAGCGTAATGGACGGAAGCACTCCGTCCCTGATGCGAGCGACGCATGCACTTCTGGTCTCTATTGGAATACCGCTCCAGCCCATCTGCAGGATTTCGCAATCCACCTGCTCGTGGTTGACGCACATCTCGTTCGACACGATCACCCAGGTAACCTGCTCGCAACGTTCGTCGGAGACGTGCTGCTGGCTCGCTGCCGACAGCCGGGCAGGGAAGCGACCTGCGTTATGCTCCGATGCAGTGGTCGCACCCCGGCCATCCAGGACGCAGCCCAGGCGCCTGTGGTCGCAATCAGGCATCGCTGCGGCTCATGAACCGCTGTATCAGGATCAGAACGAGTGGGAGGAGCCACCATGCAACATGACCAGATGCTGCGGGTCCACGTTCAACCGGATAAATGCCAAGGCCACAACCGGTGCAAGCTGGCCGCCCCCTCGCTGTTCGTGCTCGACGAGTATGGCTCCGCGCGAGAAGCCGGCGATGGCCTTGTCGCGCCGGACCAGATGCAACAGGCACGCCTGGCCCAGGCGAACTGCCCGGAATATGCCATCACCCTTCGCCGGGTTGACGGTGCATGAGCGCCGCAACCCGCCCGCCCAGCCAGGACTGGGCCACCGACTTCGATCACCTCGATGCACGCTGGAGCAGCGACCCCTACCCGATCTGGGCCAGGATGCGCGAGACCGGCCCGGTGGCGCATACCGGGCGCTTCGAGGGCTGCTACTTCCCGACCACCCATGCCGCCGTCCGCGACGTGGCCTATGATACCGAGCACTTCTCCTCCCGCCGGATCATCGTGCGCGACAAACGCATCGAGGTCTCGCCAGCCCCGCCCATCACCACCGACCCGCCGGAGCACCGGGCCTGGAAGCGCGCGGTGCTGCCGCCCTTCACGCCCGATGAGGTCGCCAAGCTGGAACCAGCCGTGCGGGCGACCTGCGAGGCGCTGGTCGACGGCTTCCCACCCGAGGGCTGCGACGTGGCGACGTTCTACACGCGTCACATTCCCGTCCGCGTGGTCGCCCACCTGTTCGGGTTGCCGGAACAGGACGGCGACCTGTTCCGGCACTGGATCCACGTCCTCCTGGAGACGGGGATCACCGACCCCAGCCTGGTCCCGCCGCTGCTGCGGGAGATGTCCGCCTACT
Organism: uncultured Acetobacteraceae bacterium; assembly: GCA_964242415.1. GTDB lineage: Bacteria > Pseudomonadota > Alphaproteobacteria > Acetobacterales > Acetobacteraceae > DASWOJ01. Next base: position 103,121 of record CAXTAT010000013.1, read on the forward strand.
TCGCCGCGGCGATCGCCGAACGGCAGGCCCGGCCGACCGACGACCTGATCACCCGGCTCATGCACACCCTGATCGATGGCCGTCCCGCCGAGCCCGGCGACGTGACCGGGATGCTGCGGCTGCTGCTGGTGGCGGGCATCGATACCACGTGGTCGGCCATCGGCTCGGCCCTGTGGCACTTGGCCGGGCACCCGGACGACGCCGCCCGGCTCCGTGCCGAGCCTGCGCTGCTGCCAACAGCCATCGAGGAATTCCTGCGGGCCTACGCACCGGTGACGATGGCGCGGGAGGTGGTGCGCGACACCGAGGTGCAGGGCTGCCCGATGAAGGCGGGGCATATGGTTCTGCTGTCCTTCCCCGCCGCCAATCGTGACCCGGCCATGTTTCCCGAGCCGGACCGGGTCATCCTGGACCGGGCAGAAAACCGGCACGCCGCCTTTGGGCTCGGCATCCACCGATGCGTCGGCAGCAACCTGGCCCGGATGGAGCTGACGGTCGCGGTGGAGGTGTTCCTGCGCCGGGTGCCGTTCTTCCGGCTGGATGGACCGGTGCAGTGGGCCGTGGGCACGGTGCGGGGTCCCCGCACGTTGCCGATGTCGTTTCGCTGACCTGGATCAGAAGCCCTGGGCACGATTTGGCCCATGATGGCGGTCCTGCACGAGGCGATGGATGTCTTTCGTCAAGCGAGGGAGTCTGCACCGGGCTTGACGCACGGCCTTGCGTCCCGGACCGCTCCGGCTCGCCGGTTTCGCAAAAATACTTGCCAGCGGGTTTTCAGCTTAGGATGCAGCGCCTCAGCTTTGGCGCAAGAGGCTTTGGCAGCAGATCAGGCCGGCGTTGCACAAAAACTGTGATCCATCTTATGACGCATGGCATCGTGAACCCTCCATCGGCTTGCTTCGTGCACTCATACGCGATGCATTGGGCCAGCCGGCCCGGGTTTCGCAATGCAGTTCTTTTCGGGCACCGCATAAATCCCCGCCTGCCCTGGCAAGCCCCACCCGGGGCACCGCGTCGATGCTGCGGCGGCCACAGCCAGTGCAGGCCAGTTGGAACACGGCGCACGGCTCAACACGCACCATATCAGAAAACACCACCATATATCAGGGCAACTCCGGCGCCGTGCAGATGATGGCGGCACCCTGGTCGCGCACGCGCATCCAAAAACCCTTCGAGGGCGGTCAGCATACCCATCAACACAGCTCACCGACGGATGGTCCTAGAGAAACCCCGCGCCAAGGCCGGCGTTGCTGAAGCCATGGCCCCATCCCGTTCGGTGTCGGCCGCCTGGCCGCGCCTGCACCAGCCCTCGTTGTCCATTCCCCCGCCGCCTTCACCACCCCCCCCGCCTTCCCCACCCCCTCCACTTTCACCACCCCCTCCACTTTCACCAATCGAGCGTCTGCCGAAGTGGCTGCTCTGCATCCCGCTCGTGCTGCACTGGATGCTGCTCGCGCTGCGCCACCGCAGCCTGACCCTGCCCAGCGCCGCCAACCCCGGCATCCCCACCGGCGGGCTGGCCGGCGAGGGCAAGCTGGAGTGCCTGGCGCTGATCCCCCCGGCGCTAAACCCCTGGGTCGCCCCGACCGCCGCCGTCCCGCCGGGCAGCGTGGCGGAGGCGGTGCGTCTCTCGGCTGGCCTGGCTTTCCCGCTCATCGCCAAGCCCGACCGCGGCTGGTGCGGCTACGGGGTGCGCCGGGTGGACGATGCGGCGGCGCTCCGGGCCTATCAGGCGGCCTTCCCGGCCCAGGCGACCTTCCTGCTGCAGCCCTACCTGCCCGGCCCCGTCGAGGCCGGGCTGATGGTGCGCCGCTGGCCAGATGGCCCGGCCGAACTGGTCGGCCTGACATTGCGCCACCCTCCGGCGGTGCGTGGCGACGGGCGGCGCACCCTGGCGCACCTGGTCGCCGCCGACCCCCGGCTGCGCGGTCCGGAGGTGCTGGCCGGCCACGATCCCGCGCGCATCCCCCGCGCCGGCGAACCGGTCGCCCTGGCCGCCATCGCCAGCCTGCGCGCCGGCGGGCGCTATGAGGACGCGCTGCACCTGGCAACGCCGGCCTTGCGCGCCCGGGTGGCGGCGGTGGCGGTCGGCATGGGGCTGCATGCGGGGCGGCTGGACGTGCGGGCCGGGTCGGTCGAGGCGCTGCGGGCGGGCCGCTTCCACATCATCGAGGTGAACGGCGCCGGGGCGGAGGCCATCGGCGCATGGGACCCCCGGCTGGGGCTGCGCGCGGCGTTCGCGGCGGTGTTCGCCAACCACCGGGCGCTGTTCGCGCTGGGGGCGGCGATGCGGGCGCGGGGGCACCGGCCGGTGGGCCCATGGCGGCTGGCCGCGTCCTGGCTGCACCAGCAGCGGCTGGCGCGGCGGTATCCTCCATCCAACTAGGGACGTCAGCCGCCCGTTGAACGCGGCGCGCAGCGGCCGGGCACGGCGGGCCACCAGCCCAACCTGGCGCAGCAGGGCAGGGGCGCTGTCTGCTTGCATTGCCTCGGCCGGCCGCGATATTTCAGGGTGCCGAACCCGGGAGCCGTGCGTGCGCAAGCGCCTCAGGATACGCACCTATCTGTTGATCCTGGTGCTGGTGTCCGCTGTGCCGTTCATCGGCTTCGCCGCCCTGCTGGTCACGCACGCCGCCATGTCGCAGACGCAGGCGTTCAGCCGGGACGTGCTCGCCGTCGCCCGCGCGCTGTCGCTGGCCATCGACAGCAGGGTGTCGGTGTACCAGGCGACCCTGGAGGTGCTCAGCCGCTCCCGTGCGCTGGCGGGGGACGACCTGCCGGCCTTCTACGCCGAGGTCCAGGAAGCCGCAGCCCTGCTGGACAGCCGCATCGCGCTGTCGCTGCCAGATGGGCAGCAGGTGCTGAACACCGCTCGCCCGCTGGGCACGGCGCTGCCCCGGCGTGCGCGCCCGGACTTGGTGGCCAGCGTGGTCGCCACCGGCCGCGCCGCGGTGTCCGGCGTCACGCGGGCCTCGCTGGACGGCGAGCCGCTCATCACCATCGACGTGCCGGTGGTGCGGAACGGGCCGGACGGGCCGAAGGTGCAGTACTCCCTGTCCAGTGCCTTCAAGCTGGGTCCGCTCGAGGCCCTGTTGCAGTCCCAGCGCCTGTCGTCGAAGTGGGTGGCCGGCATCGTGGACCGCGAAGGGCTGTTCATCGCCCGCACCCGGGACAACGCCGCGCGCATCGGCACCCCTGCCAGCGCGGAGTGGCGGGCGCAGATGCAGGCAGGTCCGGAAAGCTGGGCGCCTGTGACGACGCTCGACGGGGTGGTGACCTACACGGCCTCCGTCACCTCCGCCGCCACGGGATGGTCGGTGGGCATCGCGGTGCCGGGATCGGTGGTGTGGGCGCCGCTGCTGCGCACGCTGGGTCCGCTGGCCGCGGCTGGGGCGCTGCTGACCCTGCTGGCGGCCGGGCTGGCGGTGCTGGTGGCCCGGCGCATCGCCCGGCCCGTGGTTGCGCTGGCCCGCCAGGACGCCGCGCCGGAGGAGTTCAACCTGGTGGAGGCGCAGCAGGTCGCCCTCGCGCTGCGCGCCGCCGACCAGGAGCGGCGCGCCGCCGAGGCCGCCCTGCGCGACCGTGAGGCCGAGCTGCAGATGGCGCGGGACCTGAGCCCCCTGGCGCCCTGGACCGCCGACGCCGAGGGCCGGCTGCTGGCCGTGAGCAATCGCGTCAGCAGCCTCACGGGCACCCCGGAGGCGGCCCGGTGGGGCACCGGCTGGCTGGACACCGTGCATCCCGAGGACCGGGCGGCGACCCTGGCCGCGTGGCAGCACTCGGTGGAGACGGGGCAGGGGTACGACCATAGCTTCCGCATCCGCAAGCGCGCCGGCGTGGCAGGTGAGAACTGGTGCTGGATGCGCGCCCGCGCCGCGCCGCTGCTGGGGGCCGGCGGCCGGCCCACCCGGTGGTATGGCACGACCGAGGACGTCGATGACCGCGTGCGGTCACGGATGGCGCTGCAGGTCAGCGAAGCCCGGCTGCGCGTGTTGACCGAAACCCTGGAATCCCAGGTGCAGGCCGAGGTGGCCGCACGGGAGGCGGCGCAGGCCGCGCTGCACCAGTCGCAGCGCATGGAGGCGCTGGGCAAGCTGGCCAGCGGCGTCGCGCACGACTTCAACAACGTGCTGCAGGCGGTGGGCGGCAGCCTGGCGCTGATCCTGCGCGCCCCGGCCGACACGGCGCGGGTGCAGCGCATGGCGGCCCTGGCGCGGGACGCCGTGGCGCGCGGCAGTGCGATCACCGGACGGATGCTGTCGCTGGCGCGGCGGGCTGACCTGCATGCCGGGCCGGTGGACGCGTCGGCGCTGCTGGGCGACATGCAGGTGGTGCTGGACAACACCCTGGGCGGCGGGGTGCGGGTCGAGGTGGATGTGCCGCCGGGACTGCCGCCGCTGCTGGCCGATCGCGGGCAGTTGGAGACGGTGCTGATTAACCTCGCGACCAACGCGCGTGACGCGATGCCCCGCGGCGGCACTTTCCTGCTCTCGGCGCGCTTGGAGGGCGGCGCGATCCGGATTGAGGCCTGCGACACCGGGGAGGGCATGGCGCCGGAGGTGCTGGCCCGCGCGCGGGAGCCGTTCTACACCACCAAGCCGGCCGGCGCCGGCACTGGGCTGGGCCTCGCGCTGGCGCACGGCTTTGCAGAGCAGAGCGGCGGCAAGCTGTGGATCGAAAGCGCTCCGGGCCATGGCACGGTCATCACCCTGTTGCTGCCGCTGGCGGGTGCCCCCTTGCCGGCGTTGCAGGCGGCCGGCTGAGGCTGGCGCGACGGCGGAACGCCACGGCCGGAGCTGTGCGGACTTGAGCTTGGCGCACCGCTGGTCAGCGCAACCTCCGCGCGACGACCCGGGGCCTGCTTAGTGCGTTAGGTTGAAAACCCGCTTACGCACGGCATCCTCGATCCGTTGCAGCCGCCGCCCGACGCGCACCGGCAGGGGCTGCGCCCGGCGCCGCGCCTTCGACCGGTCGCCGGAGTGCGAGCCAAAATCATCGCCCTGGTCCACCGGAAACGGCCGGACGACATGCGGCAGGATGCCATTCTCCCAGTAGCGGTCCATGGTCTGGTCGATCGGCATGAAGATGCGCCGGCCATACTCCAGCATCCGCGCCGCGCCCTCCTGTCGGATCAGGTAGGCGCCGACCCCGAGCACCTGCGAGCGGATGCGGTAAAGCCCCGCACCGTCCGACAGCTCCGCACAGCGGACGCCGACGAACCGGGGGGCGGCCGGGTTGGCCACCCGGCCCAGCTTGGTGTCCAACCGCACGACCAGCCACCCGGCGTACGGGCAGGCCAGCAGGTCCGCCACCACCCGGGGCAGGGCCGGCTGGATCGTCACGTCATCCTCAAGCACCAGCGCCGTCCCGATCCCCTCCCGCACCATGCGCTCATAGATGCGGCGGTGGCTGAGGAAGCAGCCGATCTCGGAGTCCTTCATCTCCACGCCGTAAACCCGCAACGCGCGGGCGCGGTCATAGGCGCTGCGGTCCCCGGCGGCGAGCGCGCTCCCATCGACGCCGGTCACGAACTCCGCCGGCAGCCCGATCCGGCCAAGCACCTCCACCATGTGCTGCCGCCGGGCGGTATCGCGCGCCATGTTGATCACGAACACCGGGCAGCCCGGGCCAGGCCCGGCGCTCAAGCCGCCTCGGCCCGGCTCACGGCCACGTCGCGGGTGTCCTGGATCACGCCGGCGATGCCGCCTGTCAGCCGCCAGCCGGGGCAGCGCGCCGGGAACCGCCGCGTGTCGTTGTCGATGCCGATGACACCCAGGCCCTTGCCGTACAGGAACCCCACCGCCTCCGCGCCGACCAGGCCGCCAGCACCGGTCACGATGGCGACGCTCATGCGGCGGCTCGGGAGGGTGGATGTCTGGTCACGCGACGCTGATCCCTTGGTGCCCTGGGCTGCATGGCGTCGGGAACTATCACGCCCCAGCGCCGGCACACAAACCCGGAGGACCCCGCTTGCAGGTGCACAGGAGGGCATGTCCTCCCCCTCTCCCTCCGGGAGAGGGCCGGGGTGAGGGGGTCGGCGCCGACCTGCGGGCCAGGTTCCGCCGGCATCGGACGCCGCGCTGGCAAGCAAGACCCCCTCACCCCAACCCTCTCCCAAAGCGGGAGAGAGGGAAGAAGCGGTCCCCCGCGGCACACGCGATCGCCCTACCCACAAGGGAGGGAGCAGCAACCCCCATCGGCCCCAGGTGCCCGGCGCAGGGTTCGACACCGCCACGGATTTGCGGCAATCCCACCCCGGCAGCGAGGACCCCGCAACCCGTGACCCGCATCCTTCAAACCCTGTCGCTCGGCCTGGTGCTGCTGTTCCCCTGGTTCCTGCTGCACGCCCGCGCCGCGGCGGAGGTCGGCATCGACCTCGTCGGCGCGGCCTTCCTGCTGCGCTGCGCGGCCGTGCGCAGGTGGGGCTGGCTCCGCCAGGATTGGGTCCCCGTCGCCCTGGCATGGTGGGGCTGGCTGGTCCTGTGCACCCTCCTCAACGCCGGGCAGGACACATCGGCCGTGCTGCAGGCCATCCTCGTCCTACGCCTCCTGCTGTTCGTCGCAGCACTTGAGCACTGGACGCTGGCCAGCCAGCCCGCCCGGCGCTGGCTCCTGGGCAGCCTGATCGCCGCCACCCTCTACGTCGCCGCCCAGACCCTGCTGCAGTTCGCCACCGGCCACAACCTCTACGGCGTCCCGCGGTCGCCGGATGGCGAGCTGACGGGGCCGTTCACCAAGCCGCGCGACGCCCCCACCTTCGTGCGAATGCTGTTCCCGGCATTGCTGCCCCCCGTGGGCGCGCTGCTCGCCCGGCCGGGCTGGCGGCCCTGGCTCGGCGGCGTCGCGCTGTTCGCCGGCGGGGCCGTCGTCGTCGTGCTGATCGGCCAGCGCATGCCGGTGCTGCTGGCCGGGCTGGGCCTGCTGGTCACAGCCCTGCTGCTGCCCCGGCTGCGCGGACCCGTGGTGGTGGCGCTGGTCGCCGGCGGCGCGCTGATCGCCGCGTCAGCGGTGGTGTCCCCGCCCACCTTCTACCGCCTGGTCACCAAGTTCTCCCGCCAGGTCGGCGACTTCGCCGACAGCCCATATGGCGAGATCGCCGAGCGCGCCATCGCCATCGCCGAGCAGCACCCGCTGACCGGGCGCGGCTATGACGGGTTCCGCACGGGCTGCCCGCTGCCGCGCTACTTCCAGGGCTGGCACCTGCCCGGCCAACCCGCGCCGACCAACGGCGGCGGCGCCGGCGTCTGCGTCACCCACCCGCACAACCACTACCTGCAAGCCCTGACCGACGCCGGGCTGCCCGGGCTGGTGCTGTTCTGCGCGCTGGTGGGCGTCTGGCTGTTCCGGCTAGGCCAGGGATTGCTGCGGGACCCGGACCCGCTGCGCGTCGGCCTGTTCGTCGCGGCGCTGATCCAGGAATGGCCTGTCGCCTCCACCAGCCCACTGACCTCGTTGCCCATCGGCGGCTGGTTCCTGCTGCTGCTGGGGTTCGGCCTGGCGCAGGCGCAGGCGGCCCGGGCGGCGCATCCTCATCGATCAGCCGGCGGTCTCCAGGATCGCCTGCATCACCCGGTCCACACCTAGGTCGTTCAGGTCCGCCATCCGCAGCACCCTCGCCCACCCGCCATCCGGCCCCCGCGGCGCAGCCTGTTCCGGCACCCCGGCGGCGGAAAACAGCACCACGGTGGGCGCGCCGGCCGAGGCCGCCAGATGCACCGGCCCGGTGTCGTTGCCCAGCACGACCGCAGCCCCCGCGGCCAGCGCGGCGATGTCCTCGATGGTCGTCCGGCACGTCAGGTCCACCGCGCCGGGGCACGCCGCGAGGATCGCGCCCGCCAACGCCGCCTCCGCCCGGCCGCCGAGCACCACCGGCGTCAGGCCGCGACCCAGCAGCCGCCGGGCCACCTCGGCGTAGCGGTCGGCGGGCCAACGCTTGACGCTGCCCAGGCCGGCGCCGCCGGGCACCAGCAGGGCGTACGGCGCCGCAAGCCCATGCCGCTGGCCGCGCCGCACCAGCCAGTCCCGTTCCGGCACCTGCCAGCACGTGACGCCGGCCCGCTGCAACTGCTCGCGCTGCCGCTCGATGGTATGCATGGCATCGCGCCCCGGGTTGGCATGCGGATGCGAGCAGCCGGCAGCGATGCCGGACCACGGCGGCCGCCCCGCCAGGGTGAAGTAGCGGCTGGACCGCCGGGAGGTCTGCAGGTCGTACACGAAGTCGAAGCCGCGCATGGCCCGTGCGGTCCGCCAGAGCGCCGCCAGGTTCCACCACGGTGCCCTGGGGTCCACCCGCACCTCGTCGAACCACGGCGACGCCTCGGCCAGAGCCTGGTACGGCGCGGTCGTCAGCAGAGTGATGCGGCTGTCGGCATGGTGCGCCCGGATCGCGGCGAACGCGTGGAAGGCATGCACGAAGTCGCCCAAGGCCCCGAGCTTGATGACCAGGATGCGCGTCCCCGGGCCGCCGCGTGCGGCTCCGGGCGTCAACGGGCCCGCGGATGCGCTACCGGCATCGGCCACGTCAGGGTAGGAGGGCACTTGATGGCATCCAACACCCCTCCGGGGCCAACCGGGCTGAATCGCGTCACCCCGGGTCCCGTCATAATCGTGCTGCCCCACCGCGAGGCATTCGGCCCGGCGGCGGCCGGCGCCGTCGCGATGGTGGTGCGCCGCCTGGCCGCAGGTCCGTCCCGGTATAGGACGCTTGTAGCCGGTCCGCCATTCCGGGGGCCAGGCTTCCCCGGCATCGAGTTCCTGCCCGCCCCGGCCATGGACTGGCTGCCGCTGACCCCGACCGGGCGCTATGCCGCCGGGGTGGCGCGCGTGCTGGCGCGCCTGCCACCCCATGCCGCGCTGATCGAGGTGCACAACAAGCCCGACGTGGCGCTATGGCTGGCCCGGCTGTTTCCGCAGCGCCGGGTCAGCCTGTTCCTGCACAACGACCCCCGTACGATGCGTGGCGCCCGGTCGCCCCTGGCCCGCCAACGCCTGCTGCGGCGCCTGGCGCGCATAGTGACGGTATCGGACTACCTGCGCCGCGCCCTGCTGGACGGCGTGGACCAGGCGCCGGCCCGCCCGCCGGTGGTGCTGCACAATGCGCTCGATCCCGGCGAGGTGCCGCACGCCCTGCCGCACGGCCAACGCGACAAGGTGATCCTGTTCGCCGGCCGCGTGGTGCCCGACAAGGGGCCAGACCTGTTCATCGCCGCCTGCGCCCGCGCCATGCCGCACCTGTCCGGCTGGCGCGCGGAGATGATCGGCGCCGATGGCTTCCAGCCCGGCGCGCCCGACACGGGCTATATCCGCGCCCTGCGGCCGGCGGCTGCCGCGGCAGGCGTTGCCCTGCTCGGCGCCCGGCCGCATGCGGAGGTGCTGCACGCCATGGCGCGCGCCGCCATCGTCGTCGTGCCGAGCCGCTGGGCGGAGCCGTTCGGCCTGACCGCGCTGGAGGCCATGGCGTGCGGCGCCGCCCTGGTATGCTCCGGCCGCGGCGGCCTGGCCGAGGTGGCCGGGGACGCGGGCCTGCTGGCCGACCCGGAGGACCCCGAAGCCTTCGCGGGGGCGCTGTTGCGGCTGGCTGGGGACGACGGGCTGCGGGCGGCCCTGTCGCTGGCCGGAAGGCAACGCGCATTCCGGCAGTTTTCCGTCGTGGACGCCCTTGGTCGGCTCGATGGTCTGCGTGATCAAGCCGCCGGCGTGCAACCGCCTGGGAACGAGGCTGAGCCGCAAGCCATCTAGCCGCCACCCGGCCGCAGGAACCGCAGCACCGCCTCGACCAGCATCGTCCGTTGCAGCGCGGCGTCGTCCGGCTCCGCCAGGTCGCGCTTGAAGATGACGCCCCAAGTGTGCCGGTTCGACACCCGGTAAAAGCAGGCTGACGCGATCAGCAGGTGCAGGTGCAGCGGGTCCACGCCGCCGCGGAACACGCCCTCCTGCACGCCCTGGTCCAGCAGGCCGCGCAGGATGTCCAGGATGGCGGAGTTGCGCGACGCGATCGTGGGCGAAGCACGGATGTGCTGGGCCTCGTGGATGTTCGCCACCGAGATCAGCCGCACCCAATCCGGATGAGCCGCATGGTAATCGAACGTGCCCTGCACCAGCCGCTGCATTGCCGCTACGGCGGGCAGCCCGGCGAGCTGCAGCGACCCCTCGATGCCGCGCATCCCGGCATACACCTCCTCCAGCACCGCGGCGAACAGCCCCTCCTTGCTGCCGAAATGGTAGTAGATCATCGGCTTCGTGGTGCCTGCCCGGGCGACGATCTCGTTCAAGTTGGCGCCGCTGTAGCCCTTCTCCGCAAACAGCGCCTGCGCGGCCTTTAGGATGTTTTGGCGCGTCTGCCTGCCGTCGTGGGTGCGGTTCCGAAGCGGGACGGGACTGTCCAACAGGGGTGTTCCCTTAGGATGAATGTTCGTTGCTGGGAAGTTTGGGCTGGGGATTTTGGCAGACAAAGTTTCTGTTGTTAAACCTACCGGTCGGTATGTATAGGTTGGCCAGCCAGGTGGCGCCAGCAGCAATCGGACCCCGGCGGAGGAACGTGCCCATGCGGGATGCCGGAACAGCGCCGTCCAGACCACGTCCGCCTTGTGCGGATCGTCGCGGCGCGTGCCAGCGTGGCTGATGCTGCGCGCCGGGTGGCCGCTGTTACCGGCGGGCTGGGCGGCATCGGCGCCGGCATCGTCGCCGCGCTGACGCGGCGCGCGTTCGATGTCGTCGTCTGCGACCGCACTATCGACCCTGCGGCCGCCGACGCCCTGGCCAACGAGGTGGCTGCAGGCGCGCGGCTGTGCTTCGTCGCTGGCGACCTGGCGGACTTGGGGGATCACCGGCGCTTCGTCGATGCGGTGTTCGCCGCATTTGGCCGGATCGACTGCCTGGTCAACAATGCCGGCGTATCCGCGCAGTCCCGCGGCGACCTGCTCGACGTGTCGCCGGACAGCTACGACCTGAACTTCGCGGTGAACACCCGCGGCGCGTTCTTCCTGACCCAGGCGGTCTGCCGGCAGATGCTGCTGATCCCGGACGGCGCCGAGAGCGCACGGTCGGTCGTGTTCATCTCGTCCTCGAACGCCGCCATCGCCGCGCCGGAGCGGGGCGAGTATGCGATGTCGAAGGCCGCTGCCGCCATGATGGCCAAGCTGTATGCCGTGCGCCTCGCCCCGCACGGCATCGCGGTGTACGAGGTCCGGCCCGGCCTGATCCGCACGCCCATGACCGGGGCCGCGACGGCGCGGTATGACAAGCTGCTGGCGGAGGGATTCACCCCAATCAACCGATGGGGCCTGCCTGCGGATGTCGGCCGGGCCGTCGCCACGCTGGCGGCCGGCGACCTGCCGTTCACCACTGGCATAGCCGTTCAGGTGGATGGGGGGATGCACATCCACCACTACTGAACCTGCCCCTAATCAACAAAATCGGAGGAGACCCGGATGGACAACGCCCTGGACCACGAGCCGCGCGGCAGGCGGCAATCGAACAAGGCCGCCGCCAGCGGCTGGATCGGCTCGGCGCTGGAGTACTACGACTTCTTCATCTACGCCACGGCGGCGTCGCTGGTCTTCCCGCAAATCTTCTTCCCCTCGACCGACCCCACCGCCGCCATCGTCGCTTCGCTGGCGATCTATGGCGTCGGCTACGTCGCCCGGCCCATCGGTGCCTTCGTGCTGGGCCACTACGGCGACACCCATGGGCGCAAGGGCGTGCTGCTGGTGTGCATGTTCCTGATGGGCTTCTCCACCATGGCCGTGGGAGTGCTGCCGACCTATGGGCAGGTGGGCCTGCTGGCCCCCATACTGCTGGTCATCCTGCGGCTGATCCAGGGCTTTGCCGTCGCGGGCGAGATCAGCGGCGCCAGCTCGATGATCCTGGAACACGCGCCGTTCGGCCGGCGCGGCTTCTTCGCCAGCTTCGCGCTGCAGGGCGTGCAGGCCGGGCAGATCCTGGCGGCGGCGGTGTTCCTGCCGCTGGCCCGCTTCATGCCGCCGGACGCCTTCGCCGAATGGGGCTGGCGGGTGCCGTTCCTGCTCAGCGCCGTGGTCATCTTCGCCGGCTACATCATCCGCCGCGACGTGGAGGAGACGCCAGCCTTCGCCGAGGAGGGCGCCGTGCCAAAGGCCCCCATCGTCGAGGCGTTCCAACTCAGCGGCGCCGACATGCTGCGCGTGGTCTGCATGGCGCTGATGAACGTGATCCCGGTGGTCGCCACGGTGTTCGGCGCCGCCTATGCGGTGCAGCCGGCCTATGGCGTCGGCTTCGCCAAGGATGTGTACCTGTGGATACCGGTGCTGGGCAACATCCTGGCGGTGGTGGTGATCCCCTGGGTCGGCAACCTGTCGGACCGGATCGGCCGCCGCCCGCCGGTGATCGTCGGCGCGCTCGGGTCGGGACTGCTGGCGTTCGCCTACCTGTATGCCATCAGCATCCACAGCGTGCCGCTGGCGATCCTGATGTCGCTGCTGATGTGGGGCGTGGTGTACCAGGGCTACAACGCCACCTTCCCCAGCTTCTACCCGGAGCTGTTCCAGACGCGCACCCGGGTGTCGGCCATGGCGATCGCGCAGAACGTCGGGACGACCATCACGGCGCTGCTGCCGGCGCTGTTCGCCACCGTGGCGCCGCCGGGATCGGCGGACATCCCGCTGACCGTGGGCGCGATCACCCTGGGCGTCACCGCCATCGCCGCGGCTGCGGCATTCACCGCACGGGAGACCTACCGGTTGCACCTGAACGACCTGGGGCACCGCGGCGCCGTCCCGGTGCCAAAGGCGGAGTACGACCGGATGCGGGAGCAGTCCCTGACGGGCGCCGGGTTGGCCCGTATCTGATGGCAGGCGGGCTGCCGCAGGTTCGCCAGCCCACCCGGGTCAAGCAGCCTGTTCAGGGCCGGGAGGCCCGCCCGGCCCGCCCGCTTGGTCGCCTGCTGCCGGGCCTGGCCGTGTTGCCAGGCGGCGTCCGGCTTGGCGGCCTATGCGTCCAACCCGCACGCCGTACGCGAACACGGTCCCGTCGCGGTCACCGCCGCGCCAGGCACGCGTAGGCTCCGCACCGCCATCGCCCCATGCCCGTTGCCTATGCCCATTGCCTATGCCCATTGCCTATGCAAAGTGCGCCGCCGTCTGCTACCGCAGCATCATGTCAACCGCCTCTGGCCCCGACCGGCGCCATCCTACCCGTGCCGTCATTGCCAGCCGGACTTGGCGCGGCAATCCAGCGGTTAGGCACCATGCTCGCCGCTCCGGATTGCCAAGCCGCGGGTGCGGCCCGCAATGGCGGCAGGTCCTACGCGATCAGGCCCAGGGGCAGTTGGTATGGAATGCCATGGCAATGTGGGCCATGGTCCCAGCAACTTTACGGAAGGTATGATTGTGGCAAGGTCATTGAAGCTAACGTTCGTTCTCGTGCTGATGAACGTCCTGGCAGGCTGCACAACGCAGCCGAGCCAAAGCGCTTATTCCCGCGACGTGGGACCGGGCAGTTCCGTCTCAGGCCGGCCGCAGAGCGACCTCGGGACACCCGGCTCCGGCAACGACTACGTCCCAGGCGCACCCGCTGCAGGTGGCATCGGCGGCAACGGCGGCTCAAAGTAAGCGTCCCTTGCCAGCCCATTAAGCCAACCCACCTTGGCCGTTACCTCAGTTGGTCCTGCATCCTCGGGTGCAGGACCAGCTAGACCCTGTGGAAGGTAATGATCGTGGCAAGGCTATTAAGACTGCCGTTCGTCCTCATGCTAATGACTGTTCTGGCAGGCTGCACAACGCAACCGAGCCAAAGCGCCTACTCCCGCAATATGGGACCGGGCAGCTCCGTCTCCGGCATACCGGAGAGTGACCTCGGGTCAGCCGCGTCCGGCAACGACTACCTCCCAAGCGCAGACGCGGCAGGTGGCATCAGCGGCACCGGCGGCTCAAGAAACTAGGCGGCCCCACCCCAGCCCGTTACCCCGTCTCCGCCCCTGGTGCCGCTGCACCCGGGGCGGGGACCAGCCCAGGGGCGGGTGGCAGCGTCATTGCAGGCGCGCCACCCGCCGCAGGTCCTCCGGCGTGCTGGCGCCGAAGCCAAAGAACTCCAGGTAGGCCGGGATCATCTCGAACAGCATGTCGGTCCCGACCTGCACGGTGCAGCCCCGGGCCATCGCGGCGCGGAGCAACGGCGTATGCTCCTCCTTCATGACCACCTCGCCGACAAAGCTGCCGCCGCTGATCCGTGCGGGATCAACCGGCAAGGGATCGCCGTCGCGCATGCCCAGCGGCGTCGCGTTCACCACAATGTCGTAGCCGCCGGGGTCGTTGGACCCCGTTGCAACCCGCAGCCCCGGGTAATGCTGCTGCAGGCGCCCGCCCAGCGCCGCCGCGGACACCTCGACCGGGTCGAACAGCCCGATGCCCGCCAGCCCCGCCGCCGCCAGCGACGCCGCGATGGCCGAGCCGACGCCGCCGCAGCCCACCACCAGGGCGCGGGCGCCGGCGACGGCGCGTCCCTTGCGCTCCACCCCGCGGACGAACCCGGCGCCGTCGAACATATCGCCCAGCAGCGACCCATCGGGACGGTGCAGCACCGCGTTGCAGGCGCCGGCAATCTGCGCGGTGGTGCTCAGCTCGTCCACCAGCGCCGCCGTCGTCACCTTGTGCGGCATCGTCACCAGCGCGCCGCGCAGGTTCCTGATGCGGAACAGCGGCCGGAACAGGTCTGCGTAGTCCCGGGGTTCGACGCCAAGCGGAACCACGACGGCGTCGATGCCCTGCGCCTCGAACCAGGGATTGTAGATCATCGGCGCCTTGAACGACTCGGTGGGCCAGCCGAGGTGGCCGATGACGGTGGTCTTGCCGGTAATCATGCGGATCAGCTCCTAGCCGCGCCTGCCGGCGGCTCTTGTCGAAAACTGTCATTGCGAGCCGGCTTCGGCTTGGCAATCCAGCAGCCGCAAGGACTGCGCGTTCCGCCCCCGGACCGCCACGCCGCAAACGCAGCCCGCAATCACGCCCCCCTGGGACGCCCCTCTGGGACGCCGCCCCGGTGGCGCCAAGCGGGTCAAATATCGAAGAAGACGGTTTCGTGCTCGCCCTGCAGGTGGATGTCGAACACGTAGGTAGGCATGTCGTCCCGCTCCTCCCGCCGTGCGATCAGCGTGCGTTGCAGGGCCGGGGCGCCGACGATCCGCAGCACCGGGTCCTGCGCGTTCAACCCCTCCTCGTCCGGGAAGTACATGCGGGTGGACAGCCCGATGTTCATGCCGCGCGACGCCAGCCACAGGTTGACGTGCGGCGCCATCGGCCGGCCGTGCCGCCCGGCAACGGAGCCGGGCTTCACCGTCTCGAAGCGGAACACCCCGGTCTTGAAGTCCGTCCCCGTCCGCCCCCAGCCATGGAACGCCGGGTCAAGCTGCTTGTCCTGCTGGTCCGCCGGATGGTCGTAGCGCCCAGAGGCGTTGGCCTGCCACATCTCCACCAGCACGTCGGTGCAGGCCGTGCCGAGGCCGTCCAGCACCCGGCCCTCGATGCGGATGCGCTGCCCCAGGGCGTCCGGCCCGGCCAGGATGCTGCCGGTCGCCTGGCTGAAGATGTCCAGCCCGGCCTGCGCGGGGATCAGCCCGATGTGGACGTAGGGGCCGGCCGTCTGGCTCGGCGTCTCGTGCAGGCGCGGCGCGGCACCGGGTTCGATGAACGCAACCATGCCGTCAGCCTCCCTGCAGCTTGTTCTCGAACACCGTCTGCCGCCGCCCCCGCAGCACGATGTCGAACCGATACGCCAGGCTGTCCAGCGGCACCGCGGCGTCAAAGTCGAGCGACGCCACCAGCCGCATCCGTGCCGCCGGGTCGGGGATGGTGCCGAGGATTTGGTCGCGCGGGATCAGCGGGTCGCCCTCGAAGTACATCTGGGTGATCAGCCGCTGCGCGAACCCCGAGCCGAACAGCGAGAAGTGGATGTGCGCCGGCCGCCACGAGTTGACGAAGTTGCGGAACGGGTAGGCGCCGGGCTTCACCGTGCGAAAGGCGTAGTAGCCGTCGGCGTCGGTCATCACCCGCCCGCAGCCGCCGAAGTTGGGGTCGATCGGGGCCAGGTAGGTGTCGTTGACGTGGCGGTAGCGCCCGCCGGCATTGGCCTGCCAGACTTCCACGAGCGTATGCGGCACGCCGCGGCCGTTCTCGTCGCGCACCCAGCCGTGCACGATGGTGCGCTCGCCGATGGGTTCGCCGCCGTGCGCGTAGTTCAGGATCAGGTCGCCATCCAGCGCCCCCAGCGCATCCTGGCCGAAGCGCGGACCGGTGACCTCGGACAGCGAGTTCTGCAGCGACCACAGCGCGCGCCGCGGCGAGCGCAGCGTCGTGCTTTTGTAGTCCGGCGTGAAGGCCGGCGGGTGCCGGGTGCGGTCGCGTTGGATGAACTCGTCGTGCGGCATCATGGGATCGTTGCTCCGCGACCTAGAGGAACAGGGTTTCTGCCGGGTGCTGCCGGGCCTGCGCGGCGGCGCGCACCGAGGTGTTGGCGGCCCCGAACCCGGCATAGCCGTCCCGGCGCTGCACGACCTCGAAGAAGAACCGCTCGCGGAAGGCATCGGTGTAGAGGTGCCAGAACCGGCCGTCGCCGTCGCTGTCATACAGCAGCCCATGGCGTTGCAGCTCGGCCAGCGCGGCGTCGTCCAGCCCCCAGCGCGCGGCCAGGTCATCATAGTAGTTGTCCGGCATCGGCAGCACCGGGGCGCCCAGCGCCTCCAGCGCCAGGGCCGCGCGCCCGATGTCCGGCGCGGCCAGCGCGACGTGATGTACCCCGGCCCCGGCAAAGGCCGAGACGAACCGCCCCGTCGCGGTGCCCCGGCTGTCCGAGGCGTTCAGCGCCAGGCGCACCCCCCCGCCGGGGCTGACCAGGGCGCGGCTGCGCACCAGGCCATAGGGGTCCGAGGTCTCCAACTGCGGCTGCGGCAGCAGGCCGAACACCGCGCGCCAGAACAGCACGAACCCGTCCATCCGGCCGGCCGGCAGCGCCTGCACCAAGTGATCGATGCTCGCCAGCCCGGCTGGGCCTGCCAGCCCGGCAGCGCCCTCCGTCCCGGGCAGCAAGTCGAAGTCGTCCTCCCAAAACGCCGGCCCGGTCGTTTCCGGCCCAACCAGGTAGACCAGCGTGCCATCAGGCGCCCGGACAGCGGGGATGCGCCGCTCCCCGGCGCCGATCCGCTCCTGCCACGGCGGGCACAGCAGCGCCTCCGCCCGGGCCAGCGTGCCCGCCACGTCGTCCACCCGCAGCGCCATGGCGCAGACCGACGCGCCATGCTGCTGGAAATGCTCGGCGGCGGCGCTGTCCTGCTCCGCGTTCAGCACCATGTTGATCCCGCCCTGCCGGTATAGCTCCACCGCCTTGGATCGGTGCCGCCCGGCCTGGCCGAAGCCCAGGCTGCCCAGGAACCCCGCCAGGTCCGCACCGGCAGCCTCGTCCACGGCGAACTCCAGGAACTCGATGCCGCCCAGCGCCGGGGCAGGGGGCAGGCCGGCGCCCCCGCCGGCCTCAGCCTCGGCCAGGATCAGGGAGCGCAGCCCGTCCCTGGCATTCAGCCGGGCCGGAGCGGCGCGGAAGTCGTCGTTGAACACCTCAAGCGACAGCGGCCCCCGGTAGCCCGACGCCAGCACGGCGCGGGTGAAGCCAGTCACGTCCAGGTCGCCCTGCCCGGGGAAGTTGCGGAAATGCCGGCTCCAGCTCAGCACGTCCATGGACAGCCGCGGCGCGTCGGCCAACTGCACGAAGAAGATGCGCTCGCCAGGCACCGCCGCCAGCCCGGCCGGGTCGTCACGCAGCGCCAGGGTGTGGAAGCTGTCCACGATCAGCCCCAGCGCCGGGTGCGCCGCCTGCTGCACGATGCGCCACGCATGGCCCCACAGGCGGATGTGCCGGCCCCAGGACAGCGCCTCGAACCCGATGCGCAGGCCGCGGCTGGCGGCGCGCCCGGCCATCTCGCGCAGGTCCGCGGCGGCGCGGGCGTCGTCATCCAGCGCGGCGGGCAGGGTGTTGCTGCACACCAGCAGTAGGTCCGCGCCCAGCGCCTGCATCACGTCGAACTTGCGCTCGGCGCGGTCCAGGTTGCGGGACCGCGCCGGCTCCGGCATCGCCTCGAAGTCGCGGAACGGCTGGTACAGGTCGATGCCCAGCCCCAGGCTCTCGGCGATGCGCCGCACGTCGGCCGGCGACCCGTCGAAGGCGAGCAGGTCGGCCTCCATGATCTCCACGCCGTCGAACCCGGCAGCGGCGGCAGCCTCCAGCTTCTCCGGCAGGCTGCCGCTCAGGGCGACGGTGGCGATGCACTTCCGCAGCGGCGCCATGCTATCCCACCCCCTCGTCGATCCCGTCAGTGTCATCGATCAGCCGGGCCAGCCGGCGCAGCGCCAGCAGGTAGCCCTGCGTGCCGAAGCCCGCAATGACGCCGTCCGCCCGCAGCGACACGTAGGAATGGTGCCGGAAGGCCTCCCGCTTGTGGACGTTGCTGATGTGGACCTCGATCACCGGCGGCTCGAACGTATTGAGGGCGTCGAGGATCGCCACCGAAGTATGGGTGAAGGCGGCCGGGTTGATGGCGATGCCGCCCGCGTCCTCCCGCGCCGCATGGATCCAATCGATGATCTCGTACTCGCGGTTGCTCTGGTGAAACCGCAGGTCGAGGCGCAGCTCGGCGGCCAGCGTCCGGCAGTCCCGTTCCACGTCGGCCAGCGTCTCATGGCCATAGATCTCGGGCTGCCGGCGGCCTAGCAGGTTCAGGTTCGGCCCATTCAGGACATACACCAATCGGGTCATGCAACACCCCCAACATGGACTGCTTCTCCCTCTCCCTCCAGGAGAGGGCCGGGGTGAGGGCGGCGGCAAGGGCCTAGTCTTCCCGCTTGAGAACGAAACCCGCTCCCAACCCGGCAGGGTTCAGCCCATGCAGCCCCCCTAACCCCAGCCCTCTCCCGCACGAACCAGGCGGCAACAGCGCGCCAGAGGCGGTTGCCCCAGGTCAAACCAGCGGGACCGTCATCTGCCGGATCAACGGCGCGGTGTCCGGCCGAATGCCGCGCCACCAGGCGAATGCCTCCGCCGCCTGCTCCACCAACATGCCCACCCCATCCGCAAGCCGGCCCGCGCCGGACGCCCGCGCCACGTGCAGGAACGGCGTCAGCCCTTTGCCGTAGGCCAGCTCGTACGCCAGGCACCCCGGCGCGAAGCTGGCCGCAGGCACCGGCGGCAACTCGCCGAACAGGCTGGCCGAGGTCGCATTGATCACCAGGTCGAACGGCGGCTCGCCAGCAAGGCCACCGTAACCCATGCTCACGGGTGCACCGTAGGGCAGGAACTCCGCCACCAGCTCCTGCGCCTTCCCGACCTCCCGGTTCGCCACCACCAGCGCAGCCGGCGCCGCCTGCAGGAACGGCAGCATCGCGCCACGCACCGCCCCCCCGGCGCCGAGCAGCAGCACCCGCCGTCCAGCCAGGGCCACGCCCAGGTTGCGCTGGATGTCGGTCAGCAGGCCGGCGCCATCGGTGTTGTCGGCAACGGCCTCGCCGCCCTCGAACCGCAAGGTATTCACCGCGCCAGCCAGCCGCGCCCGGTCCAGCAGCTGGTCCGCATAGGCGAAGGCGTCCAGCTTGAACGGCGCAGTGACGTTCATGCCCAGCCCACCAGCGTGCCGGAACCGGTCCACCGCCGCCGCAAAGCCGCCGGACGGTGCCAGCAGGGGCACGTAGCTGATCGCCTGCCCGGCCGCGTCGGCAAAGGCGGCATGGATCATCGGCGACTTGCTCTGGGCGATGGGGTTGCCGATCACCGCATATTGGTCCGTCATGCCAGCGTTGTCCCGCAGGGACGGGCCATCACGCAAGGGCCGGTACGGCCAGCGTTGCACGCCGCCGCGCGCCCGGGACATCCACCCGCATCTCGGCATAGTCCTAGCCGGGCTGCCGCTTACCGCCGCCACCTGCCGGCTCGGAGCCGGACGCTCCACCGCCCGTCGCGGGGCCAGCCGGGCTGGCGTCCAGGGCGTCACGCAGCGGGCCGGCATTTAAAACATTCACGCGATATTACTTTTGTAAAGTTATGTTATGACCATTGTCAATAGACCGGTATTCTAACCACTCAGGCATTATTACTTCTGCCAAATTATATTATGGCCGTTGTCAAGAGGCAATATCTTCAAAACTCGAAATATAAAGTAAGCTATCGTTTGACAGCAGTTGCCTGGCGTGACCCTTGTCCCGCCGCGGTGGTTTCCCGCAGCTTAAGGCGAGGGCGCCGCGGCCCGCGTCGCCAGCAGCGATTGGCGAAATTAGTAAAGCAAGGCTGCGAGCACGAACAAGAGAACGGCCAAAAGGCCGCATCATGCTTATTTGGGAATAGAAAATGCCGAGCACCTCTACCAGCAATCTCACGATCATACCGACCTTTGACAGCTCGATCACCAGCCTCGCCAACGCCGCTACGATCGAGGCCACGATCAACACGGCCATAGCGGCGCTTGAGAACGACGTCACGGCCAATGCACCCGTCACGGTCTCGATCGATTTCAAGAACATCACCACCGGTCTTGCGAACAGTCTCACCCCGCAAAGCGACATCAGCTATTCCACCTACCTCGCCGCCCTCCAGGCCGACCCGAACAAATCAGCGAATGACGCCACCGCCCTCGCCACCATGCCCGCAGGACCGAACACCGGGATCAACAACGATACAGACGTCCTTCTCACCGGGGCCGATCTCGCGGCTCTTGGGCAGACGGCAGCGGCCAGCGCCCTCGTCAGCGGGAACGGAGGCTTCGACAGCGTGCTCAGCTTCAATTTCGGCATAATCAACGACTCCAGGACCAATGCCGATCCCAATAGATACGACCTGCAGGCCACGGCCACCCACGAGATAGACGAAATTCTCGGCATCGGTGGAAATGGCTCGAGCTTGTACCAGGCGGGCGTAACGCCCCCAGCCTCGCTTCCGAGCGATGTCAGCGGGTTGGATTTCTTCCGCTACAGCGCCCCGGGCGTCAGGAGCTTCACCTACGATCCCACCCAATCGGCATACTTCTCCATCGATGGCGGCGTGACGAAGCTGGTGAACTTCAACCAGCAGAACGGCGCTGGCGGCCCGGATTTCGGGGACTGGGGAAACCCCCAAGGAACCGGGTCGGGCAATACCCCGGCGAACGTGCAGGATGCCTTCGGCACCCCCGGCGGAGCGGCAAACCTGGGTCGCAACGAGCTGACGGCGCTCGATGTCGTCGGCTGGACCCTGACCCCCGCCGGCATGATTGCGGACGGGCTGTCATCGCCCGTGCCATCGGTCATCGGCGGCACGCAGGCCGGGCAGGCGACGACCGACGAGGCGGCGGTCAAGCCGTTCGCCGCGGT
Source organism: uncultured Acetobacteraceae bacterium (assembly GCA_964242415.1). Lineage (GTDB taxonomy): Bacteria > Pseudomonadota > Alphaproteobacteria > Acetobacterales > Acetobacteraceae > DASWOJ01. Next base: position 124,474 of record CAXTAT010000013.1, read on the forward strand.
CACCCTCACCGACTCCAACGCCGGCGCCCCAACCGAGACGGTGACCGTGACACCCAGCAAGACGGCGAACGGGACGCTGTTGGACCCGAACGCGGCCACGGACGGCAGCACGTTGAGCGGCGGCGTCCTCACCGCGACCGGCAGCGCGGCCCAGGTGCAGGCAGACCTGCGCGCCCTGGTGTTCACTCCCACGGCGCACGAGGCCACGCCCGGCACGCAAGTCACCACCGCTTTCACCATCAGCGACACCAACTCCGCAAGCCAGACCACCACCAACAGCACGGCCTCGGTGGTGGCGACCGCAAAGGATGACGCGCCCACCATCGCCGGCGCCAAGGCGGGCCAGACCACGTCCGGCACCAAAGCTGTCAATCCGTTCGCCGGTGTCGCCGTCACCGACCCTGACGCGGGCACCCAGGACAGCCTCACCATTACGCTGACCGGTGCCGGGGGCACTGCGACCGACGCCGACGGCCTGCTGTCCGGCACCGGCCTGACCAAGACCGGCACGGGCACCTACACGCTCGCCGCCACCGGCCCGGCCTCGCTCAGCAGCGAGCTTGATGCCCTCACCTTCTCCCCCGTCGAGACCGGGGTGGCGGCAGGCGGGACCGTGACCACGGACTTCGTCCTCGCCGCAAGCCAGACGGCGGGCGGCAGCACGGCCACGGCCACGAACAGCACGGTCACCGTGGTGGCGGCGGCAGTGCAGAACATCATCAACGGCCCGGCCGGCGGCTGGGCCGTGCTGAACGGCACGTCAGGCGCGGACGTGATCACCGCGCATGGCTGGGCCAACGCGATCTTCGGCCACGGGGGTGCGGACATCATCAACGCCGGCGACGGCGGAGCCTACGTGGACGTGGCCGGCGGGGGCGCGACCGTGACGCTGGGCGGCAGTTGGAACGCCGTCGTGGGCGGCGACGGCACCGTCACGGTCAAGGGGGCGCCGGACGGCTATACCGGGGTCACGCTGGGCAACGGCAACGACACGGTGCAGGTCGGCGGGCAGCATGACATCATCCTGCTCGGCAACGGTACGAACCTGGTCAGCGGCACGCAGGGGATGGCGTTCATCACGACAGGCTCGGGTAACGACACGATCAAGCTCGGGGGTTCCGGCAGCACTGTCAACGCGGGCACAGGCACGAACAGCATCACGGGCGGCACCGGCCAGGACACCTTCGTGATGCCGAAGGCGGGCCAGGGCTTCGACGGCATCACGGGCTTTACGGAAACCAACGGCGACGTGCTCGACCTGCGCGCGGCGCTGGCCGCCACGAGCTGGAACGGCAAGGCGGCGACGCTCGGCAACTACCTGAAGGTGACCGACAGCGGGGGCAGCGCCACGCTCCTGGTGGCGCCATCCGGCAGCGGAGGCGGCACGGCGGTCGCCACGCTGAACGGGTCGGGCAACCTCGGCCTGGCCGACCTGCTCAGCCACCATTCGCTGCTGACGAGCTGAGGGTCGCCCACGGCTCCAGCGGGTGGCCGACCCGGCGGCCATGCGGCTGGTGCGAGGGGGACCCGTTCCCCTCGCATCCGCTCGCCCGGGCGGGATCGGGGATCACGGGAAGGCGTGGGGTGGACACGCCATGGCTCAATGACCAAGCGGCTGTGCAGATTGGCCGTCTGACGCCGCAGCGCCTTCGACGGCCAGGGCTGGTGACGTCCGCCAAACCAACGGCCACCCCCGGGATTGTCCGCCACTCCTGGACCACGCGCGGCAAGTGGGCACCCCGATAGCCGGGCGGGAGAGCGGACGAGCCTCCCAGTCGTGTCGCACCGCCGCGTTCCTCGCCAGCTTGCGGAGGGAAATAGGGCTTGCCCAGAGTTGTGAGCCGCGCTTGAAACCGGAACACTACCTAACGGCTGCAACAAGGCGTTCAACGCCTGACGTGGGAGACATCAGGATGCGGTTCATGGCATTTCGCGGGGCACGGGGACGTGGTCTCGCCGCGCTGGTCGAGGGCCAGCCGGGCGCCCGCGGCATGACCGAGGGCGACGCCGGCTTCCCCGGCCACCTCGAAGCATTGATCCCCGCCGGCCCCGGGGCGCTGCGGGCCGCCTACGACCGCCTGCGCCAGGGCGAGGCGGTGGACCAGGCTGCGGTCGAGGTCCTCCCCCCGCTGTCCCGCCCCGGCAAGATCATCTGCGT
>CAXTAT010000014.1:0-124757 GCA_964242415.1 uncultured Acetobacteraceae bacterium
TGGTGAACTGCTTGGCGACATCGACCAGCAGGCCCTTCTTGATGTTGTGCAGGATTTGCTGGTTGCCGCTCTCATATCCAACCAGCAACAGCCGCAGCCCATTGGCCTTCAAGACCTCCAGCGTCTTGCGCGGCACGTTCGCCTTGGCATTGCAGGACCACGTGACACCCAGCTTGCCCAGTTCCTTGGCGATCGCCTCGGCCCGCGGCAGGTTGTCGGTGAACGTGTCGTCGTCGAAGAAAAACTCGCGCACCTGCGGGAAGTCGCGCATGGCCTGCTTGATCTCCGCCGCGACGTGCCCGGGGCTGCGGACGCGGTAGCGGTGCCCGCCGACCGTCTGTGGCCACAGGCAGAACGTGCAGCGGCTCTTGCAGCCGCGCCCGGTGTAGATCGACAGGTACGGGTGCAGCAGATAGCCGATGAAGTAGTCCTCGATGTGCAGGTCGCGCTTGTAAACGCCGCTGACGAACGGGAGCTGGTCCATGTCCTCCAGGATTTCGCGGTCCCGGTTGTGCACGACCTCGCCGCGGCCATCGCGAAACGAGATGCCGTCGATGTCCTTGAACTCGCGGCCCTCGGCGACTTCCAGGCAGGTGAAGTCGAACTCGTTGCGGGCCACGAAGTCGATCACCGGCGCGGCGGCCAGGCTGTCGCCGGGCTGCACGGCCACCTTGGCGCCGACGAAGCCGATCTTCAGCGCCGGGTTCGCATCCTTCAGCTTCTGCGCCACCTTCACGTCGGAGGCGAAGCTCGGCGTGCTGGTGTGGATCACGCACAACTCATGCTCACGCGCGGCGGCCAGCACCGGCTCAATGCCCAGCCCCGCCGGCGGCGCATCGATCAGCCTGCTGCCCGGCACCAGGGCCGCCGGCTGCGCCAGCCAGGTCGGATACCAGAACGACTTGATCTCCCGTTTCGCCTGGTAGCGCGACCCGGCGCCGCCATCGAATCCGCCGAACGAGGGCGGCTGCAGGAACAAGGTCTTCATCATCGCGGGCTATCCCTTTCCGGGTGCAAGGCTGCCGGGCGCTAGCCTGGACACGGCCACATGGCGCGGGCGCCTGGCGCGCAACGTCTGTCCGCGCCACGCCACCCGGTCCGTCCGGTAGCTGGCAAGCATCACCGTAACCGAGAGCAGGTCACGGAACGGCAGACACCAGATCGGCAGCCGCGACGCAAGGCCCAGCCGCCGGTCGATCCCCCAGGCCGCCGCGCCGCGCAACGACCACGCCCCGGCAAACGCCAGCCACGCCCAGGTCACGCCGCCCGACGTGCCAACCATCAGCGCAGACCAAAACAGCGGATATTGCACGGACGACAGGGCGAACTTGACGGGAACCAGGGACTGCACCGTGCGCGCCCAGCGCAGCTCGTGCTGGAACAGCGCCGGCATCTGCACCTCCGGCACGGTGGTCGCCGGCACCGTGCCGGCCAGGGCGATGGCCTGGCCCTGCGCCAGCACCAGCCGCCCCAGCACCGCGTCGTCGGCCAGGTGATCGACCATCGCCTCGAACCCGCCGGCGGCGTCCAGCGTCGCCCGGGTCAGCGCCATGGTGGCGCCCATGCAGTCCTGGCGGCCCATGGCGCGGGCCAGCAGGGCGCCGGGCAGGAAGGCATGGTTGATCTGCTCGGCCCCGAGCCGCCCAATCATCCCGCCCTCGCCCGACGGCAGCCCGGCATACAGCGTCGTCACCAGCCCGACGCCGGGGACGGCCAGGTTCGCGGCCAAGCTGTCCAGGTAGTCCGGCGCGGCATGGATGTCGCTGTCCGAGATCACCAGCAGGTCATGCCGGGCCTGCGGCAGCATGTTGATGAGGTTGCCGACCTTGCGGTTGGCCCCGTGCCCGGCCGGGTTCACCACAACGGCCATGTCCAAGTCCGGAAAGCGCGCGCGCAGGCGGCGCACGACGTGCAGCGCCGGGTCGGCCGGGTCCTGCAACCCGAAGACGATCTGGAAGGCCGGGTAGTCCTGCGTGCAGAAGCTGGCCAGCGCCTCCTCCAGCAGCGGCTCGTCACCATGCAGCGGCTTCAGCATCGTGATGGGCGGGCGGGCGGAGCGGGCGGCGGGCAAACGCTGGGCGAACCGGTTGACGGCCAGCCAGCCTCCCAGGGACTGCGCGACTCCGGCGGTGGTGATGCCGGCCAAAACGGCTGAGACGACGTCGATCAAGCGGGGCTCCGGTTCAGGGGGCGGTCAGGACACGGTGCCATGCGACAGGTCGGCGATCTTGCGCTGCAGGCTGGCGGTCAGTGGCCCGGCGTCCCCGGTGCTGATCAGCGAGCGGAAGTCCGACCGCTGCACCGCGACCTGGCTGATGGTGCCGTTCAGGTAGATGTCCACCGCACGCCACCCGGCGGCGCCGCGCCGCATCACGTAGTCGATCCGTGTCGGCGTGCCGGACGACGGCACGATCTGCGTCGCCACCACCTGGTCGGCACCGATGCTGCGGCTGTCCGGCAGGGTCTCCAGCCGCTCGCCGCCGTAGCTGTCGAAGTTGGCGACGTAGGTGGCCACGGTGTACTTACGGAACACGTCGAGCAGTTGCGCCTGCTGCGCCGGGGGCAGCCCAGCCCAGCGCGGCCCCACCACGGCGTGCAGGATGGCGTCGAAGTCGAACGCCTGGTCCACCACCGGCAGCAGCGCCGCATAGCGCTGCTGGAAGGGCGACGCCTTGCCCGACTTCATCGCGGCAATCAGCCCTGCGTCCAGCGCCGTGATCGGCGCCGCGGCGTCGGGATCGGCAGCCTGCGCGGCGAATGGCAGCAGCAACCCGAGCAGCACCGTCCGGCCCGTCCAAGCCAGCGCCGTCCGGCGGGACGCCGCGGTCATCGTGCATCCGCCTCGCGCGCCACGCCGTCACGGCCCAGCGCGGCCATCGCCGTGGCGACGATGTCCTTGGCGCCCAGCCCGGCCTCGATGATCTGCGCCGCCGGGGTGTTGTGGTCGATGAAGCGGTCCGGCAGGGTCATGCTGCGCACCCGCACCCCGCCATCCAGCAACCCGCGCCCGGCCAGGTGCTGCAGCACCACCGCGCCGAAGCCGCCGACCGAGCCTTCCTCGACGATCACCAGCACCGCGTGGTGCCGGGCCAGCTGCTCGATCATCGCGGCGTCGAACGGCTTGGCGAACCGGGCGTCGGCGACGGTGGTGGACAGGCCGCGCGCCGCCAGCTCGTCCGCCGCGCGCAGGCTGTCCGCCAGGCGGGTGCCCAGGCTGAGGATGGCGATGGACGACCCCTCGCGCAGGATGCGGCCGCGGCCGATGGCGAGCGGGGTGCCGCGCTCGGGCAGTTCAAGCCCGGTGCCCTCGCCGCGCGGGTAGCGGACGGCGCTGGGCCGGTCGTCGATCCCCGCGGTGGTGGCGACCATGTGCATCAGCTCGACCTCGTCGGACGGCGCCATCAGCACGATCCCCGGCAGGCAGCCGAGGTAGGCGAGGTCAAAGCTGCCGGCGTGCGTCGCGCCGTCCGCGCCCACCAGGCCGGCGCGGTCGATGCCGAAGCGGACGGGCAGGCCCTGGATGGCGACGTCGTGCACCACCTGGTCGTATGCGCGCTGCAGGAAGGTGCTGTAGATCGCGCAGTACGGCTTCATGCCCTCCGTCGCCAGCCCGGCGGCGAACGTCACGGCATGCTGCTCGGCGATCCCCACGTCGAAAGTGCGGTCGGGGAAGCGCTTGGCGAAGCGGTCCAGCCCGGTGCCCGCCGGCATGGCGGCGGTGATGGCGACGATGCGCGAATCGGCCTCCGCCTCGGCGATCAGGGCGTCGGCGAATACTCGGGTGTACTGGGGCGGTCCCGGCGGCGCCTTCGCCTGCTCCCCGGTGATGACGTTGAACTTGCTGACGCCGTGGTACTTGTCGGGCGACGCCTCGGCTGGGGCGTAGCCGTGGCCCTTCTTGGTGATGACGTGCAGCAGGATCGGCCCGGACTCCTCGGCCTCCCGCAGGTTGCGCAGCACCGGGAGCAGGTGGTCCAGGTTGTGGCCGTCGATGGGGCCGACGTAGTAGAAGCCCAGCTCCTCGAACAGCGTGCCGCCGGTCAGGATGCCGCGGGCATACTCCTCCGCCCGCCGCGCCGTGCGCTCCAGCCCGCGGGGGAAGTGCTTGGCCATCCGGGCCGCCAGGTCGCGTAGGTTCAGGAACGACCGGCTGCTGATCAGGCGCGACAGGTAGGCGCTCATGGCGCCGACCGGCGGCGCGATGCTCATGTCGTTGTCGTTCAGGATCACCAGCAGGCGGCCCTTGCGGGCGCCGGCGTTGTTCATGGCCTCATAGGACATGCCGGCGCTCATCGCCCCGTCGCCGATCACCGAGACGACGTGCCGCCCCTCTTGGCCCAGCAGGTCGTGCGCCACCGCCATGCCCAGCCCGGCGCTGATGCTGGTGCTGCTGTGCGCGGCGCCGAACGGGTCGTATTCGCTCTCGCTGCGGCGGGTGAAGCCGGACAGGCCGCCGGGCTGGCGCAGGGTGCGGATGCGGTCGCGCCGCCCGGTCAGGATCTTGTGCGGATACGCCTGGTGGCCGACGTCCCACAGCAGCCGGTCGTGCGGCGTGTCGAACACCGCATGCAGCGCCACCGTCAGCTCCACCACGCCGAGCGAGGCGCCCAGGTGGCCGCCCGTGGTGCTGACGACATCGACCGTCTCGGCCCGCAGCTCGTCGGCCACCTGGCGAAGCTGTTCGTTGGAGAAGTTGCGCAGGTCGGACGGCACACGGACGCGGTCAAGCATCGGAGTCGCGGGACGGGTTGGGAGCGGGAGGCTCGCGTTCATTGGATCGGTTGGCTCCCCGCGCTTCGCGTGCCGGTCGGCATCGGCCTGCGCGGCATCAATGGTTCTGCATCGTTCAAGCTGGGATGCCGCGCCTGATGCACGGCATGGCACCCTTGGTCGGCGGCAACAACCACGTCCCCCCTTTTGAGGCAACACCGCACGTCATGCCACCTCCCCCCGGCAAGCCCGGCAAGATGGCAGCCTGCTATACTACCGAAGCGGGCGGGCCTGTGCCATACCGCCGTGGCTAAGGCGCGGGGTTGTAGCATCTTTGCCACAGTCATGAGCCATTGAGGACACAACGCAAACGGTCCGGCCTATATCGGATAGGATAAGCGTTACCGCTAGCGCCGGATGCTTACGGATCTGGGGGCCAAGCTGGCCGGCGGGACGAGGAGGTGAGTTGGATGATGCGTGTCGTCTTAGCCCAACCCAGGGGGTTCTGCGCGGGCGTCGAGCGGGCCATAGAGATCGTCGAGCGGGCGCTCGCCAAGTTTGGCCCGCCCATCTATGTCCGGCACGAGATCGTCCATAACCGGCATGTCGTGGAGGATCTGCGGACTCGCGGCGCCGTGTTCGTGGACGAGCTGGACGAGATCCCCGCCGGCGGCATGACGGTGTTCAGCGCGCACGGAGTCGCCAAGCGCGTCGAGGAGCTGGCCGCCACGCGACATCTTCCCGTGTTCGACGCCACCTGTCCGCTGGTTGCCAAGGTCCATGCCGAGGGCCGCCGCTACGCCGCCCAAGGCCGCGAGATCGTGCTGGTCGGCCATGCCGGGCACGCAGAGGTCGAGGGCACGATCGGCCAGATTCCCGGTCCCGTCCACCTGGTCCAGACGGTCGAGGATGTCGCAACGCTGCAGGTCGGCACCCCCGACCAGTTGGCCTATGTGACGCAGACCACGTTGTCCGTCGATGACACCCGGGGCATCATCACCGCCCTGACGGCGCGTTATCCGTCCATCATCGGGCCGGACGTGCGCGATATCTGCTACGCGACGCAGAATCGGCAGCAGGCGGTTCACGATCTGGCGAAGCAGGTTGACCTGATCCTGGTCGTGGGATCGAAGAACAGCAGCAACTCGAACCGGCTGCGCGAGATCGGCCAGGAGCTTGGCAAGCCGAGCTACCTGATCGACGACGCAAGCGCGCTGCGGCCAGAGTGGTTTGCAGGGGTGCAATCCGTTGGGTTGACCGCGGGCGCCAGTGCGCCGGAAATGCTGGTGCAAGGCGTGCTGGAGGGATTGCGGAAGTTCCGTGACCTGGACGTATCGACGCTGCCCGGCGCCGCAGAAGACGTGAAGTTCAAGTTTCCGGCCGAACTCAGCTAGGCCGAAGGAGCAATTATCACATGACAGTTCCGATGAGGCAGGTGGCGCGAGTCGGCGCCTATGTCGTGAAGCAGCACATCCTGGGCCGTAAGCGGTACCCGCTGGTGCTGATGCTGGAGCCGCTGTTCCGCTGCAACCTGGCGTGCTCCGGCTGCGGCAAGATCGACTACCCCGGCGAAATCCTGAACCAGCGGCTGTCGGTTGCCGACGCCCTGGCCGCTGCCGACGAGTGCGGCGCCCCGGTGGTCAGCATCGCCGGCGGCGAGCCGCTGCTGCACAAGGAGATGCCGGAGATCGTTCGCGGCCTGCTGGCGCGGAAAAAGTTCATCTATCTCTGCACCAACGCGCTGCTGCTTGAGAAGAAGATGGACGACTACACGCCGCATCCGGACTTCTCCTGGGACGTGCACCTGGATGGCGACCGCGAGATGCACGACCGCGCCGTGAGCCAGGCCGGCACCTACGACCGCGCGGTCGCCGCCATCCGCGAGGCGAAGCGCCGGGGCTTCCGGGTCAGCATCAACTGCACGCTGTTCGACGGCGCCGAGCCGGAACGGGTGGGCCGGTTCTTCGACGACGTGATGGCGATGGGCGTGGACGGGATCATGACCTCGCCGGGCTATGCGTATGAGCGGGCGCCGGACCAGGCGCACTTCCTGTCGCGGCAGAAAACCAAGCAGCTTTTTCGCGACATCCTGACCTACGGCAAGGGCCGGGGCTGGAAGTTCACCCAGTCGCCGCTGTTCATGAGCTTCCTGGCGGGCAACGAGAACTACACCTGCACCCCCTGGGGCAAGCCGACGCGTAACGTGTTCGGCTGGCAGCGGCCCTGCTACCTGCTCGGGGAGGGCTACACCAAGACCTACCGGGAGCTGATGGACAGCACCGACTGGGACAAGTACGGCACGGGGAACTACGAGAAGTGCGCCGACTGCATGGTGCACTCGGGGTATGAGAGCACGGCCGTGATGGATGCGGTGAAGTCCCCGGTGAAAACCATGGTGACGGCGCTGCGCGGGCCGAAGCTGACGGGGCCGATGGCGCCGGAGATCGACCTGGCGAACCAGCGCCCGGCGGATTACGTGTTCAGCCGGCACGTGCAGGACAAGATGGCCGAGCTGAAGCACGCGCCGCGCAAGCCGAAGTCGCAGGTGGCGGACGCTGCGGACTAGGCCCGAGGCGGACTAGCCGCCCGGCATGACCGGGGTGCGGCCGGACAGCTCGTCCCCCGCGTCCCGTGCCAGCCGGGTGCAGGTAGGCGAGGCCAGGAACGACACTCCGGCCACCACCAGGAACGCCGTGCTGTAATCCCCAAGCAGCGGTTGCGTGTGGCCGGTCACCAGGACCGACCCGGCCAGCGCCCCGGCCGCCACGCAGATGCCCAGCGTCAGGTTCAACTGCTGGAACGTGGTGTAGAAGCTGGTCGCGGCGCTCATCCGCTCCCGTGGGATGTCGGCATAGGCGATGGTGTTGTAGGCGGTGAACTGCAGCGACTGGAAGAAGCCGCCCAGCAGCAGCAACCCATAGATCGCCGCCAACGGCCAGGACGGGCGCATGGCGGCGATGCCCGCCAGCAGGCCCGAGGCGATCAGCCCGTTCCAGATCATCACCGTTCGGAACCCCCAGCGGTGCAGCACCGGGCGCGCCACGAAGCGCATCAGCATCGACCCGGCGCTGCCGGCGAAGGTGATCAGCCCGCTCGACGCCGCCGACATGCCAAACCCGAGTTGCAGCATCATCGGCAGCAGGAACGGCACCGCGCCGGCGGAAATGCGGCTCAAGCCGCCGCCGATCACCGACAGGGCGAAGGTCGGCACCCGCATCAGCCGCAGGTCCAGCACCGGAGTCGGGTGCCGGCCGGCGTGGCGGACATACAGCGCGCCCGCCGCCAGCCCGACCGCCAGCACGCCGCCCGCGACCGTCCACGCCGCGGCACCCCGGCTGACCGTCTCCAGCCCGAGCATCAGGCAGGCCAGGGACAGCCCGGACAGCACCAGGCCCGGCAGGTCGAAGCTGACGCGGCCGGGCTCCCGCACGTCGGCGATGTAGCGCAACGCGAGCGCGATGCCGAGCAGCCCGATCGGCACGTTGATGTAGAAGATCCAGTGCCAGGACAGGTAGGTGACCAGGAACCCTCCGACCGGTGGGCCGACGAGCGGGCCAAGCTGCGCCGGAACCATCAGCCAGGTCATGGCGACCACCATCTCGGCCTTCGTCACCGAGCGCAGCAGCACCAGCCGGCCTACCGGGACCATCATGGCGCCGCCGATCCCCTGCACAATTCGCGCGCCGACTAGGAAGGTCAGGCTGCCCGCCTGCGCGCACAGGATCGACCCCAGGGTGAACAGCGCAATGGCGGCGCAGAACACCGTGCGGGAGCCGAAGCGGTCCGCGACCTTGCCGCTGGCGGGGATGAACACCGCCAGGCTGAGCAGGTAGCTGGTCAGGGCCACGTTCATCCGCACCGGCTCGGTGCCGAACGAGCGCGCCATGTCGGGCAGGGCGGTGGCGAGCACGGTGCCGTCCAACTGCTCCATGAACAGCGCGCTGGCGACGATCAGGGCGGTGGTGCGCGGGCTGAGGCCGGGGGCGTTGCGGCGCTCGTAGCGGGCGCGGGCGCGGCGGCGGATGCGGCGGCGGATGACGGCGTTGAGGGCGGCGGTCGCGGACTGGCGCAGGGGCATCGCGCAAGCTCGCGCAATCCGGCCAGGGCGGGAAGCGCCAAGGCCGCATCGCTGCTTCCCCCTCTCCCTCCGGGAGAGGGCCGGGGTGAGGGAAGCGGAAACCACGAAACTCACGGAGGACAGCGCTGGCTTCCTGCTGTCCTAGGTGGAGTGCGGTCCCCTCGGCCTCCCTCACCCCAACCCTCTCCCGGAGGGAGAGGGAGAAGGGTTGTGCTGCCGCTGCTGCGGTGCTGGGCTGTGAGAAGTTGCAGGAGACCCCCATGCTGACCCCCGGCGCCCACGGCGTTTACCCCATCGCCCCCACCCCGTTCCACCCTGACGGCCGCCTCGACCTCCACTCCATTGACCGCCTGGCCAGCTTCTATGCCGGCTGCGGCGTGCAGGGCGCGACCGTGCTGGGCATCATGGGCGAGGCGCCGAAGCTGACCGCCGAGGAGGCGCTGGAGGTCGCCGGACGCTTCATCCGCGGCATGCCGGCCGCGCAGGTGATCGTCGGCGTGTCCTCGCCGGGCTTCGCGGCCATGCGGGCGCTGGCGCGGTCCTGCATGGAGATGGGCGCCGCTGGGGTGATGATCGCGCCGCCGCCGCACCTGCGCACCGATGACGAGATCACCGCGTACTTCGCCGGCGCTGCGGAGGCCATCGGACCCGACGTGCCCTGGGTGCTGCAGGACTACCCGCTGACCCTGACCGTCGTCATGACCCCCGCCGTCATCCGCCGCATCGTGCAGGACAACCCCGGCTGCGTCATGCTCAAGCACGAGGACTGGCCCGGCCTGGAGAAGATCACCGCCCTGCGCGCCTTCCAAAAGGACGGCAGCCTGCGCCCGATCAGCATCCTGACCGGCAACGGCGGCCTGTTCCTCGACTTCGAGATGGAGCGCGGCGCGGACGGCGCGATGACCGGCTATGCGTTTCCCGAGCTGCTGCAGGACGTGGTGCGCCTGCAGGCGGCCGGGCAGCGCGACGCCGCGCATGACCTGTTCGACGCGCACCTGCCGCTGCTGCGCTATGAGCAGCAGGCGCGCATTGGCCTGGCGGTGCGCAAGTGGGTGCTGATGCGCCGCGGCCTGCTGGCCAGCGACGCGCAGCGCAAGCCGGCGCCGGGGCTTTCGGCGAAGGGCAAGGCGGAGGTGGACTACATGCTGTCCCGGCTGGCGCGTGTGGATTCGCGTGCGGCGATGGCCCTGCCGGAGGCTCGCGCCTCCTGAACGCCCGCGCGTCCGAAGGAACGGCCAGCTGGGGGAGGAGGCCGAAGATGCGGCTCAGCCCCGGCGGAACTGAGCCAGCCCCCAGGGCTACGGCTCAGCGCCGGGCGGCTTGCTGGCGGATGGTCGTGACCCGCAGGACCTGGACCAAGGCTCACCGTTGGGCACGTCAGGCGTGCGTGCTGTGCCCGACGCCACCAGATGCACCGCCCCGGCCGCGCCCAAGGCGGTCCTGGCGCCGCCCGCACGGGGTGCCCTCGGCAAAGCGGCCGGTGACGCCCGTGGCCGCAATCAAACGTCAGGCCGTGCGCGCCGCCCCGGCCCCGCTGGCCCGCAGCGCCAGGTTGGCGACGGCGGCGACGGCGATGTTCGCCACCACTGCCAGCAGCCCGACATAGATGGTGTAGCTCTCCCCACCGACGACGATGGTATGCAGCGGCTTCAACCCGTCCGACCAGGCGATCCAGCTTCCGCCCAGGAAGCCCACTGCCCAGCCCAGCAGCAGCGCCGGCGCGCGGAACCAGTTGAAGAACAGCCCGAACACCACGGCCGGGAAGGTCTGCAGTATCCAGAGGCCGCCCAGCAACTGCAGGTCCAGCGCGTACTGCACCGGCGCGAACAGGATGAACAGCAGCGCGCCGCCCTTCACCGCCAGGCTGGTCAGCTTGGCCACCTGCGCCTCCCCGGCCGGGGTCACGCCGGGGTGCACATAGGCCTTCCAGATGTTGCGGGTGAACAGGTTGGCCGCGCCGATCGACATCACCGCCGCCGGCACCAATGCCCCGATGGCGACGGCGGCGAACGCGAACCCGGTGAACCAGCTCGGGAACAGCGTCCGGAACAGCGCCGGGACCGTGTCGTTCGGCGTCGCCGGCTTCACCCCCGCCGCGTGCGCCATGTAGCCCAGCAACGCGATCAGTCCGAGCAGCAGGGTGTAGGCCGGCAGCAGGATGGCATTCTTGCGTATGGTGTTGGCCGACCGCGCGGCGAAGATGCCGGTCAGGGTATGCGGATACATGAACGCCGCCAGCGCCGAGCCGAGCGCCAGCGTCGCATACGGCCAGTACTGCGACGCCCGCAGCACCAGCCCCGAGGCCGGTCCCCCGGCCGGCTTGGCCGCGAATGCCTGCCCGGCCGCCTCGAACACCGCACCATAGCCGCCGAGCTTGTAGGGGATGAACGCCACCGCCACGAGCACCACGACGTAGATCATGATGTCCTTCACGAACGCGATCAGCGCCGGCGCCCGCAGCCCGGCCGAATAGGTATAAAGCGCCAGGATGGCGAACGCCGCGATCAGCGGCAGCTCGCCCGTCAGGCCCAGCGCCTTGATGACGACCTCCATGCCCACAAGCTGCAGCGCGATGTAAGGCATGGTCGCCAGCAGCCCCGTCGCCGCCACGGCCAGTTCCAACCCGCGGGAGCCGTAGCGGCCATACACCACGTCGGCGGCCGTGACGTGCCCGTGCGCCTGGGCGAACGTCCACAGCCGCGGCATGATGGTGAACACGATGGGATACACGACGATGGTGTAGGGCAGGGCGAAGAACCCCTGCGCGCCGATGGCGAACACCTGGGCCGGCACCGCGATCACGGTGTAGGCGGTGTAGAAGTCCCCGCCGACCAGGAACCAGGTAATCCAGGTGCCGAAGTTGCGCCCGCCCAGGCCCCATTCATCCAGGTGCGCGTGGTCCGCCGTGCCGCGCTGCCACCGCGTGGCGGCGAAGCCCATAACGGTCACGAGGGCAAAGAAAAAGACGCAGACCGACAGCGCCGTCCAGTCCAGGCCGCCCGGTGCGATGATCGAGGTCATTGCTGGTCACCGCCCTGGGCGCGGTACACCACCCAGGTCAGCAATGCCGTGACCGGCACCCAGGCCAACTGGTACCAGTAGAAGAACGGGAAGCCGAACAACGCCGGCTCGGCATGGTTGTAGAATGGGACCCACAGCAGGCCGATGAACGGCAAAAGCAGCAAGACCCACATCCGGACGCCCCCAACCCTATTGGGGGCAGCCTGCGCCCCAACCACGTTATGTCGGCGTGGGGCGCAGGTTGCAAGCCGCTGATGCCGGCAGGGACGCCAGCTGGACGCCGCTGGGCGGCGTAACGCCCCTCCTGGTCGTCTTAAGCCTGTGACGCCGACCATCCTGGTATGGGAACAGCTCGCCCCCCGCCCAGGCCGTCACGCCCAGCAGGACCAGCATGGCGGGTGGTCAGCACGACGGCGCCGGGACCAGGGTCGGCCTGGCCGCGGCGCAGCGCCAGGTTGGCGACGGCAAAGCCCGGTGCCGCCGAGCCGCCGATGGCGTGCAGCCAGCCGACCTTCGACTTCCCGCCCCGGCGGATCGTGCAGCAGTTGCTGGCCCGGCACACGACGCGGCTTCGCCCGTATCCTCACGCAGCCGCGGGCGGCTCGGCCCGCTACTTCGCAAACTGCGTGTTGGCCCGCCAAAGGAAGTCGCGCGCCCACTCCGGCGGCCTTGGGTAACCCAGCAGGGCGCCCTGCACCCCGCTGCAGCCCAGCATGCGGAGCATCTCGCGCTCGGTATTCTCCGTCACGCCGTCCGCCACCACCTCCGCCCCCATGCCGGCAGCGTCCTCCAGCACATCCCGCACCGCCTGCAGCGCAAGCGGGTCGGACAGCATGGCGCCGATCAGCGCCCCGTCGATCTTCACCTTGCGGAACAGCGCCACATCGGTCCCCACCCGGGTCGGGGTCTGGCCGGCCTCGGTCAGGATTAGCCCCACCCCATCGTCGCGCAGCGCCGTCAGGGTCGCGCGCACGGTCCGCGGCATGCCAGCAACGAAGTAGCTGACCGGAAGCTCCAGCATCAGCCGGTCCGCATCCAGGCCGGTCAGGTGCAGGACCTCCCTGATATGCTCCACCAGCCCGGAGTCGGCCATGCTGCCGCGTGACAGCGGCACCGACAGGTGGATCGGCATCGCCCAAGTCGCGGCCTCACGGCACGCGGTTTCCAGCACCCAGTTGTCGAGGCTGCGGTCCAGCACCACGGCTTCGTCCGGCGCCGTTCCGTCGGGCGCCACGCGCAGCGACCGTGCCACGAGGCTGCGCAGCGCGCCGGTCTCGGTATCCAGGACCGGCTGGTATGCCAATGTGATTCCGTCCGACCGGGGCGTGGGGACCAGGATGTCGGAGCGTCGCCGGGCACTGCGCGCAGCCAGCTCACCACCGGCATGCGAACACAGGCGGAGGCTGCGGCCCCCGGGCAGGGCGATGTTGCGGATATCGACCCTCCGGCCGTCACGGCGGCGATAGACGTGCACCGTGGCCTCCAGGCCGACGGCGGCATTGTTGCTCCAACCTGGCTGCGAGATGCTGCCAGGGTCGTCCTGGTGGCCCTGGTCGATCAGGATGTCGGCCAGGTCGGGCTGCGTCTGCACCAGGTCCGACGTCAGTTCCAGCATGGTCATCGCCTGCGGGTTGCAAAGTTCCACGCGTTTCCCGGGGGAGACGAGCATCGCACCCTCCTCCATGTGCGCCAGCAGCGCGTCCGCTGTCTGGCAGGCCAGGGCCAGCGACGCCTGATCCTGGCGTATCCTCGCCCGATGCGACACGGACTGCAGGCCGAGCAGCAGGAGCAGGGTCACCAAGGATGGCGCCGAGACCGCCAGGTCGTTCGTCCAGGCATTCCAGACCGAGGCGACCAACGCGAACAGCGTGACCGTGGCCAGGACCGCCAGCAGGCGGCCCAGCCCCTTGTTCGCCATGCTGAACTGCTGGAACCAGCCCGAGGTGGGCTTGGTGCGGGCGCCTTTTGGCGCAACAGCACCGAATACCGTTGTCTTGACCATGAATTGACAATGCCAGAAACCGTCCGGCAGTTGCAGTCGCATCTGTCTAAAAATTGTCGGCGAGCGTCATACTACGTTGGCAGCAAACCTCTTTTGACGCAGCCCCGCTGCCTATAGGCTGCGGACCAGCCGGTCGAACTCGGCCACGGTCAGCGTCTCCGCCCGCCGTTCCGGCGCGATGCCGGCCTGTTCCAGCAAAGCCTCCCCGCCCAAGCCGCGCAGGGCGCCGCGCAGCATCTTGCGCCGCTGGCCGAATGCGGCGGCCGTCAGGCGCTCCATCGCGGCGAACAGGTCGGCCGGCGGCTGCGCGGGGTGCGGCACCAGGCCGACCACGGCAGACCACACCTTCGGCGCCGGGGTGAAGGCGGCCGGCGGCAGGCGGAGCAGCAGGGCCGCCGTGCAGGTCCAGCCCGCCAGCACGCCCAGCCGGCCATAGGCACCGGTCCCTGGGGCGGCGGTGATGCGCTCGGCCACCTCCAACTGGAACATCAGCGTCATGCGCTCCCACTCCGCCGCCTGGCGCAGCCAGCCGATCAGCAAGGGGGTGGCGACGTTGTACGGCAGGTTGGCGGCGACCTGCCGTGGCGCCGGCACCAGCGCGGCCAGGTCCAGCCGGGTGGCGTCGGCGTCCAGCACCCGCAGCCGCCCGGGGTAGGCGGCAGCCAGTTCCTCGACGGCCAGGATGGCGCGCCGGTCCACCTCCACCGCCAGCACCTCCGCGGCCGCGGTCTCCAGCAGCGCGCGGGTCAGGCCGCCCGGGCCGGGGCCGACCTCCACGACGTGCCGGCCCTGCAGGTCCCCGGCCAGCCGGGCGATGCGCCCGGTCAGGTTGGCGTCCAGCAGGAAGTGCTGCCCCAGCTTGCGGCGGGCGTCCAGGCCGTGCCGGGCGATGACCTCGCGGAGCGGCGGAAGACTGGACGAGGGGCTGGGAAGGCTGGGAGGCGGAAGGCTGGCTGCGATCAGGTGCGCTCGTCCATCACCGCCCGGCGGCGCAGGTCGCGCTGCAACTGGCGCGACGCCAGCTCGACCCGTTCGCCCAGCAGCCGGTTGCTAATCTCCTCCTTCGTCGGCTCCGCGGCGGTCTTGGTCTCCTTCGAGCAGACCATGAGCACCGCCACGCCCTCGTTCGCGACGACCGGCTTGCTGGCCTGGTTCGGCGCCATCCCGGACAGCAGGGTGCGCAGCGGCGCGGAGGCCACGCCCTCCAGCCGCACATCGCCGGGGTCGGAGGGGCGGACGGCCCCGGCCTTGGTGTTTGCGGCTTCCATGTCGGCGCAGGACTTGGCACTGGCGGCCACCTTGGCAGCCTGCTCCACCGCGGACCGTTGCGCCGGGGTGGGGGCGGCGGGGTTCAGCGGGGTGGGGAACGCGACGAACACCTGGCGGATGCGCAGCATCGTCGATTGGTCGCGGCCGATGTCGCGCTTGCCCGCGAGCGACACGATGCTGATGCCGCCGGGCACCTTGATGGGGTTGCTGACGGCCCCCTCCGGCATCTTCGTCACGACCGACGCCACCTCGGGGTCGAGCTGGTTGGCGCGGACCCAGCCGAGATCGCCGCCCTGCAGCGCGGTCTGGCTCTGGCTGAACTGCGCGGCCACCACGGGGAACGGCGCGCCGGCGCGCAGTTGGGCGATCACGGTGTCGGCGAACCGGCTGGCGTCCGCGGCGCGGGCCGGGTCCTCGATGGGGATGAAGATCTCGGCCACATGGAACTCGGGCTTGCCGATCTGGGCCTTGAACAGCTTGAGCTGCTCGGCCACGTCGGCGTCGCTGACCTGGGCCCGGGCGCCCAGCTCCTCCCGCAGCACGCGGCTCCAGCCGAGCTGCACGCGGACCTGGTCGATCAGGGTCCGCACCGCCACGCCCTGGCCCGACAGGCTGCTGCCCAGCGCGCCCTTGGGCATGTTGTTGCGGGTCTCGATGTCGGTGATGGAGGTGGCGATCTCGCGGTCGCTGACGGAGATCTTGCGGCGCTGCACCTCCTGCAGCCGCAGGCGCTCGTCGATCAACTGCCGGGCCACCTGGGGGCGCAGCCGCTCCAGCACCTCGGGCGTGATCGGCAGGCCCGTGCTGAGCGCAAACAGCCGGCCGCGGTTGATCACGTCGCCAGTGGTGATGGCATCGCCGTTCACGACGGCGATGATGCGTTCCTGCCCGGCGGTGGACGCCCCGGCGTTGGGCGCCGTCGGCGCCTCGTTGGCCGCCATGGCCGTGGAGGTGGCCGCGCGGTGCGGCTGCGCTCCGGCCGGTGCAACCAGCGCCGGGGCTGCGAGCAGCGCGGCCACGACGAGGGGCGTCAGTGCGTGGGGGCGATAGGTGGCCATGTGACGGGTCCTACTTGCAATCGGCGCCGGGTCGGCCCCGGCTGGGTCAGCGAGGCGGGGTCAGCTCGGGTGGAAGCCGAACTGGCCCACGGTCTTGAAGGTGATCTGGATCAGGAACTGGCTCGCCCCCGCATCACCGTTCAGCGACGTATAACGCCGGTACAGGCTCGCGTCGAATATGAAGCACTCGTCCTCATAGGTCCCATGCACCCCGGCGCTGACCATCTGGTTGAGGTTCAGGTCCCGCCGCGCGTTGGCCGACAGCCTGTAGTGGCCGTACTGCGTGGCGACCGTCGCCGTGGCCTCGTTGCGGTGCTGGAAGTAGCTCGCGGGCGGCTGCGGCGTGTCATAGTAGAAATAGGGGTTCACGAAGTCATAGATGTAGCCGCCCGACAGCCGCAGCAGCGGCGTGCCGGTGCTGGCGATCGCATCGGCGAAGCGGATGTTGCCCGTGTTGTGGTCCACCCGCGTGCGTCCCGTGAAGTCCAGCCAAGACGCCGGGGTGACGGTGGCGCGGGTGACGATGTCCGACGCATGCCGCTCCAGGCCCGACCCGACGGGGAAGCTGTCGTCGAGGTGCGCGCGGTAGCTTTGCCCGACCAGCGCATCGACCGAGGCGTCGCCGACCGACCAGTTCAGGTGCAGCCCGACGTTGGCCCGCAGCCCGCCCTCCAGGCGGTCGATGCCCGGAAACTTGTTGAGGGAGAACAGGTTCTGGTCGGTGAACTCGAAGTCCAGGCTGTCCTCGTTCGGGATGCGCTGGCTCCGCAGGCCGCCGGTGTTGGGGGCTGCGATCACCTGGGCGATCGGCTCGATCAACTGGGTGCCCAGCCCGCCGCCATCCCGCACCAGGGGCCAATGCACGTCGATGGCGACCTGCGGATGGTCGCGCGCCGTCTCTGCGCTGTTGGACGTGGCGTAGTTGGGATTTTGGTTCAGGCTGGTGGCGGAGTAGCCGGCGGCGACGTTCTGCAGGGTCAGGCCGTACACCTCGCCGAAGCTGCCGGCGAACGGGCGCTGCCAGTTCAGGACGGCGGCGGCGCGCTGCGTGTTGGTGCCGATCTCGCGCACGACGTTGAAGTCCTGCGTGGTGAAGCTCAGCCGGCCGCCAAGGGCGTCGGGCTCGCCGAAGAAGCTGTACTGGTAGCGCGGCAGCACGTAGGGCAGCCGGGCCTGCGAGATGCTGCTCACCAGGCCCTGGTAGGCGATGCTGTCCAGCCGGGTGTAGGCGCCGGTGCCGAAGCCCTCGATGTAAACGTTGCTGGTCAGCACGTCGCCGCGGCCGGTGACGGAGTAGTCGCGCAGGTAGATGTCGCTGCTCGCCCGGTCGATGTCGAAGCCGTAGCGCCAGGTGTCGTCCAGGGCGAATCGGCCGCGGGCGAAGATGTCGGCCTGGACATGGTGCTCATCGTAGCCGAGGCCGGCCTCCACCTGCAGGGTGCCGTCGTTGAAGCGGCGGCGATACTGGGTGTCCAGGTTGAGGTACTGCCGCGTGCTGAACGTCGGCGTGAACGTCGCGTCCGACTGGTCGTCCAGCACCGCGTAGTATGGCACCCGGGCGAAGCCGCCGAGGTAGGTGTTGCTGCCGAAGTCCGGCACCATGAAGCCGCTGGCCCGGCGCACCGACGGGTCGGCGTGCCAGATATACGGGAAGTAGGCGACGGGCACGCCCAGGAAGTCGACCACGGCGTCCTGGTACTCGATCCGCTTGTTCTCGGTGTCCTGCACGGCGGTGCGGGCGCGGATCTGCCACAGCGGCGGCTTGGTCGGGTCCTTGGCGCACAGGTTGCATGTCGAATACACGGCGCGCGACAGCTCGTTGATCTTGCCGTCGGTGCGGCGGGCGCCGTTGGCGACCAGCTTGCCGTTCTCGGCCAGGATGGCGCGCAGGCCGCGCAGCACGCCGTCGCGCAGGCCCTCGGTCAGCTCGGCGTAGTCGCTGAACAGCACCTGGCCGTCGGGCTGCACCATGACGACGTGGCCGGTGGCGGCGGCGACGTTGGTGTTGCGGTCGAAGGTGATCTTGTCGGCGCGCAGCACGTTGTCGTTCTGCCAGGCCTCGACGTTGCCGGTGGCGGTGACGATGCCGTTGTCGCGGTCATACTGCACGTCGTCGGCGGTGAAGGACACCGGTTCGGTGCGGGACAGCGGCTGCGGCGCCGGGGTGCCGGGGGCACGGCGGCCGGCGGCGAACTGCGCATGGGCGGGGGCAGCCAGCAACAGCGAGAGCGCGGCGCCCCCCGCCAGGCGGCGCATGGTCCGGCGGGCGGAGAGGGGGAGGGTTGGGCCTGCCATTTCTCCCTTCTAGCCGGACAAGCCCCGGGACAAAAGGGATGCCTTCTCCCTCTCCCTCCGGGAGAGGGTCGAGGTGAGGGAGGCGGCCGGGACTGAGCTTTCCGACTAAGGAGCGAGGGACAGTGTTCATGTGGCCGAGCCTGCCCTTGCCGCATCCCTCACCCCGGCCCTCTCCCGGAGGGAGAGGGAGAAGGCGTTATCCGTCCTCCAGGTGCAGCAGCAGCGAGACCGCCAGCATCAGCCCGGCCCCCGCTGGCGCCCAGGCGGCCAGGGCGGGCGGCAGGGTGCCCGACTGGCCGTACTCCGCCGCCACCTTGCTGACGACGAACAGCGCGAACCCCGCCGCAACGCCGCTGCCGATCATGCGCCCGACGCCGCCGCGCCGAGTCGCCCGCATTGAGAACCCCGCCGCCACCAGCGCCATCGTTCCCGCTAGCAGCGGCAGCGCCAGTAGCTCCTGGAAGTGCAGCCGGTGCCGGATGGCGGAGAAGCCCGACCGCTCCAGCAGCCCGATGAAGTCCGGCAAGGTCCACACCGACAGGGTGTCCGGGCTGGCGAAGCTCTCCTGCACCCGCCCCACCGTCAGGTCGGTCGGAAGCTGCACGGTGCCCACCGGCTCCGGCAGGTGGTCGGGCGTCATGCGGCGGGCGTCCTGCAGCACCCACTCGCCGCCGCGGCCGGCCTTGCTTTCGACCAGCGTGGCGCGCTTGCTCTCGATGCGCGACAGTTGCCGGTCCTCGCCGTCCAGCCGGAACACGCTGACGTCGTTGGCCACCAGCGACTTGCCGCGCAGGGTGACGGATTGGCCATGCAGGAACGCCACCCCTTGCGGGTCCAGCTCGCGGTCGGATTGCCGAAGCCAGAGCTGCCCGCCGGACAGCGCCGCCGGGCCGCCGTTGGTACGCAAGTAGGCGTTGTCCAGCGACTCCGCCCGGCCCAGCATCGCCGAGGACAGCGGGCTGACCACCGCCGTCGCCGTCGCCCCCAGCAGCATCGCGCAGCCGAGCGGCGCCGCCAGGAACCCCCAGGCCGACACGCCGGAGGCGCGGGCGACGATCAGCTCGCTGCTGCGCGTGAGGCGCCAGAACGCCAGGATGCCGCCCAGCAGCACCGCGAACGGCAGGATCTGCATGGCGATGTAGGGCAGCCGCAGCCCGGCGATCTCCGACACCAGGGCGAACGTGGCGTCTGGCTTGGTGGCCGACCGGCGCAGCAGCTCGATGAAGTCGAACAGGCCGACCAGCCCGGACAGCGCCGCCAGCATGGCCAGCACCGCGACGCTGAACCGCCGGGCGATGTAGGCGGACAGGGTCAGGGCCATGCGCCTAGGTCCGCTGCATGGCGGCGCGGCGGCCGTGCCATTGCGGCCCGAGCAGCAGCCAGGCGCATATGACGCCGGGCAGGATGGCGTGCAGCCAAACCAGGGGGATCAGCAGCGGCTGCCGCGCCGCGAGGTTGGCGACCGCCAGCCCCAGCGCCAGCAGCGCCACCACCGCCCCCACCGCCGCCAGCGGGCGCGCGACGCCGCCATGCCGCTGGAACGCGCCGGTCAGCACCGACAGCAGCGCCACCAGGGCGAAGCTCGCGGCCGTCAGCGGCGCGGTCAGCCGGCGGTGCGCCTCCACGCGGAACTTGCCGATGTCGCGCTGGCTGACGCCGCCGATCTCCGGCGCCAGCAGCTCGCCCAGGGACATCTCCGTCGAGTCGCGGTAGCGCTGCTCGCCGTTCTTGTTGGTTGCGCTGGCGAGGTCGAGCGTGGTCTCGGCGAAGGTCAGCACGTCCAGCCGGCCGTTGTTCTTGTCGATCTCCTGCCGGCTGCCGGACTGCAGCAGCAGGCGGGGGCTGGCGCCGCCATCGATCAGCCGCCCGCGCTCGGCGAGGATGGTGGCGCGGCTGTTCCGCTGCCGCTCGTCCTCGACCAGGATGCCGTGCAGGGTGCCATCCGGGTCGCGGCGGCGGACATAGACGGTCAGGTCCTCGCTGATCGGGGTGAACACGCCCTCCTGCAGCAGCAGGGCGGCCAGGCGGTTGCGGATCTCGAACTGGTACTCGCGGAAGGCGGTGTAGCTCACAGGGACAATCCAGATGTTGAGCACGTAGCAGGCGATGACGACCACCGCGGCGAGGCCGAGCGCCGGCCGCGCCAGCGCCCCCTGCGACAGCCCGGCGGCGCGCATCACCGTCAGCTCGCGGTCCCCGGCCAGGCGCTGATAGACGAACTGCACGACGACGAAGGTGGTGATCGGCAGAATGACGGCGACGAAGTTGGGGATCAGCAGGCCGGTGAGGCGCAAGAACACGCCGAACGACAGGCCGCGGTTCACGACCAGCTCGACGAAGCGGAGGCTCTGGGTCAGCCAGATCAGCGCGACCAGGGCGCCGGTGGCGGCGAGCAGGGCGACCAGGAGCTGGCGGAAGATGTAGCGGTCGAGCTGGGAGGAGGCGAGGCGCATGTGGGCGTTCTAGCCCAATGGCCGCTCAGGCGGAAACGGGTGGTGCTTTCCGGAAACGAGGTTTATTTCCGCCCGATCAGCACGACCCCGGCCAGGTTGCGGACGGGACCGATGCCTGTCAGCCGTGTCCGCACGGCGCGGGGCAGGCGCACCACCAACTGCTCGACCAGGCCCACCGGCGCCACGGGCACGGTCAGCCGCCGCCCCTTGAGGGTGATGTGCGCCCGGGCCGACCGGAACCCGGCGGCGCGGAACATGGCCGCCAGCGTGGCGTGGTCATACTCGCGCATGTGGAAGCCGGTGGGTTCGTGCCCGAAGTAGCATGAAATGTCGTGCGGCCCGGTGATGCGGCTGGGAGTGGAGCAGATGTAGGCGCCGCCGGGCTTCAGCACCCGGCAGACCTCCCGCAGTTGCTGCTCGGCATCGTCGGGGTGCAGGTGCTCCATCACCTGGTTGGAGTACACCAGGTCGGCGCAACCGGTATCCAGCGGCAGGTCGGTCCCGTTTGTGTGCACGAAGCGGAAATTGGCCGGCGCCTCCGTCCGATCGATCAGGACGGGGGTGACGTCAACGCCGATAGCGGTTTGCACAAACGGAGCAAGCGCCTGGGTCACAGCCGCATCGCCGCAGCCTATCTCGACGTAGGTGTCGCCCGGCCGCAGGTGATGGCGCAGGAAGGTGACCTGGTTACTGGTGTTGCGCCGCCGTTTCGCCGGGTCGATCCGGTGCTGTGGATGATCGGGCAGGCGCGCGAACAACTCGGCATAAAGTTGACTATACAATACGTTCCGCTCGCCCGGGTGCGAGGCGCGCAGGCGGGCCGCCAGCACGGCCTCGACCTCATAGTGTGCGCGCAGCCGTTCGGGGGACCGCACCTCGTTGTTGACGGACCGGAGCCACTCCATGTCCGGCCGGAATGAAATCTCTGGCATCTCGGAAATTCCGGTTGGCTGACTAGCCTGCGATATCATGGGCGGGCGCGGGGTGGCTAGGAGGAACGAGGCGGTCCCGGCCCGGTGGACGCTAGGTTTGCTGCCTCGCCCCGCAGCCACGCCTGTACCGATGCTGCGGCCCAGCCAATCCACTCGTGCAGGGCGTAGTAGCTGTCCTGCCACGACCGGGCGCGCGGAACGAAGTCCAATGCGCGTCCTTTCGGCGCCGGGTCCATGCGGACCGGCGCCGCTGTGACAGTCAGGCCGGTGCCGGCGAAGGCGAGCAGCGACCGCCTCATGTGCCAGGCATGCGTAACCAGCAGAATCGAGCCAATGCCCTGGGCACGCAGGATCGTTGCGCTGAGGCGGGCGTTCTCCGCGGTGTTCTGGGCGGCTGGCTCGATCCAGCGCACCGAGGTGCCGAAGTCGGCGGCCAGGCTGGCGGTCATCAGCCCAGCCAACGTCTGATCGCCGTCCCCGACCGTTCCGCCTGTCACCAGGATAGGCAGTCCGGTCAGCCGATGCAGGGCGGCGCCCGCCCGCTCTCGCTCCAGCGTCAGCGGGCCAGGTTCCTGGACGCCGGCGTTCAGGACGGCGTCCCCGGACAGGATGATGATGGCGCCGGGCGGCGCACTGGATGGGGCCAGGAGCGGCAGGTTACCCTCTAGGGAAGCGATCAGCGTTCCGGACACGATCGGCAGCCCCAGCAGGAGCAGTCCGCCAAGTCCGCCCGCCAGCAACGCAATCGCCATCCGCCGCCGCCATCGCAGAAGCAGCACGCCGACCAGGCAGGGCAGGAGCAGGTTGACCGGCGGGACGGCAAGCGCCGTCAGGAGGGCGCGGAGCGACACGCCCAGGTCCGGTCCTGCTACGGCAGCACCTTGCCCGGGTTCATGATCCCCTGCGGGTCCAGCGCCGCCTTGATCCGGCGCATGGCGTCCAGTTCCGCCCCGCCGCGCCAGCCCGGCATCATGTAGGGCTTCAGCAGCCCCACCCCATGCTCGGCCGAGAAGCTGCCGCCCAGGTCCTGCACGACGGCGTTCACGGCGTCCATGATGTCGTGGCTGCGGGCCAGGAAGTCCGCCGCCGCCCAACCCGGCGGCTGCTCCAGGTTGAAGTGAATGTTGCCGTCGCCCAGGTGGCCGAACGGCACCGGGCGGATGCCGGGGATCAGCGCCTCGCACGCCGCCGCCGCGCGGGCGATCAGCTCGGGCACCCGGCTCACGGGCACGCTCACGTCGTTCTTGACGCTGGCGCCCTCGCGCTTCTGCGCCTCGGCGTGCTCCTCGCGCAGGCGCCAGATGGCGGCCCGCTGCGCCCCGCTGTCGGCCAGGGCGGCGTCCAGCACCAGCCCGTCCTCCATCGCCTGGCCCAGCACCGCCTCCATCGCGTCGCGCAGCCCGGCGCCGGGGCGGGACGTCGCAAGCTCCACCAGGATGTAGTGCGGCGCGGCGCTGGCCAGCGGCAGCACCGTGCCGGGGATGTGGCGCAGCACGAGCGCCATGCCGGCGCCGGACATGTACTCGAACGCCTGCACGGCCGCCGCATCATGCTGCTGGAATCGCCGGCACAGCGTGCTGGCGGCGTCCGGCGTGGGCACGGCGGCCAGGGCGACCTCGGTCTCCAGCGGGCGGGCTGCCAGCTTCAGCACGGCGGCGGTGATCACGCCCAGCGTGCCCTCGGCGCCGACGAACAGTTGGCGCAGGCAGTAGCCGGTGTTGTCCTTGCGCAGGGACCGCAGCCCGTCCCACACCTGCCCGTCGGGCAGCACGACCTCCAGCCCCAGCACCAGGTCGCGCGCGTTGCCATATCGCAGGGTGTTGTTGCCGCCGGCATTGGCGGACAGGATGCCGCCGACCTGCGCCGTGCCCTCGCTGCTGATGGACAGCGGCAGCAGGCACCCGGCCTCCGCCGCCGCGTCCTGCGCCAGCTTCCAGGGCACCCCGGCCTCGATCACCATGGTCATGTCGATGGGATCGACGGCGCGGATGCGGTTCATGCGCGACAGCGACAGCACCACCTGGCTGCCGTCGCCGGAGGGTGTGGCGCCGCCGACCATGCTGGTGTTGCCGCCCTGCGGCACCAGCGCCACGCCGCGCGCCGCGCACAGCCGCACGACCTCCGCCAGCTCCGCCGTGCTGGCCGGGCGCACGACGGCCGGGGTGCGGCCCTGGTAAAGGTGGCGCCAGTCCTCGCAATACGCGACGGTGTCGGCGTCCGCCGTCAGCAGGCCGCGGTCGCCGACGATGGCGTGCAGGGCGGGCAGCAGGGTGGGCACATCAGACATCATGGAGTGATCGGGCACGGCTTTTCTCCTATCCCCGGCCGGCCAGGCTTGCGGCAGGGGCGGCGCTCCTGCTGAAAGCCGGCTGTGGCAGCCCAACACGCATCGGTTTGCCGACCGTCCTGGATTGCTCCGCCGCTTCGGCTGCAACGGCCAGCCGTACGGTCCGGTGCGTCCGGGATATCATGGCGAGCAAAATGTAGAACATCTCGAAGTAGGCCATGCTTAGCGCCATTGTGGTCACGACATAGACGACCAGGCTGATCTGCATCATGCGCGCCAGGTCAGCCGCCCAAAGCAGCGAAGGATGCTGTCGGGCCATGCGGTAGGTGCGACGGCATGTCCAGAACGCCGCCAGCAACAGGGTCAAGAAGATAGACAGCCCGACGAAGCCGAGATCGCCCAGAACCTCAAAGTAGCTGCTGTGGGCAGCATGAGGATACCCGTCCGGCGGCGGCGTCTTAATGAAGTCTAAGAGATAGAGGTAAGGCTCGTAAGTGCTCCACACCAGCATGCGCTGCACCGCGTGCATCCCGCCGCCGAACAGCGGATGGTCCATGGCAATCAGCCAACTGATCTTCCACGCCATGACCCGGCCCATGAACGACCCGTCATTGCTCGCGTCCCCGATGGTGTTCAGCCGCTCGAACCAGCTTTCCGGTGCCAGGGTGTAGATCAGCACACCGCTCACCACGACCAGCAGGACGGAGCCAACCTTGCTGCGGCTGTTCTTAACCATGAACGCAGCGAGCACGAGCAGGCCGACGAAGCCGCCGCGCGAGAAGGTTGCCACCACCGTCACGACGCTCAGGCCCAGCGCGGCCAGCAGCCCGATCCGCACATACCGGACAGCGGAGTAGCGGGACAAGTAGAACATCAGCGGAATGACCATGAGCAGCGTGGTGGCGAGCGAGTTGTTGTCGCCGACGGACCCGGTTCCAATCACCTTGTGGCCGCCAGCCGTCAGCAAGAAGATTAGCCCCTCCTTGACGGCGATGAAGCCGAACGACAGGGCGACGACGAGCACAAGCAGGTGAATGCGATGCCGGGTGGTCATTACAGCCGCGATGGTGAACGCCAGCACGACTTCTTTGAGTAACTTCTCGTAAAGATCAGTGCCATCGGGGGTAGAAACGATGCTGCCATACCAGGAGATGGTCGCCGTGGCGCCGAGCAGCAGCATCAAGATCAGCATACCGTCGGCGTAAGGCTCCTTCTTCTCCCGGCTCAGAAATACGCAGGCGATGGTCGTGAGGGCGACCATCTTGTTCAGCGGGACGCCAGCCATGAAGCCGTACAGCAACTCGTTGGGCGATAGCAATGCTGTCCAGACCCAGATCAACACGCCCATGCTGGCCGACACCAGGCTGACCGGCAACAGCGCCAGCCACACGAAGGCGAACATCAAGTCTCTCATGTCCTGCGGCTCCGTGCGATGCGCGCCTCACGCTCCCGCTTGGCAGCCTGATCCGGGCGCAGCACGCCGTCCTCAGTCATGCGGAACACGCTAGTCCGCGGCGTGCCCGGCGGCCGGCGATCGTCACGCAGGCCCATGTATATCATGACGACCATTGCGAACGAGTTCAGCATGAACAGAAGCGCTTCCACGAGGTCCTCTGGCAACGGAGGTGCGACAGGGCCGGCATGCCTTTCGGCTCCGGCTGAGCTAGGTGGGACCTAGCTAAACGGGACTTGGGCTGTCCCGGATCAATGTTCTAGGCGAGTGTACACGCCAAGCAGGCAATTTTCCGGGTAGCCCGCCCCCACGGCCCGCAGACCGCGCCAGAGCGCCAGCTCAAGCCAGCTCGTCGCCCTGAACTGCGCCAGGGTGCGAGTATCTGACAGGTACTCAAATGAAGCTTCGGTAAAGCCGGCGGTGCCGAACAGCGCTTTTAGAGTGGATCGGGTGTTCATCTTGTAGACGGTCGGGAACGTGTCGCGCTCCTCGGCACCCCACAGAATGCGTTTGGCGACGTGATGGAACGCAAGCGGGGTTATGGCCGATAGAACCGTCACCGGCGACCACTTGTTGACAGTGTAAATGATGGCCCGCCCGCCGGGGCGCACTAGCCGGGCCAGCGCGGCGCATGCGCCGGCTGGGTCAGTCATGTGCTCAACCACCATCTTGAGTGTGACCAGATCATATTGCCGGTCTGGCTTGAAGTCCTCGATCAGGCACTGCTCTCGGTGCTGTAGAAGTTCGTTGTCCCAGATGTTCGGACTGGGGTCGATGCCAGTCAGCGACTTGCAGCGGGTAGCCAGCACCGCCGCTAGTTCCTTGTTAGAGCCGAACAGGAAGCGCCCGCACCCCACGTCGAGCCAATCGATACCAGGGACGACATGCTTGCACACGGCCAACTCGTACCGATCGTCCGGGGTAAGGTAGCCGAAGCGCTCGCGCTGCCGGGGAGACCAGCCGCACTTGGCTAGATCGCCATACTTGAGCCTGATGAACTCGGCACGTTCCATGCAGCGAAGGATAACAGCCAGCTCTCCAGGTGTCACGGTCATGAACCGTCAAGGAGGCCTACCCCCGCGGCGCCGCCGCCCGCTGCAGCCGGTCGTTGATCGCCAGCCCCAGCCCATCCGCCGGCACCGGCATCGCCGCAATCCCGCGCAGCCCCAGCCGCGCCCCCTCCGCATCCAGCCAGCGCAGCCCGGCGAACAGGCGCGCGGCGGCCTCCACCGGGTCCGCCGCCGCGCTGAGCTGGAACACCGCGCCAGCCCCCGGCGGGGCGGGGCCGAACGCCAGCAGCGCCTCGTCCGCACCCGCGCCTGCCGCCTCCATCCGCACCGGCAGCCGTGGGGCGTAATGCGACACCAGCAGCCCCGGCGAGCGCAGGGTGCGTGGCCCCTCCGCGGCCTGGGGCGTGATGCCGCGGCCGACCGGGCCGATGGCGGCCTCCAGCGCGTCCAGCCCTACGCCGCCGGGGCGCAACAGGAAGGGGCGGCCCGCTGCCAGGTCCAGGACCGTGCTCTCAACCCCGACCGGGCACGGGCCGCTGTCGAGCACGGCGGCAATCCGTCCGTCCAGCCCGGCCAGCACATGCGCGGCGGTGGTGGGCGACACCTCGCCGGACCGGTTGGCCGACGGCGCCGCCACCGGGCGCCCCACGGCGCGCAGCAGCCGCAGCGCCGCCGGGTGGGCGGGGACGCGGACGGCCAGCGTCTCCAGCCCGGCGCCGGCCAGCAGCGCCACCGGGCAGGTGACCCGGCGCGGCAGCACCAGGGTCAGCGGCCCCGGCCAGAACCGCTCGGCCAGGCGCCGGGCCGCGCCGGGCGCCTCGACATGGGCGAACGCGGCGTCGGCGTCCGGGTAGTGGCAAATCAGCGGGTTGAAGTGCGGCCGGCCCTTGGCGTCGAAGATCGAGGCGACGGCCGTGTTGTTCGTGGCGTCGGCGCCGAGGCCGTACACAGTCTCCGTCCCGAACGCGACAAGCTGGCCGCCCAGCAGCAGCGCGGCGGCGCGGGCGATGCCGGCCTCGTCGTCCGCCAAGCGTTCGGTGTTCATGCGCCCGGTGTCCATGCACCCGCTATCCATGGCCGCCGCCAACGCCCGGCCCTTCAGCGCCCGGTGCAGACGAAGGCGCCGTTCTCCCAGCCGGGCTTGCAGTACAGCAGCGGCGTGCCGTCCATCGCGCGGACCTGGCCGCCGGCCGCCTGCAGCACCGCATGCGGGGCGGCGGTGTCCCACTCCATCGTGCGGCCGAACCGGGGATACAGGTCCGCCACCCCCTCCGCCACGCGGACGATCTTCAGCGCCGATCCCATGTTGGTCATGCTGGCCATCGCGCGGCCCTCCAGGAAGGTGTCCAGCCGCGGGTCGGCGGCATAATGCCGGCTGGCCAGCACATGCAGCCCCTCCGGCGGCGGCACCCGGGCGCGGATCGCGTGCTCCCCGGCGGTGGTGCGCTTCCAGGCGCGCGGCTTGTCCCCGAGGATGCCGCCGAACAGCTCGCCATACGCCGGCACCCCCACGGCGCCCAGCACCGCCCGGCCATCGCGCACCAGCCCGATGTTGACGGTGAACTCGTCCCGCCCGGCGGCGAACTCCCGCGTGCCGTCCAGGGGATCGACCAACCAGTACTCGTGGTGCGGGTCGGGCAGCAGGCCGGCCGCGTGCTCCTCCTCCGCCACCACGGGGATGCCCGGCGTCGCCGCGCGCAGGCCCTGGACGATCAGCGCCTCCGCGGCGTGGTCGGCCTCGGTCACCGGGCTTTCGTCGCTCTTGCGCTGGGTTTCGAAGCCGCGGGCGCGAACGGCCAGGATCACGGCGGCGGCGCGGCGGGCCAGGTCGGCGGCAAGGGTCAGCAGGGCTGCATCTTCCATCGCGGCATAGGACCACAAGCAGGCGCACCCTGGCAAAGCGGGGGTGCGCTGCTACAGTGTAAGGCTAGTCACTCCTGGAGACCCCATGACCGACATCGCGTTCGCCCCGGCTGCCCCGCCCTCGACCGGCGCCCTGGCCCTGCTGCTGACCGAGGCCGCCGCGGCTGGGCTGGGCGCCGGGGCGGGCGTGGCGGCGCAGGCGGATGCGGCGTGTGGCGGCGCGCTGACCCGTGCGATGGCCGCCGCCGCCTTCACCGGCAAGAAGGGCCAGACCTGCACCGTGCTGGCGCCCAGCGAGGGCCTGACCCGCGTCGTGCTGGTCGGGCTGGGCAAGGAGGCCGACCACACCCCCCGTGGCATGGAGGAGGCGGGCGGGCTGGCCTATACCGCGCTGGCGCGGGACGCCGTGGCCGCGGTGGCCGCCGATGGGATGCCGCCCGCCCACGCCGCGCATGCCGGGCTGGGCGCGCTGCTGCGGTCCTACCGCTTCGACCGTTACCGCACGAAGGAGTCCGCGGACGACAAGCCGAAGCTGCAAGCCCTGACGGTGCTGACCGACGATCCCGACGCGGCCGGGGCAGCCTGGACGCCGCTCGCCGCCATCGCCCGCGGCGTCGTGCTGTCCCGCGACCTCGCCAGCGAGCCGCCGAACGTCCTGACCCCGACCGAGATGGCCGAACGCTGCCGTCCCCTGGCCGAGCTTGGGTTAGAGATCGAGGTGCTCGGACCCGCCGACCTGGAGCGAATCGGCATGCGGGCCATCCTCGCCGTCGCCATGGGAAGCGTGCAGGAGGCGCGGGTGGTCACCCTGCGCTGGAACGGCGGGGAGAGCGGCGCCAAGCCCGTCTGCTTCGTCGGCAAGGGCGTCACCTTCGACACCGGCGGCATCAGCATCAAGCCCGCGCCGGGGATGGAGGACATGAAGTGGGACATGGCCGGCGCCGGCACCGTGGTCGGCCTGATGGCGGCGCTGGCCGGGCGCAAGGCGCGGGTCAACGCGGCGGGCATTGTCGGCCTCGTTGAGAACATGCCGAGCGGCACCGCGCAGCGCCCCGGCGATGTCGTGCGCTCGCTGTCGGGGCAGACCATCGAGGTGCAGAACACCGACGCCGAGGGCCGCCTGGTGCTGGCCGACCTGGTGTGGCACGCGCAGGACGCCTTCGACCCGGCGATCACCGTCGATCTCGCCACCCTGACCGGCGCGATCATCGTGAGCCTCGGGCATGAGCACGGCGGGCTGTTCTGCAACGACGACGCCCTGGCGGACCGGCTGCTGGCGGCGGGCAAGGCGGCAGGGGAGCCGCTGTGGCGGATGCCGCTCGGCGAGGCTTACGACAAGCTGATCCGGTCCGACATCGCCGACATGAAGAACATCGGCGGGCGGCCCGGCGGCGCCATCATCGGCGCGCAGTTCGTGCAGCGGTTCGTGCGCGGCCCCTGGGCGCACCTGGACATCGCCGGCATGGCATGGGCCACCAAGGACAGCCCGACCACGCCGAAGGGCGCCACCGCATACGGCGTCCGCATGTTGGATCGCCTGGTGGCCGAATACTATGAGACGCATGGCTGAGGTCGGTTTCTACCACCTGACCCGCACCACGCCGGACGCGGCGTTGCCGGCGCTACTGGGCCGCACCCTGGCCGCCGGGCGGCGGGCACTGGTGCGGTGCGGCTCGGAGGTCCGGGTGGCGGCGCTGGACGAGGCGCTGTGGGCCAGCAAGGACCCGGACTGGCTGCCGCATGGCACCGCGCGCACGTTCGGGAAGGCGGGCGAGGGCGCATTGCAGCCGATCTGGCTGACGGCCGGCGAGGACTGCCCCAATGGCGCGCGTTACCTGTTCGTGCTGGACGGGGCCAGCATGCCCGGGGATGCGCTGTTCGACCGCGTGTTCGACCTGTTCGACGGCGGGGACGGCGCCGCGGTGGAGGCAGCCCGCAGCCGGTGGTCAGCCGCCAAGGCGACCGGGCTGGCTCTGACCTACTGGCAGCAAGGCGAGCGCGGCTGGGTCAAGAGGGGCTGAAGCCGCATGAATGGGGGCCACCTTCCCCCTCTCCCCCCGGGAGAGGGCCGGGGTGAGGGGGTCTTGCGGCGCCAACCCTGCCAAGGCGGGGCCTCCATCCAGCCGCGCGACCGTCCCGTCATGCGGCACCGGAGACTCCCTCACCTCCACTGCCGAGCCGGAGAGCGCCCGGTGCAGCATGGCGGCGATGACGCCCTGTTGCCACCGCCTCGGCGATCGGCGCCCGCTACGTTGGCAGCGCCCCATAAGCCTGCCGCGCCAGGCGGATGGCCGCCTCCACGGCTGCAAGGCCGCCAGGCTGCTCGCGCATCTCGATCACCAGCCAGCGGCCATAGCCAGCCTGCCGCAGCGCGCCCCCCGCCGCGGCATGGGGACAGCACGGAGCATCGAACGGGCCGAGGCCGGGTTCGGCGATGTGGTAGTGGGCCAGGCCGCCCTCGCCAGCCCCGGTCGCGGCGATCTCATGCGCCAGCCCGTCGCCGGCCAGCGTGATGCACGCCGAGTCCAGGTGGGTGCGGATGCCCGGGTGCCCGCACCGGCGGACCAGGCGGCGCACCTCGGCAGCATGCAGCAGGAAGTCGGCGCCATAGCAGGGCGGCACCGGCTCCAGGGCGAGCACCAGCCCGGCAGCCTGGGCAATGTCACCCAGGACTTGCAGCCGTGCCGCCGCCAGCTCCTCGGCAGCCGCCTCCGTCAAGGCGCCGCGGATGCGGTTGCGTGGGGCGCCGAACACCGCGACCCCGGCACCCAGGGTCCCGGCGATGGCGGAGATGCGGCGGGTGTGCTCCGCCATGGCGGCAAAGGCGGCGGCGTCGCCCAGCAACTGGTCGCCGGGCCGGCCGAAGAACACGGCTTGCAAGGATGCGATCTGCAGGCCCGCCGCCGCAACCTGGCGCCGGAAGCCAGCCAGGACGCCCTCGGTCAGGCCGTCCCACCCGGCGATGCGCGTCGGCGCGGCCTCGATCCCCTGCACGCCCAGCGCGGCCAGCCGGTCCAGCGCGGCCGGGGTGTCCGTCGGCGCCCAGGCCAGGTTGGAGACCCCAAGCTTCACGCCGGGGCCGATGCCTTCGCCCCGGCCACGAAGGCCGCGAGTGCGGACATCACCGCCTCCGCCGTCATCGCGTAGTCCCCGTTGCCGCCGAACACCGGGCCGTGCCGGGTGCGGACGTCGTAGGCGACTGGCCCCGCCTGGCCGCCCAGCCGCTGCCCAGGGAACAGGCGCTGCTGGAGGGCGGCCATCGGCAGCGGCTCGGTGACAAGGTTCACCAGGGGCAGCGCAGCCGCCTGCACCCGGTCGATGTCGTCCGCCAGCCGGGGCAGGGGATACCATTGGAAGCGGGAGGCCGGGTCGATCCAGGCCAGCCGGTTGCCGTGCAGCAGGTCGAACAGGGCATTCTTCTTCAGCCCCGGCCCGAACAGCGCCGGCAGGCGGATGATGTGGTGACGCGGGAAGCGGCTCCGCACCCAGTCCTCCAGCATGGCCCGATGCTGCCCATAAGGCTGCACACCGGACGCCGGGTCGTCCTCGGTGACGCCCTGCGGATCGGCATAGACATCGACCGTGGAGATCAGCACGAAGCTGTCGGCCTCAACCCGGTCCAGGCAGGCGGTCAGCCGCCTGATCCCCGCCAGGTCCGCCGCCGGGTTCGCGTTGGCCCACCACTTCACCGCCGTCACCCCGGCGCACACCACCCGGGCGAACCGCCGCCCGGCGATCGCCTCGATGTCGGCCGAGTGGAACCGCGCGCCGAACCCGCGCCGCGCCAGCAGGGCGCCGCCGACGAAGCCGGTGCTGCCAACCAGCGCGTCGCACGGTGGGGCGCCCACCCGGTCAGGCCCGGACCTGCACGGCCTCGCGCCGCAGCGAGCTGGCGTCGCCGGCCCCGTCCACCTGCCCGGCCGCGATGAGGGTCAGGATGCGCTCGACGGCGAAGAAGATCGTATCGATCTTGCCGGACATGACGGTGAAGGTGCGCCCGCCGTGGAACACGTAGCAGCTCCGGTCATCGAACTTGCCGACCGGCTTGGTCTTGATGCTGACCTGCGGGCCGACCAGGCGGAAGCGGTCGCGGAACTCCGGCACGTAGTGTTGGATCTGCTGCTCCATCAGCCGGGCCTTGGCGGCGACCGTCTCCCCCGTCACGCCATCGCGCAGGCGCCGGGCGGCCTCGGCGGTCCCGACCTGGCCCAGCGGGGTGTGGGGGACGCTGGACAGGGTGTACAGGCCAGGGTCCTCGGTCGGGTAGATCGAGCACAGCGGGCCATCGACCAGCGTGACGGCGGGAAACGGCCCGTCGGTCTCGTAGTACAGCAGGATCGTCGGTTCATAGAAGAACTTCATCGGCAGCCCGGCGCGGTGGCCCCAGGTGGCATCGACCAGGATGTCGTACCGCGCGCCGTCCAGGTAGATGCCGTCCGCCCGGTCCTCCACGTGGCTGATCCGCGTGCCCAGGTGCAGGTGGCGGCCCAGGCGCTCGGTGAAGTAGCGCCGGGCGCGGTCGATCAGCAGCACGCGCTCCCCGGCCAGCATCAGGCCATCAACGCCGTGCAGCCGGATGCTGGTCTCCCGCACCTCGCGGTAGTCGATGCCCGACGAGGTCATGATCAGGCGGTAGGTGGCGAAGTCGATCAGGCTGTCCTCGCGCGGGACGGCGTAGATGTTCTCGGCGACCTCGCGGCTGAGGTTTGGGTAGCGCTCGACGAAGCGCATGAAGCCGTCGCGGGACTGCACGCGCGTGATGTGGTGGCGGGGGTAGTGGAACCCCAGGTGCAGGCGGAACTGGTTGTTGCCGGAGGCCTCGTGCAGCGGGCGGGCGTGCTGCTCGAACACGTCCACGTCCAGGCCGAGGGCGCGCAGGGAGACCGCGATGTGGCAGCCGTACCAGCCTGCTCCGATGACGCCGATTGACAGTGCCAAGCCTGGACCTCCGAATGCCGCCTGCCGCACGCCCTCCGTGCAGCGATGCCGGACCACGGTGCGTTGCCGCAGCCAGCACTGGCATGGCGTCGTCCGCCGGCACCGGCGGCACGATACAGGACCGGAAGGACCACGCCATCCCCGAATACACGTAATAGTTGCAAGTATGGCTGTCCCTACAACTCTTGTCGAAGCAGAGGCGCAGATGCCCGGTGGCGGCGGGCGTGGCAGCGGCTGCTGATCCCGTCCCGCGGAGCGGCAGGGCAACCGGTCGCCCCAACCCTTCCCGCGGCGGCTGCCTGCTCCCGCGAAGCCAGGATTATGCTATGCTGGCCCCGAAGCATCGACGGCACGCCAATGTGCTGCGAGGGAGGGACAGCATGACAATGATGCGGCAGTCCAGGCCCGCCTGGGTGACGGAGTGCGACCCGTTGGGCCAGATGTCCGCCGCGGCCGGCGCATGACGATCTGCGACGCCCACGTCCACATCATCGGGGCGGATGACCCGCAATCCCCGGACCGCACCTACACCGCCGCCGCTGCCACCCTGCCTGATCTGGAGCGGGTGGCCGCCCCGCTGGAGGTGGGGCGCTTCGTCGTGGTGCAGCCCAGCTTCTACGGCACCGACAACCGCGTGCTGCTCCGCACCCTGGAGGCCCTCGGCGGGCGCGGGCGCGGCGTGGCGGTGATCGACCCGGCCGCCGCCGCTCCGGACGAGCTTGCCGCCATGGCCCGGCGGGGCGTGCGCGGCCTGCGGATCAACCTGTACAGCTCGATGAGCCGGGCCGAGGACGGCCTGCTGGAGCGCATGTTCGCAGCCATGGCGGCGGCGGCAGGCGGGCAGGGCTGGCATGTCGAGGTCATCGCGCCGATCCGGATGCTGGCCGCCGCGTCGCCGATGCTCGCCGGGGCCGGCGTGCCGGTGGTGCTCGACCACTACGGCCTCCATGCCGGGAGCGCACCGGGGGATGCCGCCGGGGCCGCGCTGCTCGACCTGCTGCGCCGGCCGCACGTCTGGATGAAGCTGTCCGCCCCCTACCGGTCCAGCGGTGACGCCCTTGCGGTGCGGCCCGACGCCGCCTGGCTGGCGGCGCTGCTGCAGGCGGCGGGCGACCGCTGCGTGTGGGGCAGCGACTGGCCGCACACGCCGCCGCACGCCCTGCAGACCGGGGACCAGGCCGCCCTGCCGCACCGCACCCTGGACTACGCCGCCGTGCTGGATGGGTTCCGGGCCAGCCTGCCGCCGGGGCCGAGCGCCGACGCCGTCCTGCGCCGCAACCCGGCGCGGCTGTATGGCTTTGAGTAGCACCGGCACCCTGGCTGCCCCCTCGGTGCAATCCAGCGCCCTGCGCAAGGCCGCATGGCGCCTGGTGCCGCTGCTGACCGTGGCCTATGTATTCAACTACCTCGACCGCACCTGCCTCGGCTTCGCGGCGTTGACCATGAACAAGGACATCGGGCTGACCCCGGCGCAGTTCGGCTGGGGCGCCGGCATTTTCTTTCTCGGCTACTGCGTGTTCGAGGTGCCCAGCAACCTCGCGCTGCACCGCTTCGGGGCGCGGCGCTGGCTGGCGCGCATCATGGTCACCTGGGGCCTGGTGTCCGCCGGCACCGCCTTCGTCACGGGACCCAACGGCTTCTACGCCGTGCGGGCGCTGCTGGGCGTGGCCGAGGCCGGCTTCTTCCCCGGCGTCACCTTCTTCCTCGCCGCCTGGTTTCCGGCCCAGTACCGCACCCGCATGCTGGCGTGGTTCCTGCTGGGCGTGCCGCTGTCCTCGCTGGTTGGCGGACCCCTCTGCGGGCTGTTGCTGGAACTGGACGGCGTTTTGGGCCTTGCCGGGTGGAAGTGGCTGTTCCTGGCCGTCAGCCTGCCCTGCGTGGGGCTGGGCCTGCTGATCCTGGCCACCTTGGCCGACCACCCGCAGGACGCCGCTTGGCTGACCCCAGCCGAACGCGACGCCATGGACGCCATGCTGCGCGACGAGGTGCGGGAACGGCCGCGCGCCTCCCTGCTGGCGGCGATGGCCGATCCGCGCGTGCTGATCCTGGCGCTGGTGCAGTTCGGCTTCACGCTGGGATCGTATGGCATCGGCATCTGGCTGCCGCTGATCGTGAAGGAGCACCGGCTGACCAACCTGCAGATCGGCTTCGTGTCGGCCGTGCCCTACCTGTTCGCCTGCCTGGGGATGCTGGCCTGGGCCTGGCACGTGGACCGGACGGGGAAGAAGATCGGCAACCTGGTGATCACCTGCCTGCTGGCGGCGGTGGGCCTGGCCGGCTCGGTGCTGTCCGGATCGCTGCTGGCGGGGTTGGCGGGACTGACCCTGGCGCTGGTCGGCGTGACGGCGGCGCGGGCGGTGTTCTGGACCATCCCGACCCGGTTCCTGACCGGGGTGGCCGCGGCGGGCGGCCTGGCATTCATCAACATGATCGGCACGCTGGGCGGCTTTGCCGGGCCGTATATGATGGGGGTGCTGCGGGAGTACACAGGCTCGTTCGAAAGCGGGCTGCTGGCGATGTCCGGCGTCATGCTCGCGGCGACGCTGCTGGCGGCGTCGCTCAAGCTGGTCATGGTGCGGGAGTAGCCGTGGTGCATCTGCTCGTTCTGCCCGGCGACGGCATCGGCCCCGAAATCAGCGCGGCCACCGTGGACGTGCTGACCGCCGCCGCCGGGATCGCCGGGGTGCAGGTGCGGTTCACCCAAGCCGACATCGGCTTCGCCTCGCTGGCGGCGCACGGCACCACGTTCACCGATGCCGTGTTCGCCCAGGCGCAGGCGGCGGACGGGGTGGTGCTAGGGCCGGTGTCGCACAACGAGTATCCGCCGCCGGAGCAGGGCGGGCTGAACCCCTCGGGCCAGTTGCGCCGCCGGCTGGACCTGTATGCCAACATCCGCCCGGCCCGCGTGCGCCCAGGCCTGGCCCCGCGCTGCGGCATCCCGTTCGACCTGGTGGTGGTGCGGGAGAACACCGAGGGCTTCTACGCCGACCGAACCATGCACGTCGGCACCGGCGAGGTGATGCCCACCCCCGACCTGGCGATGGCGTTCCGCAAGGTGACGCGCCAGGGTTCCCTGCGCATCGCCGAGAGCGCCTTCAAGCTGGCCATGCAGCGCCGCCGCAAGGTGACGGCCGTGCACAAGGCCAACGTGCTGCGCGTGTCGGACGGGCTGTTCCTGGAGTGCGTGCGGCAGGTGGCGGCGGCCCATCCGGACGTGGCGTATGAGGAGCAGTTGATCGACGCCATGGCCGCGCTGCTGATCCGCGACCCCAGCCCGTACGACGTGATCGTGACCACCAATATGTTCGGCGACATCCTGTCCGACGAGGCGTCGGAGCTGTCGGGCAGCCTGGGCCTGGCGGCGTCGCTGAATGCCGGGGCGGGGCATGGGGTGGCCCAGGCGCAGCATGGCTCGGCGCCGGGCCTCGCCGGGCAGGATGTCGCGAACCCGGCGTCGCTGATCGGCTCGGCCGCCATGCTGCTGGCGTGGCTGGGGGAGCGGCGAGGGGAGGGCGCCCTGCTGCGCGCGGCCGGGCTGATCGAGGCGGCGCTGGACCGGGTGGTCGCTGTGCCGGGGCACCGCACGCGGGACCTGGGGGGTCCGCTGGGCACGCGGGCCTTCGCCGGGCGGGTGGTGGGGGCGCTGGGCGGGTAGGAACGGGTGCTCCGGCAACGTGAACGGGATGAACCCGGCCCCGTGCGTTGAACCCAGGCTTGCCGCCGGACCCGGAGCCACCGCTGATGCGGCGGGTGGAGCGGCGCGACCCCTTCGTGGACGAGGTATATGCCCGCAACGCAGCCACCCGGAAGCCCTGGGTGAGGTCCGGGCGGTCCACCCACGCGTGACAGGCGACGCTGCCGACCGGGCTGCCGCCGGGCGCGCACCGGATCACGGTGCTGGCGTCGGACGAGCATGGGCGGGAGCATCAGAGGTGGCTGGTGCCGGAGGTCACGGGCTGACCGACCGTGCCGGCTGCCTCCCCCGCCGGGCCTGCCCCGCACGTCCAAGACGGATGGCTTCGGCGTCGGGGGTTAGGGCATCGCCGATGCTGCTCGCGCTGCCTCCCTGTTCCCGTGCGGACGGCGATCCGCCCAGCAGCATGGCAACGCCAGCCACGCTGCCCGCCGCTTCACGTACCTCCAGGGGTCGCGATCGTGCCGTCCTGTTCCGACATCAGGCGA
Source organism: uncultured Acetobacteraceae bacterium (assembly GCA_964242415.1). GTDB lineage: Bacteria > Pseudomonadota > Alphaproteobacteria > Acetobacterales > Acetobacteraceae > DASWOJ01. Next base: position 37,552 of record CAXTAT010000014.1, read on the forward strand.
ACCATCGAAGCCTTGCAGGCCATCTTGCCACGGGTCCCGCCAGGACGTGCATTAGCCGGCCCGCTCCCCGGTAACACACCGAACGAGGCGTAGGGGTCTTGCGCCGTGCGTGTTACACCAAGCCGCGGAAGCCCCGACCGGTGACGGAGGGCTGTCATCGCAAGCCGCGCTCGCGGCGCGGCAAACCAGGGCCGGCCGGGACCGTCCGTGCGCCCCCTGGACTACCGCACCGAAGCCGGCCCGCAATGACGGGCGCTGATTGGGATGCACAGGCCAGGACTTTCGCCGGTCGATGCCGGATGCGGAAAAAACAGCGAGGCCAGTGCAGCATGACCTCCGGTCTCCTCCAACCGCCCATGCCGCCAGCAGCCGCCTCGCCGGGCGCCGCGCAACGTCCCGGGCACGGCCGCGGTACGCCGTTGCAGACCTGGATCAGGGCGCTCGACGCTCTCCGGCTCATGGCCGACTCGCCGGAGGCGACCCTGGCCTCGATGCTTGACGACCTCGCAACCCGCCACGGCGACGCCGCCGCCCTGCTTGGCGAGGGCGGTCAGCTCAGCTTCCGGGGCTTGGCCGCGCAGGCGAACAGCGTCGCGCGCTGGGCTGCCGCCGAGGGCGTTGCGGGCCAGGCGGTCGCCTTGCTGATGCCGAACCGGCCCGCCTATGTGGCGACCTGGCTCGGGTTGACCCGGGCCGGCTGCACTGTCGCCCTGGTGAACACCAACCTGACCGGCGATGCCCTGGCGCACAGCATCCTTGCCGCCAGCGCCTCGTCGCTGATCGTGGACGGCACGCTGCTGCCAGCCATCACCGCCATCGCCGGCCGGTTGCCGCCGGGCCGCCTCTGGGCGCACGGTCCCGATGAATCCAGCGGGCTGCCGCGGTTCGCGCCGGAGGCCGGCCACAGCGGCGCCGCGCTGGACGCCGCGGAGCTGCCGTTCCCCCGTCCCAGGGATGTTGCGCTGCTGATCTACACCTCCGGCACGACCGGCCTGCCGAAGGGCGCCAAGGTCACCCACGGCCGCATCCTGGAGTGGAGCCTGTGGTTCGCCGGCATGATGGACGTGCGGCCCGACGACCGGCTGTACGACTGTCTGCCGATGTATCACAGCGTCGGCGGCGTCGTCGCGGTCGGGGCCATGCTGGTGCGCGGCGGTTCGGTGCTGGTCAGCCAGCGCTTCAGCGCCAGCCGGTTCTGGGACGAGGTCGTGGACGGCGGCTGCACCATCGTGCAGTACATCGGCGAGCTGTGCCGATACCTGACCCTGAGCGCGCCGCATCCGCGCGAACGCGGGCACCGCCTGCGCCTGGCCTGCGGCAACGGGCTGCAGGGGGGCGTGTGGCAGGCGTTCCAGGACCGCTTCGGCATTCCCCACATCCTGGAATTCTATGCGGCCACCGAAGGCAGCGTGTCGCTGTACAACTGCGAGGGCAGGCCAGGGGCGATCGGCCGGGTGCCGCCGTTCCTGGCGCACCGCTTCCCGGTGGCCCTGATCCGGTGCGACCCGGCCACGGGCGAGCCGCTGCGCGATGCGGCCGGGCGCTGCATCCCCTGCGACCCCGACGAGGCCGGGGAGGCGGTCGGGCGCATCGATCCAACGCCCGGCGCCCCGGCGCGACACTTCGACGGCTACACCGACGCCGACGCCTCGGCGCGCAAGGTGCTGCACGGCGTGTTCACGCCCGGCGACCGCTGGTTCCGCACCGGCGACCTGATGCGCAAGGACCCGGCGGGCTTCTACAGCTTCGTGGACCGCGTCGGGGACACCTTCCGCTGGAAGGGCGAGAACGTGTCCACGACCGAGGTCGCCGCCGTGCTGCAGGCCTGCCCCGGCGTATCCGACGCCGTCGCCTACGGCATCCTGGTGCCCGGCCACGAAGGCCGCGCCTGCATGGCGGCCGTCACGACCGGCGAACGGTTCGACTTCGCCGGCCTCTGGTCGCACCTCGCGGCGGCGTTGCCCGGTTATGCCCGGCCGCTGTTCGTCAGGGTCTGCCAGTCGCTCGACCTCACGAGCACCTTCAAGCTCACCCGCACGAGGCTGGCCGCCGAAGGCTACACGGCCGCCGGCGACCCCGTCTGGTTCAGCGACCGGCTGGCCGGGCGCTACGTGCCGTGCGATCAGGCGCTGCTCGATGAGATCGCTGGCGGGCTTCGGCGGCTCTAGCCGTCGCTGCTGCGCCGCCTGAACATATTGCCGGCCATTCCAGTGCGCGTTGCATCTCGCCCCAAACGTTGCAAAATAACACCGATCTGCACGCCGTCGTTGCGAGCCGCCCTTGCGGCGCGGCAATCCAGGGTCGCCAGGACTGAGCGTCGTTGGTGCTGGCCGCCCTGGATCGCCGCGCCGCAGGGGCGGCTCGCAACGACGGACGGGGATGCACGGATCGGTCAAGGCAAGTGGCCGTCGGGCAGTGCCTCAGTTCGCACCCCGGGCCTGATCAGCCAACGTCAGCAGGCCATTTGATGCCGGGTCGCCAAGGCTGCGGTCCGTTATCCGTGGTGAGCGGACTTACGGAGCCGTCCCAAGAGGTATGACGGCATGATAACCGGGATGGGACTTCACGCGCCCGCTGCCGGTCGGCTGGCTGGCGACGAATGGCGCGTGCAAGGAGTCCGGGTCCTCGTTGCCCGTCTCGCCCGCACCGTAGCCGGCGATCCCGCCGCATGCCCACCTCTCCCCGGGACCGGCCACTCTGCGTGGCTATGCCAATGCAACCGACCGGCTCCCCCGTCAGGCCCACTGCGTCTGCGTGGATGCCTCGCGCGATGGCGGCCGGACCTGGTCGCAGGCCGAGCCGGCCGATCATGCGGGGAACCTGCGGAGCCGGACGTTTTGGCGCGCGACCCTCGATCTGCCAAACCGTGAGCACGGACCGGCCATTCGCGCCTGGGACGCCGCCGGGCAGATGCAGCCGGCGCTACCCGGCGACACCTGGACCCCGAAGGATACCGTTCAGCCGCCTGGCGTCGAGTGCCGGTCATGGTCGAATAGGTTTTGCGTCAGCCCTGCTCGCCATTCAACGGCGACAGGCCATTCTTCAGCAGCCCATTGCGGTGCATTTCGCAGCGCCGCACCCCATTCTGCGGCGTCCGGCGAAGTCCCGCGAGCCGGGAATGCGCGTGCAGCGCTGGCGGCGGCGCCAGCGTCGGAGGGGTTGCAACGGCTCCTGCATCGACTGATTGCGCCTGGCCTGCGCCGCCAAGTGCCAGGGTCAGAGCCGCTGCCAAAAACATGGTTCTCATCTGTATCTCGACTTGCCCGGTTCCGCTGTGCACCGGTGGCAGATGCCCGGGCCGTTACATCATGCCGCCGTTAGTCATAGAAAGCTGGCAGCGGGGCGACGGAGCGTCCAGTAGCCGAGCCTGCTTGAATTGATCCGATGCGGCGAACGATGGCGCGTGGCATCGGCCTGGAAACTTTGTTATCCGGACCGAACGGGTGGCTGCTCGCTTCGGGCGTTATTGCAGGGACCAGCGCGAGGCTGAGGTGGCCCGTGCCGGACGCTGTTTAGGCGATCCGGACGGAGACGGGCTTTGCCGGGGATCATCGTGTTCAGCACGGCTGCCTTGCCTTGCTGGGCAGGCAGGCTCCGGGCGCGCAGCTTCGGCCTGGTTGCGCCTGCCGCACCCGGTCGCCCTTTGCCCTCCCATGGCGAAGCGACCCCTCGGAGGCACAGGCCGCGGCGGCTCGACGTGCTGTGGTCAGGGGCGAACAGCACCGCCCCGAACAGGCGCAGCACGCCCGGAAAGCAAGCCCCCAATCCCCCACCAATTGTCATACAGACCATACCACCGCATCAGTCAGCTCCCGCAAAGCCGACATGCCATGAAGCAGACCTCCGTCCGCAACGGACTTCCCCCAATTGGCGGCACGCCCTGGTGCTGAAACCGCATCTTAGAAATGCTCCATCGGGTCCACCGGAGTCAGCCCGTTGATCAACAGTCCATCCGGGCGAAGATCATAGGGCTGCACACCCCAGGTTGTGTAAAGCGCCGAGGATTGCGGCATAGCTGCAGGAGGAACAGAGCATGCCGCCAGGGCCAGCACTAACGTTAGGGCTATCAACGGCGACAACGATGCTATCTTCAACATCTTTAGACCTTGCAGGTTGACCCTCCAAACTCTAGCGATGTCTCAAACAATAGCGCTTCACATGCGCGCGATAAATGCGGTAAAGGTTTTATGTTGTCAGACAGCGCAGTGAGCCGGACTGTTCCACGACGCCAGGCGGCGACGTGAACGCATCTTCAACATCGGGCAACCTAAGCAGGCTTGCGCGGCCTGGCACACAGATGGCCTGCGGCCGTGCCAGGCCGCGCAAGCCTGCTTAGCTTTTCATCTGTGCGCAAACCTGCAGAGGTTTGCTTAGCCAACAGGCCCTTGGATCGAAACTCCAACGGCTGCGCTGAATGCCGGGGCTACGCTGGTGGATTTACCCGAAATAAAGCTGATTGACAGTGGCCAATGCAGTGCCGTGGTCGCAGCCTTGACGTGAAACCTATCAGTCTCGCGGCTTAACCCACACGCCGGGCATGATGCTCCCACGTGTCATCCCGGCCCCATCGGGCCAGGTGGTCGTTTCCTCGCCCCCAGCCGGCTGAGCTGCCCGGCATGCTGGCGGCATCCACCAGCATGTCCGACGGGCATGACGGCAGATAAGGCGGTGGACCCAGGCACGGCGGATCACGGTCGATACCGCTTAATCCCATGTTCAGCTTCTTCCGCTAAGCCTGCATCCATCGGCTCACCTGATAGGATTACCGGTTTTGCAGCACCTTGCGCCCGACGCGCCCAACCTAGCCCCGCTTCCCCTAGCGGCGTCTCTGGACCTGCGCGCCGCGCCGGATCTGGCAGCGTCCCTCCTGATGCAGCGCGGTGGCGACGTGCTGCTGGATGGCTCGGCTGTGCGCCACCTCGGCGGACAGTGCCTGCAAGTGCTGCTGTCAGCGCAGCAAACCTGGGCGGCAGACGGGCGCACGTTCCGCCTCCTGTCCGCCTCGCAGGAGCTGCGGGCCGGGGCTGCGCTGCTCGGCGCAGTCGATCTGCTGTGTGGGGAGGACGTGCCATGACCAAGCTGGTGCTAACCGTAGATGACAGCCGCACGATGCGGGACATGCTGCGCCTGACGCTGGACGAGGCAGGCTACCGCGTGGTCCAGGCAGTGGATGGGCTGGACGGGCTTGCGGTCCTCGAAGGGGAGCAGCCGGACGTCATCGTCACCGACATCAACATGCCGCGCATGGACGGCTTCGGCTTCATCGAGCAGGTGCGCCGCCACGACCGCCACCGGGCCACGCCGATCCTGGTCCTGACGACCGAGAGCGACGGTGTGAAAAAGGCCCGCGCCCGCGCCGCCGGTGCCACGGGATGGATCGTCAAGCCGTTCGACCCGACGAAGCTCGTGGACGCCCTGCGTCGCGTGGCGGCCTGACCAGGATGACCGACCCGATGGACCTCATCCGGCAAACCTTCTTCCAGGAATGCGAGGAAGGACTGGCCGACCTGGAGTCCGGCCTGATGGCGATGGAGGCCGGCACGGGCGAGCCCGACACCGTGAACGCCGTGTTCCGCGCCGTGCATTCCATGAAGGGTGGCGCCGGCGCCTTCGGCCTGGTGCCCCTGGTGCGCTTCGCCCATGTGTTCGAGTCCGTGCTGGACCAACTGCGGTCCGACCAGCTCGCGCCGGAGCCGGGCGTGCTGCAGGTGCTGCTGCGCGCGGCGGACTGCCTGGCGGACCTGGTGCGGGCGGCGCAGTCCGGCACCCAGGGCAGCCCGGCCCGCGTGGACGCCGTGGCGGCGGAACTTGCGGCACTGGAGAACGGCTCGGCCGGAACAGCGCACGACACGGCAGCCGAGGGTGGAGACGATTTCGCCGACTTCGGCTTTACGGTGGTGCCGTTTCAGAGCGATGCGCCGATTGAGGCAGCTTGGCAGGTGCGCCTGCGCCCCCATGCCGTCATGTACACCAAGGCGAACGACGTGGCGCTGCTGCTGCGGGAGTTGGCCCGTCTGGGACCAGTAACGGTCCGGCTGGATGCAGACACCCTGCCACCGTTGCCTGCGCTGGACCCGGAGGGAGCCTATCTCGCCTGGACCGTGGACCTGCGGACGGCCGCCACCGAGGCGACCATACGCGAGGTGTTCGAGTTCGTGGACGGCGACTGCGACCTGACGGTGCAACGGATGGACGACACCCCCCCGGCCGCGTCATCCCCCCCGGCTGCGCCATCCATGGCTGCGCTGTCCCTACCTACGCTGGCCGCGGCAGAGCCGGACGTGATGGAGCTGATCCGCCGCGTTCAGGATGATGCCCAGAAACTAGCTGCGCCAGTGCCGTCCACCTCGGTCGGCCCTGATCCACAGACGGCCACCTCTCGCACTGCCGAGGCCGCGCCCGCAGCCAATCCCACCATTCGCGTGGACCTGGAACGGGTGGACCGCCTGATCGACCTGGTGGGAGAGCTGGTCATCAACCAGGCCATGCTGGCCCAACGCATGGTGGAGGCCGGCCTGCCTCGTTCCAGCGGCGTCGCCACCGGCCTCGACGAGCTGGGCGTCCTGACCCGTGGCATCCAGGAAGCGGTGATGGCCATACGCGCCCAGCCCGTGAAGTCGGTGTTCCAGCGCATGCCCCGCCTGGCGCGCGAGGTCGCAGCCATGACTGGCAAGCAGGTCCGGCTGGTGACGGAAGGCGAGAGAACGGAGGTGGACCGCACGGTGATCGAGCACCTGGCGGACCCGCTGACCCACATGCTCCGCAACGCCATAGACCACGGGCTGGAAAGCCCGGAGGCGCGCTTGGCTGTTGGCAAGCCGGCAGAGGGCGTCGTCCGCCTGGCGGCGATGCACCGCGGCGGCCGCATCGTGATCGAGGTTGCGGACGACGGCGCCGGGATCAACCGCGCCCGCGTGCGCTCCAGCGCGGTCGCCAAGGGCCTGGTGCCGGCGGATGCGGCCTTGTCGGACGAGGAGGTGGACAACCTGATCTTCCTGCCAGGGTTCTCCACGGCGGAGACGGTATCGGACATCTCGGGCCGCGGCGTCGGCATGGACGTGGTGCGGCGGCAGGTGCTGGGACTGGGCGGGCGGATCAGCATCGCCTCAAGGCCGGGGCAGGGATCGTGCTTCACGCTCAGCCTGCCGCTGACCTTGGCGGTGCTGGACGGAATGATCGTGCTGGTCGCCGGGCACACGCTGATCGTGCCGCTGACCGCCATCATTGAAACCTTGCAGCCGCGTCGCAAGGACGTGCACGGCTTCGGCGACCGGCCAACAGATGCGGCGCGCGTCGTCGCCATACGCGGCACCTGGCTACCCCTGGTTGACGTCGCGGTGGCGTTTGGCTTCCGCACCACGCCCACGGAGGACCCGGCGGCGGTCGCGCTGCTGGTGGAAGGCGAGGGCGGGCGGCGGGCCGCGCTGCTGGTGGACGCCATCCTCGGACAGCGTCAGGTCGTCATCAAAAGCCTGGAGGCGAATTACCGCCCGGTGCCCGGCGTCGCAGCGGCAACCATCCTCGGCGACGGCCGCGTCGCGCTGATCTTGGACGTGGACGCCGTGGTCGCCGGCCCGTCTCCGCAACCCGCAATTACAGGAGTGGCCTATGTTTAACGCCCCCATGCCTGGCGCAACGGCTGCTCCCGGCCGCAAGCAGGAGCTGATCGCCTTCCGCATCGGTGCGCAGGAGTTCTGCGTGGACATCATGGCCGTGCGCGAAATCCGCTGCTGGACGGAGGCAACCCCGCTGCCGCGCGCGCCGGATTGGCTGCGCGGCGTCATCAACCTGCGCGGCGCGGTGCTGCCCATCGTGGACCTGGCGGCCAGGCTGGGCTTCATGCCGCGGGAGGCGCCGGAGCGGCAGGTCATCATCGTCGCCCAAGTCGCGGGTGGGGTTGGGATTCAGGTCGTGGGCCTGCAGGTGGACGCGGTGTCGGATATCCTGACGGTCGAGGACGGCACCATGCAGCCGCCGCCGGAGGTCGCGTCCGATCTGGTCCGGACCTTCGTGCAGGGCCTGCTGGCCATTGAGGGGCGGATGGTCAGCTTGGTGTCGCTGGACCACATACTGCCCCAGCCGGAGGCAGCATGACGGTCACGACGGCTCAGGCGGCACGCAGCGGCCCGGCGGCGGAGTTCACGCTGACCGAGCGGGACTTCCGCGCCATTGCCGACCTGCTGCGCCAAGACGCTGGCATCACCCTGCCGGACGGCAAGGAGACGCTGGTCTATTCCCGCCTGGCAAAGCGCCTGCGGGCCTTGGGCCTGCCCGGCTTCCCCGACTACGTCGCGCTGCTGCAGCACCCGGACGGGGTGGATGAGCGTCGGCACATGCTGAGGGCGCTTACGACCAACGTCACCCGCTTCTTCCGGGAGTCGCATCACTTCGATCACCTGCGGACAACCGTGTTGCCGCCGCTGCTGGCGGCAGCGCGGGCAGGGAAGCGGGTGCGGCTGTGGTCTGCGGCCTGCTCCAATGGGCAGGAGCCGTATTCGATTGGGCTGACGATCCTGGGCCTGCTGCCCGATGCGGCTGACCTGGACGTGCGCGTGCTGGCCACCGACATCGACACGGACATGGTCGCACTGGGCCAGGCCGGGCGCTACGACGAGGACACGCTGTCCCCCGTGCCGGCGCCGCTGCGGTCCCGCTGGTTCCGGCCTGCCAGGGACGGCGACGGGATGGAGGCTGGGCCGGAACTGCGGCGGCTCGTGCAGTTCCGCGAGTTGAACCTGATCGGCGCCTGGCCGATGCGCGGCGGCTTCGACGCCATCATGTGCCGGAACGTGGCGATCTACTTCGATGCGGACACGCAGGCCCTGGTGTGGTCCCGCTTCGCGCCGCTTCTGGCGCCAGGGACGCACTTGTACATCGGACACAGCGAACGCCTGTCCGGTCCGGCGGCTGCCGGCTTCGTGCCGGCTGGCACAACCATCTATCGGCGGACCTGACATGACCATGCCCCTGATCCGCGTCCTGGTGGTCGATGACAGCGCCACCATGCGCGCCATGATCCGCCATGCCCTGCGCGCCGAGCCGCTGCTGCAGGTGGTGGGGGAGGCTGCCGACCCGCACGAGGCCCGCGCGGCCGTGAAGGCGCTGAACCCCGACGTGATGACGCTCGACATCGAGATGCCAGGGATGGACGGACTGGACTTCCTCGAGAAGATAATGCGGCTGCGGCCGATGCCGGTCGTGATGGTGTCCACGCTGACCGCCCGCGGCGCGGACTCCAGCCTGCGCGCCCTTGAGCTTGGCGCTTTCGATTGCGTGGACAAGGCCGGCCTGCACGGTCCGGCGCTGGCCCACACCGTACGGGCCGCTGCTGGCGTGCGCCCCCGTGCGCGCACGGTGCTGAAAACGCCCCCTCGTGCGGAGATGCGCGGCCAGGGTCGCCTCGTCGCCATCGGCGCATCGACCGGCGGGGTGGAGGCGTTGCTGGCCATCGTCTCGCACCTGCCCGGCAACGCCCCTCCGGTCGTCATCACGCAGCACATGCCGGCCACCTTCACCGGCAGCCTGGCCCGCCGCTTGGACCGCGCCGGCGCCGCCCGCGTCGCGGAGGCAGAGGACGGTGCGCCCCTGTTGCCCGGACACGTGTACTTGGCGCCTGGCGGTGCGGCGCACCTGCTGGTGAGCGGCGGGGCCAACTCCGGACCCTGGCGCTGCCGCTTGCGGGCAGGCGAGCTGGTCAACGGCCACCGCCCGGCGGTGGACACGCTGTTCGCCTCCGTCGCGCAGGCGGCCGGAGCGCAAGGCGTCGGCGTGATCCTGACCGGCATGGGGCGGGACGGGGCACAGGGCCTGCTGGCGATGCGCCAGGCCGGTGCCCGGACCCTGGGCCAGGATGAGGCAAGCTCCGTTGTCTACGGGATGCCGCGCGTGGCCGCGGAACTCAACGCCGTCGAACGGCAAGTTCCCTTGGATGCAATGGCCGGCGCCCTGCTGGCACTTTGCCGTGCTGATGAAAGGATTTTTGCCTGATGCCAGCGCCTGGAACGATGAGGGTGATGATCGTTGACGACCAGCTCAGCATGAGGCTGCTGGTCCGCGACGGCTTGCAGCAGCTCGGCTTCCGCGACTTCGAGGAGGCACCGGACGGGGAGGCGGCGCTGCGCATGCTGGTGATGCCGAAGGCCGGCGCCCCGGTCAGCCTGATCATCAGCGACTTCAACATGCCTAAGCTGGACGGGCTTGCGCTGCTGCGCGCAGTGCGCGTGCATCCACCGACCAGCAAGATCGCCTTCATCATGCTCACTGGCCGTGGCGACAAGGACCTGGTGCAGCGCGCGGTGCAGTGCGGCGTCAACAACTTCCTTATAAAGCCGTTCACGATTGCCAATCTGCACGAAAAGGTTTCGGCGGTGTTCGGGTCCTTGAAGTGAGCGGCACTGCCACTGCCGGGTTTGGGCATTACGCAGACTTGCCGGAGCGGCGGGTCAACATCGTGCGGGGCGAGCAGCATGTGACGGACGACGCCGGGCTGTGCGTGACAACCTTGCTTGGGTCCTGCGTTGCAGCCTGCTTGGCCGACCCGGTGGCCGGCGTGGGCGGCATGAACCATTTTTTGCTGCCCGGCGCGGACGGCGAGGGCCGTGGGACGCAGTACGGCGTCCATGCGATGGAGTTGCTGGTCAACGCCCTGCTGCAACGGGGCGCCCGACGGGAACGGCTGCAGGCCAAGCTGTTCGGCGGCGCCCGAATGGTGCGGGGCTTGACGGATGTGGGCGCGCAGAATGCGCAGTTTGCTACCCGGTTCATCCAGCGGGAGCACATCACGCTTGGCCCTGGCAGCCTGGGCGGGGACGCCGGGCGGCGGGTTCAGTTTTGGCCGGTCAGCGGCCGAGCGCGGCAGCAGACGATGGGCCGGGATGCCCAACTGTTCACAGCCGAGCGCGATGTGCCGCCGCTGTCGGACACGGGCGGGGTCGAGCTGTTCTGATGACGCCGGACCTGCACGGCATACTGGCAGCGGCTGGGCAGGAATTGGCCGCGCTCGGCCGCGTGATGCAAGGATTGCAGGACACGCTCACGTCCGGCCACGCCGGCAGCGCCGACCTGCAGGCGCTGGACAGCGTGACCCAGCACCTGTTCGCGCTGGCCGGGCTGCTGGGCGCGCTGGCGCCGGGCGGGGATGGGCGGGTCGAGGCCGCGCTGGACGCGGTGTCGCTCGGCGGATTGCAGCACCGATTGCGCGGCCAGACGGCATCCAGCCCAGACAGCGGGGAGGTCGAGCTGTTCGGTCATGGCTGATGGCAGGCTGGACGTGCAATTTTGGGACGTACAGCTTTAGGCTGGCAGTCTCGACACCAACGCCGCAGCAAATCCTGTGTCGCCCCGCCACCCTGCCTGCTGAGGCCACGATCTGGCTTTGCACGGATCGGGGTCGTGGCAAGGTGCAAACACCCGAAAGGTCTCAAGCTCCACACCCGCGGCTTGCCTGCGCGACGGGGGTGATGGCGCCAGCGCCGCCGCGGGCCTTTAGACGATGTCCCAAACAGCGGCGCCCGCTTCATCGCGCTGCACGGCTGCTTTGCAAGCCGGCTCAACTTGGCCGTGCCATGGCAAGTGCGACAAGCCCACGCCGATCTGCAAGCGTTACGCGATCATCTCCTCGTCACTTCTGCCTTCGCTGATCTCGATTATGCCCTGCGCGGCCAGGTCCTTGGCCACTGCGACGATTCCCGCCTGCGCTTCATCGACGTCCCGCAGCTTCACAGGGCCGAGCATCTCGATGTCCTCCCGCAGCATCTTACCCGCACGTTCCGACAGGTTGCCGAAGAACAGCTCCCGCAGCTCGTCCGATGCGCCCTTCAACGCTATCGGCAGCTTGTCCTTCTCCACAGAGCGCAGCAGGATTTGCACATTGGCCGGCGTCAGGCGGCGCAGGTCGTTGAAGGTGAACATCAGTGCCTTGATCCGGTCCGCCGACTCCCGGTTGCGCTCTTCCAGCGCCGCCACGAGCCGCGCTTCCGTTGAGCGGTCCAGGTTGTTGAAGATGTCCGCCATCATCTCGTGGCTGCCGCGACGCGAGGTGCTGGACAGGGTCAGCATGAACTCGGAACGCAAGGTCTTCTCCACCCCGTCCAGCACCTCCTGTTGCACCTTGTCCATGCGCAGCATCCGCATGATGACCTCGATGCCGAAGCTGTCCGGCAGCAGCGACAGCACGCGTCCGGCGTGGTCCGACTTGATCTTGCTCAGCACCACCGCGACGGTCTGCGGATACTCATTCTTCAAGTAGTTGGCGAGCACCGCCTCGTTCACATTGCCTAGCTTATCCCACATCGTGCGGCCGGCCGAGCCGCGTATCTCGTCCAGGATCTGTGCTGCGCGGTCTGGCGGCAGGGCAGCCAGCAATAGGCGCTCGGTACTTTCTATGCTGCCGACCAGGTTGCCCTGGTGGCCTATTGCCTCCGAGAACTCGCTGCATACCTGTTCGATCACCGCGGCCTTCACCGATCCCAGACCGATCATTGCGGCAGACAGATCGCGGATCTCATGCTCTTCCATCATGGCGAGCAGCTTGGCGCTTTGCTCCTCTCCTACGGCAAGCATCAAGATGGCCACCTTCTGGCGGCCAGATATCTGCATCATGTCTTGCATGACCATCACGTCTTTCGAGCCGCTCACGTTTCACGCCTTTCTCTCAAGCCGACCATTCCCTGAGAATGTTCTCATGATAGTATCGAACAGGACCTGGCATGCATTGCATGACATTTCTCGACTTGGACGGTGATCTTATCTACCGAACGCACCCACGGCGATGGACCAGCCCGCGAAGTGCTGCGGCCGTAGTATAGTGGATACTTTGAGGAAGTGTGGGTTATTCACGCCGCCCCTGCTTGATCTACGTTGGCTGGATTGTCGTTGACCAGCCCCGGCTACCATAGCCCGAACAAGGGCAGGTGCGTTTATCGAGGGCATGGGTGCGGGTTTGCAGCAGCGGGTGGGTGCTGCACCGAGGCCACTGCATCTGCTGAGGTTTGGCACAATGCTTTCTGACCAGGGCGTTGACCGTCCTTCTGGCCATCCTGGACGAGATGCGCCCGCCATCGCGGACTTGCTTGTGGTAACTCATCGTGTTGCCCGCGTGTGGTACACCCTGCGACCGGCTGCTTCGCAGACGGATTGCCTTCGGCAATGACGGGAAGCTGGGCGGCAATGGCGGGGAGGCTGGGGAGCAGTTGGCGGCGAGGCTGGCCATCAGCACCAGCCCGGACACGCTGCTCCGGGCCGTGCGTGCCCCGGGCATCAACGGCACAGCGACCATCCCCCGTAACGGGGGGATGGTCACGTGAAGGCAGCCTGCCATGCATGGACGGCAGTCCGCTGTTTTCTACGTCAGAACTCCTGCCAGCCTTCGTTGGCAGCAGCCGGCGCGGGCTTGCGTGCGGCAGCGTCGCGACCTCGGCCTCCTTGCGCGGCGACCTTGTGGGCGATGACGGGCGTGACCTGGCGCAGCGCCGGTTTAGCCGGGCGACGCAGGGGCTCGACGTTCGAGACCGTTGCGTTGCCCTCCCCCTCGCCAAGCTGGAAGCGGCCGGCAAGACGGGCCAATTCCTCTGTCTCCTGAGCGAGCGCATGGGAGGCGGCCGTGCTCTGCTCGACCATGGCGGCATTCTGCTGCGTGACCTGGTCCATCTGATTGACTGCCGTGTTGACCTCAGCCAGACCCGTCGCCTGTTCTTGGGCCGCGTTGGCGATCTCACCCACCACGTTGTTGATCTCGGTGACCTGGGACACGATGCGTGCGAGCGCATCGCCAGTTTGGCCCACGAGCTTCACCCCGGAGCCGACGTGCTGCGCCGAGGCTGAGATCAGCGCCTTGATCTCCTTGGCCGCTTCGGCTGAGCGCTGGGCCAGGGCACGCACTTCCGAGGCCACCACCGCGAAGCCGCGGCCGGCGTCGCCAGCGCGCGCAGCTTCCACGCCGGCGTTGAGCGCGAGCAGGTTCGTTTGGAACGAGATTTCGTCGATCACGCTGATGATCTGCCCGATCTGCCGTGAAGACTGCTCGATGCCGCCCATGGCCGCGACGGCCTGGCGCACGACGTCGCCGGAGTGCTCTGCATCCGACTTGGTTTTGGAAACTGCCTCGCGCGCCTGCTTGGCGCCCTCAGCCGTCCTGCGGACCGTTGCTGTGATCTCGTCAAGCGCCGCCGCCGTCTCCTCGAGGCTTGCTGCCTGCTGCTCGGTGCGCCGGCTCAGGTCGTCGGCGGCCTGGCTGATCTCGCCCGTGCCCGAGCGGATGCCACCCACGTTGCTCACGATCGCGAGCATCGCCTCGTGCATCTGCGCCATGGCGGCATTCAAGTCGGTCCGGAGCTTTTCGTAGGTCTCCGGCATCGTGGCCTCCAGCCGGTAGGTGAGGTCGCCTGCGGCTAATTGCTTCAACGCCGATGCGATCTCTGCGACTGCTTGCACCCGGCTTGACACGTCCGTCGCAAATTTGACGACCTTCATCACCTTCCCGCTCAGGTCGAAGACCGGGTTGTATGAGGCCTGGATCCAGACATCCCTTCCACCCTTGCCGATCCGCTTGAACTCTCCGGCGACGTAATCGCCACCGTTCAACTTGCTCCAGAACTCGCGGTATTCCGCCGATTGCGCGTAGCTGGGTTCAACGAACAAGCGATGGTGCTGTCCTTTGATCTCGTCGAGATGGTAGCCAAGGGTTTTGAGGAAGTTCTCGTTCGCGGTGATCACTTCGCCTTTCGGGTTGAACTCGATGACCGCCTGGGCCCGGGAGATCGCCTCCAGCTTTGCATCGACCTCTGCGCTCCTGAGCTTCCTGTCGGTGATGTCCGTCGCCTGCTTGACGACCTTGGTCACGACGCCCCTGGAGTTCTTCACCGGATTGTAGGACGCCTGAATCCAAACTTCCCGGCCTCCCTTGCCAATTCGCTTGTACTCCCGGGCATCGCAGTCCCCGCGCCCGAGCTTGGCCCAGAAGTCCTGATACTCCGTGCTGTGCGCGTACTCTGCTTCCACGAACGTGCTATGAGGCTGTCCCATGATCTCGGACAGATCATAGCCCATCACGGCACAGAAGTTTGGGTTGGCAGCGAGGATTTTCCCGCGAGGGTCGAATTCTATGATGGCCAACGACTGGTTGAGCGCCTTCAATGTCGCACTCTGCTGACCTCTGAAACTGAACATCAAGACCTCTTCGATGATAGGCGTTACTGTGCTGGTTACTACTCGAAACAACCTAAGCTGTTGTGAACAGAGCGCAGCAATTGGTCCTGCCAGCTATCCAACCCCCACTTTGGCCATCATGCGGCGTGGCAGAGCGCATAGGCCATGCCGTCCCGGAGGGCTGGCCGAGGTTTCCGCCCGCTCAAGGGTGTGCGGGACCATGATGCTCATGCCAACAATCCCCCGCCGCACTGACTGCGCGGAACATCGACCGCAAGGCCATCATCCCTGGCAGCGACGTCCGGCTCGACCCGGCGCCCGCCGCCCACCCCGCGTCGGCCGCCGCCAAGGCAGGTAGCCCGCAACCCGGCAACCCGCCATGCTGCCCGGCATGACCCTTGAGCAGCTCCGCGTCTTCGTCGCCGTCGCCGAGCGGCAGCACGTCACCCGTGCCGCCGAGGCGCTCAACATCGCCCAATCCGCCGCCAGCGCCTCCATCGCGGCGCTTGAGGGGCGGCACGGCGCCAAGCTGTTCCACCGCGTCGGCCGCGGCATCGAGCTGACCGAGGCCGGCACCCTGTTCCTGGCCGAAGCGCGTGCCGTGCTGGCCCGGGCGGAGGCGGCCGAGCTTGTCCTGTCGGAGCTGGGCGGCCTGAAGCGCGGCACCCTGGCCGTGCAGGCCAGCCAGACCATCGCGAGCTACTGGCTGCCGCGCCACCTGGTGGCGTTCCGCCGGACGCACCCCGGCATCGACATCCGCCTGGCCGTCGGCAACACCACGCAGGTCGCGGCGGCGATCCACGACGGTTCGGCCGAGCTTGGCTTCGTCGAGGGCGCCGTGAACGACCCGGCGCTCGAAAGCCGGGTGGTGGCGCGCGACCAGCTCGTGATCGTCGTGGCACCGGACCACCCCTGGGCCGCCTGCGGCACGGTCGCGCCGGACCGCCTGGCCGACAGCGACTGGGTGCTGCGGGAGGCCGGGTCCGGCACGCGCTCGGTGTTCGAGGCGGCGCTGGAGGGCTTTGGCGTGCCGCCGTCACGGCTGCGCGTGGCGCTTGAGCTGCCGTCGAACGAGTCCGTCCGCGCCGCGGTGGAGGCCGGCATGGGCGCCACCGCCATCTCCGCCTCGGCTGCCGCGCCCAGCATCGAGGCCGGGCTGCTGCACCAGGTCGCGCTGGCGCTGCCGGAGCGGGACTTCCATGTGCTGCGGCATACCGAGCGGTATCGGAGCCGGGCGGCCACCGCGCTGCTGGAGATCATCGCCGCCGCCTGACCGATCGGGCATCCCGATGGCTTTCACCGCATGCCGTTGTTGGACCGATTGGCCCGGCAGGTGCTTACTGCCGCCACACGAGATGATGCAGGGAGGCGCACCGTGATCGGCATGGGATGGAGGGATGCGGCGGTCAACCGGCGCGGCCTGTTGCGGGGCCTGGGCGCGCTGGGCGCCGTGGCCGCGACGGCGCCGGCCTGGGCGCAGGGCGCCGTCAAGCTCGGCCTGAACGGCGGCCCGGACGAGCGGGCGCTGACGGCAGCCTTCCCGCAGAAGGGCTCGATGATCCTGCAGCGCACCCGCCCGCCGCTGTTGGAGACGCCGTTCGAGGTATTCGACCCGGTGTCCAACGGCGGCGTCTTCACCCCCAACGACCGCTTCTTCGTGCGCTGGCACTGGGCCGTCATCCCCGAGCAGGTTGACTTGGCCACGTTCCGGTGCGCCGTCCGCGGCCACGTCAACCAGGCGCAGTCGCTGACGATGGCCGACATCCTGGCGCTGCCCCGCGTCGAGCTGGCCGCCGTCAACCAGTGCTCCGGCAACTCCCGCGGCCTGTTCCAGCCGCGCATCGCCGGCGGGCAGTGGGGGAACGGCGCCATGGGCAACGCGCGGTGGGTCGGCGTCCGGCTGCGCGACGTGCTGGACCGCGCCGGGGTGAAGCCCGGCGCCGTCGCGGTCCGCTTCAACGGCCTGGACGAACCCGTGGTGGAGGGCGCGCCGGACTTCATGAAGTCGCTGGCCATCGACCATGCCAGGGACGGCGAGGTCATGCTGGCCTACCAGATGAACGGCGAGCAGTTGCCGCTGCTGAACGGCTTCCCGATGCGCCTGGTCGTGCCCGGCTGGTATTCGACCTACTGGGTCAAGATGGTGAGCGACATCGAGGTGCTGAACGCGCCCGACGACGGCTTCTGGATGACCAAGGCCTACCTGATTCCGGCCACGCCGCAGGCCGACGTGAAGCCCGGGCAGACCGGCTTCCCGACCGAGCCGATCAACCGCATGGTGCCGCGCTCCTTCTTCACCAACGTGACCTCGGCCACGACGGTGCGGGCCGGCGCCCCGGTGCCGCTGCGCGGGATCGCGTTCGGCGGGGATTGCGGGGTGGCGGCGGTGGACACCTCCACCGACGGCGGCCAGACCTGGCAGCCGGCGGCGCTCGGCCGCGACGAGGGCGCCTACAGCTTCCGGCAATGGACGGCGCAGGCCACCGCCCCGGCATCCGGCACGCTGGCGGCCATGGTCCGCTGCACCAATACACAGCATGTTGCGCAGCCGATGGAGGCCAACTGGAACGGCGGCGGCTTCATGCGGAACGTCATCGAGACCGTCCGCCTGGCTGTCGCCTGAACCCGAGGAAGGAGCGCCATCATGGCCATATCCCCCAACACCGTCGCCTATGGCGCCGTCGTCGTCGCCGGGCTGGTCCTGTTCGCCGTCGGCACTCCGGGCGAGCGGTCCAGCGACCTGCAGGCGCACCTTGCCGCCGACCAGCCGGTCACGCCGGCCTATGCGGTGGCGGTCAACAAGGAGGCCGCCGCCTATGCCGCGGCGGTCGGGCCGCGGGCTGCCCCGGCTGTGGCTGACGCGGGCGGGATCAAGCTCCGCTCGGTCGGGTTCGACCTGCCCACCAGCGACACGCCTACCAGCGACGGGGCCTTCCCGAACGGACCCGGCGCCGAGCTGGTCACCAACAACTGCCAGTCCTGCCACTCGCCGGGCATGATCCTGAACCAGCCGGCGCTGACCCCGGCCGAGTGGACGGGCGAGGTGAACAAGATGCTCCACACCTACAAGGCGCCGGTCTCCGAAGACGACGTTGCTGGGATCGTCACCTACCTGGCCAGCCTGAAGGTCGCGCCGTAGCCCGGCCCTGGGCCGGCCCCTTCAGCGCGCCACCAGCACCCGGCCCTGCCGCGGCGCCGACGTCGCTAGTCGCCTGCGACCTCCGTGCCGACCCGCAGCGCCGCCCGCCGTTCCGCACGCGCTGACAACAACAGGATCAGCAGGCCGCCCACGGCCAGGCCGGCGCCCAGCGGCCCCGTTGCCGTCCAGCCCAGCCCGGCGGCGACGCAAACCCCGCCCAGCCACGCCCCCAGCGCGTTGGCCATGTTGAAGGCGCTGTGGTTCAGCGACGCCGCCAGGGACTGTGCATGGCGCCCGGCCACGTCCATCAGCCGCGTCTGCAGCGCCGGGCCGAGTGCCAGGGAGGCAAACCCCATCAGGAACAGGTCCACCCCCATCAAGACCGGCGACGGCGCGGCAAGCGGCAGCGCCGCCAGCACCAGCATGTCGAGCACCAGCATCAGCCCGATGGCGCGCAGCACCCCGCGGTCGGCCAGCCAGCCGCCGAACAGGCTGCCCGCCACCATGCCGGACCCGATCAGCGCCAGATAGGGCGGCACGGCGTGTTCGCCCACGCCCGTGACCTGCACCAGCATGGGTGCGACGTAGCTGTAAACTGCGAACAGCCCGCCGAAGCCGACCGCGGTGATGCCGAGGGTGAGCCAGAGCAGCGGCTGCCGCAGCCCGCCCAGCTCACGCAGCGGGCTGGCCAGGGCATGGGCGGGCATCGGCCGCAGGCACAGCCGCACCAGGACCGCCGTGGCAAGCGCCGTCGCCGCCACCAGCAGGAAGGCGGCGTGCCAGCCGAGCGCCTGGCCGATGAACGTGGCGAGCGGGACGCCCAGGACGTTGGCAACGCTCAGCCCCAGCATGACGCGGCCCACCGCCCGTCCCCGACCCTGTGGCGACGCCATCGACGCCGCGGCCAGCGCCGCGAAGCCGAAGTACGCGCCGTGCGGCAGCCCGGCCGCAAACCGCGCCAGCACGAACCAGCCGAAGCCGGCGCTGCCGGCCGTCAGCAGGTTGGCGGCCGCGAACGCCAGCATCAGCCCGAGCAGCATCCGCCGCTTGCCGGCCCGGGCACAGGCGGCGGCGATCACCGGCGCGCCCACCACCACGCCCAGGGCATAGGCGCTGATGCCCAGCCCCGCCCGGGGGATCGACGTGCCAAGCTCGCCGGCGATGTTGGGCAGCAGGCCCATGGAGGCGAACTCGCCGGTGCCGAGGGCGAACCCGCCCAAGGCCAGCGCGAACTCCGCCATGCCGGTCCCGAACGGGGGGCGCGGGTCGGCGCGGTCATCGGTCGTCATGGGCATCCTTCGCTTTCGGGCGTTTTCGGCCGTCTGGGAACGGATGGTCAAGCGATGGCGTCAACCACGCCGCCCGCCCCAGGCCCTAGAACTCCAGCAGGTTGTCGCGGAACTGCGCATGGCTGTAATTGCGCCGCACCAGGCCGCGCCGCTGCAGCGCCGGCACCAGCCCCTCCGTCACCTCGGCGACCGTCTTGCGGCTGACATCCGGCAGCACCAGCAGGAAGCCGTCGCCGCCCGCCTCCTGCATCGCCTCGTCCATTTGCGCCGCCACCGTGTCCGGCGTGCCCACCAGGTCCACGCAGCCGCCGTGGCTGGTGTAGGCGATGATCGCCTCCCGCAGCGTGCGCCCGCCCGCCTTCTTCAGGAAGTTGGCCAGGCTGGACTGGTGGCCGTTGGTGGTCAGCTCGCCCACCGGCGCGTCCAGGTCGTGGCCGGAGAAGTCGATGTTGGTCGTCCAGCCCATCTGCGCCAGCCGCCGCCGCACCCCGTCGTCGGTGGCGACGCCGCGCAGGGCGCCGCGGGCCTGCGCCTCCTCGTCGGTGTTGGCCAGCACGGGCGTCGCCATGAACAGCACCTTGCAGTGGTCCGGGTTCCGCCCGGCCTCCACCATGCGGCTGCGCACGTCGCGGCGGTAATCCCGCATGGCCCCCACGCCCTTCGGGTGCGCCACCACCGTGTCGGCATACTGCGCGGCGATGGCCCGGCCCTTCGCGGAGCCGCCCGCCTGCGCGATGACGGGACGCCCCTGCGGGCACGGCCCAGAGTTCAGCGGGCCGCGGCTGGCGTAGTATTCGCCCTTGTGGTCGATGGTGTGCACCTTGGCCGGGTCGATCAGCACGCCGCTCGCGTGGTCGGCGCGGATGGCGCCGGGTTCCCACGAACTCCACAGCTTGGTCACGACATCGATGTACTCGGCCGCCATGTCGTAGCGCGTGTCGTGCTCCGGCAGGTGGTCCAGCCCGAAGTTCTGCCCCGAGAAGTCGGAGCTGCCGGTGACCATGTTCCACCCCGCCCGGCCGCCGGACACCTGGTCCAGCGTGCCGACGATGCGGGCGGTGAGATACGGATGGTAGGCGAAGGTGCTCAGCGTTGGCACGATCCCCAGGCGCGACGTCGCCGCCATCATCAGCGACGCGACCACCGTCGGCTCCTGCCGCGGCACCGACATGCCGTTCTTCAGGAAGATGTCGCGCGAGTTCTCCCAGTTCTGCCCGATGTAGATAGAGTCCTCGATCAGCAGATAGTCGAAGCAGGCGCGCTCGATGGACCGGGCGAGGTCCACGAACATCCCGGCCGACATCCACTCCTCGCTGACGTTGCCGGTCCACGGCTCGCCCCAGGCCTGGATGCTCGACCCCTGGAGGAACCAGGCGAGGTGGAACGGGTCAGCCATTAAGCGTCCTTTGCCCCAGTAGAAACATCAGTGAAGCCATCATCCCAGGTAAGCCTCCCGCACCGCATCGCTGTTGAGCAGCTCGGCCCCCGGCCCGGCCAGCACGACTTCGCCCGACTGCAGCACATAGGCCGTGTCGGCGATCTCCAGCGCCATGAAGGCGTTTTGCTCCACCAGCAGCACCGTCACGCCGCCCCGGTTGATCGCCTGGATCGTCTCGAACACCTGGTCCACCACCTGCGGCGCCAGGCCCATGCTCGGCTCGTCCATCAGCAGCGTGCGCGGGCGCGACATCAGCGCGCGGCCCATCGCCAGCATCTGCTGCTCGCCGCCCGACAGCGTGCCGGCCAACTGCTTCAACCGCTCGCGCAGCCGCGGGAACAGCTCCAGCACCCGGTCCAGCTCCGCCGCCAGCTCCTGGCGCGAGGCGCGCCGCCGGAACGCGCCCATGCCCAGGTTCTCCTGCACCGTCAGGCGGGAGAACACCCGCCGCCCCTCCGGCACCTGCACCAGGCCGAGCGGCACCAGGTCGTGCGGCGGCACGTCCGTCACGTCCTGCCCGTCCAGCACCACCCGGCCGGCGCTCAGGGCGCGCAGGCCGCAGATCGCGTTCAGCGCCGTCGTCTTGCCCGCGCCGTTCGCTCCGACCACGGCGCAGATCGTCCCGGCGGCCACGGCCAGCGACACGCCCCGCAGCGCCCGGATGTTGCCATAGCTGACATGCAGGTTGGACGCGGCGAGGGCGCTCAAGCGTGGCCTGCCAAGGCGTCCATGCCGTGCCGGGCCGCCCGCGCGCCGAGGTAGGCGGCGATCACCGTCGGGTCCTCGCGGATTTCTGCGGGCGTGCCCTCGGCGATGCAGACGCCGTGGTCCAGCACGCTGATGCGCTCGGAGATGCCCATGACGACGCGCATCTGATGCTCGATCAGCAGGATCGTCAGGCCGTGCCGGTCGCGCAGCGTGCGGATCAGTTCGAGCATGGCGTGGCTCTCGACCGGGTTCATGCCCGCGGCCGGCTCGTCGAGCAGCAGCAGGACGGGCTCGATCGCCATGGCGCGGGCGATCTCCAGCCGGCGCTGGTCGCCGTAGGGCAGGTGCCGCGCCATCCGGTCGCCGCGCCCGGCCAGCCCGACCGCGTTCAACAGCACGCGCGCCCGCTCCGTGGTGTCCCGCACGGCCCGGCGGTGCGCCGGCGTCGCCAGCAGCGCGCCGAGCAGCGACTCCGGCCGCTTGGCGTCCACGCCGACCATGACGTTCTCGATGGCCGTCAGGTCGGGGAACAGCCTGATGTTCTGGTAGGTGCGGGCAACGCCATGCTTGGCGACCACGTCCGGGCGCAGGCCGTCGATGCGCACGCCGTTCAGGTGGATCTCCCCCGCGCTGGAACGCACGAACGAGGTGAGGCAGTTGAACAGGGTGGTCTTGCCGGCGCCGTTCGGGCCGATCACGCTGTGGATGGCGCCCTGCGGCACCGACAGATCGACGTTGCTGATCGCCAGCAGCCCGCCGAAGCGCATGCTGACGCCCCGGGCTGAGAGCAACGTCATGCCGCCTCCCGGTGCAGGACCGCCTTCGGGCTAAGCCCCTTGGGCTTCAGCCGGACGACGGCAATGATGACCAGGCCATAAATCAAATAACGGTATTCCCCCAGGTCGCGCAGCACCTCGGGCGCGCCGATCAGGGCCGCCGCGCCGATCAGCACGCCGGGCAGGCTGCCGATGCCGCCCACCACCAGGATCGCCAG
The DNA here is from genome assembly GCA_964242415.1 of uncultured Acetobacteraceae bacterium. Taxonomy (GTDB): domain Bacteria; phylum Pseudomonadota; class Alphaproteobacteria; order Acetobacterales; family Acetobacteraceae; genus DASWOJ01. The sequence continues at coordinate 60,264 of CAXTAT010000014.1, forward strand.
CACGTTGACCGAGACCAGCAACTGGAAGCTCTGCGGAAACACCGAGCCGACCATCCCGGCGAAGATGCCGCCCGCCAGCCCGGCGAACGCCGCCCCCATCGTATAGGCCGACAGCTTCACCCGGACGAGCGCGATGCCCAGCGCCTGGGCCACGTCCTCGTCCTCCCGCACCGCGAGCCAGCGCCGCCCGAGGCCCGAATGCTGCACGCGCCAGGCGATGTAGCCGGCCGCCGCGGTCAGGCACGCCGTCATGTAGAAAAGCTGTGTCGGCGAGCTGAGCGACACGCCGAACAGCGCCGGCTTCGGCACGTTGACGATGCCCTGCGCCCCGCCCAGCAGCGGCTTCAGCATGTCCGACAGCACCAGCACCCGGATGATCTCGCCCAGGCCCAACGTCGCGATCGCCAGGTAGTCGCCGCGCACCTTCAGCACCGGCAGGCCGAACAGGAACCCGGCGCCGGACGCGGCCAGGACCGCAAACGGCAGCGCCGCGAAGAACGGCAGGTGGCCCCCCGCGCCGGTGGGGTCCGCCGTCAGCAGCGCCACGGTGTAGGCGCCCACGGCAAAGAACGCGACGAAGCCGAGATCGACCAGGCCGGCCAGGCCCAACTCGATATTCAGGCCGAACCCCATCAGCGTGTAAAGGCAGACCAGCATCATCACCTGGGCAACGAAGTCGTTGGTCAGCGCCGGCAGGGCCAGCACCACCACGAAGCCCAGCAGCCGCACCGCCAGCCGGACCCGGGCCGGCAGCCCGGCGAACGTGGCGGCGCCCGGGCGGGCCGCCAGCAGCGCGCCGATGCCTGCCGCCGCCGCGGCGCCCGCGGGCAGCACGCCGTCATAGGTGAACGCCCAGTCCTCGACGCCGCCGATCCCGCCCAGTACGCTGCGGATCAGCTCGCGCAGCAGCCCGGCCACCACCACGCCGCCGAGCGCACCGAGCACGATCCGCCGGGTCAGCCGGCCGCACAGCACCAGCGCCGCCCCGAGCGCGGCCGCGGCAGCCCCGGCGGCGGCGAGAACCAGGGCCGCCTGCGGATCGGCCAAGCCGAAGCCAAGCCGCCGCAGCGTGACCGGCGTGAGCGACACCAGCATCCAGCGCAGGTTCGCGGCCCCGGCCACCGCGGCCAGGCTGACCAGCAGCCCGCCCGCGACCGCGCCCGCAACCGCCGCCGTGGCCACCGCTGCCGCCGATGGGTGGTGCCGCGCCAGCACCGCCCCGCCGCCGAGCGCCACCGCCAGCAGCAAGGCGTGCCCGATGTCCAGCACGCCCACCACCAGCGCACGGTCGCTGAACTGGCCGAACAGCCCGACCAGCACGGTGAAGGCGCACCAGGCGGTGATGGACAGGGTGACTGTCCCCGCCAAGCGCAGACCGGCGGGCGCCATCGCGGCGCGACGGGCCGCAACCTGCGGGTGGACCAGTTCCCCGGCCACCGGGTCAGGCCCGCGCGGTGGACAGCCGCTCGCCCAGCAGGCCGCGGGGGCGGAAGATCAACACCATGACCAGCATGGTGTAGGCGATGGCGTCGCGGAGCTGATAGGGCGAGCTGACCCCAAGCCCCTCCAGGAACGCGGCCGGCCCCAGGCTCTCGACCAGGCCCAGCGCATAGCCGCCCAGCATGGCGCCGGGGATGTTGCCGATGCCGCCGAGCACCGCCGCGCCGAACCCCTTCACGCCTAGGAAGAAGCCCATGAAGAACGAGACCTGCTTGAACACCAGGCCATAGAGCAGCCCGGCAATCCCCGCCAGCGCCCCGCCGAGCGCGAAGGTGAACACGATCACCCGGTCCACGTTGATGCCCATCAGCGTCGCCGCGTCCTTGTCCTCCGCCACCGCGCGCATCGCGGTGCCGATGCGCGACCGCATGACGATCAGCGTCAGCACCACCATCGTCAGCACCGCCACCACGACCACGACGACCTGCACGCGCGGCACCTGGAAGCCGGCAACCTCGACAATGCCATCCACCGACGGCATCGAGGGGAACGACTTGTTCTGCGCGCCGAACATGCCGCGCGCCGAGTACTCCAGCACGAACGACACCCCGAGCGTGCTGATCAGCGGCGCCAGCGACCGCCCGCGGCGGAACGGGCGGTAGGCGATGCGCTCGACCAGCACGGCGACCCCGGCCGAGACGGCGATGCACACGGTGGTGCCGATCAGGAAGCTGAGCGCCGGATCAGGCCCCAGGATGCCGGCGCGGTTGCAGGCCAGCAGCGAGAAGCAGGCCGCATAGGAGCCGAACATGAACACGTCGCCATGCGCGAAGTTGACCATGCGCAGGATGCCGTAAACCATGGTGTAGCCGAGCGCGATCAGCGCGTAGATCGCCCCGATCGTCAGCCCGAACGCCAGGAAGGAGAACCACTCCGCCCGGTTGTAGCGCGGGTGCAGCAGCCCGGCCACGAACCCGGTCCCGACCACCGCCACGACCACCAGGCGCAACGCCAGCAGGAACCAATCGACGGCCGTCGCCCGCCGCAGCCAGTCCCCCACCAGGCCGGCCTGCGCCGTGGCCACTACGGGAACACTTCCTTCGGGTTCGCGCCGAGCTTGAACGTCGAAGGATCGCCGCTGACATACTCGAACACGGCGAAGTGCGAGGAGCCGCAGTCGCCATTCTTGTCGCAGGTCAGCTTGCCGGTGATGCCGTCGAGGTCCTTGGTCTGCATCAGCGCGTCGCGCAGCGCCTTGCGGCCGATGTAGGTGTCGCCGGCGGCGTCGGTCTTGGCGACCTTCTCGATGGCGGTCATCATCGCCAGCGCCGCATCGTAGCCGTTGCCGTGGAAGCCGCCGATCGGGTCCTCGCCGAACTTCGCCTTGTACTTCGCCAGGAAGTCGCCGTAGCGTGCGCCCATGAGCTTCGGGTCGTTATCGATGCCCGTCAGCCGGTAGCCGATCGCCGCATCCCCGGCCGCCTCCAGGAACGCCGGGGCGAGCACGGCGTCCGTGCCGAGCACAGGGACGTTGGCCATCGTCGGCACCTCCTTCTCCTGCCGCACGAGATAGGCGGAGGCGCCGGTGAAGATGGGCGCGAACAGCAGCTCGGGCTTGGCGGTGCCGATCCGCGTCAGCACGGGGCGCAAGTCGGAGTCGGACGGGGAGATCGCCTCCGCCGCGACGATGGTGCCGCCGGCGGCCTTGAACTGCTTGGCGAAGGCGTTGACCAACTCCTCGGCATACAGGCTGCCGTCGTGCATCGTCGCGACCTTGGTGGCGTGGATGCTCTGCGCGTACTTCACCGCGGCGGCGGCGCCGTTGATGTCGTTGTACACGAACCGCACGATGCCCTGCAGCCCCACCGGCCGGTCGGCCGCGGTCAGCGGCGGAGCGGTGGCGCTGGTCACCGCCTGCGGCATGCCGGCGTTCCACAGGATGGGCGAGCCGCCGCGCGACTCCGAGGAGCACGCCGTGCCGATCACCCCCACGATCTGCTTGTTGGCCGCCAGCCGGGTGGCGCCGGTCTGGCCGCCCTCCACGCTGCACTGGCCGTCCTCCGGCAGGTACTTGATGGGATGCCCGGCCAGCGTGTTGCCATGGTCGTCGAACGCGATCTCCGCCCCGCGGGAGGCATCGACGCCGAGCGACAGGTCCGGCCCCGACAGCACCAGCAGGGCGCCGATCAGGATGGGCTGGCCCTTGGCGATCTTCACGACGCCGACGTCGTCCGTCACCGGCCCCAGGGTTTCCGCCCGCGCGGCCCCGGCCAGCACGGTTGCGAGGCAGCCTGCGGCCAATCCGCCTATAATCGTGCGCCGAACGGTGCGGGTCATGCCAGAACTCCCGAGGGGAACCCGAGCCGGGTTCGATCCCTGAAACGTTGCAAGGCATGTGCCAGGTGTCCTGGACGTTATCCTGGCCCAACCGTTGCTCGCCCGAAGCGCCTCCGTCATTGCTGCGTTATTGCGAGGAGCGCTGGCGACACGGCAATCCAGGGGCGGCAGGCACGGTCGTCTCGCCCCTGGATTGCCGCGTCGCAAGTGCTCCTCGCAATGACGATGGCTGCATACCTGGTCAAAGCGTCCCGTGCCTGGCCGGGATCAGTGCATACGATGCCGCGGTCCTGGCCTCACGACCGCAGGTTCTCCCGCAGCGTCCGCCCGGTGTACTCTGTCCGGAACACGCCGCGCTTCTGCAGTTGCGGCACCACGGCGCGGCTGAACTGCTCGAACATGCCGGGAAACGTGGTGGGGGTGAGCACGAAGCCGTCGCAGGCCCGGTCGGTGAACAGGTCCGTCAGTTGGTCGGCGATCATCTCGGCCGTGCCCACCAGTTGCGGGCACAGCTCGCTGGTGGCAAAGCGCCGGGCGGCCTCGCCGAGCGTCAGCCCCTCCGCCTGCGTCCCCTGCAGGATGACGTCGAACGACCCGCGCGACCCCTCCTCGACCGCGATGTCGGTCAGCGGCTGATCGGGGTCGAAGCGCGCCAGGTCGATGCCGATGTGGCCGGACATCTGCGCCAGCCCGAGCTGCGTATCGACCAGGCTGTTGACGTATTCGGCCTGCTCGCGCGCGATCGCCTCGGTGTCGCCGATCACCACGTCGATTGACGGCAAGACCACGCACTCCTCCGGTGCCCGGCCGCGCGCCGCCATGCGTCCCTTGAAGTCGTTGTAGAACGCCTGCATGTCGGCCTTCTGGTGCTGCAGGGTGAAGATCACCTCGCCCCAGCGCGCGCCGAACTCCCGTCCTCGGTCGGAGCTGCCGGCCTGCATGATGACCGGGCGCCCCTGCGGGCTGCGCGGCGTCGTCAGCGGGCCGCGGCTGCGTATCCACTTCCCCGCGTAATCGACGTAGTGGATCTTGGCCGGGTCGGCGAACGCGCCGCTGGCCTTGTCCGCCAGCAGCGCGCCGTCCTCCCAGCTTTCCCACAGCGCGCCGCACGCCTCCAGCACCTCGTCCGCCCTGTCGTAGCGCTGCGACCGGCCCGGCATCTCGTCCATGCCGAAGTTGCGCGCCTCCAACGTGCTGGTGGAGGCCACCACGTTCCAGGCGGCCCGGCCGCCGCTCAGGTGGTCGAGGCTGCCCAGCATCCGGGCGATCTGGTAAGGATGGTTGAAGGTGGACGAGTAGGTCAGCCCCAGCCCGATATGCCGCGTCACCCGCGCCATCATCGGCAGCACCACCGCCGGGTCGAGCAGGCAGACCTGGCCGCCGCGTCCGACCATGGTGTCGAAACTGTCGTTATACAGGTCATACAGGCCGAGGATGTCGGCGAAGAACAGCGCATCGAAGTAGCCGGCCTCCAGCACGCGGGCGATGTGCTCGTAACGAGTGGGGCTGAGCAGGTCGTCCACCGCCGACTCCGGGTGCCGCCACGCGCCGTGGTGGTGGCAGGTCGGCCCCGTCATGAGGAACGCAATAAGGTGCATCTGCCGTCCGCCCTGCATTCCATCACCGTCCCAAAGTTGGCGATGCAGGGTTGCAAGATGGGTGCCGGGCACGGAACGTAGCCCGCGCGCCACCTTCAGGAGCCTTGGATGCCCACGATCTTTCTCGACTGCACGGACGACATGGCCCCGCTCTGGGCGGGCGTGCAGCGTCCTGGCGACCCGGCCGTCGCGGTCAATATGTCGCCTGGGCAGCCGGCGGACGTTCCGGCCCTGCTGGCCGGCTACGACACCTGCATCGACGACCACACCTACTTCGACGCCGGCACCCTCGGCCGGTGCGCCGGGCTGCGGCGCATCGTGTTCCTCGGCACTGGGGCGTCCTCATTCATCGACCTCGCGGCGGCCGAGCACCGCGGCATCGCCGTGGACACCATCAAGGGCTATGGCGACACCACGGTGGCCGAGCACACGATCACCCTGGCCCTGGCGGCGGCCCGCAGCGTGGCGCGCATGGACCGCGAGGTGCGCGCCGGGCAGTGGCGGCAGATCGAGGGCGTGCAGGTGCTGGGCAAGACGCTGGGGATCATCGGCCTGGGCGGCATCGGTCGCGAGGTGGCGCGGATGGCGGGCGGGGTGGGCATGCAGGTGCTGGCCTGGAACCGCACGCCCGTGCCCGGCGCCGGGGCCACGCTGGATGACGTGCTGGCCCGGTCGGACATCCTATGCCTGACCCTGGCGCTGAACGAGGCGACGCGGGGTTTCCTGGACGCCGGGCGGCTGGCGCGCACCAAGCCTGGCGTCATCTTCGTCAACACGGCGCGCGCCGATATCGTGGACAACGCGGCCCTGGCGGCGCTGCTGGCCTCCGGGCACATCCGTCACGCTGGGATCGACGTGTTCTCGCCCGAGCCGCCAGCGCCGGATGATCCGTTGCTGAGCCTGCCGAACGTGACGCTGACCGCGCACGCCGGGTTCATGACGCCTGAGGCGACGAAAACGATGCTGCGCAAGGCGCTGGACATCGTGATCGCAGCCGGAGGCTGAGCCCGCCTCTGCTCCCTCTCCCCGCTTCGGGAGAGGGCCGGGGTGAGGGGGTCTTGCTTGCTCGGCGCCGCCGGGAGCGCCGAAACCGGGCTGCCTGGGTGAGGAGGATCGCGCCGCAGGACCCCCTCACCCCAACCCTCTCCCGAAGCGGGGAGAGGGAGTCAGGGCGGCTCCTGCCTTAGAAAGTCAATGCCGGCGCAGTCAGGCGACGCCGTACGAAATCCCCAGCTCCGCCAGGAACCGCCGGTACGCCACCCCCATGCGGTCGGAGCGGTGGTGCATCTCCTCCCGCAGATCGACCGGGATGCGCTCCGGCCGCTGCGTCTCCACGATCTCCCGGTCCTGGCCGTACACCACGTCCTGCCGCGGCAGCATGTCCGCCACCGTGAGGTGCGGCGCGAAGTTGATGGCGAACAGCACGCGGTTGATGCAGTTCACCTCGTCCACCGGCTGCGACGTGAAGAACGTGGTGAACCGCTCGTCCGGCCCCCCGAGCGCGGCCTGCGCCGGGTCGGCAATGGTGACCCGCTTGGAGAAGTAGGCCACCAGCGGCCGGAACGCCGAGTAGGAATAGCCCGCCCGCACCGGCACCCCCCGGAAATCGCCGTAGGGCTGCAACACGCTGACCTCGCTCGAGTGCACGCCGGTCGCGGTCCGCCGCACGTCATAGTCGGGCAGCACGTCCGGATTGTCGGACACCCCGTTCAACCCGGCATGCACGAACGGAAAATGCGTGGGGTCGAGGAAATTCTCCACCGCCCGGAACCCGTTGGCGCGATACGGATACGGCCCGGCGAAGAAGCTGCGGAACCCCGGCGCGTGCCGTTCGGGAAACGCCGGCGGCTCGTGCGCCGGGTCGCCGAGGGTCGCCCACACCAGCCCATCCTGCTCCTGCGTGCGGACCGGGAAGGCGCGGGCCTTGGGCGGGATCGGCTGGCCCGGCGCGACCGGGATCAGCACGCACTGCGCCGCGCCGTTGTAGCGCCAGCCGTGATACGGGCACACCAGGGTATCGCCGGTGACCCAGCCCTTCGACAGCCGCGCGCCGCGGTGGATGCACAGGTCCTCCCAGATGTGCGCCTGCCCCGCCGCGTCCCGCCAGCCCACCAGGTCCCGCCCCAGCAGCCGCGTGGCATACACCTGGCCCGCCGCCCGGTCGCCCGCCACCAGGTCGGTCGAGTATGCGACGACATGCCAGTCGTTCAGCATCGCCGGGTCCCGGCATAGGTCGGTCGCGGCGGCTGCGTCGAGCATGGCTGGCTCCTGCGGTTGTGGCCCAGGTGGGGTGACTCAGGCGGCGTGGGCGAGGGGGGCGGGAACGGCGGCCGGAGCGTCGTAGTCGTACACCCAGTTCGCCTTGATGCCGGACGTGTGCGGGTTCACCAGGCTGCGCAGCCGATAGGCGATGTCCCGCCGCAACAGCGCCAACGGCGAGGCCAGGTGATACGTCCGCCCCCGCTCCCGCGATTCAAGCTGCACCCGCGCCGTGCGCGGCCGGCGCAGCGCCTCGTACTGCGCCAGTCCGGCCTCGGGCGCGCCGGCGTGGGCGTCCAGCGCCGCCGCCAGCACATAGCCGTCCTCGATCGCCATCGCCGCGCCCTGCGACAGGAAGGGCAGCATCGGGTGCGCCGCATCCCCCAGCAGGGTGACCCGGCCGGACGACCACGCCGGCATCGGGTCGCGGTCGAACAGCCCCCACTTGAACACCGTGCTCGCCTGCGAGAACAGCCGCACCAGCTTGTCGTTCCAGCCGGGATAGCCGGCCAGCAGCTCCTCGCGGGAGGACGGCGCGTTCCAGGACTCCTCCACCCACTCTGCGGTCTCGTGCACGGCCACGATGTTCACCGCCCGCCCGCCCTGCACGTAGTAGGTCACGACATGGCCGTGCGGCCCCATCCAGAACGAGCTGTCGGGCGACACGAACTCCAGCGGCTGCCGGTCGAACGGCACCACGGCGCGCCAGCACATATTGCCGGTGAAGCGCGCCGCCTCGTCGCCGAACAGCATGCCGCGCACGACCGAGTGGATGCCGTCCGCGCCGACGATCACGTCGGCCTCCCATTCCGTCCCATCGGCGAAGCAGGCGACTGCGGCGCCACCGTGCTGGCGCACCGCGGTGCACGCCATGCCGAGCCGGGCGGCGCCTGCCGGCAGGTCCTCGGCCAGGATGCGGTGCAGGTCGGCCCGGTGCGCGTGCAGGAACGGCGCGCCGTACAGCCGCTCGCACTCGCCGGCGAGCGGGGTGCGGAACATCTCGCGGCCGGTGCGCCAGTTGCGGCCGACCAGGGCCTGCGGCGTGAAGCTGATGCCGCGCAGCGCGTCGAGCAGGCCGAGCGCCCGCAACACCTTCACCGCATTGGGCGTGACCTGGATGCCGGCGCCAACCGCGCCGAACGCGGTCGCGCGCTCGAACACGGCGGCCTCCATGCCGCGCCGGCGCAGCGCGGCGGCGAGGGTGAGGCCGCCGATGCCGCCGCCGATAATGCCGACCCGTGTCGTTCGCGCCATTCACTCCCCCAATCGAGGTGCGCGCATCGTATACGAAAGCGGCACGGCGCAGTGCAACATTTAATCCATATATGGCCTAACATCCCGCCTGATGCTTTCTGATTAGGCATATGATCATTTTACGGGCATACTTAGGCGAGGTCGTGTCGTGAGGTATCGCGATCTTGCAACAGACGTATGCTACCGTATACAGAAGCACCTCCAAACCCGAGGATCATGTGGACACGCCTGTTGCGCCATTGCGGGATAAGCGGCCCTCCACGCGGGAGCCGATCCACGAGCAAATCCTGCCGCTCCTGCGAGGCGACATCGTCGAAGGCCGCTGGCAGCCCGGCGACCGCCTGGCCGAACCCGAGCTGTGCCAGGAACTCGGCGTCTCCCGCACGCCCCTGCGCGACGCGCTCAAAATCCTGGAGACGGAAGGGCTGGTCCGCCTCGTGCCGCACGTCGGCGCCGTGGTGACGCTGATCGAGCAGCCTGACCTGCTGGAAAAGCTGGAGGTCCTGGCAGGACTGGAGCAGTTCGCCGCCGGCAAGGTCGCCACCCTGCAGGACGCCGCGACGCTCGCGAGGCTGCGCACGCTGGACAGGGCGATGGCCGACGCGGCGGCCGGGCGGAACATGCCGGGCTACTACGCGCTGAACGACCAGTTCCATCGCGCGGTCGTGCTCGGCGCCGCCAACGACACGCTGGCCCGGCTGCACGAGACGATGATGTGGCACGTCCACCGCGCCCGCCGCCGGGTCAACGAGAACGCGCCCTGGCCGGACAAGCCGCAGAGCCACGGCCCGCTGATGCACTGCATCCTGGCGGGCGACGCGGACGGCGCCGGCCTGGCGATGCGGCGCCACCTGGACGACGTGGCGCGCGCGGTGCTCGCCATGCTGCGGGAGCCTGACATCCGACGTAACCGAGAAGGGTAAAAGCCATGCCGATCAGTGACGCCGACATGCTCGAAGCCTGGCAGAAGGTGCTGTCCCTGTCCGCCCTGAAGCGCGGCGAGGTCGTGACCATCCTGACCGCGCCGGACACCCATCCGCAGACGCTCAACACCGCCATCATGGCGGCGCGCGGCATGGGCGCCGTGGTCAACCGGCTCGACCTGCCGCCGGTCAACGGCGAGCGGTCGCACAGCCGGGACAAGCTGGCCTTCGTCGGCACCACGCCGCTGACCGGCAACCGCGCGGCGCTCGCGGCCCTGAAGGCCAGCGACCTGGTGCTGGACCTGATGACCCTGCTGTTCTCGCCGGAGCAGTTGGAGGTGCTGCAGGGCGGCACCCGCATCCTGCTCGCCGTCGAGCCGCCCGAGGTGCTGGCGCGCCTGGTGCCGACCGAGGCGGACCGCACCCGCGTGCTCGCCGCCGGGCGCCGGCTGTCGGCGGCGCGGGAGATGCACGTGACCTCGGCGGCCGGCACCGACCTGCGGTGCGCCTTGGGCGAGTACCCGCTGCTGGAGGAGTACGGCTTCGTCGATAAGCCCGGCCGCTGGGACCACTGGCCGAGCGGCTTCCTCGCCACCTGGCCGAACGAGGGCAGCGGCCAGGGCCGCGTCGTGCTGGACCGCGGCGACATCCTGCTGCCGATGAAGGGCTACCTGGCGTCGCCGATCACGCTGGAGGTGCGCGACGGCTACGTCCGGTCGATCGCCGGCGGGTTGGATGCGGAGCTGCTGGAGGACTACATCGCCACCTTCGAGGACCCGGAGGCCCTCGCCATCTCGCACATCGGCTGGGGGCTGCAGGACCGGGCGCGCTGGTCCACGCTCGGCCTGTTCGACCGCGAGGCGACGATCGGCATGGACGCGCGGGCCTTCGCCGGCAACTTCCTGTTCTCGCTCGGGCCGAACAGCGAGGCCGGGGGCACGCGGCACACGGCATGCCACATCGACATCCCGATGCGCCGCTGCACCGTCCGGTTGGACGGCGAGGCGGTGGTGGAGAACGGCGCCGTGGTGAAGCAGCCCGCCCTGGCGGCGTGATCGGGGGAGTGGGCCTCAAGGCTGTTCCGGGTGCGCGTGCGGGCAGGTAACGCCAACCGCCGAACGTTCCGACCCGCTCTCCCCGTTGGCAACCGTCATTGCGAGCCGGCTTCGGCGCGGCAATCCAGGGGCGGCAAGAACCACGCATGAAGCCGCTGGATCGCCACCCCGCAAGCGCGGCTCGCAACGACCCACGCCGGGCGGGAAACCCGGCCAGGGCAGGGGACGGTTGGCATGAGCACGACGGGCCTGAGCAGCCTGCCGCATGATGCCCACCCGTGGGTACGAACAGACCTGCCCTCGGCCCCGGCAGGAGACCTGCAAGACGCCGACCAACCAGCAAAAGCCTGACATGGCCACCGCCGGGCTATGGAGCCAACGCCGACGCCACGCTATCATCTCATCATGAACCGTCGCATCGTTCTCTCTGCCGCCGTAGCCATCGCCGCCGGCCTTTCAATCGCCGCCGCAATCGTATGGCACCCGGCCATCGCCGCCATCGCACCGCCCGCCCGTGCGGCGTTCAGCCCCGATGCGGTCGCGCGTGGGGCCACGCTGGCCGCCATCGGTGACTGCTCGGTTTGCCACACCTCGGACGGCGGCCGTCCCTATGCCGGCGGCCGCGGCCTGCCCACGCCGTTCGGCACCATCTACGTCACCAACATCACGCCGGACCCGGACACCGGCATCGGCCGCTGGCCGGAGGCCGCCTTTCGCCGGGCGATGCGGGACGGGATCGACCGCGAGGGCCGGCACCTCTACCCCGCGCTGCCCTACCCGCACTTCACCCGGGCAACCGACGACGACATCGACGCCCTGTATGCGTTCCTGATGACCCGCCAGCCCGTCCAGGCCACCGTGCCGCCGAACCGGCTGCCATTCCCCCTCAACGTGCGGACCACCCTGGCGGGATGGAACCTGCTGTTCCTGCGCCCGGGCGCCTGGACCCCCGACCCGGCCCAGTCGCCGGAGTGGAACCGCGGCGCCTACCTCGTCGAGGCCGTCGGGCACTGCGGCGCCTGCCACACGCCGCACAACGCCCTGGGCGCCGAACGAGACGCGCAGGCGCTGGGCGGCGGCGTCGCCGAGGGATGGTCGGGCCACCCGTTGCAGGCCGGCTCGCCCGCCGCCCAGCCCTGGACCGTGGACGAGCTGGCGGAGTACCTGGCAACCGGGCTGTCGGCGCAGCACGGCGCCGCGGCCGGCCCGATGCTGGCCGTCACGCGGGAGCTGTCCCACGTCCCCGCCGCCGACGTGCGCGCCATCGCCGCCTATGTCGCCTCCGGGATGCCGCGATCGGCGCCGCAGCCAACGCCCCTCGAAGCCACGGCCGAGGACCCCGTGTTCACCGGCGCCTGCGCCGCCTGCCACGCCGCAGCCGCGCCGATGACGCGGGCCGGCGCCCCATCGCTGGCGCTCAGCACGACGGTCAACGCGCCAAGCCCGCGCAACGCGATCCGCGTCATCCTGCACGGCATCGCGCCGCGGGAGGACGCGCCCTCGCTGATCATGCCGGGCTTCGGCGCGGCCCTGTCGGACGGGCAAGTCGCTGACCTCGTGCGCTATGTGCGCGCCCACTACAGCAGCCGCCCGCCGTGGACCGGCATCGAGGCCGATGTCCATGCCGCAAGGGCCGAGGAGACCGACCCATGATCACGCTCACGGTCAACGGCGCCGCCCATGCGGTGGACGCCGACCCGGCAACCCCGCTGCTCTATGTGCTGCGCGACGACCTCGGGCTGAACGGGGCCAAGTTCGGCTGCGGCCTGGGCCAATGCGGAAGCTGCACGGTCCTGCTGGACGGCAAGGCCGTGTTCTCCTGCCTGCTGCCGATCGCGGCGCTGCCGGGCCGGCAGATCCGCACGGTCGAGGGCTTGGGCACCGTGGACGCGCCCGGCCTCCTCCAGCGCGCCTTCATCGAGGAGCAGGCGGCGCAGTGCGGCTACTGCATCGCCGGGATGATCATGCGGGCGCAGGCGCTGCTGGACGCCAACCCGGCACCGAGCGAGGCGGAAATCCGGGCGCACATGGCGCCGAACCTGTGCCGCTGCGGCACCCATGTCCGCATCCTGCGCGCCGTGCGCCGGGCCGCGGCGGCGATGGGACACGCTGACCGATGAGCGCCGAGCCGATGAACGCCGGGCCGATGACCACCAAGCCGGGCCTGCCCCGCCGCGACCTGCTCGGCGCCGGCGCCGCCCTGGTCGTGTCCTTCAGCCTTGGCCGCGTCGCCCGCGCCGACGAGCCGGCCGCCTCCCCACCGGCCAGCAGCCCCGCGCCGCTGCTGGGCAGCCTGAAGGAGACGCCCGAACTCGACGCATGGATCAGGGTCGCGGCGGATGGAAAAATCCAGGTGTTCACCGGCAAGGCCGAGCTGGGCCAGGGCCTGAAGACAGCGCTGCTCCAGGTCGCCGCCGAGCAGCTCGACGTGGCGCCGTCCAGTCTGGAGTTGATCACCGCCGACACCGGGCGCACCCCCAACGAGGGCTTCACCGCCGGCAGCCACTCCATGCAGGACAGCGGGACGGCAATCCTGCACGCCGCCGCCCAGGTGCGCGGCCTGCTGATCGAGGCAGCCGCCGCCGGGTTCGGCCTATCCCCGACCGAGCTGCAAACCCGCGACCGCGCCGTCCACGCGCCGGACGGGCGTTCGATCACCTATGGCGAGCTTGCGGCCGGCCTATCGCTGCACGTCCCGGCCCAGCCCGGCGGACACCTGAAGGACCCGGCCACTTACCAGGTGATCGGCACCGCCCTGCCGCGGGTGGACATCCCGCCCAAGGTCACCGGCGGCCCCGCCTACATCCAGGACCTGCGGCTGCCGGGCATGTTGCATGCCCGCGCCGTGCGCCAGCCCAGCCCGGGCGCGACGCTCCGTTCGGTCGATGCGGCGCCCATCGAGCGCATGCCCGGCGTCGTCGCCGTCGTGCGCCAGGGCAGCTACCTCGCCGTGGTGGCCGAGCGCGAATGGCAGGCCGTCCAGGCGTGGCGCGCGCTGTCCGCCGCGGCGGAGTGGGAGGAGACGGCAACCCTGCCCGACGCGGACGGCATCGCCACGGTGATCCGCAACCTGCCGGGCCGGGATATCGAAGTGCTGCGCTGGACCGGCACCGCCGGCGCGCCCGCCCACCGGCTGCAGGCCCGCTACACCAAGCCGTACGGCATGCATGGCTCGATCGGCCCGTCCTGCGCGCTCGCCCAGGCCGACGACGCGGGTGTGACGGTCTGGACCCACACCCAGGGCGTCTATCCGCAGCGCGCCGCCCTGGCCGAGCTGCTGCGCCTGCCGCCCGAGCAGGTGCGCTGCATCCATGTCGAGGGGTCCGGCTGCTATGGCCACAACGGCGCCGACGACGTTGCGGCGGACGCGGCGCTGATCGCGCGCGCGCTGCCGGGCCGCCCGGTCCGCGTGCAGTGGATGCGCGAGCAGGAGAACACCGCCGAGCCGTTCAGCCCCGCCATGGTCGCCGAGGTGTCCGCGGCGCTGGACGCCGAGGGCCGCATCGTCGACTGGGATTACGGCGTCTGGAGCAACACCCACAACCAGCGGCCCAACAAGGGCGGCCTGTTCATCCAGAACGCTGCCCTGCCGGACCCCCTGCCGGTGCCGCCGCCCGCGCCCATCCCGATGCCGGAGGGCGGCGGCGAGCGGAACAGCAACCCGCTTTACAGCTTCCCCAACGCCCACGTCGTCTCGCATTTCCTGCCGGAGATGCCGCTTCGGGTGTCGGCGATGCGGTCGCTCGGCGCATACCTCAACATCTTCGCCATCGAAAGCTTCATGGACGAGCTGGCCGCGGCGGCGGGCGCCGACCCGGTGGCGTTCCGCCTGCAGCACATGCAGGACGAGCGTGCCCGCGCCGTGATCCAAACGGCGGCCGACCGGTTCGGCTGGCTCGCCGCGGCCCAGCGGCCCGGTGGTTCCGGGGATGGCGCCGGCCGTGGCTTCGCCTTCGCGCGCTACAAGAACCTCGGCGCCTACTGCGCGATAGCACTCGACTTGAAAGTCGAGCATGAGACGGGGCGCATCCGCATCGGCCGCATCGTGGCCGCCGTCGATAGCGGCCAGCCCATCAACCCCGACGGCATCCGCAACCAGATCGAGGGCGCCATCGTCCAGTCCGCAAGCTGGACCCTGTACGAGCAGGTCCGGTTCGACCGGCGCCACATCACCAGCCGGGACTGGGGCGGCTACCCGATCCTGCGCTTCCCGGCCGTGCCGGACAGCATCGAGGTCCACATCGCCGACCGGCCCGGCTTGCCCTTCCTGGGCACTGGCGAGGCGGGGCAGGGGCCGACGGCCGCCGCGATTGCAAACGCCCTGCGCGATGCCGCCGGCGTGCGCCTGCGGGACCTGCCGCTGTCGGCGGCCAAGGTCAAAGACGCGGTCGGGGTGTAGCGGTACCAGCCGCCGGGAGTTCTAACTGCTGACAAGGGTACCCGTCATTGCGAGCCGCCCTTGCGGCGCGGCAATCCAGGGGCTGCACGCACAATTCTCGCCGCCCTGGATTGCCGCGCCGAAGCCGGCTCGCAATGACGGGCACCTGTTGGAGCCAACAGGTCAGAACGTTCAGCGGCTGGTACAAGACCCAACCCGCCTCAGCGGCTCGGAGCATAGACGCCGATGAACCCGTCCCGGTTGGGCATCTGCACCTTCGGCAGGGTGGCTGCATCCAGCACGGTGCCCTCGGGCACAATGCCGTTCAGGTGCAAAAGGTAGGCGGTCACGCCGTAAACCTGGTCTGCCGTCAGGGACTCCGGCGCCGAGAACGGCATCGCACGCCGGATGTAGTCGAACAGCGTCGTCGCGTACGGCCAGTAGCTGCCCACCGTCTGCACCGCGCCGGGCGTCGCGAGCGTGCCGCGCCCGCCGACTAGCCGCAGCGCCGGAATAACCGGATGCTCGCCCCGCTCGCCATGGCAGGCCGCGCAGGTGCTGGCGAACAGCGCCGCTCCCTGCTCCACGCTCCCCTGGCCTGGCGGCAGCCCGGCGCCGTCCGCGCGCACGTCGATGTCCTCCGCGCCAAGCTCCTGCGGCGTCGCCGCACGGCCAAAGCCAAGCTGCTGAGCCTCCGCCGCGGCAGCGCCCGCAAGCAGGCCGAAGGCCAGCAGGACGACCCTACACCGCAAGCGTCGCCTCCCCGCCCGGCGCGATGCGCCAGGTGTTGATCGCATTATAATGATAAAAGAAGTTCGGCCCGCGCTCGGCCAACAGGCCTGCCCGCGTGGGTTGCACGGCGCCGGTCTCGTCCGTTGCACGGCTCTGCAGCGCGGCCGGGCCGCCGTCCCAGGTCCAGGGCAGCCGGAACCGCGTCAGGCACTTCGGCAGCACCGGGTCCTGGAGCGCCGCATCCCGCCAGGTGGCCCCCTCATCCGTCGAGACCTCGACCCGCGCGATGCGGCCACGGCCGGACCACGCCAGCCCGCTGACCTCATAGAATCCCGGCTGGCTCAGCCCGCGTCCCGGCGAGGGCCGGGTGACCACGGACTTCACCTCCATGACGAAGTTGAACTGCTTGGCGGTCCCGTCGGGCAGCAGGCTGGTGTACTTCGACGTCTCCTCGCGCGTCTCGAACGGCTGGTCGCCGACCTTCAGGCGGTGCAGCCACTTCACGTTCATGTTGCCCTCATAGCCCGGCAGCAGCAGGCGCAGCGGATAGCCGTTCTCCGGCCGCAGCCGCTCGCCATTTTGCGCATAGGCCAGGATGGCGTCATCCAACGCCTTCTCGATCGGCACCGAGCGGCTCAACGCGGCGGCGTCGGCGCCCTCGGCCAGCACCCACGCGGCGCCGGGCTTCACCCCGGCCTCGGCCAGCACGGCCGCAAGCCGCACGCCGGTCCACTCCGCGCAGCTTACCTGCCCGTGGGTGTCCTGCACCGTCCAGTGCGGGTCGATCTTCGCGGTGTTGTAGAACGGGGTGTTGCCCGAGCATTCCAGGAAGTGCAGCCGGGACACCGAGGGGAAGCGGGCCAGGTCGTCCATGCCGAAGCTGAGCGGGCGCTCGACCAGCCCGTGCACCAGCAGCCTGTGCTGGGCCGGATCGATCGCCGGGGTGCCGGCGTGGCTGCGGACGTGGTGCAGGCCGTTCGGCGTGATGATGCCAACCAGGTCCTGCAGCGGCGCGTGCGCGGACGCGGTGGTCATGAACGGCGACCGGTCCCGCACGTGGCGCACCACCGAGCGCTCGAACGGCGAGGGGCTGCCATAGGGCGTGTCGTCCGCTGGGGTGCCCTGCTCGGTCATCCAGGGCGGCGGCGCCAGGGCTGGTTCCGCCGCAGCAGTGCGAGCACCCGACGCCGCCGACGCGCCGGCCAGGGTCCAGCCCACCTGTTGCAGCATACGCCGACGCCGCATTCCTGCGGTCCCATGGTCCGGCATTACCATTCTCCCCGAGTCATCCGCTGGACAGCGCCTTGCCGCCACTGCCCCGCGCCTCCGCACTACAGTCACCAGAGATGTATGCATGAAAGCCAGCGATGGAAAGGCAGGGCCGCAGCCGGCGGCGGCGGGGCGGGCGTCTCCCTAGTCCCGCAATGGGCAAGCCCTTCGCACGGCGGCGGCGGGCATCGCCAACGACCGGTTCGCCAGCGCCGTCACCAGGCATCCTGCGCGCCGCCCCGGACGGCAGGTCAAATTACGCTTGCATCCGGGTCCGGGTTAGGTGTGGAATGATGCTAAGTCCGCCCGAAACGAGGCGGCATCAACCGGGAGCGAACACGATGTCCCTACGGCACAGCATCAGGCAGGCGGCGTTGTCGGCGGGGGTGGCGGCGGCTGCCATCCTCATGGCGCCGCCGGGTTGGGCGGCGGACCCGGTAACGCAGGACCGCCTGGTGAACGCCGATGGCGAGCAGGGCAATTGGCTGCTGCACCACAAGGATTTCTCGGCGCACCGCTTCTCCGACCTCACGCAGATCAACAAGGACAACGTCGCCAACCTGCACGTCGCCTGGACGGTGCAGTTGGGCGGGGTGGAAGGCGGCGGCATCTGGTCGCATGGCGGCCTCGAAGGCACGCCAATCGCCGAGAACGGCTTCCTGTATGTCACCGATGGCTGGGGCTCGGTCTATAAGATCGACACGCACGGCGGCAAGGGCGTGCTCGTCTGGAAGATGGACCCGAAGACGGACCATGACTGGGCCGGCGCCGTCGCGTGCTGCGGCGTGGACAACCGGGGCGTGGCGCTGTGGGGCGACATGGTGATCTCCCACACGCTGGACGGCCGGCTGATCGCGACCGACAAGCAGACCGGCCAGGTTGCCTGGCAGCGCCAGGTCGCCGACCCCGACAAGGGCGAGGCGGTCACCAGCGCGCCCCTGGTCGTCAAGGGCATGGCAATCACCGGGGTCGCCGGCGGCGAGTTCGGCATCCGCGGCTGGATCGCGGCGACCGACCTCACCACGCAGAAGGAGGTGTGGCGGACCCACACCATTCCAGGCGCCGGGGAACCCGGCAGCGAGACCTGGTCCGGCCCGCACGACGCCGCCGCGTCCGGCGGGGCGCCTACCTGGGTGACCGGCAGCTATGACCCGGCGACCAACACCCTGTTCTGGGGCACCGGCAACCCTGGCCCCGACTGGAACTCGCAGTACCGGCCCGGCGATAACCTGTATAGCGACAGCTCGCTGGCGCTGGACGCCGACACCGGCGCCATCAAGTGGCATTTCCAGCATACCCCCAACGACCCGTTCGACTATGACAGCGTGTCCGAGAACGTCCTCGTCGATGTTCCCAACCGCGGCGCAACGCAAAAGCTGGCGCTGGAGGCGGACCGCAACGGCTTCGCCTACGCGGTGGACCGCGCGACCGGGCAGTTCGTCTGGGGCCTGCCCTTCGTCAAGCAGATGACCTGGTCCGCCGGCCTCGACCCGGAGACCGGCAAGCCGCGGGAGTATGACCCGGCCAAGCCGGTGCAGACCTACGCCGTGGCCGCGACGCCGACGGTGGACAATTCGCCCGTCATCATCTGCCCCGGCAACATGGGCGGCAAGAACTGGCCCCCCACCGCCTACAACCCGGGGCTGCACACCTGGTACATCCCGGTGATCGAGAGCTGCAACAAGATCACCGTCAAGGCGGAGCCGGGCCAGAACAAGCCGCGCGACTGGTTCGTCGGCGGCGGCCCCACCTCGCAACTGCCGATCACCGGCAGCGTCACGGCGATCGACGTGCTGACGGGCAAGCAGTCCGGCAAGTTCGAGACGACGTACCCGATGCTGGGCGGCATGCTGGCGACGCCGGACCTGGTGTTCGCCGGGTCGCCGGACGGCGAGGTGTTCGCCCTCGACGCCAAGACGTTGCAGAAGAAGTGGTCGTTCAGCACCGGGGCCGGCGTGAACGCGCCGCCGATCACCTTCACCTCGAACGGCAAGCAGTACATCGCGATCCTCGCGGGCGTGGGCGGCGCCTGGGACAAGTGGTTCATCGACTCCACGCCCGACCTCAAGAAGATCCAGCCTGGGTCGGTGCTCTACGTGTTCGCGCTGTGACGCATGGGGGGACAGATGAGGCTGAGCCTATGCGCCGCCGCGATCATCGGCGGCGCCCTGATGGCCGGTGCGGCGTTGGCCGGGGGCACGCGCGGGGAGGATGGCCAGCAGGTCTATAAGCAGGCCAACTGTGTCGGGTGCCATAAATGGAGCGGGGTCGGCGGCGGCGGGTACGGCGGCTCCGCCCTGTCCCTGCGGCAGACGCAGCTCTCGGTGGAGCAGATCGTCGAGATCGTCACCTGCGGCCGGCCCGGCACCGGGATGCCGCACTTCACCAGCGATCCCTATGGGACCGGCGGCTGCTACGGCCTGACCGTGGAGGATGTGAAGGACATGAAGCCGCCAGCCGCCAACGTCGTCCTGCGCCCCGAGGAGATCCAGGATGTCGCCCGCTACGTGGTGGACGACATCAAGGGAAAGGGTGAACCGACGCTGGCGGACTGCACGGCGTTCTTCGGCGATGCGTCACGCGCCTGCGACCTCTACCGGCCGCAGACGCCAGCCGCGCCGTCGCACCACGTCATGCCCACCCCGGCGACGACCCAATGAGGCGCCTCACCGCCCCCCTGGCCGCCGCCGGGCTGGTCGCCGTCGCGCTGGGCTTGGCGCCGCTCGCCCGGGCGCAGCCGGAGCCAGCCGACACCGGGGAGTTCGCCGATGTCAGAGGGTTCCGGGTCGGGATGCCGCTCTCGGCCTTGCCGGCGGAGGGCTACACGGGGTTCACCTGCGCCGCCGACGCGGCCGTGCGCCTCGCGGGCTGGTCCGACTACGGCAAGTGCCACGCCGATGGGGCCGGGCTGCGTGAGGTGGCGTTCCGCTACGATGACGACGCCGGGCACGAGACGAAGGTGGCGGGACAGCCCGTGCTGCTCTCCCTGCTGATGCAGCGGGACGGAGCCGTCCAGGCGATCCGCATGGGGACCGACCCGTCGGCCCGGCTGTTCCTGCGCAAGCGCGGCTCCTTGTTCGGCAAGCAGGTGATGGCGCGGTATGGCGAGGCTGGCTGGGTCTGCCGCGAGGCGCCGCCGGCTGGCGACGAGGAACCGGTTGGCGGCGTCTTCCTGCACGAGCATTGCGAGAAGCAACTAGAGCAGCGGCACTTGACGATCGAACGCGAACTCTACCGCGGCAAGGGAACAGCAGCCGACGCCTTCGTCAGCCGCACCAGGTTCACCGTCTCGCTCGGGAGCGGTGCGCCGTAAGCTTGGCGCCCTGGCTCCGTGTCTGCTCCGCCTTTGCCCTTCCGGTATTGTTGGTGCGAGTTCGATAACCCCCACCAGCCCAAAAAGGACTATCATGTCCGACCACGACATGACGATCTTTAAGGCAGACCGTCACGCGTTGTTAAGCAGGACCCAATCCAAGACGATCCTTAAGCAGACATCTTGGTAGGCTTCAACGTTTTCCGGATGACGTTTTATGGGTGCGCCGAACCGCCGGCCTGTCTCTCAAAGCAGCATCTGCCTACGCCTGGCTTGAAGACAGGTTTGGTGCTGTTAAGCGTTGAGGGTCCTCTGAGCATTACGGCGCCTCAGGATGACGCCGAAGCCTAGCAAGGACCCCGTCACCAGCAGGAGGGATGCTGGCTCTGGAACCGGCGCTGGCAGGTCCGCGACGGCATTCACTGCAACGCTGGATTGACCGATCAGAATGCTGCCGCTCAGCAAGTCGACCCGATTTAGGATGTCGCCCACGATTGGCTGGGCCACGTTGCTCAACTGAATATCGATTGCATCATCCACCAGCGACTCGTTGTTGGTGCCGGCGCCGGATAGGGTCTGCGCGTTCAATGTCACTGTGAGACCACCCGCGTTCAGCAGCACCGTGTTCGGTGCAACGCTGGCCGTGGCGACAGCGACGCCGTTAAGCCGCAGGTTGGTGATGGTGGTGGTCGCCGTGGGCGTCAGAGAGCCAGGGGCGCCGCTGATCTGAGCGAAGGACTGCACGGTGTCGGCCGTGAGGCCCAGCACCGAGAGAATGTTAATAGCCAGACTACTGACGGTCGCGGTGGCGCTCGTCAGCCGGCTGCCGGCTAGGCCGTCCACGTTCGAAAAAGCATTCGCGGTCAGCACCCCGGTGCTGAGCACGCCCGTTACTGCCGCGCTGATGGCTGACTGCGTGCTGTTGTATGAGGCAGGCGCAACTCCCGACACACTCGCCAGCGGTCCGCTTGTGGCGGTAATGGAAACGCCGACCGGCGGGGCTGTGGTAAGCGAAACCGCTTCATCATACGCAGCGCTGGTCCCATTGATGACGGTTGCTAAAGCCGGAGCGGGCTGTGCTGCAACGGCGAAGACAAATGCAGGCGCGATCAAAACCAGGCCGATCCGGCCGGCGTAGCGCAGGGAAGTGCGATCCGTTTGGACTTTGGATTGAGCAGCGCCTGTGTTCATTGTGAAGCCTCCTAAAGCACTGGGATGCAGCCGGGACTGTCAACCCGGGAGCTTGAAGCTACAATCTGTCATGAGAACGATCTTTTGGAGTCATTTTATGTCGTGAAACGGATGTTTAGGCCGTCGTCGATTGATTCCAAAATATAAGATTATGCGAGAAAACCAAGTTCCTCGCCGATGCGCATCAGAAAGCCGCGGAAAGGTTCATGGGCCGCGTTTCCGCAGAGGTAAGCATAAAGGCCATCCGCAAGGCGTTTAGGCCGAGTTAGAATGCTTTCGCGCGACGCTTCAGGTTGAGCGCGGCTGCAGTCCGGATCGGAGGCAACAGCGGCTCCCACAATCGGCGCAAGCCTAAGATTAGGACAAAAGACTTGCTGAAAAGCTGAAACTCTAAGGCTCGGCTGGGACCGCCACTTATCCCCGCCGCCCCACCGCCTGCCGCTGGTCCAGCGCGTCCCACATCGCGCATAGCCACGCCACCCGGTCATCCAGCACCGGCCACCGCGGCCCCGCCGCCGGCCGGGGCGCCGCCGCGACCGCATCCACCAGGAACCGCGCCGCCGCCACCGTCGGCCGCGCGTCCACCCCCGGCCCCAGCCGCACCGTCCCCGCCAAGCTCCGCGCCAGCAGCCGCAGCTTCCGCCGCCCCGGCACCACCGCCCGGCGGCTCACGCTGTCGCAGCCGTTGCGCGCCACCTCCGCCCCGATCTCCGCATACAGCCGCCGCGCCGCGCCGATCCCTGGACGGCACGCCAGCGGCAGCCCGGCGATCCCCGCATCCGCCTGCGCATACAGCGCCTCCGCCGCCGCCAGCACCCGCGCCACCACCGCCCCAACCCCCGGCGAGAACACCGGCTCCGCCATCCAGGCCACCGGATCGACCCCGGCCTCCCGCAGCCACCCCAGCGGCAAGTACAGCCGCCCCGCCCGGGCGTCCTCCCCCACGTCCCGCGCGATGTTGCTGAGCTGCATCGCAATCCCCAGGTCGCACGCCCGCGCTACCCCGGCCGCCGAGCGCTCCCCCATCAGCAGCGCCATCATCGCCCCCACCGTCCCGGCCACCCGCGCGGCATAGGCATACAGGCCCTCCAGGTCCTCGTAACGCCGCCCGGCGGCGTCCCACTCGAACCCCTCCAGCAGCGCATCCAGCAGCGCCCGCGGGATGGCATGGCGGACGACGACGGCCGCCAGCGCACGGTCGGCCGGCGCCGGGGCAGGGCACCCGGCATAAACCCCGTCCAGCCGCGCCCGCAGCACCACCAGCGCCTGCGCACCGCCGCCCTCATCCACCAGGTCATCCGCCACCCGGCAGAACGCATACAGCGCCGTCGCCGGCTCATGCACCCGGCGCGGCAGCAGGCGCGCGGCGGCGGCAAACGTGCGCGACCCGCCGCGCAGCATGGCCCGGCAATCGCCCAGGTCGGTCAGGTAGCCCGCGTCAGGCCAGAACGGTTGCTGCATCGGGCACCACCTGATCCAAGACCTTCGCCGAGCACAGCACGCCGGGCAGCCCGGCGCCGGGGTGGGTGCCGGCGCCCACCAGGTACAGCCGGTCCACCTCCTCGCTGCGGTTATGCGGGCGGAACCAGGCGGATTGCGTCAGCAGCGGCTCCATCCCGAACGCCGCGCCGCGATAGGACAGCAGCCGGTCATGGAAGTCCTGCGGCGTCATCACCCGGCTGGTCACGGTCGCCGCCTGCAGCCCCGGCAGGATCGTCCGCTCCAGCTCGGCGGCGATGGCGGCGCGGTACTCCTCCGCCACCACCGCCCAGTCGGTCCCGCTATCCAGGTGCGGCACGGGGGACAGCACGTAGAACGCATCGCACCCCGGCGGCGCCATCGAGTCATCCGTCGCGGTCGGGCGATGCAGGTACAGGGAAAAATCGTCCGCCAGGTGGTGCCGCTTGAAGATGTCCCGCAGCAGCTCCTTGTAGCGCGGCCCCAGCAGGATCGTGTGGTGCGCCACGTCGTCATACCGGCGGTTGGTGCCGAAGTACCAGACGAACAGGCTCATGCTATGGCGCGACCACTTGATGCGCCGGTCGGTCCAGCGGCGGCGCTTGTGCCCCTTCGATAGCAGGTGCCGGTAGGTCCACGACGCATCGGCATTGCTGACCACCACATGCGCCGGGATTGCGGTCCCATCCTGCAGCCGCACCCCGGTGGCGGCGCCATCGGCCACGGTGATCTCCGCCACGTCGCTGTTCAGCCGCACCTGGCCGCCCTGGCCCTGGATCAGCCCGACCAGCCCCTGCACCAGCGCCCCGGTCCCGCCCATGGCGAAGTGGACGCCCCACCGCCGCTCCAGGAAGGCGATCAGCGCGTAGATGCTGCTGGCGCTGAACGGGTTGCCGCCGACCAGCAGGGGATGGAAGCTCAGCACCGTCCGCAGCCGCTCGTCCTTGATGTGCTTGCTGACCAGCCCGTGAACGCTGCGCAGGCTGCCCAGCCGCAGCAGGTCCGGCACGGCGCGGGCCATGCTGGTCCAGTGCGCGAACGAGGCGTCGCCCAACCCCTCGAACCCCACGCGGAAGATCGCCTCGCTGGCGGCCATGAAGCGGGCGTAGCCCTCGACATCGGCCGGGTTGAAGCGCGCGACCTCGGCCCGCATGGCCTCGGCATCCCCGGTGTAGTCGAACTGCGCGCCGTCGTGGAAGCGAATGCGGTAGAACGGCGTGATCGGCCGCAGCTCCACGTCGTCGGCCAGGCGGCGGCCGGCCAGCGCCCACAGCTCCTCCAGCAGGAACGGCGCGGTCACGATAGTCGGCCCGGCATCGAAGGTGAAGCCGTCCTGGCGGTGCACGATGGCGCGTCCGCCCGGGCTGTCAAGCCGCTCCAGCACCGTCACGCGATAGCCGCGGGCACCCAGCCGCACCGCCGCCGCCAACCCGCCGAAGCCGCTGCCGATCACGACGGCATGGGGGCGGGGATCGGTAGGGGAGGGGGGTCTGTCAAGGGTGATCGACATGCTATGTAGAAGTGTAAGCGTGTCCTGACAGTTGGGAAAGGGTGGCAGCCTGTTTTAGGCCCGCGCCGGATGGATGGGCGCCGGGCGGCGTAGGACGCGGGCAGGCGCACCAGGTCCAGCAGCCGGGCGACCTCCGCATTGCCGGCCGGCAGGCTGAAGCGGCGCAACGGCCGACGCAGGATGGCGGAGACGGTCTGCCGCGGGTTCGGCGCGGTGCCCGGGTTCTGGAACACGATCCCTGCCCGGCGCCTGACGTCGAGGGCCGGCGGCACCGCCTGGCCGCTGAACCGCAGCACCCCGGCCCCGGCACCTTGCAACCGCAGCCGCCTCAGGGTGGACTTGCTGCAGCCGGACTCGCCGACCAGGCCCAGCACCTCCCCGCGCCGGATCACCAGTCCGGCCCTCTCCCGAAGGAACAGGGAGCAGCGCGGTCAGGGGATGTAGAAGTCGTCCATCTCGATGCGGATGCCGGGTGGGTCGAGCGCAATGGCTCCATTGGCAATCAGCCGGGTCTCGATGCCCCCCTCCTCGGTGCGCCGGTGGTGGATCACCGCTTGCCGGTCCGCGCGCACAATCAGGTAGTGGCGGACCGACGGCAGCGACAGGTAGTCGGTCAGCTTCGCGCCAGTGTCCACGGACCGCGTTGAGGGGGACAACACCTCGACGACGACAACCGGGTTGGGCGCGGCGATCGCGCTGCCGCTGAGACGCTCGCCGCAGTTTACCAGGACATCCGGCTCGTAATCGGTGTCGTCTCCGACCTCGACCGTCACCCCATCGCCCAGCGCCTCGCAGGGCAGCCCCGCAGCCCGGATCGCCTGATCGAGCGCCCGCCAGACGCGCAGCTTGGCGCGGACGTGCTCCACACGCTCGGGCGCCATCGCCACGACCATTCCGGCAACCCGTTCATACCGGCCACGGGGCTGGCCCTCGGCCCAACGGCGGTACTCCTCGCGGTCGGTGAACGTGTTCGGCTTGGCAGGCTGTCCCATATTCCATCCGCTCCACACCGCTGCGGCTTCGATTCAGTCGGCCGTTAACTGGATTGCACCCTATCACAGCCGGGCCATGCTTCGGGCGACATCCCCGATCCACGCCCGCCATCAGCCAAGATGCCCGGCGCGCACCGCCGCCCCCAGCAGGTTCACGACCAGCCGCCCCGCCGTGATGCAGGTCAGCGCGTTCACGTCGGTGCGCGGCGTGATCCTCACCACGTCCAGCCCCACCAAACGCCGCTTCCCGACCAGGCCGCGCAGCAGCGCCCGCGCTTGGACGAAACTGACCCCACCCGGGCAAGGCCCCGCAACGCCCGGCGCGCAGGACGGGTCCACGCCGTCCATGTCGATGGTCACGTAGTAACGCCCGCCGTCCGGGATGCGGGCCAGCACCGCCTTCATGCCCGCGTGATCGCGGCGGGGTGGCATGATCAGCATCGGGGCCTCTGCGGGACGGAGGACCCGCAGCATTGCCGGTGCAGGGAGGCCTGTATAGCGTCCGCACCGCACTGGATGGGAACCGCGATGACCTTCTCGCTGGCGGGACGCTGCCGGGACACCGGCATGATGGGCGGGGCCGTCGCCACCTCCAGCCCGGCGGTCGGCAGCCGCTGCCTGTTCGCCCGCGCCGGGGTGGGCGTGGTGCTGACGCAGTTTTGGACCGACCCGCGGCTGGGACCGCGCGGCCTGGCGCTGCTCGCGGAGGGCGTGGGCGCGTCCGACGCCGTCGCCGCGCTGGCCGCCAGCACGCCGGACCGCGACTGGCGGCAGTTGGCGGCGTTGGACGCCCGCGGCGGCATGGGGCACTTCACCGGCGCGCGGACCCAGCCGGAACTGGCGGCGGCGACCGGGCCGGACTGCGTGGCCATCGGCAACATCCTGGCCAGCGACCGGGTGCCGCAGGCGATGGTGGACGCCTTCGCGGCGCCGGGCAGCCTGCCGGACCGCCTGCTGGCCGCGCTGGACGCCGGGTTGCAGGCGGGCGGCGAGACCCGGCCCCTGCTGTCCGCCGCGCTGGTGGTGGTGCGGCAGGCCGCGTTCCCCTGGGTGGACCTGCGCGTGGACGCCGCGGATGCGCCGCTGCCGGAGCTGCGGCGGCTGTGGGCGGTGTATGCCCCGGAGGCCGAGACCTATGCCCGCCGGGCGCTCGATCCCTGGGGCATCGCGGCCGAGACGGAGTAGGGCGCGCTGATCGGGCCGATCCGCGACGCCGGGGTGCGGATCGTGCTGGGCATGGTGACGCGCAGCGCCGCCGGGAGCGTGGGCGCCGGGGACCAGACCGGCCGCATCGAGGCGGGCAAGCTGGCGGACCTGACCCTCATCGACATGAACACCCCGGCGATCCGGCCGCTGTCCAACCTGGTGAATTACAGGCACCCCGGCGGGGTCCACTTGGTAATGACGGATGGAGTGTTCCTGATGCGCGACCGCCGGAGGCTGACCATCGACGAGCCTGCACTGCTGGCCGAGGCGCTGGAGGTGAACCGGCGCGTGTGGGAGCGCATGATCGCCGCCAACCCCGACATTGCCCGTCCCAACGGTGAGTTGCCTTGGACCAATGCATGACCCCTTTGCTCCCCTTCGCGGAGAAGGAGGGAGTAGAACACCACGATCTTCATATAGCCTGCTTTTGCGTAAATGGCCGAACCATCTGGCGGAACTCAAGTGAGCAGAAAAACAGTAGAACGATCCATCTCGGCGGCATGCCTATGCATGCTGTGCTGCAGCGCAAATGCCTATTCACCCCCAGTCGCAGGCGACCCGATCCCGAACGCGCCGGCCATGGCGGACGCCGGCGCGGCGCGGGACCAAGGAACTCTGTCCCCGGCGACACCGCGGCCGATGACCCTGGTGCCTGACGCCTACAAGGAAGCCTCTGACGGCCTGGACGACGCACCCTCGATCCAACGCGCCATCGACGCCGCCTGCGCCGGCACCGCGAAAACCCTGGCGTTCTATGCGCGCCGCTACAAGATCAACTCGCCCATCACCCAGAACTGCGTGGCCAATTGGCGGGGCCAAGGGTTCGAGGAGCAGCCAGGCTCCAACTACGCAGCCGCCGGAACATGGTTCGACATCGGGCCAGGCTTCTCCGGCACCCTTGCCTCGCCCATCACTGTCATCGCTGGCGCCGGCAGCGTGTTCGAGGACTTCGGCGTGGCCGAACCAAGCCAACCAGCGCCGCCAACCGCCAACTACGACCCGTCGTTCCCTGCAGGCTCAGCCAGCCCCCACATCCTGGGCTATACGCCAAGCACGTGGTCTCCAGCGCCGTTTTACTACGCCTTCTCGGTGAAAGGCTCCCCTGGCAACCTGTTCCGGCACATCATGCTGGCCGGCATCAACCAGGGCTTCCATGTGGACCATTCCGGCCGCACCAACTTTGAGGATATCCGCGGCCAGGTTTTCAACACCATGTTCGAAATCCACGAAAGCTATGACGTGAGCCGCATCACCGACGTGCATGACTGGCCCTACTGGTCTTCGGCAGACCCGGTCATGGCCTATGACCAGGAGCATGGCTACGCCATCGCAAGCTACCGGAACGACACGCCGTTCTGGGAAAACATCTTCGGCTTCGGCCTGCGTGCGGTGCTTTACATGGCCGACGACCCCGATGGAACGACCACCGGCATCCAAGCGGGTAAAATCTCATGCGATGGCGTGGTGTATTGCATCCGCGTCAGCACCGGCGCTCCCGCCCAGGTCACGGGCCAGTTTGGCAGCATCAGAACCTTCGGCTCGAAGTGGAGCACGGTTCAGCCAATCTCGTTGACCCAATATCCCGGATCATCCCTGCTGCAACTCGATAGCAGCGCCGTGCTGCAGATCGGTTCAATGGAGAACTTCGGGACCGATGTCGCGACGGTGACCTTCAACGCACCCAAGCGGCCCTCCAACGTGATGGTCGGCTCGCTTTTCGTGCACGCCGACCACATGAGCGCCGGCTCCTTCGTCGCCAAGTTTCCGGCCGCCAGCGCCACCATCCCCAGCCTGTTGACAATCGGCATGACGCCAGCCATCGCCGGAACGGCAACCGGGTTCCGCAACACCAACAACCGGCCGAACGGCGCAGGAATAGGCACCTACCAATACAACACCGCAAGCACGTTTCATTAACGCGAAAGGCGGAAAGTAGGTCCGCCGGTCGCACGGCCGCAGTCGAGGCCATAAGCCCTCATCTTGACCTGCCGCTCGCCGGGTTCGAGGTCAGCAACAAGGCGACGGGCGTGGACAGTGACACATGGGCTTGGCTGCCCGGCAGCGCGGATCATTGCCCCACCCGTCACCCCGAGGCGCGCTTGCGGCCCGGCAATCCAGGGGACATACGACCGAACGGCCCCCGCCTGCCGACGCGAATACCAGTTGGCTTTTCCGCGTAGCCTGCGCAGACTCGCCGGCACCGGGCGCCCGGAACAACAGGGCGCCCAAGGGGGAAAGCATGGTCCACCTGTCGCATTGGCTGCGTGCCGCCCTGGTCGTTGCGGGACTGTCTTGGAGTGGCTCAGCAATGGCGGCCGGGATCGAGATGGCGGAGTACACGGTCCCCTCCGACCCCGGCATCCAGCTCTACGTGCGCGAGAAGCACCCCGCCGGGGCGCAGCGCTTCGGCCCCGAGCGCATCCTGCTGTTCGTTCACGGCGCGACCTACCCGGCGGAGACCTCGTTCGATTTGCCCGTCGGCGGCGCATCCATGATGGACATGCTGGCCGCCCGCGGCTGGGACGTGTGGCTGGTGGACGTGCGCGGCTACAGCCGCTCCACCCGCCCGGCGGCGATGGACCGGCCGGCCGCCGAGGGCAAGCCGGTCACCTCGACCGCCGAGGCCGCGCGCGACGTCGCCGCCGCTGTCGATTTCATCCAGCAGCGCCGGGGCGTGGCGCGGATCAACCTGATGGGCTGGTCCTGGGGCACGTCGATCATGGGCC
This sequence comes from uncultured Acetobacteraceae bacterium, assembly GCA_964242415.1. Lineage (GTDB taxonomy): Bacteria > Pseudomonadota > Alphaproteobacteria > Acetobacterales > Acetobacteraceae > DASWOJ01. The sequence continues at coordinate 89,905 of CAXTAT010000014.1, forward strand.
TGTATGCCTCAACGCACAACGAGAAGGTCGAGCGCCTGGTGCTGTATGCGCCGCAGTGGCTGAGCACCGACAAGGTGCCCGCCGACGCGCCGCCGCTCGGGGCCTACCGCATGGTGACGCGGGACGCGACGCTGGCGCGCTGGCTGATGGGGGTGCCGGCCGACAAGCGGGCCGACCTGATCCCGCACGGCTGGTTCGACCAGTGGGCGGACGCCACCTTCGCCACCGACCCAGTCAGCGCGCAGCAGACGCCGCCGGTGCTGCGCGCCCCCAACGGCGTGGCGCAGGACAGCCGCGACTACTGGCTGGCCGGCAAGCCGCTATACCAGCCGTCGGACATCCGCGTGCCGACGCTGCTGCTGCACGCCGAGTGGGATGCGGACCTGCCGACCTACCAGACCCAGGCCTACTTCACCCAGCTCACCCATGCCCCCTACAAGCGCTGGGTCGAGATCGGCGAGGGGACGCATACGGTGATGCTGGAAAAGAACCGCATGCAGTTCTTCCACGAGCTGGCCGGCTTCCTTGAGGAAAAGGACCCCACGCGCACGACGGAAGGGCTGGAATAAGGGGTCTCTCGCCCTCTTTCAGCAAACGTCATTGCGATCCGGCTTCGGCGCGGCAATCCAGAAGCCGCAAGGACTGCGCTGGCTGCTCCTCCGCACCGCAAGCCCGGCCCGTAATGACGATGCCCGCATCACCGGCCAGGAGTTCCGGCCGCCGGCACCGGGTCCAAGGCGTGTCGCCCCTGCATCACCGCGGCTCCCCTGCCAGGAAATCGAAATCGCAGCCTTCCGGCGCCTGCGTCACGGTGCGGCGGTACAGCGCCTTGTAGCCCCGTGCCGGCGCAGGCGGCGGCGTGTGTCCGGCCAGGCGGCGGCCCACCTCGGCCGGATCGACCAGCAGGTCGATGCGCTTCTCCGCCACCGACAGCCGGATGCGGTCGCCGTCGCGCACCGCCGCCAGCGGGCCGCCGATGGCCGCCTCGGGCGCGACGTGCAGCACGATGGAGCCGAACGCCGTGCCGCTCATGCGGGCGTCGGAGATGCGGACCATGTCGCGCACCCCGGCCTGCGCCAGCTTCTTCGGGATCGGCAAGTAGCCCGCCTCCGGCATCCCCGCCGCGTGCGGCCCGGCGTTCTGCAGCACCAGCACGTCGCCCGGCACCACGTCCAGGTCCGGGTCATCAATCCGCGCCGCCAGGTCCTCCAGGCCGGTGAACACCACCGCGCGCCCCTCGGTCTCGAACAGCCCCGGCGTCGCCGCGGCACGCTTGAAGATCGCGCCATCCGGGGCCAGCGTGCCCGTCAGCCCAATCAGCCCGCCGACAGGCGACACCGGGTCCGCGAACGGACGGATCACCGCGCGGTCCACCCACTCCAGCGGCTCGTCCAGCCGTTCGGCCAGGGTGCGGCCCTCCACGTCCACGGTGTCCAGGTGCAGCAGCGGACGCAGCTCCCGCAGCACCGCGCCCATGCCGCCGGCGGTGTGGAAGTCCTCCATATACCCCTCGCCCACCGGCTTCAGGTTCACCAGCACCGGCGTCTCGTCCGAGATGGCGTTCATGCGGTCCCAACCCACCCGGATGCCCAGCCGCCCGGCGATGGCGGCCAGGTGGACGACCGCATTGGTCGAACCGCCGATGGCCATCAGCACCCGCATCGCGTTCTCGACCGAGTGCGGCGTGATCACCTGGGCAGGCGTGATCCCGGTCTGCAGCAGGCGCACGGCGGCGCGGCCGGCTTCCTCCCCCGCGCGCAGCCGGTCGGCGTGCACGGCGGGGATCGCGGCGGTGCCGGGCAGCGACATGCCGAGCGCCTCGGCCAGGCACGCCATGGTGCTGGCGGTGCCCATCACGGCGCAGGTGCCGGCGGTCACCGACAGGCGGCCCTCGACGGTCTCGATCTCGTCGCTGTCCACGCTGCCCGCGCGGTACTTGCCCCAAAAACCCCGGCAATCCGTGCAGGCGCCCAGCCGCGCGCCGCGGTGCCGCCCGGTGCTCATGGGTCCCGTCACAAGCTGGATCGCCGGCAGGTTGGCCGACACCGCGCCCATAAGCTGCGCCGGCACGGTCTTGTCGCAGCCGCCGACCAACACGACGGCATCCATCGGTTGGGCGCCGATCATCTCCTCGGTGTCCATCGCCATGAGGTTGCGGTACATCATGCTGGTCGGGTTCAGGAACACCTCGCCGAGCGAGATCGTCGGGAACACCCGCGGCAGCGCCCCGGCGGCCAGCACGCCGCGGGACACCGCCTCCACCAGTTCGTCCACCCCGCGGTGGCAGTTGTTGAAGTCCGAAGGCGTCGCGGCAATGCCGATCACCGGCCGGTTCAGCAGCGCCGTGGACAGCCCCATGGAGCGCGCGAACGACCGCCGCAGGAACCGGGCGAAGTCGCGGTCGCCATAGTTGGTCAGGCCGCGGTCCAGGCCATGCGCCCCGGTCGTGCGCCCAGTCATGCGCCCGGTCATGCCGCGGCCTCCGCAGCGGGTGCGGGCCGGCTGCGGACCTGCACGCCGAGCAGCGCCTCGAACACCTGCACCATCGCGCCCTTGTCCTGCCCGCCGTGCCCCTGCAGCAGCGCCGCCTGGTAGGTCGCGGTCGCCGCCGCCAGCACCGGCATCGGAATGCAGTGCTCCGCCGACAGCCCGGCCGCGCCCACCAGGTCCTTGTAGGCATGCGCCATCGGATAGCCGTCGCCGAAGTGCCCCCGCAGGATGCGCGGGACGAAGAACTCCGAGGCATAGCTGCGCCCGGAGGACGTGTTCACCACCTGGCCAACCAGGTCCGGGTCCAGGCCCAGCTTCACCGCCATCGGCAGCACCTCGGCCAGCGCCGCGGCATTGATGTCAAACAGCAGTTGGTTCACCAGCTTGGTGAGCTGCCCGCTCCCCGTCGGCCCCATGTGCAGGATCGTCGTGCCGATCCGCTCCAGCAGCGGACGCACCCGGTCGAACACCGCCGCTTCGCCGCCGCACATCACCGTCAGCGTGCCATCGACCGCCCGGGCCTCCATGCCGGACACCGGGGCGTCCAGGAAGGCGACGCCGGCCGCCTCCGCCTGGCGGCCAACCTCGGCCGTGGCGGCGGGGGTGATGGTGCTCAGGTCCACGACGGCCTGGCCGCGCCCCATGCGGCGCAGCAGGCCGTCCGCGCCGAGCAGGACATGCTGGACGACCTCGGCGTTGGGCAGGCACAGGAACACCACCTCGGCGTCCGCCAGCCCGGCCAGGTCCGCTGTCGCCTGCGCGCCCGCCTGGCGGAACGCCTCGAAGTGGTGGTCGCTGCGGTCGTTCACCACCAGGTCGCCGCCGCCGCGCAGCAGGTTCATCGCAATGGGCCGGCCCATCTGGCCAAGGCCGGCAAATCCTAGCTTCATCGGGGCTCTCCTGCTGGGGATGCGGGGGGATCGAGAACATGGTGCAGGCCGGGCGGCCCGTCCTGCCCCATGGGGCAGGGCGCCGGTTAACGCGTCCAACCGGAACGCGCCGATGGTGCGCTGTTCTCGTCCACGGCGTAAAGGAACCGGCCAGACGGGTCGAGGGCGAAGAAGCTCAGTCCCTTGCCCCTGCGAAGCCGCCGATCCTTGACCGTGCCCATCCTTCGCCCGTCATTGCCCCATCTGTCATTATGAGAATCGCTTGCGACGCGGCAATCCAGGGGGTGCAAGATCGCAACCGCAGCCCGTGCCCCCTGCATCGCCACGCCGAACCCAACACGCAATGACGGCTCCCCAAAGGCCGGAGCAGATGGCGCGGCCGGCATGACCGGCGGTGCGCCAGGCCGCTGGTGACTGCAAACGGACCGAAGACCCAGCACTCCTAAGACGCTTGACTCCACCCTTCATCGGTTCCATCTGAAATTTCAGTAATCACTGAAATAGCTGAAGCCCATGCGCCTCCCACCCCTCATCGAGCGATTCGTGCTGCACTTCGGCGAGATGGGCGGACGCTGGGGCATCAACCGCACCGTCGGCCAGATCTACGCCCTGCTGTTCCTGTCCGACCGCCCGCTGAACGCCGAAGAGATCACCGAGGCGCTCGGCGTATCGCGCTCCAACGTCAGCATGGGTATGAAGGAGCTGGAGGCCTGGCGCCTGGTCCGCAAGAAGCACCTGCCCGGCGACCGCCGCGACTTCTTCGAGGCGCCGGACGACGTGTGGCAGATCGTCCGCACCCTGGCCGAGCAGCGGCGCAAGCGCGAGGTCGATCCGACGCTCTCCCTGCTGCGCGACGTGCTGATGGAAACGCCTGGCACCACCGCCGAGCGGCACGCGCAGGACAAGATGCGTGAGATGCACGACATGATCGAGCTGCTCACCGGCTGGGCCGACGACGTCCAGCGGCTCGACAACGCAAGCCTGCAGCGGCTGCTGTCGTTGGGCGCGGGCGTCTCCAAGCTGCTCGACATCAAGAACAAGGTCACCGTGTTCGTCGGCCGCAAGGGCGGTCACGACCCGGCAAAGGACGCATCATGATCGACGCCTTCCACCTCGCCCGCGCCCAGTTCGGGTTCACCGTGGCGTTCCACATCACCTTCCCGGCGTTCTCCATCGGGCTGGCCAGCTACCTCATGGTGCTGGAGGGCCTCTGGCTGCGCACGGGCAAGCAGGTTTACCTCGACCTGTACCGCTACTGGATCAAGATCTTCTCCATCGGCTTCGCCATGGGCGTGGTGTCCGGCCTGGTCATGTCCTACCAGTTCGGCACCAACTGGTCGCAATACGCCGACAAGGCCGGCCCGGTGATCGGCCCGGTGATGGCCTACGAGGTGCTGACCGCCTTCTTCCTGGAGGCCGGGTTCCTCGGCGTGATGCTGTTCGGCATGGAGCGCGTCGGCCGCAAGCTGCATATGTTCGCCACCTGCATGGTCGCCGGCGGCACCTTCCTGTCGGCGTTCTGGATAATCTCGGTGAACAGTTGGATGCAGACTCCCGCCGGCTTCGGCATCGGCGCGGACGGCAGGATGTTCCCGACCGACTATTGGAAAGTGGTTTTCAACCCGTCGGTGTTCTACCGCGTGCCGCACATGGTGCTGGCGTCCTACCTGATCGTCGCCTTCATCGTCGCCGGCGTCGGCGCCTGGCACCTGCTGCACGGCCGCGCCACCCCGGCGGTGCGCAAGATGTTCTCCATGGCGATGTGGATGGCGGCGATCGTCACCCCGCTGCAGATCGGCATGGGCGACCTGCACGGGCTGAACACGCTTGAGTACCAGCCGATGAAGATCGCCGCCATGGAGGGCGACTGGGCGCCATCTGGACCGGACGGCGCGCCGCTGATCCTGTTCGGCATCCCCAACATGGCCAAGGAGCGCACCGACTATAAGATCGAGATCCCGCACGCCTCCTCCCTGATCCTCACCCACACCTGGAACGGCCGGGTGCCGGGCCTGAAGGAGGTGCCGCCCGCCGACCGCCCCTATGCGCCGGTGGTGTTCTGGACCTTCCGCGTCATGGTCGGGCTGGGCTTCCTGATGTTCGGCCTCGGCCTGCTGAGCCTGCTGGCCCGCTGGCGCGGCACGCTGTTCACCAGCAAGTGGCTGCACCGCCTGGCCCTGGTGATGTCGCCCGCGCCGATCGTCGCCATGCTGTGCGGCTGGATGACGACGGAGATCGGCCGCCAGCCCTACACCGTCTATGGCGTGCTGCGCACCATCGACAGCATGTCGCCCATCGCGCTGCCCGGCATCGCCACCTCCCTGGCGGTGTTCGCCGTGGTGTACTTCATCGTGTTCGGCGCCGGGGTCATGGTGATCCTGCGCATGATGAGCCATCCGCCGGTCGTCGGCGAAACCAGCATCGATCCCGGCAAGCCGACCCGCTCGGCCGGCATCCATCCGGGCCTGCCCGGCGCGGTGCCGCCGGGCATGGGCGGCCCCTCGCCGGTCGCCGCGGAGTAGGGCGCATGAGCACGGAAACCATCGCCACCATCTGGGCCGGGCTGATCGCCTTTGCCGTGCTGGCCTACGTGGTGCTGGACGGGTTCGACCTCGGCGTCGGCATCCTGTTCGCCGCCGAACGCGGGCCGGAGGACCGGGACACCATGGTCAACTCCATCGCGCCCATGTGGGACGGCAACGAGACCTGGCTGGTGCTGGGCGGCGGCGGCCTGTTCGGGGTGTTCCCGTTTGCCTACTCGGTCATCATGCCGGCGCTGTACCCCGCCATCCTGGGCATGCTGTTCGGCCTGATCTTCCGCGGCGTCGCGTTCGAGCTGCGCTTCCGCGCCCATACCGAAACCGGGCGCCGGCTGTGGGACCTGTCGTTCTTCGGCGGCTCGCTCGTCGCGGCGCTGTGCCAGGGGCTGACCCTGGGCGGGCTGCTGCAGGGCATCCACGTCGTGGACCGCCAGTATGCCGGCGGCTGGTTCGACTGGCTGACGCCGTTCACCGTGCTGTGCGGCGTGGCCGTCGTGTTCGGGTATGCGTGGCTCGGCGCGTGCTGGCTGATATGGCGCACCGACGCCTCGCTGCAGCGGCGGGCGCGCCGGCAGGCCACGGTGCTGGCCTGGGTCGTGCTGGGCCTGATCGTGGCGGTGAGCCTGTGGACGCCGTTCCTGAACCCGACGTTCATGCATCGCTGGTTCGGCTGGCCCGGCATCCTGCTCACCAGCCCCATCCCGGTCCTGGTCGCAGCCCTGGCGCTGGCCTTCGCCGCCGGCATCCGGCGCAAGCACCACCTGACGCCGTTCCTGTGCGCCCTGGGGATTTTCGTGCTGTGTTTCGCCGGGCTGGGCATCAGCTTCTATCCGCTGATGGTGCCGCCCGACATCACCATCTGGCAGGCGGCGGCGCCGCGGGCGAGCCAGCTATTCGTGCTGGTCGGCGCGTCGGTGCTGATCCCGGTGATCCTGATCTACTCGGGGTTCAGCTACTGGGTGTTCCGCGGAAAGGTGCAGGCCGGTGCCCATTATCACTGAAAATCCGGAGACCCAGCCGCTGTGGCGACGGCTGCTGTGGATGGTGGGCCTGTGGGCCGGCGGCGTGCTGTCGGTGGGCGCGGTGGCCATGGCGCTCCGCTGGGTCCTGAGCCTGCACTGACGCCGCTGGCCATCTGCTGTGGCCCCTGCGATGTCGCATCGCAAGCTGTCATTGCGAGCCGGCTTCGGCGCGGCGATCCAGGGGTCGCCGGCGCGGTCCCTGCAGTCCTGGATCGCCACGCCGCCACCGCTGCTCGCAATGACGGCGCCGCAATGTCTGCTCAAACGGTTCGCTTCAAGGCGTGATCCGCAATCGCAGGGGGGGCAGGCACCGCGCCGGGCTGCCTGGTCGATGCGCTCACGCCGCCCCCCAGGCCGACCTCGCCCATATAGGCCCGATGGACGCACGCCCTTGCTACCAACGCGCCAGCCGCGGCAGCACGGCCCGGGCGAACCCGGCAACGAGGCCGCACCCCACGGCATACCAAACGGCAATATACAGCGGGTCATCGAACGGGCACGCGAACGCGAACACGAACGCCCCCCACGCCGCCGCGGCGACGCCGGACGCCAGCGCCGTCCCGCCCGCATCCGTCGCCGCGCCCCGCCGCATCAGCAAGCCAAGGCCGATCACCGCCGGCACCGACAGGGCCGCCATCTTGCCCACGCACCCCAAGCCGTCCCGCCAGCGCAGCCGCGCCGCCAACGCGGGCAGCCCAGCGCCCGAGGCGTCGATGAACCAGCCCGCCGCCAGGCAGACTGCCACCAGCGCCACCAGCCAGCGCAGCCCCCGGCGCGGCGACCTGGCGGGATCGAACGACAGCACCGCAATAAGTCCGCTGACCCCGGCGATGACGCCAAGGCTCCCCAGCTTCCACCAGAACGACGCCTGCTGCATCGCCGCCGGCATGTCGGGCCGCATCAGGCCCAGGCCCAGGACTACGGCCAGCTCGACCGCGCCGGCCAGGCCGAGGATCGCCGCGTCGCCGCCCGCGCTGCGCCGCCGCACCGGCTTCAGGTCGCCGGCGAGGCGGTCCACCAGTTGCTCAGTCCGCATCGGACCGCCGCTCCGCCAGCGCCGTCAACTGGCCCAGCCCGCGATGGATGTTCACCTTGACCAGCGAGACCGACTGCCCCGTGCGGGCCGCCGCCTCCTCGATGCTCAGGCCCTGCAGCTTCACCAGCCGGATCACCTCGGCCCGCGCCGGCTTGATCTGGCGCAGCAGGGCCTCAAGCGACCAGGCGCTCGTCACCGCGTCCCCGTGATCGGCAACGGCGATGTCCTCGTCCAGCGCCTGCGTCGGCGCGGCTTTCAGCGCACGCAGTCGGTCGATCCACTTATGCCGGGCCACGGCGGCGAGCCACGGCTCGAACGGCCGCGACGGGTCGTAGGTGTGCCGCTTCTGGTGGATGGCCAACAGCGTGTCCTGCACGGCGTCATCGACAAAGGCCGGTGGCAGCCGGCGGGCATAGTAGCGCTTCAGCCAGCCGCCGACCTCTGTCAGCAGGCTGTGATAGGCCACGGCGTCGCCCGCCTGGGCGCTCGCCATCAGCGCGCTCCAGCCGCTATTGCCCAAGCTGGCCGTGCGCCCGGCGGCACGCGGCTGAGCCGCCCACCCGGCCAGCGATCCCTGCGGCGCGGCCAGCGCGTTCATCCTCATCGCGGCTCATTCGCGGACCTGCCGGTAAAGGTTACGCTGGCTGGGTTCAACGCCGCCGTATCGCAGACCCGGACACCCAGCCTTTGCCGTCCGACGCTATGGCCACCCCGGCAGGATGGCAACAGGCAAGCCAGGAGGGCCTAATGTGCCCGGTTACGGACGGATGCTCCTGGCGGACATCCATGACTTAGCCCTCACAGGCGCTAACCCACTCCAAATGCGGACCGCTTAGACCGGACACACCAACACTGTCATTGCGAGCCGCGCTTGCGGCGCGGCAGTCCAGGGGCCGCCAGCGCAGCCCTTCCCATCTTGGATTACCGCGTCGCAAGCGCTCCCCGCAATGACGGCGGCGCTCAGGGCACAGACTGGCTAGCCGAAGCTAGCGCCTATAACCCCAGCCCTCTCCCGAAGAATAAAGAAGCCAGTGCTGGTCCCCGCTGCGAGGGCGGCCGCTCCTCGGAAGCCTAGCCAGCCTCACCCGGCACCGGAATGTCCCGCCCGGCGATCTCCGCCAGCAGCGACCAGACCCGGGCCGGCTCCATCGGCACCTCCGGGTCATTCAGGATGCGATCCAGCTCATCAAGCCTGGCCTCGTACTCGGACTCGGACAAACCCATCTCCTGCCTGCGCTGGCTCGTTGACAGGCATGAACGTAGCACGTCCATGTTGGTTCAACGGTATGCTGCACCGCAGCGCCAATCACACCGATGACAGCACCGCCGGGGCCAGGGCAGCATTCTTCGCCGCAGGGTGCGCCGGATTGCGGAACCGCAGCTCGCCCTGCGGCGCGGCATCCGGCTCGGGCAGGCCAAACAGCTCCAGCCGCGACGCCAGGGTCACGGCAACCACGCTGCGGGCCTCTGGGTTGGTCATGAACTGCCGGGCCTCGCCCTCCAGCTCCAGCCGCTCGCGCAGCAGGCGCCACTCCATGCGGTCGGTGTCCTCGATGAACATCGCCAGGATGCCCGGGCGGCTGCCGGTCAGCCGGGCCGGGGCGATGGCGGCCATGCGGCGGCGTACCGCGACCGCGACCTCGTTCTGCTGCCCGGCGCGTGCCGCCATGACGAACACCCCGCCGCCCGCGGTGGTGACGGCCAGGTGCGCCTCCGGACCGAACTCCTGCCGCAGCCGTGGCATCAGGCCCAGCTCGTCCGCCTGCGCCGCGGCAAGCATCAGCGGGTCCAGCCGCAGCATCGCCGCATCGTCGCCATCCGCCCGGCGCGAATCCTTGAGCATTGCCGTGATGCGGGTATGCAGGCTGGCCAGCAGGTCGCCGCCCGCCTCCTCCGGCTCGCGCAGCCCCTGCGGCAGGGTCATCTTCAGCAGGTAACGGCCGGGATGGGCGCACAGCCAGGTCTGCAATTCCGGATCGATGGCGTCCACCAGGCGGAACCACGCGCCGCGATGCACGCCGCGGCCGCCCTCGGCGGAAACCGTGTCGCACGCCACCTCCGCCTCCTGGCCGGACCGGTGCAGCAGCAGGTCGAACGGCGCCGCATCGTCCAGCCCGGCAAACGACACATCAAATCCGCGGGAGCGCTGCAGCGCCGCCGTCCGCAGCAGGTGGAAGGCCGGCACCAGGCACCCCTGCTCCACCAGCGCCGAGCGCAGCAGGGCCGACAGCCGCAGCCGCCCGGCGTTGGTCAGCCCGTCGAACAGGGTGGCGGCGGATGTCGCATGGGTGGCGATCCAGCGTTCGGCCAAGCTCAACGGCCGGTCCGGCGTGGTTCGGCGCAGGCGTTCCACCGCAAACTCGATGCAGTGGCGCTGCGACGCCTGCCGGCCGGTCCGGGTCTGCGCCGACGCCAGGCCGCGCAACGCCTGCAGCCGGTCCCGCCACGGACCCGCGCCAGCGAACCCGACGAACGCATCAAGGGCGGACTGATCGATCGGTTCGGCTATCGGCTGCATCGGGAGCGGGAGCGTGTCACCCTTCCCGGCATCCGGCAACGGCAGCGAGGGCGGCAGGGCGTTCAGGTGCGTGGCAGCCGCAGACGCCCCGGCGAATCCGGAACCTGCGCCCGCTGGCGCAGCAGGTGATCCGCGAGCACGCAGGCTATCATGGCCTCTCCCACCGGAACCGCACGGATGCCGACGCAGGGATCATGCCGGCCGCGCGTCATGATATCCACGTCCGCACCGGCCCGGTCAACCGATTGCCGCGGCACCAGGATGCTGCTGGTCGGCTTCACGGCAAACCGCGCCACGATGGCCTGCCCGGTCGAGATGCCGCCCAGCACGCCGCCGGCATGGTTGGAGCCGAACTGCACGGTGCCGTCCACCATGCGCATCTCGTCCGCGTTGCCCTCGCCCCGCAACGCCGCGGCTGCGAAGCCGTCGCCGATCTCCACGCCCTTCACCGCATTGATCCCCATCAGCGCCGCCGCGATATCCGCATCCAGTTTCGCATAGATGGGGGCTCCCAGGCCCGGCGGCACGCCCTCGGCGACGATTTCGATCACGGCGCCGATGCTGGACCCGGCACGGCGGATTTCGGCCAGCTCGGCCTCCCACAACTCGGCCACCGCGGGGTCCGGGCAGAACAGCGGGTTGCGGCCGACCGCGCCCCAGTCCCAGCGGGCGCGGTCCACGGCGTGCGCCCCCATCTGAACCATGGCGCCCCGCACCTGCACCGCGTCGCCCAACACCCGCCGGGCCACCGCGCCGGCCGCCACGCGTGAGGCCGTCTCCCGCGCCGAGCTGCGGCCGCCGCCGCGGTGGTCGCGGATGCCGTACTTCATCTCGTATGTCAGGTCGGCGTGGCCGGGGCGGAACTGCTCGGCGATGGCGCCGTAGTCGCGGCTGCGCTGGTCCACGTTCTGGATTTCCAGCGCAATGGGGGTGCCGGTCGTCAGGCCGTCCAGGGTGCCAGACAGGATGTGCACCTCGTCCGGCTCCTGCCGCTGCGTGGTGAACTTCGACTGGCCGGGCCGGCGGCGGTCCAGCCACGGCTGGATGTCGGCCTCCGTCAGCGGGATGCGCGGCGGGCAGCCATCGACCACGCAGCCGATGGCGGGACCGTGGCTCTCGCCCCAGGTGGTGACGCGGAACAGGTGGCCGAAGGTGTTGTGGCTCAAGGTGCGCCGTCGGTTCCTTGGATGCTGCTCTAGTAGTTTTCCGGCGTGACGTTGATGTCCGGCGCCGCCGGGTTCTTCATGCCGACGATGTGATAGCCGCTATCGACGTGGTGCACCTCCCCGGTCACGCCCTGGGACAGCGGGCTGAGCAGGTACATGCCGGCGCCGCCGACCTGCTCCAGGCTGACGTTGCGCTCCAGCGGGGAGTTGTACTGGTTCCACCGCAGGATATAGCGGAAATCGCCGATGCCGCTGGCCGCCAGGGTCTTCATCGGTCCCGCCGACAGGGCGTTCACCCGGATGCCCTGCGCGCCCAGGTCCGCCGCCAGGTAGCGGACGGAGGATTCCAGCGCCGCCTTGGCCACGCCCATGACGTTGTAGTGCGGCATCACCCGCTCGGCGCCCAAGTACGACATCGTCAGCAGCGACCCGCCATGGCGCATCATCGGCACCGCGCGCTGGGCGACGGCGGTGAACGAAAAACAGGAGATGTCGAGCGCCTGCAGGAACGCCTTGCGCGGGGTGTCGAGGTACTTGCCGCGCAGGTACGCCTTGTCGGCCCAGCCGATGGCGTGCACGACGAAGTCGATGCCGTCCCAGGCGCGCCCGATGGCGGCGAACGCGCCGTCGATGCTGGCGTCGTCCGCCACGTCGCACGGCGCGACCAGGCTGCTGCCGATGCTGGCCGCCAGCGGGCGCACGCGCCGTTCCAAGGCATCGCCCTGGAACGTGAAGGCCAGCTCCGCCCCCTGCGCGGCGCAGGCGCTGGCGATGCCCCAGGCGATGGAGCGGTCGTTGGCGACGCCCATCACCACGCCGCGCAGGCCCTTCATCAGGGTGCCCCCGCTCGGGAGGGTTGCGGCGGTGGGGGACGGGCCGTCCGACATGGGGCGTCTCATGGTGGTGGTGGAAGCGGGTGGGGCGTGGTGGCACAAGCCGGCGTGGGGGGGAAGGGGCTTATCTTCCTGCGTGGCGGCGAGGCGCTGATCTGGCACTGCCTGCTCCCTCTCCCTCCGGGAGAGGGCCGGGGTGAGGGAGGCAGTGGGAGCCTAGCTCGCCAAAGGAAGGCGGAGCTTTAGCCCAGACCAGGCGAGGATTTGCCCTTGCGGCCTCCCTCACCCCGGCCCTCTCCCGGAGGGAGAGGGAGCAGGTAGCACGCCGCTAGATCAAGCGCCGCGCCGCTTTCATCCGGTCGGGCGTGCTGGGTGCCGTCCGCAGCCGCAGCCCGGTCGCGCGGAACGGTTGCAGCGGACGGCAGTTGTTGCCGTGACCCCCCCGCATCCGCAACAGGACGATCCCCGCATGACCCATCCCACCCTCGTTCCCGGCTCGGTCGCCGTCATCACCGGCGGCGCATCCGGCATCGGCCTGGCGGCGGCGACGCGCTTCGCCGGCATGGGCCTGCGGGTCTGCATCGCCGACCTTGCGGGCGACCGGCTCGCCCAGGCCGCCGCCGCGCTCGCCGCCGCCGCACCCGCCGGGGCAGCCAGCATCATGGCAACGGCCGCCGATGTCAGCCGCGCCGAGGACATGCAGCGCCTGGAGTCCGCAGTCGCCGAGCGGTTCGGCGGCGCCGACATCCTGATGAACAATGCCGGCACCCAGCCCGGCAGCGCCCTGTTCGGCCCGGAGCGTGCCTGGGAGCAGGTGATCGGCACCAACCTGTGGGGCGTCATCCACGGCGCCCGCGCCTTCGTGCCGGGCATGATCGCACGCGGCCGGCCGGGCCTGGTGATCAGCACCGGCTCGAAGCAGGGCATCACCACGCCGCCCGGCGACCCCGCCTACAACGTGTCCAAGGCCAGGGTGAAGGCGTTCACCGAGGCCCTGCAGCACGAGCTGCGCACCACGCCGGGCTGCCAGGTCACGGCGCACCTGCTAATCCCCGGCTTCGTGTTCACGCCGCTGACCGCGAACGGGCGCACGGAGAAGCCCGACGCCGCCTGGACGCCGGACCAGGTGGTGGACTTCATGCTGGACGGGCTCGCGGCGGGCGACTTCTACATCCTGTGCCCGGACAACGACGTGTCGCGGTCCCTCGACGAGCGGCGCATCCTATGGGCGGCCGGTGACATCGTGGAGAACCGCCCACCGCTCTCGCGCTGGCACCCCAACTATGCCAAGGCCGCCAAGGCGTTCATGGACGCGGGGGACTGACCCCGGGACTGGCCAACCCCCGCACGAGGCCCTACCCCCGGTAGTCCAGCCCGATGTCCAGCACCGCCGCGCTGTGCGTCAGCCAGCCAACGGAGATCAAGTCCACCCCCGTCGCCGCGATCCCCGGCGCAGTCTCCGGGTTGATGCGCCCCGAAGCCTCCGTGATCGCCCGCCCGGCCACCATGGCAACCCCCTGCGCCAGCATCGGCGGCGCCATGTTGTCCAGCAGCACGGCATCGACCCCCAGCGCCATCGCGTCGGCAAGCTGCTCCAGGGTGTCCACCTCCAGCTCGATCTTCACCAGGTGCCCCGCCGCCGCCCGCGCCCGCTCCACGGCCGGGCGGATGCCGCCGGCGATGGCGACGTGGTTGTCCTTGATCAGCACCGCGTCATCCAGCCCGAACCGGTGGTTGGCGCCGCCGCCGGCCCGCACGGCATGTTTCTCCACCGCCCGCAGCCCCGGCATGGTTTTGCGCGTGCAGACGATCCGCGCCTTGTGGCCCCGCACCGACTCCACGATCGAAGCCGTGGCGGTGGCGATCCCGCTCAGGTGGCACAGGAAGTTCAGCGCCGTCCGCTCGGCCGTCAGCACCCCGCGGGTCGGCCCGCGTATGGTGGCTATGACATCGCCGGGCTGCACCGCGCTGCCGTCCGGCCACTCCGGCATGAACTCGATCCCTGGCTCGATCAACTCGAACGCCAGCCGCGCCAGGTCGAGGCCGGAGATCACCCCCGGCTGCCGCGCCACCAGCGCCGTCGTCACGCGATGGCCCGGCGGCACGATGGCGTCGGTCGTGATGTCCCCGGCCCGGCCAAGGTCCTCCAGCAAGGCCGCCCGGACCATCGGTTCCAGCATGACGCGCGGCAACGGAAGCAGCATCTCAAGCCTCTTGCAACATGGGGATTTCAATGGATGCGGCCCGCAGCGCATCGTCAAGGCATAGCGTCCTCGGGCAGGCCCCCGCGGCGTCCTGTGCCGGGAAGTCGGTGCGCCAATGCGCCCCCCGGCTCTCCCGGCGGCGCAACGCCGCCGTGGCGACCAGCAGCCCGACCGCGGCAGGGTCAGCCGCCGATCCATCGGACAGCGCGAGGGGCAGCAGGGCGTCAACCGCTGCCGCAAGCCCTTCGCCCTCCCGCAGCACACCAGCCGTGCGCGACAGGATGCCGCGGACGGCGCCGGGGTCGGCCGGGGGCGGCAGCGAGGCCACGGCGGTCGGCCGCACCTGCCCGGCCGGGGTGCCGGCCACATCGTCGGCCACCCAGCCGGCGCACACCGCGGCCTCCAGCAGCGAGTTGCTGGCCAGGCGGTTGGCGCCGTGCATCCCCGTGCAGGCAGCCTCGCCGCAGGCCCACAAGCCCGCCACCGTGCTGCGACCGGCTAGGTCTACCGCGATGCCGCCCATGTGGTAGTGCGCTGCCGGCCGCACCGGGATCGGCTGGGTTGCCGGGTCGATGCCGGCCGCCCGGCACAGCGCGGCGACAACGGGGAAATGCTGCGCGAACTCTGCCCCCAGTGCCTGCCGCGCATCCAGGAACACGGCGTGCCCGTCCATCAGCCGCCGCCACACGGCGCGGGCCACGACATCCCGCGGCGCCAGCTCCGCCCCGGGCGTTCCGGCCATGAAGCGCCGCCCGGTCTCGTCGATCAGCACCGCGCCATCGCCCCGCACGGCTTCGCTGACCAGCCCCAGCGGCAGGGAGCCGCCATCCAGCGCCGTGGGATGGAACTGCACGAACTCCATGTCGCGCAGCACCGCGCCGGCCCGTGCCGCCAGCGCCAGGCCGCCGCCCCAGGACCCGGCCGGGTTGGTCGTGTGCAAGTACAGCCCGCCGATGCCGCCGGTCGCGATCACCACCCGCCGCGTGGGCAGCACCTGCGCCCCGCCCGGCCCGGCCGCCAGCACGCCCACCATGGCGTTGTCCCGGACCAGCAGCCGCCGCGCCTCCACCCCTTCCAGCACCGTGACCGAAGCCGTCGCGCGCACCGCCGCCACGACGGCCCGCAGCACCTCGCGCCCGGTGCCGTCGCCCGCGGCGTGCACGATGCGCCGCCGGCCATGCGCCGCCTCCTGCCCGAGCCGGAGCGCGCCGTCCGCCCCGCGGTCGAACCGGGCGCCCAGCCGGGCCAGCGCCTCGATGGCGGCGGGGCCGGCCTGCACGATGCGCCCGACGGCGGCGGGGTCGCACAGCCCGTCGCCGGCGGCCAGGGTGTCGGCCCCGTGCAGCGCCGGGCTGTCGTCCGGCCCGACGCAGGCGGCGATCCCGCCCTGCGCCCAGGCGCTGGACGCCTCGGTCTGCAGCGGCGCCTTGGCCAGCACCACCACCGGCTCCGGCGCCAGCCGCAGGGCGGTCATCAGGCCCGCCAGGCCACCGCCGATGATGACCGGCCGTCCGCCGATATCGCGCGTCGTCATGTCAAACGCCCTCCACTCTGATCGTCACCATGGCGCATCCAAAACGCCGCCGTCATTGCGAGCCGGCTTCGGCGCGGCAATCCAGGGTCTGGCAGCGCAGTCCCCGCCGCCCTGGATCGCCGCATCGCAAGCACTCCCTGCCATGACAGACGGGGCAATGACGCACGGGCAGGATGCCTGCCATCAAACCGTCAGCATCCGCTCGACCGCCCGGCGGGCGCGCACGGCCACCGCCGGGTCGATCACCACCTCGTGCTGCATCGCCTCCAGCGCGCGGCGTATGCCCGGCAGGGTGATGCGCTTCATGTGCGGGCACAGATTGCAGGGACGCACGAACTCGACCTCCGGGTGCTGCACGGCCACGTTGTCGCTCATCGAGCACTCGGTCAGCAGCAGCACCCGCGCCGGATGATGCTGCGCCACCCAGTCCTGCATGGCGGCCGTGGACCCCGCGAAATCAGCCTCCGCCACCACGTCCGGCGGGCACTCCGGATGCGCCAGCACGACCACGCCGGGATACCCCTCGCGCACCTGCCGCACATCGGCCGGGCTGAACCGCTCATGCACCTCGCAGTGGCCGTTCCAGGTGATGATCCGCACGGCGGTCTCGGCGGCGATGTTCTGCGCCAGGTACTCGTCCGGCAGCATGATGACCTCCGGCACCCCAAGCGACTCCACGACCGCGCGGGCGTTCCCCGAGGTGCAGCAGATGTCGGACTCCGCCTTCACCGCCGCCGAGGTGTTCACATAGGTCACCACCGGCACCCCGGGATGCCGCTCGCGCAGCATCCGCACGTCGGCGGCGGTGATCGACTCCGCCAGCGAGCAGCCGGCGTGCAGGTCCGGGATCAGCACGGTCTTGCCGGGGTTCAGCAGCTTCGCCGTCTCGGCCATGAAGTGGACCCCGGCCAGCAGGATCACGTCGGCGTCCACGTCCATCGCCCGCCGCGCCAGGGCCAGGCTGTCGCCGACGATGTCCGCCACGCAGTGGAAGATCTCCGGCGCCTGGTAGTTGTGCGCCAGGATCACCGCGTTCCGCTCGCGCTTCAGCCGCAGGATGGCGTCGATGTCGGCGGCGAAGCTGGGCCACTCGGCCGGGAGCACAACGCGTTTCACCCGGTCATACAGCGGCGCCGTGCGCGCCAGGGCCTCGGATGCGGCACCCATGTTATACTCCTTTTGAGCACTACCATCCCGTACATCGGGGGTGGGCACGCAGGAGTCAAGGCCGCGACAGCGGCAGCTTGGTCCCCGCCACCGCCCGCTCGGCCAGCACCTCGCGGCGGAAGCGGAACAGCTTGGCCGGGCGGCCCCCGGTGCCGGCCGCCATGCCGCCGGCCTCCTCGACCAGCTCCTGCTGCTCGACCAGGCGGCGGAAGTTCTGCTTGTGCAGCAGGCGGCCGGCGATGCCTTCGACGCCCTGCTGCAGGTGCAGCAGGGTGAACTCCGGCGGCATCAGCTCGAACACCACCGGGCGGTACTTGATCTTCGCCCGCAGCCGGGCGATGCCGGTGGCGAGGATGCGGCGGTGGTCGAGGTGCATCGCCCGCCCAGGCACGCTTGCCGGCAGGGCATCCGCCGCAGGCCGGTCCCGCCGCGCCTCCGGGGTCCGCCGCGCCTCCGGCACCAGCCCGACCTCATGCAGCAGCTCGTAGCGTTGCAGGACCAGCTCCTCGTTCCATGGCCGTCCGTCCAGGCCGAAGGTCGCGGCGGCGCGCTGCCAGCGTGCCCGGCCGCCGGCCGCATCGGCCCAGCGCCGCAGCCCCGGCGCGATGGCGTCGGCGATCACCCCGGGCGGCCCGGCCCGGTGGTCCTCCCAGGGAAAGTAGCCGTACCAGCCCCGCCAGCCCTCCTCGCGCTCGCCCGACGCCTGGCCCTCCCGCGTCAGCGCGAGGTAGCTGACCGAGATCGCCCGCTCCGCCCCGTCCTGTGCCCGATCCCCAGCCCGCCCCCCGGCCCGGTCCTGGCCGGCAGCCCGGTCCTGGTCGGCAAAGGTATAGAGCTGCTCGACATAGCCCAGCGGATGCCGGGTCTGCTGCTCCACCCACGCGCGCAGGCCCGACTGCAGCGACCGGTGGCCCGCCTCGAACGGGCCGGACGGCAGCGCCCCCCCGTCCTGCAGCGTAAGGATGCGCGGCTCCCCCGCCGTCACGGCTACCAGGACGGCGATCAGGTCGGCAGAGAACGCCTGCACGGCACCCATGCCCGACTCCCTCGCACGCGTTTCCCCCACCTGGGTCTCCCCCGCCTGCATTTCCCCCGCCCGCATCGCGCACATCCGGCCGCCTTGACCGCCACCCTGCATTGTGGCCCTGCATTGCCATACCGTTGCGCCGCTTGCACGGGGGCAACGGGCTGCCGCAACCTGGGAGGGCCACCGTGACGCACCGCCTGATCGACCTGTCGGTCCCCTTGCAGGCCGGCATCGCCAGCGACCCGCCGGACATGCTGCCCGGCATCGAGTACGTGGACCACCACGCCTCCGCCCCGCGCCTCGCCGAGTACTTCGGCGTCGGCGTGGACCAGTTGCCGGAGGGCCAGTACGCCGCCATCGAGCGCTGCAGCATCAGCAGCCACAACGGCACCCATGTCGATGCGCCCTACCACTATTTCTCCCGCATGGACGAGGCGGTCACCCCCGGCGGCGTGCCCTCGATGCGGATCGACGAGGTGCCGCTGGAGTGGCTCTACCAGCCCGGCGTCAAGCTGGATTTCCGCCACCTGCCGGACGGCCACGTCGTGCAGCCCGCCGAGATCGAGGCCGAGCTGGCGCGCATCGGCCACCCCCTGCAACCGCTGGAGATCGTGGTGGTCAACACCCGCGCCGGGTCGCGTTACGGCGAGGCGGACTACGTGGACACCGGCTGCGGCATGGGCCGGCTGGCGACCTTGTGGCTGCTGGAGCGCGGCGTCCGCGTGGTGGGCACCGACGGCTGGAGCTGGGACGCGCCATTCAGCCACACCAGGCGGCGGGTGCAGGCGACCGGCGATGCCGGGCTGATCTGGGAGGGCCACCGAGCAGGGCGCGAGCGCGCCTACTGCCAGATCGAGAAGCTGCACAACCTGGAGGCGCTGCCGCCCGACGGGTTCCTGCTGTCGGCCTTCCCGGTCAAGCTGCACCGCGGGTCGGCCGGCTGGACCCGCGCGGTGGCGATCCTGCCAGGATAGCCCTGCGGCCCAGCAACAAGGCCTTCTCCCTCTCCCTCCGGGAGAGGGCCGGGGTGAGGGGGAGGGGCGGGAGCCAAATCCCGCCACATCGGCAACAAAGCATCGCCGCCGCCCCGCTTCCGCGCGGCACAAGCCAGCAGCGGCAAGCACGGCCCGCACGGAGGAACGCGTCGCGGCTGCACAGGATGACGCCCCTGGCCCGTTTGCGACCAACCCCGCAGCCTGGTCACCCCCCGGCGCAGGCGCCTCGCCACTCATCGGTCAAATGTACGCTGCGACACCTTAAATCGCTGCTTGCAGACCAATATACCCTTCTATTCCGGGCAGAATTAGGCGATGCTGGCACCGGACCAACGCACAACGGCAGCCGTGCCGGTTGGGGAGCGGCAATGCTGGATTGGGACGACTTGCGATTCTTCCTTGCCGTCGCACGCCACCGCACCTTGGCCGGTGCAGCCCGGCAGTTGCACGTCACCCAGTCAACCGTCAGCCGCCGCCTGGCCTCCCTGCAGGAGGGCATGGGCGTGCGCCTGCTGCAGCGCACCGCCGACGGCTACACGCTGACCCTGGCCGGCGAGAGCATCCGCACCCACGTCGAGCGGGTGGAGGCCGAGGCGGCGTCGGTCGAACGCGCCGTGGCCGGGCACGACGTGCGGCTGGAGGGGCTGGTGCGCGTCGCCAGCTCGCAGATGCTGACCAGCCACCTGCTCGCCCCGAGCTTCGCCACCCTGCACCTGGCGCACCATGGCATCCTGATCGAGGCGCTGCCGGAGCTGCAGGGCGAGCCGCTGGCGACGCACGACGCCGACATCGTGCTGCGGCTGCGGCGGTTCGACCACCACGACCTGGTGGTCCGCAGCCTGGGCAGCATCGCCTTCGGGCTGTACGGCTGCGTCGCCTACTTGTCGCGCCGCGGCGTGCCGGACCTGGGCGACGGCTGCCCCGGGCACCAGTTGATCACCCTGCTGGACCAGAGCGAGCTGTCGGCGCAGGCGGCTTGGTTGTCCACGCAGGTCGGGCGGGCGCAGGTGGTGCTGCGCGCCGACAGCTACGAGACGCAGCACTGGTCGGTTTACAACGGCGGCGGCCTGGCGCTGCTGCCCCGCTTCCGCGCTGACGCCGAGCCGGCGCTGCGCCGCGTCAGGACCCCGATCCCCGTGCCCTCGGCCGAGATCTGGCTGGGCGTGCACCGGGAGAACCGCCACGTCCCGCGGGTGCGTACGGTGCTGGACACCATCGCCGGTGCGGTGCGCAGCCGGGCCAACATCCTGGACCCGGCGGACCCGCCTGGAGACCTGGTGGGCGAGCTGGTCTGACCCTGCGGGACCGTGCGGTGCAGGCGTCGCCGCGGCGATGCAGGCGCCGCCGGGTCGGTTGGGCCGGAACGGCGCGGCCGGGTCCCCCCGCAGGCCGTCGGGCGAGCAATTCCGCGCAGCCGGCGGCCAGGAATGCGCCTCACGCCAAGGCCCGTTGCCGTGCCATCGTATCGTCACGCGGCGCTGGATGCCCCGGCGCTCGAAAGGGCCCGTTGAGCCATGGCGGCGAGCGTCTTCCAGATCGGCCCTTCGCCGCTGACCGCTTTCCTGCTGGCCCCGGTCGGCCTGGAGGGCAACGGCATGGAGATGACCGTCCTGTCCGCCCTGGCGCGCCTGGGCAAGGACCCCTGGTTGGAGGCGGCGCGGCTGGCGGACCTCTCCGCGGCGGCTGCGGTGGACCGGCTGGCGGGCGCCATCCTGATCCTGTACGGGCCAGGCTGCCCCATCGAGGACGCCAGGGGCGCTGCCCGCCGCCTGGTCGTCCTGCTGCCAGGGCACGCCCGTCCGGACGGGCTGGCCCAGCCGGCCCGGGTCCGCCGCCGCCGCACGAACATGCTGCTGGTCGGCGCCGCCATCGGTGCGACGGTCGCGTTCGCAGTGCTGGCCGGCCTCGCGCCGCGCCTGCCCGGCCGCTCCGCCAGCAAGCCGTCTGCAATTTCGCCGGCAGCCAGCCCGGCGCCGCTGGCGGCAAAACCGGCTGATTGACCTCCCCCCGTGCCGACGCACGCGGCTGCGGCCCGGAGATGCCGGGCCATGCCAGTGGCCATTCGCATCGCACCATGTCCACCGCCGTCATTGCGAGCCGCGCTTGCGGCGCGGCAATCCAGGGGTGCACTGACCGTATTTCCGGCCTGGCGCTGCCTGGACTACCACATCGCAATGACGAACCAGGGAACGGGCGAACCGGTCAAAGCGAACGGCCGCCAACATAAGCGCCACACCGAAACTACGACGCGCCGCGGCTGAAGATGCCTCGCGCGGACCGACGCACAACGAGTTTCGCAGCCCTGCCTATCCAGCCTGCTCGGGACATCGGCACAATCATCGCCGCGCGGGGCCATGCAGCCCGAGGCGGATGCGCCATAAGCCCGGCGCCTGTCACAACCCGCCGCCGGTCACGAATTGTCGGCGCGGCCGATCCCGCTGGCAGGGCTGTCCCTGAAATGCTACTTCGGCAAGGTGCGGAGGCACGATGCCCGCCGCGCAGGCCTCCGATGGCGCGGATCGGGCCGGAGAGCGCTCAAGGGTCGGCAGCTCGGCCAGGACCAAGCGCCCGCCTCTGCCGTCGCAAGCAGATTATTCCACGCCGCAACCCGGCACCACCAGGAGCGTCTTGCCCGGCATGACCCTATGCGGCATCCAACCCTGCCTGATCTCGGGCGGCCTGGCGTGACCGGGGCCGTAAGGGTGCTTGCGCGGCACGGCCGGACCTTCCGCCTGGCTGGCCGCCTGCTGCCGCGGGCGATGCTGTCCAGCGCCGCCGAGCTGTACGCATTCTGCCGCGCGGTCGATGACATGGCCGACGAGGTGGCCGACCACGCAGCCGGCCCGGACGTGGATCAGGACGCCGCGCGCGCCGGGTTGCTGCAACTGCGCCGGGCGGTGCTGGAGCGGGATGCATCCCACCCTTTGGCGGCCCAGCTCTTCGCCTTGCCGGCAGGCGTCAGCACGGCGGCCGCGATTGCGCTGATCGATACCGTGCTGTCCGACCTCGGCCCGGTGCGGCTGGCGGACGAGGCTGCGCTGCTGCGCTATGCCTATGGCGTCGCGGGGACGGTGGGGCTGCAGATGTGCGCCGTGCTCGGCGTGGACGATCCCTGCGCCGCGCCGCACGCCATCGACCTCGGCGTTGCGATGCAGCTCACCAACATCGCCCGCGATGTGGCGGAGGACGCGCAACAGGACCGGCTCTACCTGCCCGCCGTCTGGCTGCCGCCCGGGCTGCAGCCGGCCGGGGTGATGGACGCCCCCGGCCCGGTGTTCGCCGCGGTGCAGCAAGTCCTGGCGCGGGCCGACCGCCGCTACCGGAGCGCTGAGCGCGGCTTCCACCACCTGCCGCCCCGCGCCCGCCCTGCCATCCGGGCCGCAGCCCGGCTATACGAGGAGATCGGCCTGCGGGTGCTGCGCCGGGGTCCCACCTATTTGCACGCGGGGCGCTGCGTGGTGCCGCTGCCGCGCAAGCTGGCGCTGCTGGCGGGTTGCCTGGGCGCCGGGGTGTTCGGCCGCGTGCCGGCCGGGCCGCACGACCCGGTGCTGCATCACGCCCTGCGCGGCCTGCCCGGCGTCCGGGCATGAGCCGCCCCGATTACGACGTGGCCATCCTGGGCGCCGGCCTGGCCGGGCTGAGCCTGGCCGTGCGCCTGGCCGCGCCCGAATTCGCCGGGCTGCGCGTCCTGGTGGTGGAGCCGCGGACCGAGTACCGGCGGGACCGCACCTGGTCCTATTGGGCCATCAAGCCGCATCCGTTCGAGGACGCGGTGGCGCACCGCTGGGATCGCTGGGCCGTCGCCGGCCATGGGCGCGAGGTGGTGCGCGAGGCGTCCGGCCTGCACTATGCGTCGATCCCCTCCGACGCCTTCTACCGCCTGGCCCTGCGCCGTATCCGGGCCGCGCCGCACATCGACCTCCGCATGGGCGCTGGCGCCGATGCCGTGGAGGAAGACGGCGGCGTGCGGCTGCACCTGCCGGACGCGGTGCTGCGGGCCGCAGTGGTGTTCGACACCCGCCCGCCGCCGGGCATCGGCGGGCACGGGCTGACCCAGGCGTTCCTGGGCCAGGAGATCGAGACCGAGGAGCCGGTGTTCGACCCCGGGGTCGCCACCCTGATGGACTTCCGCTGCCCGCAGGCCGGCGCGGCGCATTTCACCTACGTGCTGCCCACCTCGCCCCGGCACGCCCTGGTGGAGGACACCTGGTTCGCCCCAACCACCCTGCGCCTGCCCGATCACCGTGCCGCCATCCGCACCTACATGGCGGAGCGCCACGGCGTCTACCGCTTCACCGTGGGCTTCGAGGAGCGGGGCGCGCTGCCGATGGACCCGGTATTCCAGCCACGGCCCGGCACGCGGCTGCTGCCGTTAGGCACGGCGGGCGGCGCGACGCGGCCCAGCACGGGCTACGCCTTCAACGCCATCCAGGCGCGCTGCGACGCCATTGCCGCGGACCTCGCCTCGGGATGGGCGGCCGGCTGCCTGCCGCAGCCCGCCCGCCCGCGGCCCGGGCTGGTGCGCTACATGGACCGCGTGCTGCTGCACCTGCTGGAGGCACGGCCGGCCCTGGCGCCGCGGGTGTTCACCGCCTTGTTCGCCGGCTGCCCGCCGCGCGCGCTGGTGCGGTTTCTCAATGACGGGGCCGGCCCGGCCGACCTCGCCGCCGTCGCCGCCGCCATCCCGCTGCTGCCGACGCTCGGCGCCGCCGCACGCATGGCCGCAGGAGGGATGGAATGGCCACGGCCGGCCGCCGCTGGCTAGGCCCCGCGCTGCGGCTGCAATCCCGGGTGGCGACGGGGTTGATGGCCGCGTTCTGCCTGGCGGCGCTGCTGGGCGTGCCGTTTGGGCTGGCCGCGCAGGTCGGCGTGCTGCTGGCCGGCATCGTCGTGGTGGGCGTCCCGCACGGGGCATTCGACCACCTGGTGGCGCGGCGGCGGCTGGAGCGGCTCGGGCGTTGGTGGTGGGCACCGTTCGGCGTGGGCTATTTGGGGCTGGCCGGGCTGGTGTGGCTGGCTTGGATGGCGGCGCCGGGGCTGACGCTGGCGGGGTTCCTGGCAGCCTCGGTGCTGCACTTCGGCTTGGGGGACGTGGAGGACGGGCTGGCGCCGGCCGGGGTGCCGCGTGCGGTCGCGGTGCTGGCCTATGGCGGGCTGCCGCTGCTGCTGCCGATGGCGCTGCACCCCGCGGCGTCCGCACCCGTGCTCGCCGCGCTGGCGGAGGCGCCGGTATCCACCATGCAGGGCGTGCTGTCCGGCACCGTATGGCTGCTGCCGCCGTGGGCCGCGGCCTTCGCCTGGACGCTGATAGAAGCCCGGCGAGAGCGGCGGGGCGTGGCGGAGCGCCTGGCCACCGCGGCGGGCTTCGCGTTGCTGCCGCCCTTGTTGGCGTTTGGCCTGTACTTCGGTGCCGGGCACTCGGTGCGCCATGTGCTGCGCCTGGGGGCATGGCGCGACGCGCGTGACCCGGTGGCGGCGGCGCGCTGGCTGGCGCGGGTGATGCTGCCGGCTGGCCTGGCCTGCGCCGCCGGGCTGGGGGCGCTGGCGCTGCTGGGCCAGGACGTGACCGCCGGGGTGCTGGCGCCGATGTTCCGGGTGATTGCGGCACTGACGTTGCCGCACATGGTCGTCACGGCCTGGCTGGATCGTGCGGATGTGGACTATGCTGCCGGCGCAGGCCTTGGGGATGGGGCGGCCGGCCCCCACCCTGAGCGGGGCTGACGCTTCAACCTGGGAGGGGCGGAGCCGGCGCTCCGCCTGTGCAGGCGGCGGCAGGGTTTCAGGGATCGGGGCGGAGGTACGCGCATGAAGCTGCACTGGTCGCAAGGATCGCCCTTTGTCCGCAAGGTGATGGTGGCCGCCCATGAGCTTGGCCTGTCGGATCGCATCGAGATCGTGCCGACCTCGGCCGCGATGGGCCAGCCCAACGCGGACCTGATGGCCGACAATCCGCTGAGCAAGCTCCCCACCCTGATCCTGGCAGACGGCACGGCGCTGTATGACAGCCTGACGATCTGCGAGTACCTGAACGACTTCGCCAGCGGCGGCCTGTTCCCCGGTGGGGCAGGGCGCTGGGACGTGCTGACCGGCCACGCACTGGGGACCGGGTTCCTGGACCTGCTGGTGCTGTGGCGCAACGAACACATCAAGCCCGCCGCGCAGCAATCCCCGGACTGGCTGAACAGCTTCGCCGCCAAGACCGCTGCGACGCTGCACCGGATGGAGGCGATGGCGCCGGAACTGGCAAACCGGGCGGTGGACATCCGCCACATCACCTTCGCCTGCGCGCTGTCCTACCTGGATTTCCGCTTCCCTGGGCTGGACTGGCGCGCGGGCCACACCAGGCTGGCCGCTTGGCACGCCGATTTCGCCAAGCGCGAGTCCATGATGGCGACCACCCCCGCTGCCGCCTGACCGCTGCGGAGCCAGCGTAGCCGCCGCTCGCCCAGGGGGGGCCCAACCTGGGCCGACATGCCTCGATGATCCGCTTCATGCGGTCCCAAGGCACGCGATGCCGTTGCCCGCGGCACTCGCTTCCGGCGGATGGCTCAATACTGCCGGTGAAACCAGAATGCGTCGGGAACCCGATCCATGCCGGCATGCTCATAGAACCCAACGGCGTCGGGAACCGAGGCCAGGAGCACGGTCACCCCTGGCCCGACGGCATGGCGCACCGCATCCAGCAGCCCGCCGCCGATGCCCAACCCCTGCGCCGAGGCGCAAACCGCGAGTTCGGCCACATAGCAGCACCAGGCAAAGTCGGTGACGCAGCGGGCCAGCCCGACCAGGGGCCGGCCCGGCGCATCCAGCCGCGCTGTCAGGATCAGGCTGGCAGCGGCGAGCATCGTCCCAAGCCGGGCGTCGTCGCCGATGGGCCGTATCGTGCCCATCCCGGCCTCGACCAGCACACGCCGGAACTCGGCCAGGCCCAGGCCAGGCTCGCGGGCATACACTACGGGGGTGCGGTCACCCACGGCCGCCGCGCCGCAGCCTAGACGTTGAACCGGAACAGCAGCACGTCGCCGTCCTTCACCACGTAGTCCCGCCCTTCCACCCGCATCTTCCCCGCCTCCTTGGCGCCGGCCTCGCCCTTGCAGGCGATGAAGTCGTCATAGGCGATGGTCTCGCAGGCGATGAACCCGCGCTCGAAGTCGTTATGGATCACCGCCGCCGCCTGCGGCGCCTTGGTGCCGCGTGTGATCGTCCACGCCCGCGTCTCCTTCGGCCCCACCGTGAAGTAGGTCGCCAAACCCAACAGCGCGTAGCCGGCGCGGATCACCCGATCCAGGCCGCTGTCCGGCAGCCCCAGGCCATCGAGGAACTCGCGCCGGTCCGCCTCGGCCAGCAGGCTCACCTCCGCCTCGATGGCGGCCGAGACCACGACGGCCCCGGCGCCCTCCGCCTTGGCGCGGGCGATCACCCGGGCGGACTGCGCGTTGCCGTCCGCCGCCGCGGCCTCCTCCACGTTGCACACATACAGCACGGGCTTGCTGGTCATCAGTTGCAGGCGCTTGGCGGCCTCCACGTCGCCGGGTTGGATCGCCGTGCGGGCAGGGTGCCCGGCCTGCAGGGCGGCCAGGATCGGCTCCATCAGCGCCACCCCCTGCAGGCTGTCCCGGTCGCCGCCGCGCGCCTTCTTCTGCAGCGCCGGCAGGCGGCGCTCCAGGCTGTCCAGGTCGGACAGCATCAGCTCGGTCTCCACCGTCTCGGCGTCGCGGATCGGGTCGATGCTGCCCTCGACATGCGTCACGTCGCCGTCCTCGAAGCAGCGCAGCACATGGATGATCGCGTCCACCTCGCGGATGTTGGCCAGGAACTGGTTGCCCAGGCCCTCGCCCTTCGACGCCCCGCGCACCAGCCCGGCGATGTCCACGAACTCCAGGCTGGTCGGGATCGTCGTCTTGCTCTTCCCAATCGTGGACAGCGCCCCCAGCCGCGGGTCCGGTACGGCGACGCGGCCGACGTTCGGCTCTATGGTGCAGAACGGATAGTTGGCGGCCTGCGCCGCGGCGGTCGCCGTCAGCGCGTTGAACAGCGTGCTCTTGCCCACGTTGGGCAGGCCGACGATGCCGCAGTTGAACCCCATCTAACCCGTTCCCCCCATCTTCGTCGCTGTCGGCTGTTTGGTGCCTTTCGGCTGCACGTCGCCCTGAGTCAGCAGGGCCACGCGCGTCATGAAGTCTGCCGGCCGCCCCTGGGCCAGCAACGGCGCGGCGTCCGCCACCGCGTCCAGCAGTTCGGCCAGCCACGCCTGGTCGGTCTTGTGGAAGTCCCCCAGCACATGGCCGTGCACGCGCGCCTTGTCGCCCGGGTGTCCGATGCCCAGGCGGACGCGCCAGTAATCGGGCGTGCCCAAGCAGCGGTCCATGCTGCGCAGGCCGTTGTGCCCCGCCGCCCCGCCGCCGCGCTTCACCCGCACCTTGCCCGGCGCCAGGTCCAACTCGTCATGGAACGCGGTGATGGCGTCCGGCAACAGCTTGAAGAACGCCGCCGCCGGCTGCACGCTTTCGCCCGAGGCGTTCATGTAGGTGCCCGGCTTCAGCGCCAGCACCCGCTCGCCGCCCACCGTGCCCTCGGCCACCAGGCCGCGGAACCGCTGCCGCCACGGCCCGAAGCCGTGGCGGCGCGCGATCTCGTCCAGCGCCATGAAGCCGATGTTGTGGCGCTGCCGGGCCATGGCTGGCTCTGGGTTGCCCAGGCCGACCCAGAGCAACATGACTAGCGCAGCATGGCCTACTTCTTGGCGGCGGGCTTCGCCGGAGCCTTGGCGGCCGGTGCGGCGCCCTTGCCCGGCGCCTTGGTGCCGCGGGCTGGCGCGGCGGCGGCGGCCGGGGCGTTCGGGTCGGCGGCGACCTCGATGCCCTTGGTCGGCGCGGCGACGGTGGCGATCACGAAGTCGCGCCCGACGATGACCGGCGCCACGTTCTCCGTCCCCAGGAGGTCGCTGAACCGCACGTTGTCGTTGATGTCCAGCGCCGCCATGTCGGCCTGGAAGAAGTCCGGCACGCTCTCCGGGTCGGCCAGCACCTCGACGGCATGGCGCACGACGTTCAGCACGCCGCCCTTCTTCAGGCCGGGCGACGTCGCCTCGTTCTGGAACTGCACCGTCACCGAGACGCGGATGCGCTCGCCGGCGGCCAGGCGCTGGAAATCGACGTGGATCGCCTTGTCGCTGACCGGGTGGAACTGCACCTCGCGCATCAGCGCGCGGGAGGGGGCGCCGGCGACGTTCACCTCATACAGGCGGGACTTCCAGCCGCCGCGGGTCAGCTCGCGCACGATGATGCGGGGATCGAGCTGGATCAGGGTCGGCGTCTGCTTGGCGCCGTAGATGACGGCAGGCACCATGCCTGCCCGACGAGATGCGCGTGCCGCCCCCTTACCTGCCCGCTCGCGCGCCTCGGCCTCGATGGTCACGATGTTGGCCATGGTCTGCTCCTAACAGCAAAAGCGCCGGCCTCCAGGGGTGCCAGCGTCGGCGGCGGTGTAGCGGATCGGGGGCAGGGGGGCAACGGGGGGCTGCCATTCCAGGTTGGGGCCGGTCGGCGGCAAGCAGCGTCGCAACGCCCCGATGGCCGCCGCCGTGCTGGGTCCGATCCCGGGGGGCCGTACCAAGCCGCGGCAGAACCCGCACCCGCCGGGGTCGTGCCAAGCATCTACCGGAACCCCGGCTTGCCCCACGCCCAGCCAAAGGACGGTCGTCCCAGGGAACCTGACGGTGGCAGGGGTGTTCAGGGGGCCATGCAAGGTGCTGAGAAGATCAATGACGAGTTCGAGGTCGGCTTCGACGAACGCTTCGAGCAGAGCTGGGTCAAAGCCGAATGGGTCGGGCACATGGTCATGTTGGCCTTCGTTGTCGCCGGCCTTGCGGGGGTGTTCGGCCGCGGGCCGCTCAGCCACCGCACGGAGAAAACCGCCGAGTCCGCCCTAGCCGTCGATTTCGAACCCATCGCCCGCTCGCAAGCGCCGACCCAAGTCACCTTCCACATCGACAACCCAACCGATACGCCAGAGATGAACCTGTTCATCGGCAGCAACAGCGTCGAACCCATGGGCCTGCAGCGCATCCAGCCGCAGCCTATCGCCACCAAGGCGGTCCAAGACGGGCTCACCCTGACCCTGTCGATCCCGCCCCACACGCATGGCGCCGAAATCAGGTTGAACCTCGAACCGTCCTCGCTCGGCCAAAACCAGCTTATCGCCCAACTCGAAGGCCACGACCCAATCCGCTGGACGCAGTTCGTCCTGCCATGAACGTCATCATCCGGGCAGCCGCCGCCTACCTCATCCTGCTATTCGCCGTCCGGTTGATCGGCCGGCGCACTGCCAGCATGATGGCGCCCTTCGACCTCGTGGTGCTGTTCCTGTTCGGCGGCGCGCTCATGGCCGGAGTCCTAGGCGACGACCACTCGATGACCGCCGCCATCAGCGCCGTGTTCTCGATTGGCCTGATGCACACCAGCGTCTCCAACCTCAAGCGCTGGTCGGAGTGGTTCGGACGCCTCGTCGATGGCACCCCTGTCGTCATTTACGAGTGCGGTGATTGGCACCAGGATCGGATGCGCGGCATGCGGGTGCTGGAGAGCGACGTTATGGCCGCAGTGCGCCAAAAAGGACTGATGTGCCTCGAACAAGTGCGCTATGCGGTGGTGGAACGGGATGGCAAAGTCTCGATCGTAGCGGAGAGTGACGAGTGAGCCGGGCACGATCCAGACTGGCATCCCTGTTTGGCTTGAGCGTTTTACCTTGGACGGGGCACAACGCCCTTCCATACGAAAACGTACGCTAGCTGTAGTGGCTCCACACTTATGCGGGGCTCGCGCTCATAGGCTTGGTCTGGCTCACGTCCGGTAAGACTATCGCGGGCGTCTAGACAGAGGGCCAGAAGCTGGAGTTCCGGTAGCAGCAGGACCGAAAGTGTATTTGAGCGGTGCTGCCACGGTAATTGGTGCATCAAACCAACAGATACCGGTGGCGAAAAACTCACTTTTTTACGATGCCATAAGTTAGAATGTACTTTCAGTTCCGCTGCTGTTGGACCCCGGCTTCGCCAGCCCACCATCCGACCCTCGCTCCAGAACGAGACCCCGTCAGCCTCTGCCAACCAATGCACCGAGCGACTTCAGCGGCTGCGTGGCGTCCGCCAGCCGCGCCGGGTCCACCATCACCCCGCCGGCAACCAGGGCCTTGCCCTGCACGTAGTCCCGCGTGGCATTGACGCAGTCCAGCGCAATTAAGCAGGAGCGGCGCAGGTAAGCCACCGAGAAGCTGCGCGTCTCCGGCTCGCCCCGCACCACGATGGCGTCGTGGCCGTTGGACAAGCCGACGGTCTGCAGCCGCAGGTCATACTGGTTGGACCAGAACCAGGGCACCGCATCATACGGCACGGGAGCGCCAGTGATCGCCTTGGCCGCAACCACTGCCTGATCGACCGCATTCTGCACCGACTCGACCCGGACGCTGGCCCCGTCCGCAAACCGGTTCCGGTGCGCCGCGCAGTCGCCGATGGCATAGACGTCGGGCAGGCTGGTCCGGCAGCAGGCGTCCACATCGACCCCATCCCCCCCCGCCGCCCCGGCGTCGAGCAGCGGCTGCACCGCCGGGATGATGCCGATGCCCGCGACCACCATGTCGGCCGCGACCACAGCGCCATCGCCGAGCCGGACGCCGCTGGCCCGGCCCTCACGCTCCTCGATGCACTCCACGGCCGTGTTGAGCAGGATGCGGACGCCGCGGGCGCGGTGCTCGGCCTCGTAGAACCGCGACACCGGCTCCCCGGCGACGCGCGCCAGCACGCGGTCCTGCATCTCGATCACGGTCACCGACTTGCCCATCGCGGTCAGGACGGCCGCGGCCTCCAGGCCGATGTAGCCGCCGCCGACCACCGCCACCCTGGCCGCATCCGCCAACTCGCCCTGCATCATGTCCACGTCGGCGCGCGTACGAATGGTGTGCACGCCGCCCAGGTGATGTCCGGCGCACAACAGGCGCCGCGGCGCCCCGCCGGTGCACCAGACCAGCACGCCATATCCCAGCACCGCGCCATCGCCGGTCCGCACCTGGTGCGCCGCCGGGTCAACGCCGACGACGCGCTGGCCGCGCAGCAAGGCGATGTCCTTCTCCGCCCAGTACTCCGGCTCCTTCAGCAGCATGGCCTCGAACGGCTTCTTGCCGGCCAGGTAGTCCTTGGACAGCGGCGGCCGTTCATACGGCCAGGAAGCCTCGTCACTCACCAGCGCGATGGTGCCGGCGAACCCCAGTTGACGCAGCGACACCGCAGCCTGGGCGCCGGCATGGCCCGCGCCGACGATCAGCACGTCGAACCGCTGCACCGCCCCGTTCCGGCCTAGCGGCACGCTTCATCCCAGCCCGGGTCGCCCCATCCCGGGGTCCCAGCCGGGCCGGCTGGATGCGGCATCAGCCCTCCTCGGCGATGGTCACCCGCAACCCGTCCAGGGCCGGGACGAACGGGATCTGGCACGACAGGCGCGAAGTCGGCGTGCGCCGGTCCGAGCTGTCCAGCAGGTCGTCCTCGTCCCCGCCCGCCGGGCCGACGCGCGCAAAATCGTCGGGATCGACGATGACGTGGCAGGTCGCGCACGAAAGGCTGCCGCCACAAAGCGCCTGCAGGTCGTCGAAGCCCGCCTTGCGGATGATCTCCATCACCGACATCCCGGTCGCTGCCGGGATGGTCCTGGTGTCGCCGCGCGTGCTGGTAACGGTCAGGAAAGCCACGGGATATCCTTATGCTTATGGGGTCGCCATGCTTGTAGGGTCGCCAGCCGGAGCGCCGCATCCTGCCGCAGCACGTTCGGCTGGTCAGGGGCCCGCCGCCCATGCCGCCTTCTTGGAACCGCGGGCGTTGGTCCGCAAGGCCCGCGCCTCAACGTGTCGGGGAGATGGGTCACGGCGGGCGTAAGTGGAAGGCCGGCGCGGGACGATCATTCAATCCGGAATGCTGGCTGGCATCGGCGACGGGCCGCGTCCCACCCCGACGTGCAGTGGCCA
Source organism: uncultured Acetobacteraceae bacterium (assembly GCA_964242415.1). Lineage (GTDB taxonomy): Bacteria > Pseudomonadota > Alphaproteobacteria > Acetobacterales > Acetobacteraceae > DASWOJ01. The sequence continues at coordinate 122,335 of CAXTAT010000014.1, forward strand.
TCCGGGCAGCCCGGCTGCGCTTTTCACCACCCCAACGCATAAGAGTGCTGGCGCTCCGGCCGATCCGCCTTCTAGCGTGAGGGAAACGGGGAGGAAGCAACAATGGACGACATTGCAACGTCTCGGGCGGCGCTGGCGCCGGTGCGGGCGACGGCGCGGGTGCGCGGCATCCAGCGCACGGCACTGGCGATGCTCGTGCTCGGCGGCGTGGTCAACTACATCGACCGCGCGACGCTCGCGGTGGCCAACCCGCTGATCCGCGCCGACCTGAACCTGTCGATCGCCGACATGGGCTACCTGCTCTCGGCCTTCCTGTGGGCGTACGCGTTCTCGCAACTGCCGACCGGGGCGATGGTGGACAAGCTCGGGCCGCGCCTGCTGCTGGCGGTCGGCCTGACGGTGTGGTCGTTCGCGCAACTGCTGGGCGGGCTGGTGCGGGGCTTTGGCGAGTTCTTCGGCGCCCGTGTCCTGCTGGGCATCGGCGAGGCGCCGCAGTTCCCCACCGGCGCCCGCGTCGCGCGCGACTGGTTCAACCCAAGGGACCGCGGCCTGGCGACCGGCATCTTCAACTGCGCGTCCACGCTCGGCACCGCGATCGCCGTGCCGCTGCTCACCGTGCTCATGCTGTCGTTCGGCTGGCGCTGGATGTTCATCATCATGGGCGTCGCCGGGCTGCTGGTGGCGGTGCTGTGGTACAGCGTCTACCGCAACCCCGCCGACGTCGGCCTGACCGCGCAGGAGAACGCCTACCGCACCGAGGGCGACCCGCCGGGCCAGCGCACCAAGGTCAGCTTTGCCGAGTGGAAGCAGCTTTTCCGCTTCCGCACCACGTGGGGAATGATCCTCGGCTACTTCGGCTGCATCTATCTCACCTGGATCTACACCGCCTGGCTGCCCGGCTACCTCGAAATCGAGCGGCACATGAGCGTGAAGTTCACCGGCATCGCGGCGTCGATCCCGTTCGTCTGGGGCGTGGTGGGCGGCGTGCTCGGCGGCTACCTGGCCGACATCCTGGTGCGGCGCGGCGTGTCGCCGATGAAAAGCCGGCGCTATCCCTGCGCCATCGCCTTGCTGGGCACCTCCGGCTTCACGCTGGCAGCCGCCTATGTCGAGAGCAACACGCTCGCCATCGCCTTCATCTCGGCGTCGCTGTTCCTGGTCTATGTCACCAGCACTTGCGCCTGGGCGCTGAGTTCGGTGGGGGCGCCGACCAACTGCACCGCCTCGATCGGCTCGATGCAGAACTTCGGCGGCTACCTGGGCGGTGCGCTCGCGCCGACGGTCACCGGGCTGATCGTGCAGGGCACCGGGTCGTTCAGGCTGGCCCTGGTGGTGGGGGCGGTCATCGGGGTGCTGTCGGCCGGCTCGTACCTGTTCATCGTCAAGGACCCGATCACCGCGGCGGACCTGGGCGTGACGTAGCCCGGCGTCTCCCGCCCGCGCTCCGGCGGCTCGCAGGATCGGCCCCTGCTGCGGCGGGACAGTGCAGCAAGCCATCCGAAACCACCGCCCATGCCTCCTGGATGGCCGCGCTGCAAACCCGGCTCGCAATGGCGGCAGCTCTGACGCAACGTAGGGGTCAGAGCGGATGGCGGGTGGCACCACCTGCGATGGCGTGTGCGATGGGATTGCTGCAGGTGGGAGCCAGCGGCCGGGCAAGCCGGTTTGGGCTAGGCGCTGAGCACAGGGGCACTGCGCCGCCTCACGCCAAATAGCCCGGCAACATCACGCCCGGTGTCGAAATCGCCGCTAAGGACCTGCCTGACCCCCGTTTCAGCATGGTTTGCCGCAATGTCGCCTGCTGACCAAACCTGGGCTTATACCAACCGCCAGAATTCTGACCTGTCGATCCCAGCTGGCCCCTGTCATTGCGAGCCGGCTTCGGCGTGGCATAGGGGACGGTAAGAGCCGCGCGTGCGGTTCCCTATGCCACGTCGCAAGCGCGGCTTGCAATGACAATGCCCCTGTCAGCGCTCAGAACTTTCGGCGAATGACATTATATCAACGGCTATCAAAACTGACCGGGTTGCCTGCCCTCGTTTGTCGTTACCCCGGTTTTCATTGCAAGCAGCGCGTGCAAGGCGGTAACCCGAGGTTGCAACATCGACGCCTCAGCCTTGCAACCCTGAATTGCCGCGCCGACGTCGGCTCGCAATGACAGCGCCTGATTAAATTCTGATTGGATGCCCTACCGTAACGCTCGAAGCATGGAGCTGTCAGTTATTGGTGCCCCAGATACAAGACATGATTCTTTCTGACTAACCCCAGAAAACCCGGCCGTTCTACGTAAGCCTGTGCCGGATCGGCGCAATGCCGCATTTCGTATTAGCCACAGGTTTACAGGATGCCGCCTACGCCAGCCGTAACACCTTTCCCGCTTGGGGCTTACCTGGGCAACCCCGACAACAGCAGTGCGGCCAACG
>CAXTAT010000015.1:0-119657 GCA_964242415.1 uncultured Acetobacteraceae bacterium
TGATCACCGACCACAACGTGCGCGAGACGCTGGAGATCATCGACCGCGCCTACATCATGCACGACGGCAAGGTGCTGATGGAGGGCCGGCCACAAGAGGTTGTGGCCCATGTGGACGTGCGCCGGGTCTATCTCGGCGAAAGGTTTAGCCTGTAAGCTGACCCGCATGGCGATGGGTCCCCGGCTAGAGTTCAGGCAGACGCAGTCCTTGGTCATGACGCCGCAGTTGCGTCAGGCGATCAAGCTGCTGCAGTTCACCAACCTTGAGGCGGCCGCCTTCGTCGAGGAGGAGCTGGAGCGCAACCCGCTGCTGGAGCGCGACGAGCGCAGCGACAGCCTGCCGGAGCTGCCTGCCCCGGATCAGCGCACCCAAGCCATCGAGGGGCTGGACGCCGTCACCCTGCTGCGCCAGGAAAGGCTGCCGGACGCCATCGAGGCCGATCACTCGAACAGCTATGACGCGGGCGGCGCGTCGGATGGCAGCTACGCCGGCGCCAGCCGTGGGGTGCAGCGGGACGACGGGGACGACCGCGGCATCGACGACTTGGCCGCCGCGCCACGCAGCCTGCGCACCCACCTGGGCGAGCAGTTGCGCCTGAACTTCCCCGATCCCGGCGACCGCATTATCGGCGCGCAACTGATGGCCTTGCTGGACCCGGCCGGCCGCGTTCCCGTCCGCACGGAGGAGATCGCCGACGTGCTGGGCGTCGATTACGCCCGTGTGGAGCGGGTGCGCGCGGCCATGATGCGGTTCGACCCGCCGGGGCTGTTCGCCCGTGACCTGCGGGAGTGCCTGGCCGCGCAGCTGCTGGACCGCAACCGTCTGGACCCGGCGATGGAGCGGCTGCTCGATCACCTCGACATGCTCGCTCGCCGCGACCTGCGCGGCCTGATGGCGCTGTGCGAGGTGGACAGCGAGGACCTGGCGGACATGATCACCGAGATCCGCCAGCTCGACCCGAAGCCCGGCGCCGGGTTCGACATCGGCCCTCTGCACCAGGTGATCCCCGACGTGCTGATGCGCGCCGCCCCGGACGGCGCGTGGCTGCTGGAGCTGAACCCCGACACCATGCCGCGCGTGCTGGTGAACGAGTCCTACCACGCGCGGGTCAGCGCCCGGGCGGGCAAGGAGGAGCGGACGTTCCTCGGCGAGAACCTGTCCAGCGCCAACTGGCTAGTGAAGTCGCTGCAGCAGCGCGCCAACACCATCCTGAAGGTGGCGGCCGAGGTGGTGCGGCAGCAGGACGCCTTTTTCCGCGGCGGCGTCGGCCACCTGCGCCCCTTGATCCTGCGCGACATCTCGGCGGCGGTGGAGATGCACGAGAGCACCGTCAGCCGGGTGACCGCCAACAAGTACATCGCCACCCCGCGCGGCGTGTTCGAGCTGAAGTACTTCTTCACCACCGCCATCAACGCCGTCGCAGGGGGCGAAAGCCACAGCGCCGAGAGCGTCCGCCACCGCATCCGCGCCCTGGTTCAGGCCGAGGACCCCGAAGACGTGCTGTCCGATGACGCTATCGTTGCAGCTTTGCGTCGAGAAGGCGTGGACATTGCCCGCCGTACGGTGGCCAAATACCGCGAGGCGTTGCGCATCCCTAGCTCAGTGCAGCGCAAGCGGGAGAAGGCGGTGTCGGCTTAACGGGGCGCCGCCGCGGCAACAGGGGAGCGCAGCCATGCAGATCACAGTATCCGGCAAGCAAGTCGATCTTTCAGAGGCGTTGCGCGTCCGGGTGTCCGAGCACTTGGACCAGATTGCCGGCAAGTACTTCGACCACGCGCTTGAGGCCAACGTGACGTTCAGCCGCGCCCGCAGCTTCTTCACCTGCGACATCAACGTCCACGCCGGCCGCGGCCTGACCCTGCGCGGCGAGGGCGAGGCCGGGGATGCCCATAGCGCCTTCGATGACGCTGCCGAGCACATCGCCAAGCGCCTGCGCCGCTATCGCCGCCGGGTCAACGACCATGCGCGCGACCTGGCAAACCGCGCCCATCCGCAGGCCGCCCGGCAGTATGTGCTGCGCCAGGATGACGATGGGCAACCGAACGGGGTTGATACGCGGAGCGACACGCCGGCCTACGCCACCGTGATCGCCGAGAGCCAGGCCGACATCAACACGCTTTCGGTCGGGGAGGCGGTGATGCGCATGGACTTGGCGGACCAGCAATTGCTGATGTTCCGCAACAGCGCGACGGCGGAGCTGAACGTGGTGTACCGCCGCACCGACGGCCACATCGGCTGGATCGACCCAACCAGGACAAACTAGATACTTGCCCCCTCTCCCCCGGGAGAGGGCCGGGGTGAGGGGGGCAGCGCAACCCTGGTTTTACAGGGTTGGGCCTCCCCTCACCCCTATCGGCGGGTCAGTCTCTTCCTGTCTCCTCACTCCAACCCCTCGCCCAGAGAGAGGAAGCAGACAGGCAGGCGTCAATGCACCAGCGCGGGCACCATCTCGTGCTGCATGATCGCGGCCATCGCCATGTCGCAATCTGCGGCGACCGCCATCGGCGACCCGTCCGCGGCGAAGATGGCAAAGGCCGTCACCCCATCCATCCACACCGGCTTCACGTAGGCCAGTTGCGTCATGCCGAGCTGCATTAACTGCGCCTGGGTCAGGTTGCGGATGTCCAACTGCTCCACCGGAATGGCTGCCAGGGCATCCATCTGCAACTCGGGAATATTCATGTCCATGGTAGTCACTCCGGAAGGGTGTGCGTACAGGGTGCAACGACACACAAATGGGACAGTTGGGACTGCACGCCCGCCGATACATCAGCTTATCGTGCGTGGCAGCCGTTGAGAAACAGGCATGAACTGGGCGCGCGTTGGGCTGCGTGTCCGCTCAGTCGCGGTCGGGAGCGGCATCCACCGTCGGCACGGAGCCGCCAGCCTTGGTGATCTGGATGGTCTTCACCCGGATCTCCGGCTGCGGACGGGCCAGGTCGATATGCAACAGGCCGTTGTCCAGCCAGGCGCCCTTGACCTCGATCCCCTCGGCGAGGACGAATGCCCGCTGGAACTGGCGGGCGGCGATGCCGCGGTGCAGGTAAACCCGGCCGGCCGAGTCGTCAGCCTGCCGGCCCCGGATCACCAACTGGTTGTCCTCCTGGGTGATCTGCAGGTCGTCCATCGTGAACCCGGCCACCGCCAGGGTGATCCGCAGCCCGCTCGGACCCGTCTGCTCAATGTTGTAGGGCGGGTAGCCGTCGGAGGGCGACTTCTGCGCCCGCTCCAGCATCTGTTCCAGGTGATCGAAGCCCAGGAACATGGGCGAAGTGAACATCCGGGTGGTCATGCAGCCTCCTCCTTGGAGCGAAGCGAAGGCCGGGACCCACTGGCATCCCGGCCACGAGGGATATTGGAAAAGCCAGCGATGGTTGCAAGAGGATGCCGAGCCGCAGCAGGTGGGAGGTCCTTAGGCCAGGTAGCGCCGTATGGACTTCCCTCCGGCATGAACAATTAATGATTATATAGACAATTTTTAACGGGACGCTATAAGTATGACAGTGAAACATTTTGGAGGCGTCGCAATGCGGTTCAACATGATGATGGCAGGGCTGGCAATGGCCGGCCTGGGCTAGGCCGACCCGGCGAACGCCATGGTCGTAACTCCAACGACGGACGGCACTGCCCTGCTCGGCGCCCTGCCTCCGGCCTCGGCCGGGTTCGGCGCCGTCACCGCAACTGACACGGCCGGCGCTGCCGAGCAGGTCGGGACGTTCACCGGTTTCACGAGCGGGCCGGTCCAGTTGCCGATGGGCGGCATCGTGCTGTCCACAGGCAAGGCAGCAGGCACGACGGCGGCTTCGCACAGCAATGTCAGCTCGCCAAGCTCCGCGGAACTGGGCAACTCGACACCCGAGATCACCGCCTATGCACCGGGCAAGATCACGAACTTCAACGCCGCGTACGATGCGGCGCGGGTTACGGTGAGCTTCAGCCTCGCGGACGCCAGCGCCATCGCATTCGACTTTGTGTTCGGCAGCACGGAGTACCCGGTTTACTCAAGCAGCTATACGGACGCGGCCTACGTGTTCCTCGACGGGACGCAGATCACGTTTGACAGCAACGGAGTACCCGTGCAGGTCGGCGCCAGCTTTGGCAGCCAGTTGACCACGGCGGACACCAACACCGCGTTCTCCGAGCCGCACGGAGTGATCGGGCCGCTCACCACCACCTCCGCCACCCTCGCAGCCGGCAGCCACACGCTGCAGTTCGAGGTTGCCGACACCAACGACCAGTCGCTGGACAGCGTATTGTTCGTGTCCGACCTGCGCCTGGCGGCAAACGCCGGCGGCCTGACGACCGGCGATGGCGGCGCCAACCCTGATACTGGCAGCACCAGCGTGCCGGAGCCGGCCGCGCTGGCGGTTCTGGGCTTTGGCCTGCTCACCCTCCTCGCCGTGCGCCGCCGTGCACCCCGGGCTGGCCACAGCATCGGAACCCAATACTGGGCCTGAACCAACGCTGGACCTGACCCAGCACCGGCAGGCGGACCCCATCATGGGTGCCGCCAAGCCCGGAAGATTGAACCCAGCCCGGCGCCCCGCTACATCGCGGGCATGAACACGACCGCTCCAGCGCTTTCCGAAGACGCCATCCTGCAAATACTCACCCCGCCGCACCCGGCGCTGCGTGCCAAGACCCGCAAGGTCGGCCCCGCCGACGCCGACGCCGTGCGCGCCCTGGCGCCGCAGATGCTGGCGGCGATGTATGCCGCCCCCGGCATCGGCCTGGCCGCGCCGCAGGTCGGCGTCGGCCTCCGCTTGGCCGTCGTGGACCTGATGCCGGACGAGACGCCGGCCCCCATCGTACTGGTCAACCCGGAGATAACCCGCGTCAGCGAGGACTGGGCCCTGCGGGAGGAGGGCTGCCTGTCCCTCCCCGGCCAGTATGCCGACGTGAGCCGCCCGGCCCGCGTCCACGTCCGCTACCACGACCTGGAGGGCAAGGTGCAGGAGCTGGAGGCGGAGGGCCTGCTCGCCGCCTGCCTGCAGCACGAGATCGACCACCTGGACGGCGTGCTGTTCGTCGATCACCTGTCGGCGCTGAAGCGCAACATGATCCTGCGGCGGCTCGCCAAGGAACTGAAGCAGAAGGCGGCCGGGTAACAGCGGGTGCAGGGCGGGGCCGGGCCGCTGCGCCTGGCCTTCATGGGCACGCCCGCCTTCGCCGTGCCGGCGCTGCATGCGCTGCATGCGGCCGGGCACCACATCGCCGCCGTTTACACGCAGCCGCCCCGCCCCGCCGGCCGCGGCAACGCCAGCACGCGCAGCCAGGTCCATGTCGCCGCGGAGATGCTGGGCCTGCCGGTCCGCACCCCGGCCCGGCTGCGGCGGGATGCCGGCGAGCACGCGGCGTTCGCGGCGCTGGACCTCGATGCGGCCGTTGTCGCCGCCTATGGCCTGATCCTGCCGCAGCCGATGCTGGACGCGCCGCGCCGGGGCTGCCTGAATATCCATGCCAGCCTGCTGCCCCGGTGGCGCGGCGCCGGGCCGATCCAGGCTGCGGTGCTGGCCGGCGACTCGGAGACCGGCATCACGGTAATGCAGATGGACGCCGGGCTGGACACTGGCGCCATGCTGCTGCGGCAGGCGGTGCCCATCGGACCCCGTACCACCGCCGCGGGCCTGCACAACACCTTGGCCGCCCTGGGCGCCCGCATGATCGTGCAGACGCTGCACGATGCCCCGCCGCCGGCGCCGCAGCCGGAGGAGGGCGCGACCTATGCCCCGAAGCTGACCCGCGATGACGGCCGGCTGGACTGGACCCAGCCAGCCGAGGCGCTGGACCGCCGCGTGCGCGCCTTGACGCCCTGGCCCGGCACTTGGGCGTTGTTCGGCACGGAGGTGGTGAAGGTGCTGGATGCCGCGCCGGACGCCGGGTCCGGTCCGCCTGGCGTCGTGCTGGATGACAAGTTGCTGGTGGCGTGCGGCGATGGCGCGTTGCGGCTGCTCCGCGTCCAGCGCCCCGGCCGTGCGCCGATGGACGCCGCTGCCCTGCTGCGCGGCTTTCCCGTCCCGCCGGGGACCGTGCTTACGTGATAGTGGCCGGACCATGACAGCGTGGGCGCTGCTGCTGGAGTACGACGGCACGCCCTTCTTAGGCTGGCAACGTCAGGCGGACGGGCCGACGGTGCAGGCGGTGCTGGAGGCGGCGGCGGCGCGGCTGACCGGCGGCGCCCCGGTGGCCAGCGTTGTCGCAGGCCGGACCGACACCGGCGTCCATGCGGCGGGCCAGGTGGCGATGCTGGACCTGCCAGACGGCTTCCAGGCCGGCAAGGTGCGGGACGCGCTGAATTTCCACCTGCGCCCGCATCCCGTGGCGGTGCTGCAGGCCGCCCCGGCGCCGCCGGGATGGAACCCTCGGTTCTCCGCCATTGGCCGCGCCTACGCCTTCCGCATCCTGAACCGCCGGGCGCCGCCCGCCCTGGACCTGCACCGCGCCTGGCATGTGGAGCGCCCCCTGGACGCCGGCGCCATGGCCGAGGCGGCGGCGCTGCTGGTGGGCCACCACGACTTCTCGTCGTTCCGCGCCGCAGCCTGCCAGGCCCGCAGCCCCCTGCGGACGCTGGACCGCCTGCAGGTCAGCCGGGGGGGCGATGTGGTGGAGATCCTGGCCGAGGCGCGCAGCTTCCTGCACCATCAGGTCCGCAACATGGCCGGCACGCTGAAGCTGGTCGGCGAGGGCCGGTGGCGGCCGGATCAGGTGGGTGCGGCGCTGGCAGCCCGCGACCGCCGGGCCGCCGGGCCGACTGCGCCGCCAGGGGGCCTGACGCTGCTCAGGGTGCGGTACCCGCAGGACCCGTTTGCGCCGTCTCCTCCGTGAGCGAGGCCTGCAGCAGCAGCGGACTGATGGCGAGCAGCGTGCTGCCCAGCAGTACCGCCGCGACGAGCAGCACGGACCTTGGCCAGGACAGCGCCAGGCCATGCCGGGCCAGCCGCCCGTTCAGCCACAGGACGTATCCCAGGAGAAGAAAGGCATAGACCTGGATTGCCGTCCGGTCCGGCAGGCCAAAGCCCTCCAGCAGCACCGGCAGCACGAGCGCCACCGCCAGGATCGCCCACTGCAGCCAGTTATAGGCGGCGGCGTAGCGCAGCCAGCCCTCCTCTCGCCCCCACAGTCGCGCCAGGGCGTGCGACAGCACCAGCGGAGCCAGTTGGGCGGTGACTGTGAACCCCACGGCGGTCAGCGCCCGCGCAACCTGGCCGTGCAGCAGCGCCCACAGTGCCCCGGCGAACGGCACCGCCAGCAGCGGCGCCAGGCTGGCCAGGACAGCATCCGGCGTGGACCCGAACGCCTGCAGCCCGTCCATCCGGCCCCAGGCCAGCCGCGCGGTGCCGCGGAGCGGGGCCAGGAACAGGCCCCAGTCCTTTCGTGGCTCTCCAGGCTTGGGGGCTCGGAGTTTTGGACCATCGCTCATGCGCGCCTCCATAGCAGCCCCGGAGGGTTCTGACCCGTTCATTCCAACCCGCGCCTGTTCAACCCTGCGCCCATTCCACCTGGCACCTGTCCCGCCTTGCATCTGTCATTGCGAGCCGGCTTCGGCGCGGCAATCCAGGGGGCATGGGTTGGGGTTCCGGTCTGGCGGCCCCTGGATTGCCGCGTCGCAACGGCAGCCGGGGCAATGACAGCCGGGGCAATGCCAAGCGGGGGACGGGCAAACCTGTTAGAGTAGAGGGCCGTTGGCATCAGTCCAGGAACGCAGACAGGATGGCGCGATACACGTCCGCCAGGTGCCGCAGCTCCGCCACCGGCACCCGCTCGTCCGCCTGGTGCATGGTGGCGCTGACCAGGCCGAACTCCGCCACCGGGCAGTGCCGGGCAATGAAGCGCGCATCCGACGTGCCGCCGCCGGTGTCCAGCCGCGGCTGCCGGCCCGTGGCGGCGGCGACCGCATCGCGCAGGCGGTGCACCAGGGGGCCGGGCGCGGTCAGGAACGACTCGCCGCTGATGGCCACGTCGAGGTCGAACCGTGGGGCGTGCGGGGCGACGGCGGCGCGCAGCCAGGCGTCCAGCGCGGCGCCGGTGTGGCGGTCGTTGAACCGGATGTTCAGCCGTGCCGTCGCGCTGGCCGGGATGACGTTGGTGGCGGGGTTGCCGACGTCGATGCTGGTGACCTGCAGGCTCGACGGCTCGAACCATTTGCTGCCGGCGTCCAGCGGCGCGGCGGTCAGGGCGGCCAGCGCACGGACCAGGCGATGCACGGGGTTGTCGGCATGCTGTGGATAGGCGGCATGGCCCTGGGTCCCATGCACGGTCAGGGCAGCGTTCAGGCTGCCGCGGCGGCCGATCTTGATCACCTCGCCCAGCGCGAGCGGGTTAGTCGGCTCCCCCACCAGGCATAGGTCGGGAAGGTGGCCGTGTTCGGCCATCCAGTCCAGCACGCGCACGGTGCCGTCGGTGGCCGGGCCTTCCTCGTCGCCGGTGATCAGCAGGCTGACCGATCCCGCCGTGCCCGCGGCAACCCGGTCCCGCGCGGCGGTGGCAAAGGCGGCGATGGCCCCCTTCATGTCGCAGGCGCCACGGCCATACAGCACGCCGTCCCGCACCTCCGCGCCGAACGGGTCCGCCGTCCACGGCGCGGCGCCCGGCGGCACCACGTCCGTGTGCCCGGCAAAGCACAGGTGCATCCCGCCCGTGCCCGCCCGCGCGAACAGGTTGGGCGTCGTGCCGAATGGCAGGCGCGTGACGGTGAACCCCCCCGCCTCAAGCACCCCCGCCAGCACGTCCTGCGCGCCGCCATCGGCCGGGGTGACGGAGTTGCAGCGGATCAGCGCCTGCGCCAGCGGCAGCGGGTCGGACACGCCGGGCATGATGGAATGCCTTGGGGGGACGCCCGGGCGTCCCCTACTCCCGCAGCAGGTCGTTGATGCTGGTCTTGGACCGCGTGCGCTCGTCCACGCGCTTCACGATGACGGCGCAGGTCAGCGCCGGGCCGGGGCTGCCGTCTGGCATCGGGCGGCCCGGCAGGGTGCCCGGCACCACGACGGAGTACGCCGGCACCCGGCCCTGGAACACCTCGCCCGTCGTGCGATCGACGATCTTGGTGCTGGCGCTGATGAACACGCCCATCGACAGCACGCTGCCGCGCTCGACCACCACGCCCTCCACCACCTCGGACCGCGCGCCGATGAAGCAGTCGTCCTCGATGATGGTGGGGTTGGCCTGCAGCGGCTCCAGCACGCCGCCCAGGCCGACGCCGCCCGACAGGTGGCAGTTGCGGCCGACCTGGGCGCAGCTTCCGACGGTGACCCAGGTGTCGATCATGGTGCCGCTGTCCACCCGCGCGCCCACGTTGACGAAGCTGGGCATCAGGATCACGCCAGGCGCGACGTAGGCGCTGTGCCGCACGATGGCGCCCGGCACGGCGCGGAAACCGGCGGCGCCGAACTGGTTCTCCCCCCAGCCCTCGGTCTTCAGGCGGACCTTGTCGTAGGCCGGGGCGCCGGTGCCGGGCATGGGCACGGAGTCGTTGAGACGGAACGACAGCAGGACCGCCTTCTTCAGCCATTCATGCACCACCCAGCCGCGCGGCCCCGGCTCAGCCACGCGTAGGGCGCCGATGTCGAGCAGGCCCAGCGCCTCCTCCACCGCCGCCCGGGAGGCACCGCCGGTGCTGGAGGACAGGGTGGCCCGCTCCTCCCAGAGTTGCTCGATGGTGTGGCGCAGCGGGTGGTCCGACATGGCGGTGATGTCCGGCAGGATGCGAGTGTCTGACGTGGATGTCTGAAGCGGGGGGTCTGGTGCGGCGGGACCATGCGGGGGTGACCCGGGCGTGTCAACGCGGGGGCGCCCCAGGCGTGTCAACGCGCCCGGCTTCGTCGCGTGGACCCGCGCTAACCGGTTCTTCACCCGCCCCGGCGCATTGTTCCGCAATGGATGCTGGGATGATCGACAACATGTTGGACACTTGCCCGGGACGAGCTGACGGATTGCCGCAGGCGTTGCTGGACAGCCGCCAGCGATGGCAGGCTTTCGGCGCCCTCGCCGCCGACCTGGTGTTCGAGACCGACCGCGACGGCCGGCTCACCTTCATCGCGCCCGACCCGGCGCTTGGTCACGCGAGCGCCGACCTGCTGGGACGCCCGGCGGAGCACCTGCTCGCATTGGGAACTGCTGCACCGCTGGACATCGCAACGCCGGTCCGCCAGCGGGCCACCTGGCTGCGCCATGCCGATGGCGGCACGCGCTGCCTGTCGCTGTCGGTCGCGCTGCGGCTGGACGACACCGGCCGGGTGCTCGGCATGCGCGGCGTCGGCGTGGACGTGACGGAGCGGGAACGGCAGGGCGCCGTGGTGGTGGCGGCGCTGCGGCGGGCGGACCTGCTGGAGCACATTCTGGCCGAGATGCGCCGGGAGGTGATGGCGCCCCGCATGATGCAGACCGTGCTGGCGGAGCTGACGCGCGCCCTGGGGGCGGACGGCGCGGCCATTCTGGAGGTGGCGCCCGGCGATGGCGAGTGCCGGGTGCTGCACCAATACGGCGCCGACCCGCGGCCACTGCTGCCGGCGGCGGCCGGGCTGCTGCGCTCGACCGGGGAGGACATCGCCGTGGGCATGGGGGCGGGCGGCCTGCAGATGCTGGCCTGCCCGGCCTCGACCCGTTTCGGCGACCGCGCCGCATTGCTGGTCTGGCGCGACTCCGGCACTGGAACCGGGGCCAGCCGGGTTTGGGACGCCGATGACCGGGTGCTGGCCGGCTCGGTCGCGGCGGTGGTGCGGATGGTGCTGGAGCACGAGTCGATCCAGCGCGAGCTGGCCCTGCAGGCGCGGACCGACCCGCTGACCGGACTGCTGAACCGCCGTGCGTTCCTGGAGGAGGCGGGGCGGCGCATCGACCGGCTGGACCGCGAGGGCCTGCCGGGCACGCTGATCTTCATCGACCTGGACCGCCTGAAGCCGCTGAACGACCGCCTGGGCCACGAGGCCGGGGACGCCGCGCTGATGCTGACCGCCGAGTTGCTGCGCCGCACCTTCCGGCCCGCCGACCTGCTGGCGCGGCTCGGCGGGGACGAGTTCGCGCTCTGGCTGGACGGGTCGGACGAGCTGACCGCGGCCGAGCGGGCCGAACGCCTGCGGACGGGCTTCCCCGCCGAGTTGGCGCACCTGACCGCCGGCGATCCCGCGGGCATGACGGTGTCCATCGGCATCGCCTGCCGCTCCGGCGGCAGCGGCGAGGAACTGGAAACCCTGCTGCAGCGCGCAGACCAGGCGATGTATGAGGCAAAGCGCCGCGGCGGCGGTCAATGGCGCGTGTCCCACGGTGGCCCACGCCCATGAGCGGCGCCCCGGTCCAGGAACGGCCAAGCCTCGGCAATGAGGCAGCGCGGGTCCGCATGGCGGCGCATCCCGGCACCCTGCCGCACGTCCTGCACCTGCTGGCGGCCGACCCCGCGGTGATGGTGCGCGCTGCGGTGGCGATGAACGCCGCCGCGCCGCCCACGGTGCAAGCTGTCCTGACGATCGACACCGATGAGCGGGTCCGCGCGCTGCTGGCCGCCAGGATGGCGCACCTGCTGCCGGACCTCGACGCCAAGGTGCACGCCGAGGCCTACCGTCACGTCCGCTCCATTCTGGCCACCCTGGTGGAGGATGCAGCCGTCCGCGTCCGCGCCGCCATCGCCGACGCCGTAAAGGCGATGCCCGCCGCCCCGCGCGAGCTGATCCTGCGCCTGGCGTTCGACCCAGCGCCGCCGGTGTGCGACCCGGTGATCCGCCTGTCGCCGTTGCTGACCAAGGCCGACCTGCTGGCCCTGCTGGCGACGCCGCCGCATGCGGACGCCAGCCGGGCCGTGGCCGCCCGCCCGGGGCTGGGCGCCACCGTCGCCGATGCGCTGGTGGCGCAGGCCGACAGCGCCGCCATCCAAGCGCTGCTGCTCAACCGCACCGCCGCCATCCAGGAGGCGACGCTGGACGCCCTGGTGGCCCAGGCCGGCGCCTATCCGGAATGGCACGAGCCGCTGGTGCGGCACCCGGCCCTAGGCAACCCGGCCGCCCGTGCCCTGTCGGCGCTGGTGGCAGGCGAGCTGCTCTGCGTCCTGGCCGAGCGCGCCGACCTTGACCCGGACCTGACCCGCGAGCTGCGCGAGCAGTTGACGACCCGGCTGGAGACCTCGGCTGCCGTGCCGCCGACCGGGGACATGCAGGCTTCGCTGCGCCGGCTGCATGCAGCCGGCGCCCTGACGGAGGCTGTCCTGCTCGACGCCGTGCGGGCCGGGGACACCCGGCGCGCGTCGGCCATGCTCGCCATCGCCAGCGGCGTGCCGATGGCGGCGGTGGAGCGTGCGGCCACCCTGCGCAGCGCCAAGGCGCTGGTCAGCCTGGCCTGGCGGGCCGGATTCAGCATGCGGGCGGGCACCGCCGTGCAGGCGGTCCTGGGCGGGCTGGAACCAGGCGCCCTGCTGCTCCCCAGCCCGACCGGCGGCTTTCCGCTGACCGATGCGGAGATGACTTGGCAGATCGAAGTGCTGGCGGCCGTCAGGGCCTGATTGCGCCGTCTTGAAGTCTGGGCAATCCCATCAGCCGCGGATCAAGGTTCCCAGCCCGCCTTCCTTGAACAGCTCCAGCAGGCAGGCGTGCTCCATGCGGCCGTCCAGGATCACCGCGCCCTTGACGCCGCGGCGCACGGCCTCGATGCAGTTCTCCACCTTGGGGATCATGCCGCCGCTGATCATGCCGCTGGCGATGCCGGCCTCCGCCTCCGCGACGGTCATCTCCGGGATCAATTGGCGGTTTTGGTCCAGAACCCCGGCCACGTCGGTCAGCATCAGCATCCGCTTGGCGCCCAGCGCCCCGGCCACCGCGCCCGCCACCGTGTCGGCGTTGATGTTGTAGGTTTCGCCGTGCTCCCCCATGCCCACTGGGGCGATGACGGGGATCAGGCCGGCGCCGGTCAGGGCATGGATCACCCGCACGTCCACCTGGTCCGGCTCGCCGACGAAGCCCAGGTCCAGCACGCGCTCGATGCGGCTACCGGGGTCCTTGACGGTGCGGGTCAGCTTGCGGGCGCGGATCAGGCCGCCGTCCTTGCCGCAGATGCCGACGGCCAGGGCGCCGGCCTGGTTGATCAGCCCGGCGACATGCTTATTAACGGTGCCGGCCAGCACCATCTCCACGACCTCGACCATGCTGTGGTCGGTGATGCGCAGGCCATCGACGAAGGTGGACTTGATGGCCAGCCGCTCCAGCATGGCATTGATCTGCGGGCCGCCGCCGTGGACGACGACGGGGTTAACGCCGACCTGCTTCAGCAACGCGATGTCGCGGCCGAACTTGGCGGCCAGGTCCTCGTCGCCCATGGCGTGACCGCCGTACTTCACGACGATGGTGACGCCGGCATAGCGTCGCAGATACGGGAGGGCTTGGACGAGGATGTCCGCCTCCTCGGCGGCCACCTTGATCTGCTCGGAGGTCAGGGTCATGCCCTTGCCTAGCGGCGGGGCGTGCGCCGGGTCAAGGTTGGGTTTCGTTCTCATGCGGGTGGGCTGGGCGCTTGCGGCCTCCCTCACCCCGGCCCTTTCCCGGAGGAGGAGGGAGAAGTGGCGGCTGCCTGGATCGCTGCGTCCACTGCGGCCTCCTGCGCCGCCAAGTCGGGTGGCAACGGACGGTCCGCAGTGCCGCCAGACGCGACGGCACGCGGGTTTTGATTCCGCGCCGTGACGGTGCGGAACGCCGCCTCGTCGGGCGCACCATCATGTCCGGTGGCGAAGGCGGCCAGGGGCAGGAACCGGTCCCATCGGGTCAGGTCGTGCATCCCGATCCGGAATGCCGCCAGCCCGCGCACCTGGAACAGGCTGGCGTAGGCCGCCTGCCGACGCTCAATCTCGCGGGCATACCAGCAGCAAAGCTGGTAGTCGCTCAGCCCATCCGGGTCGGCAACCGGCAGCACGCCAGCGTCATGCGGACCAAGCAGCACCAGCCGGCCGGCGCCGGTCCGGCCAGGGATCACGTTTATCTGGAACAGGCTGCGCGCCACCTCCGGCGCCGGCCGGGTCAGGATGATGAAGCGGGGGCGCAGGCCGAGGTCCAGCATCGGCTCGATCAGGCCCTTGCAAACCAGGTGCGACGTCTCGGCGTAGACCGGCCCCGTGGCGCGCGCCAGCATCGCCGGCAGCTTCTCGTGCGCGAGCCAGGCGGCGGCCATCTCGGGCGCCAGCACCAGGGAGCGCAGCACGAAGTTGACCCGCGGCGGCGGCTCGTGCTCGGCGACGATGCCGGGGCAGCCGCGCAGCAGCGCCGTCAGCAGGGCGGTGCCGCTGCGGCCAGAGGTCACGGTGAACAGCGGCATTTTGGCGTTCAACGCCGCGATCAGGGCAGGGAGGCCCATCCCGTCTGCGCCCATCCCGCCGGCGCCCACCCCGGCTGCGTTCACCCGTGCGGCGCCATGAACGCCGCGACGGCCGCCGCCACCTGGGCCGCGTCGATGCTCCACCGCTTGTTGTGCTGTGCGGGGTCGTCCGGGTCCTCCCGGCCGATCAGCAGGCCGTAGTCCAGGCCGCAGCTCGCGAACAGGTCGGTGTGGTTGCGCAGGTGCATCGGGCTGCTCTCGATGTCCACGAACTTCGTGCCGGGATTGCAGAACACGGCGTTGAACACCCCGGCGCCGCCCAACGCCGCCACCTGCCGCGCCCCGGCGAACAGGGCCACCTGCTCCTCGGCGGGCAAGTACTCCGGGTCGATGGGGCTGAAGCCCATGCGACGCAGCTGGTCGATCAGTTCGGCCTCGTTCAGCAGGCCGCGATAGGCCCCCAGCTCGGCCGTGCGCCGCTGGCGGCTGACGAACAGCCGGTCGCCATGCGGCGGCACCACGCCGCCCAGCATCCACCGCCGCAGCCCAGCAAACTTCTCCAGCATGGCAGCCGGCACATGCAGGTCGCGCCCCGGCTGGCGGAAGACGTGTACCTCCTCGAAGTGGTGCGCGGTGCCGCAGTCATGCAGCAGCACGTCAGCGGCGCGCAGGCCCAGCAGCCGCAGCATGGCGCGCATGTTCGGGTGGTCGGCATGGACGAACAGCCGGCTGTAGCTCGACCGGTGCGCGATGAAGTGCAGCACCGCCGGGAGCACGTAGGTCAGCCACATGCCCCAGTTGTGCGGCTGGTCGGAAGTGGCGAACATCACGGGGCCGGGCACCCGGATCGCGCGGGCCAGCTTGGCGCGGGGCACCACGAGGTCATCGCCCCGGCGCTCGATGCCAGCGTAGGCGGACAGGCCCGGGTAGTCCGCCACCTTGGCCACCGCCTCCCGCACGCCACGGTCGAAGATGGTGGCGCAGCGCCCCTCGATCCCATCCGTGCCGATCCCATCTGCGCCGGCCCCATCTGCGCCGACGATGAACAGGTCGGACCAGACCAAGTGGACATCGCGCAAGCAGTCCAGCCGGCGCGGCTGCGACACCTGCGGCCCGGCGCCCAGGTCCGGCTTGGGGGGATTGGCGCCCGATAGGTCCTGCATCATGCGCGGGCCACGCTTGATCCAGGGCACGCCAGGGTCCAAGCGCAGCGTCTGCGCCGGGAAGGGCGGCCCCTCGAAGCGGAGGGTCAGCGCGTCCGACAAGGCCCCTATGCCAGGAGGACCGCTTCGCCCATCATGGCGACGGGGGCTTGCGACGCAGCATAGGGGGCCGCACGCCCCCAACGCCGGCTCTGGCGGCTCCTGCATTGCCACGCCGCAGGCGCGGCTCGCAATGACGGTGCTCCGCTGAAACCCCAGCCTCTCACTCCGCCGCCTCCTGGTCCGCCAGCGGTTGGTCGGTGACCGCAGCGGGCCGGCGCGTGCGGATGCGGCGGATGCGGCGGGCGTCGGCGTCCAGGATGCGGAACTCCAGGCCCGAGGGATGGCTGATCACCTCCCCCCGCGTCGGCACCCGGCCGGCCAGGGTGAACACCAGGCCGCCGATGGTGTCGATGTCGGCCTCGCGCTCCTCCGCCGACAGGGTGGGGCCAAGCCGGGCCTCGAAGTCCTCGATGGGCAAGCGGGCGTCGAGATCCAGGGCGCCGTCGGGGCGCTCGGTGATCATCGGGCCTTCGACCTCGTCGTGCTCGTCGGCGATGTCGCCGACGATCTCCTCGACCAGGTCCTCGATGGTCAACAGGCCGTCGATGCCGCCGTACTCGTCCACCACCAGCGCCAGGTGCGTCCGGGCCTGGCGCATCTGCAGCAGCAGGTCCAGCACCGGCACCTGCGGCGCCACCAGCAGCGGATGGCGCAGCAGGGCCTCCAGGTCAAAGGCGTCGGGGCGGCCGACGTAGGCGAACAGGTCCTTGATGTGGACCATGCCGATGATGTCGTCCAACTGCTCCCGGTACACCGGCAGGCGCGAATGGCCCTCGCGCCGTATCTGGTCCAGCGCCTGGTCCAGGGTGACATCCACCGGCATGGCGATGATGTCGGCGCGGGGGATCATCACGTCGTCGGCCGTCATGCCGCGCAGGCGCAGCACGTTGGCGATCAGCGCGCGTTCCTGGCGGTCCAGCTCGGGCACGGCGCCGTCCGCCTGGTGATCGTCGATGGACTGCTGCACCAGCTCGGCGATGCTCTCCCGCACGGTGCTGTCGCGCCGGCCGCTGATGCGCTGGCGGACGCGGTGCAGCAGGCTGCGGACGGGTTGAGAGGCGCTCACGGGTGGCGCCAGGGGTTGGGGACGCGCAGGCGGTGCAGCAGGCGGGATTCGGCCATCTCCATGCGGCGGGCGTCGCCGGGCCGGTCGTGGTCATGGCCTTGCAGGTGCAGGGCGCCGTGGACAACCAGGTGCGCCAGGTGGTGCGCCGGGCGCCTCCGGGCCTGCTGCGCCTCGCGCCGGACCACCCCCAGGGCGAGCACGATGTCGCCGCCGTCGAAGGTCAGGACGTTGGTCGGCTTGTTGCGCCCGCGGTGCCGGGCATTGAGGCGCTTGGCCTCGCGGTCGGAGGTCAGCACGACCGCGCCGACCTCGCCCGCCAGGTGGGCGGCACGGGCGGCGACCGCTTCCGCCCGCGGCACCAGTCGCCGCCACCGCGCGTCGAGCACGATGACAGGCGGCCCTAATGGGCCGGGATCGGGCGGCTCCGCGGAGGCAGGGCCGCCCCTACTGTCAGGTTCCATTGGTGTCCTGGTGATCCGCAGCCGGGGCGCGGCGCGGCCTGATGCTGTTCTGCCCGGCCTCGGGCAGGCCGGCGTCGCGCTGCGCCTGCGCGCGGTGCTCATAGGCGTCCACGATGGCCGCGACCAGCGGATGCCGCACCACGTCGCGCACGCCGAACCGGGTGATCCCAATGGTCGGAATGCCCTCCAGGGTGTCCAGCGCGTCGCGCAGCCCGCTGCGCTGGCCCGGTGGCAGGTCGATCTGGCTCAGGTCCCCGGTGATGACCATGCGGGTGCCCTCGCCCATGCGGGTCAGGAACATCTTCATCTGCACGGGGGTGGTGTTCTGCGCCTCGTCGAGGATAACGAATGCATGGGCCAGGGTGCGCCCGCGCATGAACGCCAGCGGGGCGACCTCGATCTCCCCCGTCGCCATGCGGCGGATCACCTGGTCGCCGGGCATCATGTCGTTCAGGGCGTCGTACAGGGGGCGGAGGTAGGGATCGACCTTCTCCTTCAAGTCGCCGGGCAGGAAACCCAACCGCTCGCCGGCCTCGACCGCAGGACGGGACAGCACGATGCGGTCCACACGGCCAGCCTGCAGCATGGCGACCGCCTGCGCGACGGCCAGGTAAGTCTTGCCCGTGCCAGCGGGGCCGATGCCGAACACCATCTCGTGCCGGGCCAGCATTTCCATGTAGGTGGTCTGGCCGGGGCTGCGCGGGCCGACGGCGCCGCGGCGGGTGTGGATAGCCGGCAGGTCCGACAGCGGCAGGCGCGGGTCGGGATCGGAATCCATCATGCGGATCGCGGCGTCCACGTCGGCGCGGGACACGCCCTTGCCCTGCTCCAGACGCTTGTACAGCCCGGTCAGCGCGATCTCGGCGGCCTGGACGCGGGCGGGGTCGCCGCTGATGGCGACGCGGTTGCCGCGGCTGGACAGGCGCACGCCCAACCCCTGCTCCAGGCGGACCAGGTGACGGTCATGGTCGCCGAACAGCAACGGCAGCAGCGCATTGTCGTTGAATTGCAGGGTGACGCCCTTGGCGGACGCCGGTGCAGCCTGGGAAGCCGCGAGGGTGTTCAAGCGAGGATAAGCTCCTGGGTAAGGGTTCCGGAAAGCGATGTGGGGCTGCCGTGCAGGATCGTCACTGGGACAACATGACCGGTCAGGGTTGCGGGTCCGTCAACGTGAACGGGCTGCAGGTAGGGCGTGCGGCCGGACATCTGGCCGGGACGCCGGCCCGGCCCGGTGAACAGCACCGGCAGGGTGCGGCGCTCCGTCGCCAGGTTGAACGCTGCCGCCTGCTCGCGCAGCAGCGCCTGCAGGGCTTGCAGGCGGGCGTCCTTCACGGCGGCGGGCACCTGGCCGGGCGCGCCCGCCGCCGGGGTGCCGGGGCGGGGGGAGTAGGCGAAGCTGAACGCCTGCGCAAAGCCGACCCGGCGGATCAGGTCTAGCGTGGCTTCTGCGTCGGCATCGGTCTCGCCGGGGTGGCCGACGATGAAGTCGGACGCCATCGCCAGGTCCGGCCGAGCCGCGCGCAGCCGGTCCACCAGGCGCAGGTAGTCGTCGCGGGTGTGGCGGCGGTTCATCGCGGCCAGCACGCGGTCGGACCCGGACTGCACGGGCAAGTGCAGGAACGGCATCAGCCCCGGCACGTCGCGATGGGCGGCGATCAGGTCGTCGCCCATATCGCGCGGGTGGGACGTGGTGTAGCGCAGGCGCAGCAGGTCCGGGATATCGGCCAGGGCGCGGATCAGCCGGCCGAAGCTCCAGGCGCCGCCGTCCGGCGCGTCGCCATGCCAGGCATTCACGTTCTGGCCCAGCAGGGTGATCTCCCGCGTGCCCTGGGCCACCAGCCGCCGGGCTTCCGCCAGCACCGCCGCGGCGGGCCGGCTGCTCTCCGCGCCACGGGTGTAGGGGACGACACAGAAGGAACAGAACTTGTCGCAGCCCTCCTGCACCGTCAGGAACGCCGTGATACCCTGGGGCGTGGTGCTGTCCGGCAGGTGGTCGAACTTCGACTCCGCCGGGAAATCGGTGTCGATCCGCTGCCCGGCGGCGCGGCTGGCCTGCGCCACCATCTCCGGCAGCCGATGGTAGGTCTGCGGCCCCAGCACGAGATCGACATATGGCGCACGGGCCAGCAGCTCCGCCCCCTCGGCCTGCGCGACGCAGCCGGCGACGGCCAGGATGGTGTCCCGCCCCGCCGCCGCCCGCGCCTGCTTGATGACCCGCAACCGGCCCAACTCGGAGAACACCTTCTCCGCCGCGCGGTCCCGGATGTGGCAGGTGTTCAGGATGACCATGTCGGCGTCGTCCGGCCCCGCTGCCGGCGTGTATCCCAAGGGAGCCAGCACGTCCGCCATGCGCCTGCTGTCATACACGTTCATCTGGCAGCCCCAGGTGATCACATGCAGCCGCTTCATCGTCACACCCACGCCGACGCCCTCTCGGTCCGGACCCGTCCGGACGCGCGGTGGAAAGCAATGGGCATATGCCCGGCAGGGGTCAAGCAGGGCAGCGTGCGAAGGCTCCAAGGTTAGGCCAAGCGGAGTGTGGCAGAGATGCCCCGCACCGTGTCAAGCGAAAGCAGGGCGCTCGACCGCGGACGCTGCGGGGGCGGTGGGCAGCATGACGGCAACCGGGCGGTTCTGCCGCAGGGCCGCGGCGCCGTCCGCCACGACCTGCCATACCGCCTGGGACAACTCCTTGCGCGATGCGTAGGCGGCGGGATCGACCGGGGCGTGCAGCAGCACCGTGGCGCGCAGGCCGCGATGCTGCGCCAGGCGCCAGAAGTGGCTGGCAAGGTCCATGTCGCCGTACCAGGCGAACACCGCACGGCTGGCCCGGCCCATCGGCAGCCCGGCCAACTGGTCGTACACGACAGACACCGGCTGCACGAGCGGGCGCGGCGATCCGTCCCGCGGCTCGACGATCGAGAAGAACACCGAGCGGAACGGCAGCACGCGCGAACCGTCGCTGCTGGTGCCCTCCGGGAACAGGATGAGGTTGTCGCCGCCGTCCAGCCGTTCGCGCATGGCGTCGCGCTCGTGCAGCGTGTTGCCCGGCCGGCGGGTGATGAACACCGTGCGGCCCAGGCGGGCGACGGTGCTGATGACCGGCCAGGTGCCGACCTCCTGCTTGGCGATGAAGCAGGCCTCCAGGGTGCCGCCGAGCGCCGGCACGTCGAGCCAGGAGGAGTGATTGGAGGCGAACACCACCGGGCGGCCGTCCAGCCGCTGGGCCGGGGTTCCGATGACGCGGACCTGCAGGCCCATCAGGCGGCACAGGCTGGCCCAGTACAGCCGGGCGAACACCACCTTGCCCCGGCCGGGCAGCAGCAGCATCACCCCCTGCGCCGCGGCAGCCGGACCGGTCCACAGCAGGATCGACAGGCCGCACCGCACCGCGCGCACCGGACGGCGGCCGGAGAAGCGGGGCGCGTCGGCCTGCGCCGGGGTCGCGATCAAGCCGGGCTGGCGGACTCGGCGGGCGGGAAGCTTCATGATGTTTGAAATACAATAGGGCGTGTGCCGGAACAACGACGGCGACATGACAACCTGGGGACGGATGGGAGCATTCCTTCTCCCTCTCCCTCCGGGAGAGGGCCGGGGTGAGGGGGTCTTGCTCGCTGCGGCGCCGTGATCCGCCGATGCAGCCATAAGCCGGGTTGCCCAGGCGCCGGGCGCGGCGCCGCAAGACCCCCTCACCCCGGCCCTCTCCCGAAGCGGGAAAAGGGAGCAGAGGGCAGATGCACAATCGCGTGTGGCCTCTGAATGAGGTCCGTGCGTTATAGCCAGGTTATGCCCTCGCTCAACTCCTGGCGCTTAGCCCTGGCTGCAGCGGCGCTGCTGGCCGCGCCCTCCGCCCGGGGGGCGGACCCGCAGCCGTACACGGTCAAGCTGGCCACCACCGGCGAAGGCCCGCTGGACCAGGCGCTGCACGACAGCAGCGACCTGATCTCCCTGCAGAAGGACGCGCCGGTCGGCCCGTTCGCGCTGGTCACACGGGCGCGGGACGACCAGGGGCGGCTGCAGACGGCGCTGAACAGCTATGGCCACTACGCCGCCCGCATCACCACCACGATCGCCGGGCGCGGCCTGGACGACCCTGGCCTGCCGACGGCGCTGGAGGCGGCGACCGGCCCCGTCGTGGTGGATGTCGCCATCGTCCCCGGCCCGGTGTTCCACCTGCGGCGCGTCGAGCTGGACGGCGCCGTGCCGCCCGAGGGCCGGACGGCGCTGCAGCTTGAGCCCGGTGCGCCTGCCATCGCCGCCGATGTGCTGGCCGCGGGGGGTCGCGTGCTGACGGCGCTGCGGAAAAGCGGCCACGCCCTGGCGAAGGTGGACCCGCCGGTGGCGATGCTGGACCCCGGGGCGCAGGCGCTGGACGTGTCGTGGAAGGTGGATGCGGGTCCGCAGGTGAACCTCGGCCCTATCGGCATCGACGGGCTGGTCCGCGTGAATCCGGCCTTCGTTCGCCGCCGCCTGCTGGTCCATCCCGGCGAGCGGTTCGATCCCGACGAGATCGAGCGTGCCAGGCAGGACCTGACCGGGCTGGGCGTGTTCTCCACCGTGACGGCCCGCACCCCCGACAAGCTGGACGCCGACGGCACCCTGCCGCTGGACTTCGACGTGACCGAGCGCTCGCGCCATGCCGTGGGGTTCACCGCGTCGTACTCGACCGACCTCGGAGCCAGCGCGGGCGTCACCTTCCTGCACCGCAACCTGTTCGGCCAGGCGGAGCAGCTCAACCTGGGCGCGGCGGTCACCGAGTTGGGCGGCACGGCCAGCCGCGGCCAGGGCTACAACGTCACCGCCAGCCTGCTGAAGCCCGACGTGTGGGCGCGCGACCAGAACCTCGTGTTCAGCCTGCAGGCGATCAAGGAGAACCTGGACGCCTACGACCGCACGGCGGAGCTGGCCGGGGTGACGCTGAACCGCAAGCTCTCGCCGCAATGGACGGCCAGCATCGGCGTGCTGGGACAGGAGTCGCACATCCTGCAGGAGGGCGTGGCGCGGGACTACACCCTGGCGCAACTGCCGCTGGGGTTGCGCTACGACAGCACGGGACCGGAGGGCCTGTTCAACCCGACGCACGGGATCAAAGCTGCGGCGACGGTCACGCCGACGGCGTCGCTGACCGGGGTCACGTCGGACTTCGTCATCGTGCAGGTGTCGGGGTCCACCTACCTGGACCTAAGCTTGCTTGGGGCCGCGCCGGGGCGGAGCATCGTGGCGCTGCGGGGATTGGTGGGCACGGTGCAGGGGGCCACCACGTTCCAGTTGCCGCCGGACCAGCGGTTCTATGCCGGCGGCAGCGGCACGGTGCGGGGCTACAAGTACCAGTCGGTGGGTCCGCAGTTCGCCGATTACCGGCCGACCGGCGGCGCCTCGATCACGGCGGCCACGGTGGAGTTCCGGCAGCGGATCGGCGAAAGCTTCGGCGCGGCGGCGTTCCTGGACGCCGGGCAGGTCAGCAACAGCAGCACCGGGTTCGGCAACCTGCTGGCGGGGGTTGGGGTGGGCGCACGTTATTACACCGCCATCGGGCCGATCCGCCTGGACGTGGCGGTGCCGCTCAACCGGCGGCCCGGCGATGATTCGTTCGAGATCTACATCGGCATAGGGCAGGCATTCTAATGCAGCAGGTGGGCTGATGCGACGGCTGGGGCGGGTCCTGAAGTGGGTGCTGGGCATCCTGCTGCTGCTGCCGGTGCTGGCGGTGGCGGCGCTGCTGGTGGCGCTGAACATCGGGCCGGGCCGCGTGGCGGCGGAGCTGCTGATCGGCAAGGCCACCGGCGGCATGGTGGTGGCCGAGGGGCTGCATGGCCGCTTCCCGGACCGGCTGCGGCTGGAACACCTGGAGGTGCATGATGCCGCCGGGGCCTGGCTGGTGGCGGACGGGCTGGCGCTGGACTGGTCGCCGACCGCGCTGCTGCACCGGCAGGCGCTGGTCGATCTGCTGACCGCCGACCGGGTGCAGGTGGCGCGGCTGCCAGTGTCCGCCCCTGCCCCGGCCACCCCCGCCGCGCCCAGCAAGCCGTTCAGCCTGCCGGTGCAGGTCGTGGCCCGGCGCATCCACGCCGCCCGTGTGGAGCTTGGGGCCGGCGTGCTGGGGACTGCCGCGGTGGCGTCGCTGGACGGCAGCGCGGACCTGCCGAGCCTGCAGGCCGGCCGTGCCGACCTCCGGCTGCAGCGGCTGGATGGCGGTGGGAGCTATGCGGCGGCCGGGCACCTGGATGCCGACAGCATCGGCCTGACGCTGGATGTGGCGGAGCCGGATGGCGGGCTGATCGCGCACCTGGCGACGCTGCCGGCGCTGGGGCCGATCACCGTCAAGGCGAGCCTCGACGGGCCGCGGTCGGCTGCCGCGACGGCGCTGGCGCTGACGGCCGGGCCACTGCGGGCGGAGGCGAAGGGCACCCTGGACCTGGTGGGCAACGCGGCGGATCTGGAGGTGTCGGCCTCAGCCCCGGCCATGACGCCGCGGGAGGACGTGTCCTGGGCCGGCATCAGCCTGCAGGCCAGGGTGCGCGGCCCCTTCACCAAGCCGGAGGCCAACGGGCAGTTGCGGGTCGATGCGTTGCAGGCGGCCGGGGCGGCGCTGCGGCGGCTGACGGCGGATGTGCAGGGCAATGCCGGGCAGGTCGGGCTGCACCTGGCGGCGGAGGGCGTGCGCCTGCCCGGCCCGGCCCCGGAGCTGCTGGCCGCCGCCCCCGTGCTGCTGGACGCAGAGGCGCGGCTGGACGACCCGGCCCGCCCGGTCAGCTTCAGCCTGTCGCACCCGCTGCTGACCGCCAAGGGCCAGGCGCAGACCGGGGGCAACCTGTCGGCCACCGTCGATCTGGCCG
This sequence comes from uncultured Acetobacteraceae bacterium, assembly GCA_964242415.1. Lineage (GTDB taxonomy): Bacteria > Pseudomonadota > Alphaproteobacteria > Acetobacterales > Acetobacteraceae > DASWOJ01. The sequence continues at coordinate 23,915 of CAXTAT010000015.1, forward strand.
CGCCGGACCTGGCGCCGTTCGCGGCCATCGGCAAGGTGGACCTACAGGGCCGGACCTCGGCGCATGTCGTGGCCGGCGTCGCGGGCGGGGTGACGCGGGTGGACCTGGACGGCACGGTGTCCATCACCGGCGGGCTGGCCCCGGTGCCGGCGCTGGTCGGGCAGGACGCCAAGCTCGGCGTGTCGGCGCAGGTGGCCGGCGCGGACATCACGCTGTCGCGGCTGGAGTTCGCGGGCAAGGCGCTCAGCCTGTCGGCGCAGGGCAGCAGCAAGGCTGGGGTGCTGGACGCGGGCTACAAGGTCGGGCTGGCGGACCTGGCGGCGCTGGCGCCCACCCTGTCCGGCAACGTCGAGCTGGACGGGCGCGCGGCGGGCAAGCCGGACGCGCTCTCGGTGGACGCGGAGGCGCATGGTACGGTCGGTGCGCCCGGCGTGCCGCGCGGGCCGGTGACGGTTCGGGTGGCGCTGCAGGGATTGCCCGGCGCCCCGGCCGGGCATGTCGAGGCGGACGGCCAGTTGCTCGGGGCGCCGCTGGCCTTGGCCGTGGACGCGCAGCGGGCTGCGGACGGCGCGCTGCATGCCACGATCAACCGCGCGGAGTGGCGCAGCCTGCACGCCGAGGGCGCGCTGACGCTGCCAGCCGGGGCGAAGCTGCCGCAGGGCAGGGTGCAGGTGCGGATGACCCGGCTGGCCGACCTGGACGCGCTGGCCGGGCAGTCGCTGACCGGCAGCGTCACCGCCGACGCGCAGTTGGATGAGCAGGACGCCCGGCTTGAGGCGGCGGTGCAGGATGCCGGCCTGCCCGGCGCCCGTGTCCACCACGCCACGCTGACGGCGCGGGTGGTTGATCCCACCACCCGGCCCGTCGTGACGGCGGCGCTGGCGGTGGAGGGGATCGAGGCCGGGGGCACGACCGGCTCGGCCAAGGTGGACCTGTCGGGGCCGCAGGAGGCGCTGGCGGTGCGGACCACGGCGGCGCTGCGGGTGCAGGGCACGGAGGCGGCGGTGACGGGTGCCGCGGTGGTGGACGCGCCGGGCAAGCGGGTGACGCTGTCCGGGTTGCAGGTGGCGGCGAAGGGCGAGACGCTGCGGCTGCTGGCGCCGGCCACGGTGCGGTTCGGCGACGGGGTGGCGGTGGACCGGCTGCGGCTGGGGCTGCGCCAGGCGGTGCTGGAGGTTGCCGGGCGGGCGTCGCCGACGCTGGACCTGACCGCCAGCCTGCGCGCCCCGGCCGACATCGCCGCCATCGTCGCGCCGGACCTGGCGGCGGATGGCGCGGTGACGCTGGACGCCAAGCTGACCGGGACGCCGGCCCGGCCGGGCGGCACGGTGAAGCTTGCGGCGACGGGGGTGCGGCTGCGCTCCGGGCCAGGGCGGGCGGTGCCGGCGGCGAACCTGACGGCGACGGTGGACCTGGCTGGCACGGCGGCGCGGGTCGATGCGCGGCTGACCGCAGGCAGCGCCGTGCAGTTGGCGGTGACGGGGCAGGCGCCGCTGGGGGCCGGGGCGCTGAACCTGCGGGCGCAGGGCAGGATCGACCTGGTGGTGCTGGACCCGGTGCTGACCCCGGCCGGGCGGCGGGCGCGGGGACGGGTGACGCTGGATGCGGCCGTCACCGGCACCGTCGCCGCGCCGCGGGCGGCGGGCACGGCGCAACTGGCTGGGGGCGAGATCCAGGACTTCGCCCAGGGCGTGCACATCACCGACCTGGCGGCCAGCCTGCGGGCGGACGGCAACACGGTGCGGCTGGTGAGCCTGCAGGGCCGGGCCGGGCCGGGCACGGTGGCGGCGTCGGGCACGGTGGGGGTGCTGGCGCCGGGGCTGCCGGTGGACTTGACCGTCACGCTCCGCAACGCGCGGCCCCTGGCCTCCGACCTGCTGACGGCCGACCTGGATGCGGACCTGACCCTGCGCGGGGCCGTTGCCGCGTTGCAGGCCGCCGGGAGCATCACCGTGCGGACCGCCGAGATCCGCATCCCCGAGCGCCTGCCCGCCACGGTGGCGGTGCTGGACGTGCGCCGCCCCGGCGAGCGCCCGCCCGCCCCGGCCGCGGCAGGCAACCCGGTCGGCCTGGACCTTACGGTGAAGCTGCCGCAGTCGGTGTTCGTGCGCGGGCGCGGCGTGGATGCGGAGCTGGCGGGCAGCCTGCGCATCCAGGGCACCAGCCTGGCGCCCAAGGTCGGCGGTGGGCTGGACATGCGGCGCGGCAGCATCAGCGTTGCCGGCACCACCCTCACGTTTTCCCGTGGCAAGGTGGGGTTCGACGGCACGGGGGTGACCGGCAAGATCGACCCGACGCTGGACTTCGCCGCCGACAGCGTGACCAGCACCGTGACGGCGACCCTGGCCGTCACGGGCTATGCCAGCAAGCCGAAGATCAGCCTGACCAGCGTGCCGGAGCTGCCGCAGGACGAGGTGCTGGCCTACTTGCTGTTCAAGCGCAGCGCGAAGGAGCTGGGGCCGTTCCAATTGGCGGAGATCGCGGCGGCGGTGGCGGACCTGACCGGGGTGGGCGGCGGCGGCCTGAGCAACCCGTTGGAGCGGGTGCGCAAGGGGCTGGGGCTGGACCGGCTCTCGGTGGGGAGCAGCGGCGGGCAAGCCAATGCCGCCGGGGGCAGCAGCAGCGCGAACGCGGCGCCGTCGGTGGAGGCCGGGCGGTATGTCGCCAACGGGGTGTATGTAGGCGCCAAGCAGGGCACGACGGGGGAGGGCACCGGGGCGACGGTGCAGATCGACATCACCAAGGGACTGAAGCTGCAGACCGACGTTGGGACAGGGCAGGGGGGGAACCAGGTGGGGGTGACGTACCAGTTCGAGTACTAGGCCTTTGCTGCCTGCTCCCTCCCCCGGAGGGAGAGGGAGAAGCGGGGTTACCGGCCCAGCGTGTGGTATTCGGCGTTGGGCATCATGTCCACGGCGTGCGCGACGCGGTTGGTGTAGTTGAAAAACGCCGCGACCTCGGCGATGTCGAAGATGTCGGCGTCGGCGAAGCCGTGGCCGCGCAGGGCCTCGCGGTCCGCCTCGGTCACGGTGTGGGGCGCGGCGGTCAGTTGCAGGGCGAAGTCCAGCATGGCGCGCTGCCGGGGCGGCAGGTCGGCGACGCGGTAGTTGAAGGCCATCATCTCGCCGAGCTGCGGGTCGCCCGACAGCTTGCGGACGGCGGCGCCGTGCGCGACCAGGCAGTAGTAGCAGCGGTTCCACGACGACACCGCGACGGCGATCATCTCGCGCTCCAGCTTGGAGAGGCCCAGGGGGGCCAGCATCAGCTCGTCGTACAGGCGGATGAAGTTGCGCAGGCGCTCCGGGCGGATCAGCCAGGCGCGCAGCACGTTGGGGACGAAGCCGAGCTTGTCGCGGCACTTCTGGAAGTAGGGCCGCAGGTCCTCGGGGAGCGTGCTTTCGTCCGCCTCGGCGAGGGCGATGACGTGGGTGGGTTGCGGCATCACTGCTTCTCCAGGGCGCGGGCCTGCTCGCGCAGGACGAACTTCTGCATCTTGCCGGTGCTGGTCTTGGGCAGGGGGCCGAACACCACCGTGCGCGGCACCTTGAACCGGGCCAGGCGCTCGCGGCAGAAGGCGATGATCTCCTCCGGCGTTGCGGAGGCATCGGGCTTGAGGGTCACGAACGCGCAAGGCGTCTCGCCCCAGGTCGCGTCGGGCCGCGCGACGACCGCGGCCTCCATGATGGCGGGGTGACGATACAGCACGCTCTCGACCTCAATGGTAGAAATATTCTCGCCGCCGCTGATGATGATGTCCTTGCTGCGGTCGCGGATCTCCAGATAGCCGTCGGGGTGGCACACGCCCAGGTCCCCGGTGTGGAACCAGCCGCCGGCGAAGGCCTCCTCGGTCGCCCCAGGGTTCTTCAGGTAGCCCTTCATGACGATGTTGCCGCGCATGAACACCTCGCCCATCGTGACGCCGTCGTGCGGGACCGGTTGCAGGGTGATGGGGTCGGCCACCATGACGGCCTCCTGCACGGGGTAGGCGACGCCTTGGCGGGCCTTGAGGCGGGCCTGCTCCTCGGCGGGCAGCGCGTCCCATTCCTCGTGCCAGGCGCAGACGGTGACGGGGCCGTAGGTCTCGGTCAGGCCATAGACATGGGTGACCTGGAACCCCAGGCGCTCCATGCCCTCCAGCACGGCGGCGGGCGGGGCGGCGCCGGCGGTCATCATGCGGACCGGGTGCGGGCGGGGCTGCACGCCGGGGTGGTTCAGCACCAGGCCCATGACGATAGGCGCGCCGCACAGGTGGGTGACGCCGGCGTGGTCCATGGCGTGCAGGATCGCCGCCGCCTCGACCCGGCGCAGGCAGACGTTGGTCCCAGCCATCGCGGCGACGGTCCACGGGAAGCACCAGCCGTTGCAGTGGAACATCGGCAGCGTCCAGAGGTACACCGGATGCTGCGCCATGCCCCACGTCAGCGCATTGCCGACCGCGTTCAGGTAGGCGCCGCGGTGGTGATAGACGACGCCCTTCGGGTTGCCCGTGGTGCCGCTGGTGTAGTTCAGGGCGATGGCGTCCCACTCGTCCCCAGGCATTTGCGGGTCGTAGCCGGGGTCGCCGCTGGCGAGGAACGCCTCGTAGTCGGTGCTGCCGACCGGGGCGCCCGGCGGGGCAAGGGCGTCGTTGATGTCCACGACGTAGGGGCGGGTTTCGGGGTCCATCATGGCCAGGGCGGCGCCGATGATGGGGGAGAACTCGCGGTCGGTCAGCAGCACGCGGGCCTCGCCGTGGGCGAGGATGAAGGCAATGGTGGCGGCGTCGAGGCGGATGTTGAGGGCGCACAGCACGGCGCCGAGCATGGGGATGCCGAAGTGCGCCTCAACCATGGCGGGGGTGTTGGGGGCCATGACGGCGACGACCTGGCCGCGCTGCACGCCGTGCCGGGCCAGGGCGGAGGCGAGGCAACGGGTGCGGGCGTAGGTTTCCGCCCAGGTGGCGGTGTGGGGGCCGTGGACGATGGCGGGGCGGTCGGGGAAGACGGCGGCGGTGCGGCGGATGAAGCTGATGGGCGAGAGCGGGATGTAGTTGGCTGGGCCTTGCGGCATGTTGAACACGGTTGGTTCCTCCAAATCCTGCACGTCGTTGCATGCAGGTCAGTGCTTCTCCCTCTCCCCCCGGGAGAGGGTTGGGGTGAGGGGGCGGGCAAGCATTGCACTCGATCCTGAAAGTACTGCGTCCCGCTGACGCCAGCAATGCATCGCGCCGCAAGGAAGACCCCCTCACCCCGGCCTTGGTCCGCGCTGCGGCCCAAGCCCGGAGGGAGAGGGAGAAGGCAGCCTAACCTCTGTCAGAACCCAAACATATGATCCAGCGAGAACCCCCCCGCATCGTCCATCAGCCTACGGTACCCGAACAGCCGGCACGCCGTGTCGCGGATCAGCACATACCCGCGCGGCCCCGCCTGCTCCAGCAATCCGTCACCAAAAACCAGATGCGGCCACACCATTGTCGAGCTGCGGCACGGAACACGTCATCCCGGACGGTTGGACCGCGCAGCCTCAACGCCCCCGGGACCTTTATGCCGCGCGGGACTCTGCGACCGTTTCAGCCACCACATCCGGGTTGCGGCCGATCACCATCAGCAGCACGCGGGCGGCCGGGTCAGGCCGGCGTAGTCCCTGCTCCCAATCCCGCACCGCCGCGACGGCCAGGCCGAACCGCTCGGCAAACGCCGGGCGGCTGAGGCCCAGCTTCTCGCGCATTGCACGCACGTCGATCGAACCCGGCGGCAGATGCACCCGCGCCGGCTCCGCCTCGCCTCGCATGATCGCCGCCGCCTCCTGCATCGATGCGATCAACTCACGCCCGAACTCGGTGTCCTCGCTCATCACGCCCTCCGCTTCATCTCTGCTGCCAAGCCTGCCACCACCTTGCGCTGCGCCGGGCTGAGGTCCCCCTGCTCGTTCTTGCCGTAGAGCAGCAGGGCAAGGATCGGCTGCTTCTTGGTCAACACGTAGTAGATCACCCGAAAGGCCCCGCTTTGCCGCGTCCCTTCGGGGCGAACCGTAGCTTTCGTACGCCGCCGAGTCCTGGCATCACGTCGCCAGCCTGGGGATCGCTAGCCAAGGCACCAATCAGCTCCGCCCGTCCCTCGCGCGACAGCAAGGCATCCGCACGCCGGGAGAGGAGGGAGGTTTCCAGGACCGCATGCAGTACGCACTTTAATACAGCATCGCTGTATGTTGGGCAACCGCAGTGCTGTAGGCAACTTCAATAGATTTCGGAGGGCGAGGAAGCAGGCCCCCAAGCGGCCAGCCCACATCAGAACCCGAACATATGATCCAGCGAGAACCCCCCCGCGTCGTCCATCAGCCCATGATACCCGAACAGCCGGCACGTCGTGTCGCGGATCAGCACATACCCGCGCGGCCCCGCCTGCTCCAGCAGCGCATCCCCGAACACCAGATGCGGCCACACCATCGCCGACCCGCGGCACGCCACCTGCAACGGCCGCTCCGCCAGCACCGCCCCGTCCGACCCGTGCAGGATCAGCGCCGTGTCCGACACCGGATGCCAGTCGGCCGACGCCGCGTAGATCAGCGCGGCATAGCTGCGCCGCATCCCCTGCCCCAGCTTCAGGAACAGCCGCGTGGACAGCCCCGGCGGCGGCCCGTTGTAGCTCTGCGGCTCGTCCCGGTAGGTCATGGCGGTGTTGTAGATGTGCGCGCCGAAGCTGCTCTCCGCCGCATGCGGCGTGTCGCGGCCCTCATAGCGCAACAGGGCGTGCAGCCAGCCATCGGCCTCCCCCCCGTCGCGGAAGTCGTACGCCAGGTCGGCGTGCCCCCCCTCCTCGCCCACGCCGGCGCCCAGGTCGGCGCCCAGGTCGGCCAAGTCCAGCGCCAGGTCGTGCCGCCGGGGCAGGTTGCCCAGGAAGCGTTCGGCCACCTGGCGGCCCCCGGCGTCGAACACGTCGATGCGGATGGGCAGGCTGGCCTGGCGCTCCGCCATCGGGGTCGGCAGCACCAGCGTGCGGAAGCGCCCCGGCGGCAGGATCGGGAACGGCAGCAAGTAGCCGCGGCCCAGCAGGTTGGACAGCGTGGGGATGCCGGGATCGGGGCGCAGGTCGGCGCGCTCGACGTTCAGGTGGGCGATGCGGCTGCGGCCGGCGCGGGTGACCTCGTACCGCGGGCGGACGACATGGCGGCCGGCGCGGAGTTCGATCTGCGCCGGCCAATGCAGGCCGGGCAGCAGGGTCGAGACGTCGAGCGCCAGGCTGGCATAGGGCGCGACCGCCTGCATCAGCGGCGCCGGCGCCTCGGCGCCCATGCGGTCCAGGGTGACCGCGCCGGCGGGGATCGGGGCGGCATGGCTATTTTGAAGCCATAGCACCACGCGCTCGTCCGGGCCGGGGGCGGGCAGCCCGGCGTAGCGGTCGCTGGGCCAGGCGTTGGCGTCGTGGGTGCACGACAGGCTGCGCTGGGCGCCGCTGCCGTAGGTGTCCAACGCATACTTCACCACGTCGTGCCCGGCGGCGCCGATGGCGTGGATGAACAACTGCCCCGCGAAGCCCGGCAGGCTGAAGCGGGCGCGGACCTCCCGGCTGTCGATGGCGATGCCGCCGGGGCCGACCGGCTCCTCCCACTCGGCCAGCACCCCGCCGTCGCCGCCGAACAGGCGCAGCCAGAGGCGGACGGCGCCCGCGCCATAGCCGGCCCAGTAGTTGGCGGTGACCAGCCTGGTGTGCAGGCCGCCCCCCTGCGCGTCGTCCTGATCGCGGAAGAAAGCGTAGTTGGTGGCGAAGTTCACCCGGTCCAGGTAGCGGCGGGGGTTGGTCAGCATCGCGGCCGGCAGCCGCGCCTCGTCCAGCGTCAGCACCGCCATGCCCGGTGGCACCATGGGGGCGATACGCGCCTGCACCCGCCCGGCGTCGAAGGCGGCGATCAGCAGGGTGGCGCAACGGGATTGCGGCAGATCGACCAGCGGCCGGGCCGGCACCCCGGCGCGGGTCTGCCCGACCTGCTGCACGTCGTGGACAAGGACCTCGGCGGCCCCGGGCATGGCGGGATGCAGCGCGAACAGGGCGTTGCACACCTCGTCCGGGTCGTACACCGCCAGGGAGCCGGCAGCGCGCAGGCGGTCGGCCAGGCGGGCCAGGGCCTCCGCCGCGACGGGGTGGGCGAGCGCCTTGTACAGCACGTTGCCGCCGGCCCGGGCGTCGAAGGTCTGGATGTCGAGCATGGGGGTATCTCCTACAGGCCCAAGCGGTGCCGCACGGCGTCGGCGGCGGCCTGGGTGTCGTCGATGGGCGTGACGGGCCACCCGTCCAGCCGCCCGGCGAAGGGGCGCACCCGCCCGTCCTCCTGCAGCAGCCGGTTGAACAGGCGGATGCGGCGCGACCGGCCCGGCAGCGACGCCAGCAGCACGGGCGCGCGGGTGGCGGCGGCCTCGGACACCATGGACACGCTGTCCTCGGTCGCCACGATCACGTCCGCCAGGGCGAGCAGGCCGAAATACGGGTTTTCCCCACGCATGTCCCACACCCATCCGCCCTCCGGCTGCACGGCGGCGCGCAGGGCAGCGCGGGCCTCGGGCGAGGTGCGGCGGGAGGGCGTCAGGGCGAGGCCCACCCGGTCCAGGCGCATCATGCCGGCCAGTTGCGCGCCCAGGGCCTGCGCCACCGGCAGGTCCAGCCGGAAGCGGCCGTTGCTGCCGCCGACCAGCACGGCCACCAAGGGGCGCGGCAGGTGGGCCAGGCGCGGTGCCCAGTCCAGGGCGGCTTGCGCCAGCCGGGCGGGGGTGGCGGGATGCAGCGCGGTGCGGGTGACGACGACGTTGGGGCCGGTCAGGCCGTCATGGCGGTTGACCACCACCACATCGAAGCGGGCCGGGTCGATGCGGGGGTGCTGGATTTGCACCACGGGGCGGCCCGACTGGCGCAGTGCCGCGCCGATCACGCCCGCGGTGCCGCCAGCGGTGAACAGCACGCTGTCCCCAAGATCCGGCACCTGCACGGCGCGCAGCGGTGCCGGCCACAGGCGCGCAGCCACCCAGCTCCAAGGCGCCCGCGGGTGCAGCTCCACCACCCGCGGCTGCAATCCCGCTGCCCCGGCCAGGCCGAGCGCCTGGGCCTGCAGGCCGGCCAGGGGTTCGGACAGGATGGCGGAGGCTCGCATGACGGGCTTGTCCGCACTCTGCGGGCGAAGGTCAACCTTGGGGCAGGCTGTCTTCCCCCTCTCCCTGCGGGAGAGGGCCGGGGTGAGGGGGTCTGATTGCGGAACGGGGTACGTCTGGGGCGTGCGGAGCATGGCTCTCCACCCGGCGAGGGTTGCGCTGCAAGGCCCCCTCACCCCAGCCCTCTCCCGAAGCGGGGAGAGGGAGAAGCATCTTGCATCGGCCGCTGGGTCACTATTTTTATAGTGCAGCATGACATCGCCCTTGCCCTTGCCGGATTGGGTCCCTTGGTGGGTCCACGTCGCCATCCTGGTGGCCGCCGGGCTGTTCGCGCTGCTGTTCCTGGCCATGCCGTTTGCGGTGTTCGGCGTGAAGGGCCGGCTGGAGGGCGTGGAGGCGCGGCTCGACGAAATCCAGGCCGAGATCCGCAGCCTCGCCATCCGCCTGCCCGAACCCGCCACCATGGACGAGGGCTACGTTTCGCCCCCCGGCAACTACGGCGACCGTCCGCCCATTCCCCCGGCCCCGCGCGACCGCCCCATTCCCGTCATCCGCCCTAACCGCCAGGAACCGCGGCTGTTCTAAAACTGCGGCTGTTCTAAATCAGCCGCTTGCCCCCGCCCCGCCTGCCGTGCCCTGATGCCGCGCAACGGCCAGAAGGAAACGCCCATGCGCGTCAGCGTCCTGCAGATGAACCCCGGCGCCGACAAGGCCGCCAACATCGCCCAGGCCACCCGCCTGATCGACGACGCCCTGACCGCCGACCGCCCGCACCTGGTCAGCCTGCCGGAGATGTGGACCTGCCTCGGTGGCGACCGCTCCACCAAGCTGCGCGAGGCCGAACCCCTCCCCGCGCCCGGCAGCAACCAGCCCGGCGGCCCCGCCTACGAGTGGCTCCGCCGCATCGCCCGCGACCGCGGCATCCACGTGCACGGCGGCTCCCTCGGCGAGCGCGTCGGCGACCGGCTGTTCAACACCACCGTCGTGTTCGACCCGCAGGGGGCGGAGGCCGCGCGTTACCGCAAGATACACCTGTTCGACATCACCACCCCCGACGGCGCCGGATACCGCGAGAGCAGCATCTACGGCGCCGGGGACGACGTGGTGACGTTCGACGCCGGCGGGGTCCGCGTCGGCTGCGCCATCTGCTACGACCTGCGCTTCCCCGAGCTGTTCCTGGCGCTGCGCCGGGCCGGGGCGGAGCTGGTGCTGCTGCCCAGCGCCTTCACCGTCCCCACCGGGCGCGACCACTGGGAGGTGCTGATCCGCGCCCGCGCCATCGAGGCGCAGGTCTGGATGGCCGCCCCCGCCACCTGGGGCACCCACCTGGACGCCAAGAACCAGCCGCGCGCCACCTTCGGCCACTCCCTGGTGTGCGACCCTTGGGGCCATGTGGTCGCCAACGCCAGCGACGGCGTCGGCTGGGCCACCGCGCGTATCGACCCGGCGCTCACCGCCCGTGTCCGCCGCGACATGCCGGTCCTGGAGCACCGGCGGCTGGCCTAGGGGCGCCGCCCGTGTCCGACCTCCTGCCCGGGCTGGCGCCCGCTGCCGCCGTTGGGCCGTACCTGTCCAGCCCCGTCGAGCGCATCACCTTCGCCGCCGCCCCCACGCGGCTGGCGCAGGAGTGCCTGGCGCGGCTGGCCCACCGGTATGGCAACCATGTCGATGACGCCGCCGACGTGGTGGTGGCGCTGGGCGGCGACGGGCTGATGCTGGAGACGCTGCACCGCATGATGGGGCACGGCGACACCCGCCCGGTGTACGGCATGAACTGCGGCAGCGTCGGCTTCCTGATGAACGGGTTCGGCGAGGACGACCTGCCGGAGCGCCTGGGCCGCGCGCAGGCCGCCGTGCTGCACCCGCTGCGGATGCACGCGGTGACGCAGACCGGCGCGGTGGAGGAGGCGCTGGCGCTGAACGAGGTGTCCCTGCTACGGCAGTTGCGGCAGGCGGCGAAGATCAGGATCACCGTGGACGGCCGGGTTCGGCTGCCGGAGCTGATCTGCGACGGGGTGCTGGTGTCCACCCCGGCGGGCTCGACGGCCTACAACCTGTCGGCGCATGGGCCGATCGTGCCGCTGTCGGCCAACCTGCTGCCGCTGACGCCGATCAGCGCGTTCCGGCCGCGGCGGTGGCGGGGGGCGCTGCTGCCGAGCACGGTGGACGTGCTGTTCGAGGTGCTGGAGCCGGAGAAGCGTCCGGTGGCGGCGGTGGCGGATTTCACCGAGGTGCGGGATGTGGCGTCGGTGGCGCTGAGCGAAGACCGGGGGGTGGTGGTGACGGTGCTGTTTGATCCGGACCAGGGGTTAAGCGAGCGGATTATTGCGGAGCAGTTTACGGTTTAGGAAACGTAGTTAATGGGCTTCCATCGACTGCGCAGGCGAATGCCGGTTTGGCTATCGAAGGCCCACCTCAAATCTCGTTTGCCATACTGAGCAAAATGCCTGATCGAGTCAGCATCTCATTCGAAGCCCATCGAGGGTGTTGAATTATCCACTTGTTTAGATCGATGTGCGTGTTCTCCAACTTGGTTTTCTTGTCTGAGAATGGGATGTTGCCCAGTTCGGTATTGTATGCAGTAAGTGTTAGGTTCCCCCATGGTATGACGTAGAGCGTTGTGGATGTTTTGAAGGCCCTCTCCAAGCTAACGCCTCCACCCCCAAAGTTCACCAGGCAAACCAGCAACGCCCCCCGGTAGTCGCTGTCCACCGTCCCCGGGCTGTTCAGCACCGTCACCCCATGCCGAACCGCCAGACCCGACCGCGGCCGCACCTGCAGCTCCCACCCTGCCGGCACCGCCACCGCAAACCCAGGCAGGCCGACCGCCTTGCAACCGCTGTCACGTCACTGCGCCGCACGCGCAACTCGCAAGGACGATCCCTCCTCTAACTGGCTGCGCTCAAGGGCAGTTGGCATTAGCGAGCCTTTAAGGTCTCAGCCCTATACCAGGCAGGCCGCCGATCAACCGGCGGGCCAGCCATATGTCATCAGCAAAAGGCCACCCATGATGTGCCCGAAGGCAACGCCGTGCGGATAAGCCTGACCATCGCCGCAAAGCTGGCGATCGCATACGGCATGTTCCTGGCGCCGATCGCCTATCTCGGTTACCAAATGGTGTCCGACAAGGAAACAAATATTGAGTTTGCTTTAAAGGAAATCACCGGCATCCGCTACATCGCAGTCGTCCGCGGCGTGCAGGACGTTGTGGTCCGTGGCGGCGGCATGCCGGACTTGGCCGAAAGGACCAGGGCCAACGACAAAGCCCTCGGCGCCAACCTGAAAACCGCAGCGTACACGGAAATCCTGCTGGCCGCACTTGCGGACACCGACCGCGGCGCCGCGGCCCAAGCCGCTGCGGACCTCATCGGCAAGGCAGCCGACGGCTCCAACCTGACGCTCGATCCCGATCTTGACAGCTTCTATACGCAGGACGCGCTGACGGTGAAGGTGCCGGCCGCCGTGGCAAGCGCCGCATCCTGGGCACGGGCGGTCGCGAACACGGCGGGCCACACCCCCTCGGTCGCCGAACGGGTCAGCATCGGCGTGCAGGTCGGCGGGCTGCAGCCGGCGCTGGACGGCCTGGCGTCCGACATAGACAACGCCGTGAAGGGCAATCCCGACGACACGGTCGATGCCGCCCTGACGCCCCGCATCGCCCAGGTCGCCGAAGCCGCGAGGACGTCGCTCGCCTCGCTTGCCGATCAGGCGGAGGCAGCCGGCGCCGATCAGGTGGTCCTGCCGCTGCTCGATGCCCTTACGGCAGCCGGCGCCGCCGATGCCGACGAGCTGGAGCACCTGCTGAACGCCCGCATCACAGGCTTCCGCCGGGCCGAGATGACCAGCAGCGGCGTCGCCATCGCGCTGTTTCTCGCCGCCGTCGTTTACGTGCTCGTCGTCGTGCAGCGCGGCGCAATCAGGCCGCTGCGCGCCCTCACGACCACGATGAGCGAGTTGGCAGCCCGCAACCTGGCCGTCGAGATCGACGGCATGGCCCGGGGAGACGAGGTGGGCGGCATGGCCCGCGCCGTCCAGGTCTTCAAGGACAGCATGATCCGGGTCGATGCCCTCGCCGCCCGCGAAGCCTCCAGCATCCGCGCCAGCGAGCGCCGCTTCCGGGGCCTGGTGCAGAACACCTCCGACTTGATCCTGATCTGCGCGGCCCCGGGCGCCATCACGTATCAGAGCCCGGCGGCAGGAAGCACCTGGGGCTATGCAGCCGGCGAGTTGCTGGGCATCTCCCTAATCGCCCTGATCCACCCCGACGATCAGCCCGCGGCACAGGAGGTCTGGGAGCAGCTACGGCATTCGCCGCCGAATGGCGACGAGGGGGCGATCCGCAGCACCGGGCTGCGCCTGCGCGACCAAGGCGGCACATGGCGCCAGGCTGAGCTGGTCGTGACCAACCTTCTGCACGACCCGGCCATGGACGGCCTGGTCGTCACCATCCGCGACGTCACGGAACGAAAAGCGTTCGAGCAGCAGCTCATGCAGCAGGCGTTCTACGACGGGCTCACCGGGCTGCCCAACCGGGTGCTGTTCCGGGACCGCTTCGAACAGGCGCTGGTCCGTGCAGCCCGGCAGGGCAACGTGGTCGGGCTGCTGTTCCTCGACCTGGACAACTTCAAGCTGGTCAACGACGGCCTTGGCCACCAGATCGGCGACTGCCTGCTGACCGAGGCCGCCGCGCGGCTGCGGTCCTGCATCCGCGCCCAGGATACGGTCGCCCGCTTGGGCGGGGATGAATTCGTCATCATCCTGGAACCGCTGGCCGGCGAGGAGGACGCCCTGCCCGTGGCAAAGGCCATCACGCACCAGTTCAGCCGGCCGTTCACGCTCGACGGCCGCGATGTCGTCGTCACTGCCAGCATTGGGATCGCCATCAGCGGCCCCGGCCGGGAGGACGCCGGCAACCTGCTGCGCGACGCCGATGTCGCGATGTACCGGGCCAAGGGCGATGGCCGCGCCCACCACGTCGTGTTCCACCCCAGCATGCACGCCGACTCGCTGGCGCGGCTTGAGCTTGAGAACGACCTGCGGGGCGCCCTCGTCCGTGGCGAGCTGCGCGTTTACTACCAGCCCATCGTCATGATGGACTCCGGGGCGTTCAGCGAGGTCGAGGCCCTGGTTCGCTGGCAACATCCCACACGCGGCCTGATAGCGCCCGGAGAGTTCATCCCGATCGCCGAGGAAACCGGCCTGATCGTTCCGCTCGGCCTGTGGGTGCTCGAGGAAGCGTGCCGGCAGGTCGCCGCCTGGCACCTGCAGCGCCCTAGCCAGCCTGAGTTGACGCTTAGCGTAAATCTGTCGCCGCGGCAGTTTCAGCAGCATTCCCTGGTCGCCGACGTAGTCCGCGCGTTGCGGAACGCTGGTCTTCCAGCCAGTTGTCTCAAGCTGGAGATCACTGAGGGCGTAATCATGCGGGATGTGGAAGCTACGATCCGAACGCTATGGGAGCTGAAGAACCTTGGCCTCAAGCTCGCCATCGACGACTTCGGGACCGGGTATTCCTCCCTGTCCTACCTCAAGCGGCTGCCAATCGATGTGCTCAAAATAGATCGGTCCTTCGTGAGCGGCATTGGCCAGGGTCAGGAGGACGCGGCGATCATCCATGCGATCATGGCGCTTGCCAAGTCGCTGAACCTCAAGGTGACGGGCGAGGGCATCGAAACGGCCGAGCAAGCGGCGCTGCTGGGTGACTGGGGGTGCGACCAGGGCCAGGGCTACCTTTACAGCAAGCCGCTCGATAGCCAGCAGGCCGGCATGCTGCTTGGAACGGTGGAACAGCAGATTTCTGGCCAGCATTCCAGCCGGGTGATCCTACTCGCAACCCAACGGCCGGAACACCTGCGCCAGGTTTTTCCTGCTAAGCTAAGCTGATCACCCGGGACAGCGTAAAAGCTTGGCATTGCGGGCGACGGACGGCCGATCGTGCCGAATGCCCGCTGCACCGCAGCAGTTCCACAGGATGAATTGCGCGTATCCAGCCTTGTCCATCAGGCCACCCCCGTAGAACCAAACCCCCGCTCCCCCCGCACCGTCCCCTCCAACTCCCCCACTTCCACCACCCCCAACTGCGGCGCAGGCGCAACCACCCCCTGCGCAATCCGGTCCCCCCGCGCCACCGCAAACGCCTCCGCCCCCAAGTTCACCAAGCAAACCAGCAACGCCCCCCGGTAGTCGCTGTCCACCGTCCCCGGGCTGTTCAGCACCGTCACCCCATGCCGCACCGCCAGACCCGACCGCGGCCGCACCTGCAGCTCCCACCCCGCCGGCACCGCCACCGCAAACCCGGTCGGCACCACCCGCCAAGCCCCCGCCGGGATCACCGCCGCCTCCGCCGCTCGCAGGTCGAACCCCGCCGCCCCCGCCGTGGCATACGCCGGCAACGGCAGATCCGTGTTGCCCGGCAGCCGCCGGAACCGCACCACCGGCGCCGTCACGCGAACACCTCCGCCACCCGCCGGGCCAGCCGCGCCGCCACCTCCGCCTTCGGCAGCAGCGGCCAATGCTCAACGCCGGCCCGCGTCACCAGGTGGATCTCGTTCGCCGCCCCGCCCATCACCCCCGTCTCCGGCCGCACGTCGTTCGCCACGATCCAGTCGCAGCCCTTGCGCGCCAGCTTGGCCTGTGCGTGCGCCAGCATGTCATCGGTTTCCGCCGCAAACCCCACCACCAGCCGCGGCCGCCCCGGCCCGGCCGCCGCCAGCGTCGCCAGGATGTCCGGGTTCGGCACCAGGCGCAGGGCTGGTGGCGTCCCGCCCGGCTCCTTCTTCAGCTTGCCCGGCGATGCCGCGTCCACCCGCCAATCCGCGACGGCAGCGGCGCACACGGCGATATCGGCCGGCAGTGCCGCCATGCAGGCGGCCAGCATGTCCGCCGCCGTCTCGACGTGCCGCACCAGGACGCCCGCCGGGTCCGGCACCGCCACGGGTCCGCTGACCAGCGTGACCCGCGCGCCCAGCGCCTGCAGCGCCGCCGCGACCGCATGGCCCTGCCGCCCGCTGCTGCGGTTGGCGATGTAGCGTACGGGGTCGATCGGCTCGTGCGTGGGACCGCTGGTGACCAGCGCATGCCGCCCGGCCAAGGGTCCAGCCCCGGCAGCCACCGCCCCCGGCGCCAGCAGGCCGTGGATAGCGGCCAGGATGGCGGGCGGCTCGGCCAGGCGGCCCATGCCGAACTCGTTGCAGGCCATGGCACCGCTGTCGGGTCCGACAACGTGGACGCCGCGCGACTGCAGCAGCGCCATGTTGGCGGCGGTGGCGGGATGGCTCCACATGCGGACGTTCATCGCCGGCGCGACCAGCACCGGCTTGTCCGTCGCCAGCAGCACGGTGCTGGCCAGGTCGTCCGCCAGGCCCGCCGCCATCTTGGCCAGCAGGTTGGCGCTGGCCGGGGCCGCCACCAGCAGGTCGGCGCTGCGCGAAAGCTGGATGTGGCCCATCTCGCTCTCGTCCGTCAGGGACCACAGGGCGGAGTAAACCTTCTCCTCCGTCAGCGCCTGCAGGCTGAGCGGCGTCACGAACTGCGCGCCGCCCTGGGTCAGCACCGCCGTCACGCCCAGCCCGTCGCGGCGCAGCAGCCGCACCAGCTCCAGCGACTTGTAGGCCGCGATGCCGCCGCTGACGATCAGCAGGACGCGCTGCATTACGCAGACTGCCGAAGGCGCTGGCCGGCAACGATCCCACCGTCATTGCGAGCCGCGCTTGCGGCGTGGCGATCCAGGGGCGGCCAGGACGGCGCGTGCGGCCCCTGGATTGCCGCGTCGCTGCGCTCCTCGCAATGACGGGCCTGAAGCGGAAGTAGCAGGTGCGAGTCCCCGGCGATTGACAGGGCCAAAGCATACGGCAGGAGGACGCTGCCTGCTCCCTCTCCCTCCGGGAAAGGGCCGGGGTGAGGGGGTCTTGTGGCGCGGACCTCAGCCCTTGGCAGGACGGCCCGCCTGCCGGACAGCGCAACGCCTGCCCGCCCCCTCACCCCGGCCCTCTCTCGGGGGGCAGGGCGATCGCATATGGATTTCCGACCCGGCCTGCCTCGGTCTGGAGGGCAGATTTCCGCGGTTTTGGCTGAATTTGGCACCGCTGAATGGCTGCATCCGAGCCAAACTTGGCCAGCCAGCGTCATATGCGATCGCCCTGCCCGCAGGGAGAGGGAGCAGCCAGCGCGGCGCTTACGGGGTGTGCAATTGCCCCGGGCGACTGGCCCCACCCACCGCATCACAGCCGCCAGCCGGTGTGGATGGCGGCGATCCCGCCCGTCAGGTTGCGATACCCCACCCGCGACAGCCCGGCCGCGCGCATCATCCCCGCCAGCGCCTCCTGGTCAGGGAAGGTGCGGATGCTCTCGGCCAGGTACTGGTAACTGTCGGCGTCCCCGGCCACCACGCGCCCCATGCGCGGCATCACCTGGAACGACCAAGCATCGTAAACCGGCTGCAACGCAGCCACCTGCACGTGGGAGAACTCCAGGCAGTGGAACTGCCCGCCGGGCCGCAGCACGCGGCGCGCTTCCCGCAGCACCGCCGGCTTGTCCGTGCAGTTGCGCAGGCCGAACGCCATGCTGACCCGGTCGAAGCTGCGGTCGGGCAGCGGGATCGCCTCGGCGTCCGCGACCAGGATCGTCAGGTCGTCCCCGCCGCGCCGGTCCGCCCGGACCTGGCCGACGGCGAGCATCGAGGGATTGATGTCCGACAGCACCGCCGGCCCGCCGCCGCGCGCCAGCCAGCCGAACGCGATGTCCCCGGTGCCGCCCGCCAGGTCCAGCAGGGTGCGGCTGGGCCGCGGGTCCAGGCCACGGATGAAGTCGCGCTTCCACAGGCGGTGGACCCCCAGGCTCATCAGGTCGTTCATCAGGTCATACCGCGGGGCCACGCTGTCGAACACCGCGCGCACCAGCGGCTTCTTCTCCGCCCGCGGCACGCTGCGGAAGCCGAAGTCGGTGTCATCTGGGTTGCTGCTCATGGGCGCTGGCTATAGCCTGGATGGCACCGATGCCGGAACTCCCAGAAGTCGAGACCGTGATGCGCGGCCTGCGGGCACGCTTGCAGGGCCGGGTGATCCAGCGTGCCGAGGTGCGGCGCCCGGACCTGCGCTGGCCGATGCCCCCCGGGTTGCAGGCCAGGCTGACGGGCGCGGCGGTGCTGGGCTTCCGCCGCCGGGCCAAGTACATCCTGATGCGGCTGGACGGCGGCGACAGCGTGCTGCTGCATCTGGGCATGTCGGGCCGCATGCTGATCCGCCGCCGCGGCGCCAACGATCCCGACGCCGCTGGCCCGGCGCTGCACGAGCACGTCGAGATGGAGACGGACGACGGCTGGCTGGTCGGCTTCGTCGATCCCCGCCGCTTCGGCAGCATCGACTTGGTGCCCACGGACGACGAGGACGCGCACCGCCTGCTGGCCGGGCTAGGGCCGGAGCCGCTGGACGACGCCTTCACCCCCGCCCTGCTGTCCGCTGCCCTGACCGGACGCCGCACCCCGATCAAGGCGGCCCTGCTGGACCAGCGCGTGGTGGCCGGCCTGGGCAACATTTATGTCTGTGAGGCGCTGTTCCGCGCCGGCATCGCGCCCACCCGCCTGGCCGCCGACGTGGCCGGCGCACAGGCCGCGCGGCTGGTGCCGGAAATCAAGGCCACCTTGCTGGAGGCCATCGCCGCCGGAGGGTCCAGCCTGCGGGACTACGTGCAGCCGGATGGCGAACTCGGCTATTTCCAGCACGCCTGGCGGGTGTATGGGCGCGAGGGCGAGGCCTGCCCCACCTGCCCCGGCCCCCCCATCTGCCCCGGCATCCAGCGCGTCGTGCAGTCCGGCCGCAGCACCTTCCTTTGCCCGCGCCTGCAAGCCGGGTAGAACCGCCGCACCGCCACGGAAGGGCACGCGCATGGCCGAGATGATCCTAGTCGAGACGCAGGGCCGGGTCGGCCTGATCCGCCTCAACCGTCCGCAGGCGCTGAACGCCCTGTGCGACGCGCTGATGGAGGAGCTGGGCGCGCAGCTCCTGGCCTTCGACGCCGACCCGGCCATCGGCGCGGTCGTGCTGACCGGCTCGGACAAGGCGTTCGCCGCCGGGGCCGACATCAAGGAGATGAAGGACCGCGACTACCCCGACGTGTTCCTGCACGACTTCATCGGCGCCCGCTGGGAAACCGTGCTGCGCGTCCGCAAGCCCGTCATCGCCGCCGTCGCCGGGTTCGCGCTGGGCGGCGGGTGCGAGCTGGCCATGATGTGCGACTTCATCATCGCCGCCGACACCGCCCGGTTCGGGCAGCCCGAGATCAACCTGGGCGTCATCCCCGGCGCGGGGGGCACCCAGCGCCTGACCCGCGCCATCGGCAAGTCGAAGGCCATGGACCTGTGCCTCACGGGACGCATGATGGACGCCGCCGAGGCCGAACGCTGCAACCTGGTCAGCCGCGTCGTCCCCGCCGCCGACCTGCTGACCGAGGCCCTGAAGGTTGCCGAGAAGATCGCGTCGCAGAGCACCGTCGCCTCCGCCATGGCCAAGCGTGCCATCAACGCCGCGTTCGAGACGACGCTGACCGAGGGCGTCCGGGCGGAACGCGCGCTGTTCCTCTCGCTGTTCGGCACCCCGGATCAGCGCGAGGGCATGGCCGCCTTCGCCGAGAAGCGCAAACCCGCCTTCAGCGGCCGGTAGCTGCTTGCCTGCTGCTCCCTCTCCCTCCGGGCTTGGGCCGGGGTGAGGGGGTCTTTGCTGCGGCGCGAGAAGCGGATCGGTCCAAGGAGCGTTGCCCGTCTTGGGCGAGGACTGCGCTGGTCCGCCCCCTCACCCCGGCCCTCTCCCGGAGGGAGAGGGAGAAGCGGGCCTAGACCCACTCCCCCTGCCGCATCACCGGCTCGGCAGCCCCGGCCGCGTCCAGCCCGTCCACATCCACCTCCCCCGACCCGATCATCCAGTCGATGTGGATCAGGCTCGTATTGGCCCCCCGCTGCGCCAACTCCGCATCACCGGCCATAGTCCCCCCCTCCAGGCACGTTCGGTATGCCTGCCCCAGCGCGATATGGCTGGCCGCGTTCTCATCGAACAGCGTGTTGAAGAACAGCAGCCCGCTGGCCGAGATCGGCGAAGACCCCGGCACCAGCGCCACCTCCCCCAGCCGTCGCGCCCCCTCGTCCGTCCCCAACACCTTCTCCAGCACTTCCAGCCCGGTCCGCGCATTGGCCTCGGTGATGACCCCGTCCCGAAACCGCACCGCAATGTCCTGGATCAGCGTCCCGCCATAGCTCAGCGGCTTGGTGCTGCGGACGTGGCCATCGACGCGCAGCATGTGCGGCGTGGTGAACACCTCCTCGGTCGGGATGTTGGGGTTGCAGGTGATGCCGTTCTTCGCCGGCTCCGCCCCGCCCAGCCACAAATGCCCCTCCGCCAGCCCTACCCGCAGGTCGGTGCCGGGGCCGCGGAAGTGCAGCGCATGGAACCGCTTGCCGTTCAGCGCCATCGTCCGCGCGTGCAGCCCGGCGTTGTGCGCCGCCCACGCCGCGACGGGATCAGCCTGGTCCACGCGGGAGGCGGCGAAGATCGCGTCCCACAGCCGGGCCACCGCCTCCGCCTCCGGCACGTTGGGGAACATGCGCCGCGCCCACGCCGGCGAGGCATAGGACACGATGCTCCAGTTGATGGCGAAGTTGGTGATCAGCTCCAGCGCCGGGCGGTAGGCGACGGAGCGGGCGCGGTTGGCGCGCGACACCTTGCCCGGGTCCTGCGCCGACAGCAGCGACGGATCGTCCCCCGCGATCGCCAGCCGCGCCGCGCCGCCGCGGTACGCCGCCGCCATGCCCTCATACAGCCAGGCCGGCGCACGGTCGAACGCGTCGTCCGGGGCGAACTGGTAGCGCGCCAGGGTCGCGACATCATCGGTCAGCAGGGTCGTCACCTGCGGGCACCCGGCGCGGTAGGCATGCTCGGTGATGCGGCGCACCAGTGGCACGGCGTCGAGCGGCGCGGTCATCACCAGCTCCTGTCCGTGCGCCAGGCCAAGCCCGACATCGACGGCCACCTTGGCCAGGCTGTCCAGGCGCGCTTCATGAGATTGGGGGGTGATGGCGTTCATCGTGGGGGCCTCGTGCTGGCGTGGATGCCATGCACATAATGGCGCCCCCGCCATCGCGCAAAGGCCCAGCCATGCCCGATCCCGCCGTCACCCTGTTCTACATGCCGCGCACCCGCTCCCTGGCGCCGCTGATCCTGCTGGAGGAGCTGGACGCCCCCTACCGCCTGGAGGCGCTGGACCGCGGGCAGGCGGAGCACCGCGCCCCGGCCTTCCTGGCGATCAACCCGCTGGGCAAGGTGCCGGTCCTGCGCGACGCCACGGGCGCCATCGTCACGGAGCAGGTGGCGATCATGCTGCACCTGGCCGACCTGTTCCCCGCCGCCGGGCTGGCCCCGCCGGTCGGCGACCCCCTGCGCGGCCCTTACCTGCGCTGGATGGTGTTCTACTCCGCCACGTTCGAGCCGGCGGTGGTGGACCGTGCCAGCAACCGCGATCCCGGGCCGCGGGCGATGAGCCCCTATGGCGACTTCGACGCCATGCTGGAGACGCTAGTCGGCGCGATCACGCCGGGTCCCTACGTGCTGGGCGCCCGGTTCTCCGCCGCAGACGTGCTATGGGGGACGGCGCTGGCCTGGACGACTGCGGTGAAGCTGGTGCCACAGCGGCCGGAGATCGCCGCCTACGTCCAGCGCATCGGCAGCCGCCCCGCCGCCGAGCGGGCCAGGGCCAAGGACAAGGCGCTGCTGACAGCCTGAGGCCGCCTGCTTCTCCCTCTCCCGAAGCGGAGAGGGAGCAGAGGCCTCACGCAGCATCGTGGAAGATGATCCCCAGCGTATGGCGGCGCCCGGCGCGGACCTTGCTGACCCCATGGCGCAGCAGCACCCGGTAATCGCCGCGGCCCCCCGCGACCGGCCGACTGTTCACCGCGAACAGCACGGCGTCGCCCTGGCCCAGCGGCACGACCGCGGCCCGGGTCTGCATCCGCGGCCGCTGTTCGGTCAGCACGAACTCGCCACCCTCGAAGTCCCGGCCCGGCTCGGACAGCAGCGCAGCGGCCTGCAACGGGAAGACATGCTCGCCATACAGGTCCTGGTGCAGGCAGTTGTAGTCGCCCGCCGCATACCGCAGCAGCAGCGGCGTCGGGCGCGCCTGGCCCGCCCGGTGGCAGCGTTCCAGGAACGCGGCATGGTCCGCGGGATACCGCACGCCGACCCCCATCCGCTCGTTCCAGCGGTTGGCGACGGGAACCAGGTGCGAATACAGCGCAGTCCGCAGCGCCTCCACCAGCGGCGGCAACGGGTAGGCGAAGTACCGGTACTCCCCCTGCCCGAACCCGTGCCGCGCCATCACGACCCGGCTGCGGAAGCCCTCGCCGTCATACAGCCCGGCGACGCCGTCGCACTCCGCCCCGGTCAGCAGCCCCGGCAGCACCGCCCAGCCCTGCGCGTCAAGGTCGGCGAGCACGGCCGGCCAATCCACCCCCTCAACCCGGCCGCCCGGCGACCGGCCCCAACCCTGCGCGTCCACGGCCGGGCCGGCCGCCGCAGCCGCGCTCACCCTGTGGCCTCCATGGCAATAAGCCGGCGCTTGCGCTCCACCCCCCAGCGATAGCCGGACGGCGAGCCGTCGGTCCGCACCACCCGGTGGCAGGGGATCGCCACCGCAATGGCATTGGCCGCGCAGGCCCCCGCGACTGCCCGCACCGACCCCGGCGCGCCGATCCGCCGGGCGATATCCGCATAGCTCGCCGTCCCGCCCGGCGGCACCTCCCGCAACGCCTGCCACACCCGCTGCTGGAACGCGGTGCCGCGCACGTCCAGCGGCAGGCCAAGGCCCGCGCCGGGCGCCTCGACGAAGCCGACCACGCGCGCCACCAGCGTCTCGTACCCGTCGTCCCCGCCCACCAGGCTGGCCCTCGGGAAGCGGTCCTGCAGGTCGCGCACCAGCGCATCGGGTTCGTCGCCGATCCCGATCGCGGCCACGCCCTTCTCGCTCGACGCGACCAGGATCGCCCCCAGCGAGCACTGCGCGACCGCGAACCGGATCACCTCCCCGGCACCCCCGGCACGATAGCGCGTCGGCGTCATGCCAAGCATGGCGGTGGACCCCGCATAGAAGCGGCCATCTGAGTTGAACCCGGCGCCATAGATCGCCTCGGTCACGGTGCCGCCCCGGTCCAGCCCCTCGCGCACGCGGCTGGCCCGGTGCGCGGCGGCGAACGCCTTGGGCGTCAGGCCGGTCACCGCCTTGAACAGCCGGTGGAAGTGGCCGGTGCTCATGCCGGCTGCGGCGGCCAGCCCGGCAAGCGAGGGCGCCTCCTCCTGCCGCTCGATCTCCCGGCACGCCTCGGCGATGATCCCGGCACGGGTCGCGTCCAGCGAGGGTCCGTCGGGGTTGCAGCGCCTGCACGGCCGGCAGCCGGTGGCGCGGGCCGCCGCCAGGGTGTCGTGCAGGCTGACATTCGCCGGGTTGGCGGTCCGCGATGGGCAGGAGGCGCGGCAGTAGATGCCGGTGGTGGCCACCGAGTACCACAGCATCCCGTCGGCGGTCCGGTCCCGCGCGACGATGCGCGCCCATCTCGGGTCGGCAGCCGTGGCAGGCGCCGGGCGCTCCGGCTGCTGTCTTGCAATCATGTTCATCGTCCGATCCCCTTTGCGGTGTTCAGCCGCGCGAACATGCCGCCAGCCGTGCTGCGCCGCACTCCGGCTCTTGCTCTCAAATCCAGGTTCGGCCCAACCGCCGGCGGCTCTGACCGGCAGGGGCCTGCCGTCCCGGCGCGGCACGCGGCAATGTTGGCACCGGACGCGCGCAAGGCCAACGGCGTCCTGGTTCAGCGAGCGTCGATCGGGCGTCCCGTGCAGTCTGGCTAGGCTGCTCCCACCGCAGGCGTCCGGGAGAACTGTCAGCCGGCTGTAGGGAGGCCGGTCGCAGGGAGAAGGTGCGATGACTTGCCCTGTCCGCAAGCTGCCCCGAGCGCCGCCGTCATCGCGCCGTCATTGCGACGCGGCCTAGGGACCGCGCCGGCCGCCCGTGGATTGCCGCGCTGCAAGTGCTCCCCGCAATGACTCGGCCCGCATGCCGCCGCGGAGCAACCCGCGTTTGTCCTAAGTCAGCGCATATAAGACGCGGCCGTCCAGCAAACGCTGCCCACGCCTACAGCAAGAGTTTGAAAGTCAATCCGCAAGTTCATCGCAATCCTGGGGGCGCTCCACAGCGTGAATAAATCGAGAATCCCGTTATAATACTGATGGTCATTGCATCGCGGCTAGCATATTCTGCATTCTGGTCATATACGCTGGTCGGCTTGGCAGCATCGATGCACCGTTGGGGTAGATTATGAATGGCCGCAGGGTGCCTGCCTCAACCGCCGCGCTTGCTTCCGCCTACCGAACCAGCCAACGGCAGATCGCAGCCGTTCCAGGCTCGGCATCGGCGGTAACGGGCGCCGATCCCGCCTGTTCCCAGGAACCGATCCATA
This sequence comes from uncultured Acetobacteraceae bacterium, assembly GCA_964242415.1. Classification (GTDB taxonomy): domain Bacteria; phylum Pseudomonadota; class Alphaproteobacteria; order Acetobacterales; family Acetobacteraceae; genus DASWOJ01. The sequence goes on from CAXTAT010000015.1 coordinate 48,514, forward strand.
TCCCGGGCACCATCCAGCCGCATGGCGCCCTGCTGGTCTTCGATCCCCTGCGCGACTGGACCGTGGTTGCCGCCAGCCGCAACACGGTTGGCCCGCTGGACGCCTCCCCATCCATGGACAGGGTGATGGGGCAGAGCATCGACAGCCTGCTCGGCCAACCCTTCGCTGAGGCGGTGCAGCGGCGTTTCCACGGCAACACGCTGCGGGGAGCGGCTCCGTGGCAGTCCACGCTCAAGGTGGCCAAGGTCAGCCAAAGCATTTGCTTTGGCGAGGCCCCAGCGTTCGATATGGCCGTCCACAGCCATGCCGGCCTGGTCCTGGTGGAAATGGAGCCGGCGGACGCCAAGGCGGGCAACGATGCCCAGGCCGTCATCCGCCAGCTTCAGGAGATCATCGTCGACCTGCGCGAGATCGGTAGCGACCTCAATGAGCTGGCCCTTGTCACCGTCCGTGGCGTCCGCCTCCTGACGGGCTACGAGCGGGTCGTGATCTACCGGTTCGATTCCGATTGGAATGGACAGGCCATCGTCGAGGACAAGGATGCCGACTGGGACGACGCGCTGAACGGCCTACGCTTCCCCGCGTCCGACATCCCGGCGCAAGCCCGCGAGCTATACCGGCACAGCCCGATGCGCTGGGTTCCCGACCGGGGCGCCGCGCCGGTGCCGCTCGACATCGACCCCGCCTGGGACCCCGCCTGGGACCCCACCTGGGACCTTGCGCGGGACCCCGCCCAACCCCCCCCGGGCCAGACGGGCGGCGCATCGCCGCGGGCCATCGACCTGTCGTTCGCCTCCCTGCGCAGCCTGTCCCCGGTGCACATGCAGATCCACCGCAACCTCGGCATCGACGGTTCCATGTCGATGTCGATCCTGCACAAGGACCGGCTATGGGGCCTGATAGTCTGTCATCATCGCCAGCCGCACCACCCGTCCACCGACCGGCGCCTGGCAGCCTCGATGCTGACCGACGCCTTCGCGTTGCGCGTCGGACCCGCCGAGCACAGCGTGACCGAGCAGGCCCGGCGAGAGGATGTCGTCCGGCTCTCGGCGCTGCTGGCCAACATGGCGGAGGCGGATGACGTCGCCGCAGCGCTGACGACCGGCAGCGTTACGGTCAACAGCCTGTTCGCGTCCACCGGCGCCGCGGTGCTGTATGACGGCGCCGTTTCGGTGCTGGGGGACACGCCGCCGGAGGCGGACATCCGCGAGGCCGCCGCCTGGCTGCGCGCGCAGGGCGGTCCGGACCGGCTGTTCCAAACCAACAATCTTGGCGCGGCGTTCCCGTCCTGGAGCCGGCACACGGCGATCGCCAGCGGCTTGCTCGCGGTTTTCCTGTCCGATGACCGCGCCAACATGCTGCTCTGGTTCCGACCCGAGGAGGCGGAGCTGGTCACCTGGGGCGGCAGCTCCCGCGGCAGGGTGGCCGACGCAGCGAAATCGCACGGCGATGTGCGCGACGCCGCCGGCCCGCCGAAGTATTCCTACGAGAAATGGACCGAGATGTGGCACGGGGTGGCAAGGCCCTGGGCCGAGTGGGAAGTGGAGATGGCCGAAACCCTCCGGCACGGCATCGCCGACGTCATGGTCCGCAGCCTGCGCCGGATCGCCGACCTGAACGACAGGCTGCGCCAAAGCCAGAAGATGGAGGCGGTCGGCCAACTGACGGGCGGCATCGCGCACGACTTCAACAACCTGCTGGCCGGCATCCTCGGCAGCCTGGAGCTGCTGCAGACCCGTGTCGCCCAGGGCCGGATCGGCGACCTGGACCGCTACATCGGCCTGGCCACGACCTCCGCCAACCGGGCGGCCTCGCTGACCCATCGCCTGCTGGCGTTCTCGCGCCGGCAAACCCTCGATCCGCAGTCGGTTGACGTGAACCGGCTCGCCGCCTCGATGGAGGACCTGATCCGCCGCACTGTCGGTCCCGCCATCCGCATTGAGACGATGATCCTGGGCGGCCTCTGGCGGACGCTGTGCGATGCAAACCAGCTTGAGAACGCGCTGCTCAACCTGGCGATCAATGCGCGGGACGCGATGCCGGAGGGCGGCCACCTGACCATCGAGGGCGCCAACGTCACCCTGGACGAGGCGGACGCCGGCCGGCACGACACCGCCTCCGGGCAGTATGTCATGGTGTCGGTCACCGATACCGGGTGCGGCATGGCGCCGGACGTGATCGCCCGCGTGTTCGAGCCGTTCTTCACGACCAAGCCGCTCGGCCAGGGCACCGGGCTGGGGCTGTCCATGGTTTACGGCTTCGCCAAGCAGTCGGACGGCCATACCCGCATCCACAGCGAGGTCGGGCGGGGCACGACCGTACGGCTCTACTTGCCGCGCTACGCCGGGATCGACGAGGCGGAGCCGGGCAGCCCAAGTCTAATCCCCGACACGGCCGGCAGGGCTGGGGGAACGGTGCTGGTGGTGGACGATGAGCCGGCCGTGCGCCTGCTGATCGGCGATGTGCTGCGCGACCTGGGCTACGACGTGATCGAGGCGGCTGACGGGATGGAAGGGCTGCGCGTCCTGCGATCCAAGCAGGGCGTCGATCTCCTGGTCAGCGACGTCGGCTTGCCCGGCGGGATGAACGGACGCCAGCTCGCCGACGCCGCACGGGTCCAGCGCCCCCGGCTGAAGGTGCTGTTCATCACCGGCTTTGCCGAGAACGCCGCCTGGGGCAGCGGGACGCTGGAACCCGGCATGCAGGTGCTCACGAAGCCCTTCGCCCTGGCCGCCCTGACCGCCACCGTGAAGTCGATGCTGTGCTGACCGCCACCCCGCCGAGCGGTGCGCTGCTGGCCCATCTGCGGACCGGGACGCGCGCGGCGCACGACCGGCTCGGGGGCACGCTGGGCCTGCTGGACGACCGGCTCGGCCTGGACGCCTACCGGACGCTGATCGAGCGGTTCTATGGGTTCTGGCGCAACTGGGAGCCGCGGATGTCGGTCCTGTTCCAGGATGCGGCGTTTCTTGATCCGCGGCGGCGCGTGCACCTGCTGCAGGCCGATCTGGCGGCACTCGGGCTTTCGGCGGACGCCGTCGCCATGCTGCCCACGTGCCCGTTGCCGTTGCTGCGCAATGGCGTCGAGGCGCTCGGCTCGCTTTACGTGATGGAGGGTTCGACCCTGGGCGGCCGGGTGATCGAGCGGAACGTGGAGCGGCAGTTGGGTCTGAATGCCCAGTATGGCTGCACCTACTTCGCCGGCTATGGCAAGCACACCGGCGCCATGTGGCGCCTGTTCCTGGCCCGGCTGGACCAGGCGCCGGCGGCGGATGCGGAGCAGGTCGCGAACGGCGCCACAGCAACGTTCGAGCGTTTAGCCTGGTGGCTTCCCCAAGCCTGAGCAGGCCTCCCAACACAATCGCCCATGCGCGCTGACTTAGGCCGGCCAGCCTATGCCCCGAGCACCGCCGTCACGGCGAGGAGCGCTGGCGACGCGGCGATCCAGGGGCGAACGGACTGCACTGGCGGCCCGTGGATTGCCGCGCCGCAAGCGCGGCTCGCAATGACGGCGACAGCCTACCCGGTCAAGGCCCCCGACCTGGCCTAAGTCAGCGCCGATGACCCCAACCCTCGTCCGAAGGAGAAGGTCGGGGCGGTTCTCGCTACGGGAGCGGGTGCCCTTTCGGGCCTCCGCTGCCCGGGCAGCCATGCGCCTTGTTCGTGCCGCCAGCCAGGTCGTTCAGGCCAGACGTGCTGGCCGTCGCGCAGGGGTCCCGCACGGGATGCGGACCATTGCGTCAGCCGACAGCCACCTTCCACAACGCCCAAGGCTCGGTCATCGTGCTGCCGTGCTCGTGGAATTGCGCCATGTCCTGGATGTGGCTGCTGGTGACGTAGATCGAGCCGTCCGGCCCCTCCGCCAAGCTGTCGGGCCAGCGCAGCCGGTCATCCTGCACGACGACCTGCATCGTGCCGTTCGGCATACGCATCTTGAGCGAGTTGTCCTCCGGGCTGGTCACGTACAGCCGGCCCCGGCGGTCCATCCACAGCCCGTCCGCGATGTTGGTGGTCCCCACGCGCTCGACCGCCGCGGCCAGGCGGTTCGCCGGCAGCCGCGGGTTGGTCAGGAAGTTGGTGTTCAACCGATATAGCGTCTTCCCGGTCAGCGCCTGCCAGTACAGGAACTGCCCCCGGGGATCGAGCGCGATGCCGTCCGCCGCGAATGCCGGGCCACGGTTGTCCGGCCGCCGCAGCTCGTGCCCATCGGCGTGCACCACCACACCGGACTCGACCTGCGTGCTCGGATGCCCGTCCAGCACCCGGCGCGGCTTGCCGGTCCGCAGATCGACCACCAGCAACGCCCCGCGCACGCCGCTGTCCGTCAGGTACGCCCACCGCCCGTCCGGGCTGACCCGCACGTCGTTCAAGTAGCTGCCCTGCGGCACGGTGTCGCGGTCGAAGTGGATCACCTGCGTCACCTTGTCCGTTTTCAGGTCCACCCGCAGCAGCTTCGGCCCGGCGTCGATGTTGAACTCGTTGCCCGGCGCGGCCGGGTCGAGGATCCACAGCGCCCCGCGCGGATCGACGGTCACGCTCTGCACGCAGATGAAGTGGTCGCGTGGCGGCAGCGGCTTCAGGTTGCGCCAGGCGTTCCACTCCGCGTTGGGGTAGGGCTTCAGGCTGCCGTCCGGCATCAGCTCGGCCACCGAGACTTCGACGTCCTTTTCCCAGCGCGGAAAGTTGACGAAGATGCGGCCCCCCGGGGAGACGGCGACGCCGGTCACCTGCTGCTGGAACGTGGCGACCTGCGTCAGCGTGCCTGGGGCAGGCGCGGTCGGCGTTGCAGAGGAGGGCATTGCAGAGGGGGGCGGAGTCTGCGCGCGGGCACGTCCGGCGGCGGCGGCGGCAAGCAGCGCGATCAGGCTGCGGCGGGGAAGCTGGGCCATGACGGTGTCCTTGATTCGATGCCGCCCAAGACGCGGCGGCGCGCGCCGGGTTGCACGGTGGGAACCCGGCCCACCGGTCCATGTTGCCCTGATGGAGCAATCAGGAGCATGCGATGGCCGACAAAGTAAAGCCCGGCGACAAGGTGAAGTGGGGATCGTCCGGCAAGGAGATCGAGGGCACCGTTGAAAAGAAGGCAACGTCCGAGACCCGCATCAAAGGCCACGTCGCCAAGGCGACGAAGGAGGAGCCGCAGTTCGTGGTGAAGTCGGCCAAGACCGGCAAGGAGGCCGTGCACAAGCCGGAGGACCTGAAGAAAGCCTGACGCCTGCTGCTCCCTCTCCCTCCGGGAGAGGGCCGGGGTGAGGGGGGACGCGCGGTCGGATTTGGCCGGGGTGAGGATAGCAAGCGGCCCGGCCAGGCGTGGTGTGGCGCTTGCCGTTTCCCTCACCCCGGCCCTCTCCCGGAGGGAGAGGGGGAAGCAGGGTTAGTCGGCGCTGCTGGCCGCTCCGGCCCCGCCGCGCACGTCGTGCCCGCCGAACAGCGGACCGCCCGCCGGTTCGACGCCTAGGGGCAACGATCCCGCGCCGCTGCCCTCGGCCGGCCGCAGCGCCGGGCCGCCGGTGATGACGCCCTCCGCCACGCCCCACGGCTTGCTGTCGGTGAAGTGGTAGCCTCGCCCCTCCAGCATCGCCCGCGTGTCCGGCGACAGCGCGAAGCGCTCCAGGTACACCGTGTCCGGCAGCCACTGGTGATGGATGCGCGGCGCATCGACCGCCTCCTGCACCGTCATGCCATGGTCCACGGCGTTGACGATCGCCTCCAATACGATGGTGATGATCCGCCCGCCGCCGGGGCTGCCGATCACCATCGCCACCCGGCCGTCCCGGGTGATGATGGTCGGGCTCATGCTGCTCAGCGGCGTCTTGCCCGGCGCCACCGCGTTGGCCGCGCCCTGCACCAGGCCGAACAGGTTGGGCTGGCCCGGCTTGGCCGTGAAGTCGTCCATCTCGTTGTTCAGCACGACGCCGGTGCCGGGCACCACCTTCCGCACCCCGAACCAGTCGTTTAGCGTGTAGGTCACCGCCACCGCGTTCCCCGCACCATCCATCACCGAGTAGTGCGTGGTGTTCGTCCCCTCCGGCGCCTCCGCCGGCAAGGTGCTGGACGGCGTTGCCCGCTCCGGGTCGATTCCCTCGCGGATGGCGGCGTGATAGGCGGGGTCCAGCAGGTGCGCCACCGGGTTGTCCACGAAATCCGGATCGCCCAGGCGGTTGTTGCGGTCGCGGTAGGCGTGGCGCATCGCCTCCACCAGCACGTGCACCTCGGCGGCGGAGTGGAAGCCCATCGCGCCCAGGTCATAGCCGCCCAGGACGCCCAGCATCTCGCACAGGATGACCCCGCCGGAGCTGGGCGGCGGCGCCGAGATGACGTGATAGCCTCGGTAGTCGCACTCGACCGGCCGCAGCTCCCGCACGCGGTAGGCGTCCAGGTCGGCCTGCGCGATCAGGCCGCCGCCGGCCCGGCTGGCCTCGACCAGCGCCGCACCGATGGGTCCGTGGTAGAAGGCGTCCGGCCCCCCGTCGCTGATCAGTTGCAGGGTGCGGGCCAAGTCTGGCTGCTGCAGGTGGTCGCCGGGGCGCATGGCCTGGCCGTCGCGCAGGAAGATCGCCGCCGCTGCCGGGTCGCGCCGCAGCGCCTCGGTCGCGGTGCCGATCACCGCCATGTCGCCGGGGCCGAGCACGAAGCCGTCGCGTGCCAGTTGGATGGCTGGGGCGATCAGCGCGGCGCGCGGCCGGGTGCCGTAACGCTCACGCGCCACCTCCAGCCCGGCTGGCGAGCCGGGAACACCGACGGCCAGCCAGGTGTCCAGCGACCGGCGGCGCGCGACGTCGCCCTTGGCGTCCAGGAACATGCCGGCGGTCGCGGCCAGCGGCGCCTTCTCGCGGAAGTCCAGGAAGGTCGTGCGCCCATCGGCGAGCCGGATGGTCATGAAGCCGCCGCCGCCCAGGTTGCCCGCGGCGGGATAGGTCACGGCCAGCGCGTAGCCGACCGCGACCGCCGCATCGACGGCGTTGCCCCCGTCCCGCAGCACCTGCGCCCCCACGTCCGACGCCAGGTGCTGCGCCGTGACCACGATGCCGCGGGACGCCGCGAGGGGTGCAGGATCGGCGGCGCGGGCTGCCTGGGGCAGGGCGGCCAGGATGGCCGCAGCCGCGGCGGCGAGGCAAAGGAGGCGCATGGCGGCAGCCTAGCGTGCATCATCCAACGCGCGCCAGCCGAACCGTGGTCCCGACGCCGATGCTAGCCGTCCTCTGCCCTCACCGGGTTGCCCCTCGGATCGTCGTTGCGGCGCTTGCGACGCGGCAAGCAGGAGACCGCCGACCGCGGCATCGCCTGTGCATCCCTGGGCCGGTGCATTCCTGGACTGCCACGCCAAAAGCGCGGCGCGCGATGACGCAGGGTTGGATGCAGCGGCGTAAGGGCCAGAGCAGGGGACGGTTGGTGTGGGACAACGACGCCGCTGGAATCCAAGACAGCAGCCGGTCGGCGCCCCTGCAAGGTCTGCGCAGGGATGCAGGCGTGATCCGCCGCAGTCGCACCCGCGCGGCCCGCCTGAACCGCAAGCGGCTGACCGCCGCATGACCCCTTCGACAGGTTCGGCGGAGGGGGTGACGCCGGCAAGCCCATCCAACCTGACCCGGGAGCAGCCAGGTCAGCGACGCGCCGCCAGTTCCGCCTTCTCAAGATCATCGATGCGAACAGCCCGAGGGATACTGCGGCAGGAAGGGACGCCGGCAAGACGTTGATCATGTGCATCGCGAACAACTCCATCCGTCATGAACTCGGGATCAGCACGTCTCAGACCGGATTGCAGGCTGGATGACGCCGGGCCAGGCGGCGCTGCGGCCCGCGCATGCCCCGTGCGCTACGCCGGCAGCAGCCTGGTGCGGATGGCTCTACTCGTCAGGCAGCCGCTTCTCGATCGCCACTGCGATGACCGGCTCGAAGTGGGCGTGGTAATCGTCGAGCATCATGCGGACGGCGTCGTACGTCCCCCTGACCGTCAGCGGGTGGCCATCACGGGCGAGCAGCCCGGCGTTGCGCAGCACCCTTCGGTTGATCACGCCACGCGCCGGCGCCGAGGGCCTCTGGCGCAGCATGGTGAGGAACCGGGCCGCGCTGGCCGGTCCCATGACGTAGGCCAGATAGAGGTCCGCAGGCATCATGCTCCGACCGATGGACGCCTGCATGGCCGCGCGATGCTGTTTCAGCACCTCGCCAGCCATGCCCGCCGACAGGGCGGGGTCGTTGCGGAGCGCAAGGATGGCCGCTTGGCTCCCCTGGCCGGTGTATTCGCCGGACCGGTCCCGGTGGATGGCCGCGGCATAGTCGCCGATGCCGTGTTGGGAGCCAAACTGATGAACAGCCTGGAGCCAGGTCCTGGATGTGAACTGCAGCAGCCCGGCTGCCGAGGACAGGGTACTCCGGGCATCTGGGGCGAACCTGCTTTCCCGCCATGCCAGGGACACCAGCAGATCAGGGGCAATCTGGCAGTCCTCCGCGGCATCAAGGAGGGCTTCAAGAACAGCAGGGGACAGGGCCGGGTTGTCCCATACGGCGTTCACCAGGGACGTCGGCCCGGACACCATGGCTGGCGCCGCAGCCGGACGCGGCCGGGCATGCCGGGCTTCGATGCGCCCCGCGCTTCTCGGGTGGGACGCATGTATCCGCTTGTGGCCGGCCTGCACGGCGCGGCCATGCTTGCTGGACGGCGCCCGGCTGGCCGACGCTGCGCCGAAATCCGCGAGCAGGACGGCAAGGCTTCCAACTGCGGCCAGCATGACCGTGCCGCGACGCAATCGCGGCGGACCGCGCCCCGCGCTGTGCTGCGCGTCAAGCGGCAGCCTTGCACTGCTCGCGCCAGCGCCCCAGCCGCCATGCGCACCGTTGGGTGAAGACAGATGCTCCATGATTGTCCCCTTTCGGATTAGGACAGGCCAGAACGGAAGGGAGGGGCAGTCCCGCGCAGGATCGGATTGGCGCGATCCCCGCGGGACTTCAAATCAGCACGGATGCGCCGTTGATTGCGCTGGCCAGCTTGTTGCCGTAGGCCTCCCAGATCAGCAATTCCAGCCTGTACGCCCGCTCTGCACGCCCGGATTGACGGGCGGCCTCTACCCAGCCGGTCAGATATGAGATGACCGCGTCCGGGTCGGCCAGTCGGCGTGGCCTCCCTCGGGTCGAGGCGGGTGGCGAACCGTTCATGTTGTGCGGCAGGGTGACCCGGCGCATGGTTGTTCACCTGTCAAATATTGCACGGTACGCAGCGTTGGGCTGAGACAGGCCAGGCATTTGCGCGGCAAGTCATGGGCCAGCCTGGACAGGCTGCAAGGCTGATCGATGAACGGAATTTCAGCGAAAAAATTGCGGCTGTAGATAGAACGCCAGGCGTACGGGCTCAGCGTGAAAGCATGCATGGGTTGGGCAAACGCATGGTTTGCCGGAATTTGGGCAGAACCGGGGAACAGGCAGCAAAGGCCAGCGCCTGGGGGTGTGCTCTTTCTGTTGTCCGAAAAAGGCCGAGCCGTTTTACCCTGCGCGGCGACGCATCATATAAAGTCCAGCCAGACCCATCCCGAGCACGGCCATGCTGGCAGGCTCCGGCACTGGGACATCGCCGGCGACCGGCGGCACCTCCAAGGTAAAGGCTGATGCCACCGAGAAATTGCCGAGCGAACCGCTGCGGTTCAGGTTGGCGATCACGCTTCCTGCTGACGGATCGAAACCCGATAGGCCATCAGCAGGCGTGAATGTGCCCAGGAACACGACAGTGATCGACTCGTTGCCGCTGGGCGCCATGGACTGGTCCGTCTCCTGGACTGAAGCGGCGACGAACGTGCCGCCAAGGAATGTGGACTTGAAATCGCTGGGACCGATGGCTGTGGTCCAGATGCCGTTACCCGGCACCGTGAAAGTGCCGATCGTGACCGGGAGATTGAGCGGCACCGTGGAAAAGTCGCCGGTGCCGCCCTGGGTCGTCGCGTTCAGCACGGTGAAGCTGGTCCGGGTCAAAAGCGACTGCCCGCTCTCGTTGGCGCCATCGGAAAAGCTGAGCGAGCCGGTGATCGGCGCGGCGCTGGCAGCACCAGCCCAGGCGACAGCAGCAGCGGCAAGCGCGGCCTTGGCGAGGTGATGCATGGCTCTGTTCCGTTCCTGTTTAACGCCCTCTAAACGGGGTTGTAACGCAACTTAACATTTCCTAAAACCGAAATCGTTAGTAGCCGTGAATTAACGTGAACACCCGCACTCGCCTGGAAAGTAGCTGCAAGGGGCCAGCAGGCCGCAGCGCAGCGGACCGGACCGAATTTCGTTTCGTAATATGATCGGCATTTCGCGCCAAGCCGCGCCGTTCCCGGCGAAAAACGACAGGGATGGTGTCCTGCCAGCGGCTGATTTTGCCAGCATATGTTCATTTCGGTGGGGTTTAGCGGCGGCTCAAACGGATTTCCAGGGGTTTGTTGCTGCCGAGTCAAACGTGAACTCAGATCCCGTTTAGGACGCCATAATCCGGCCTGCGGGAATGGCGCGGTGGAGCATGGCAAGCGTGACCATGGCGTCAGACAGCCCGGCAAAACGCTCGTCGTCGCGCGACGGGCGGCGTCAGCAGCCAAGGGTCGGCTCGACGATCCAACACCGCCGCAGCACGGCAAGGCCCTTTGTTCCCAACGCACGATTGACGATGATCAGCACAGGGTCGGGCAAAGCAGGCCAGCGGCGTGGCCGCACGCTTACCGGCGCCCATGCAGGCTGCCGGGCCACTGGCGTCGTGACCCAAGGCGGCAGATGCGGCGACGCCCGGCAGCAGTCCTGGCCGGCCCGCCGCGATGTGGCGCTTGCATCGGGAGATTCAGCAGGCAACGCATGCCGCTCGTGCCCAGGCGCTCGTCCGCGGGCGGCAGTCGGGCTTGGCGGGCGGAAGCATCGGCGGCATCAGCCGGCACCGGTGATTGGTCAGACGACGGCCGAACCTACTAACCGCCCAGCAACGCATGATCGCCAGGCGGCCGCGTCACAAGACTCAAGATAGCCGAACCCTGTGGAACGCAGCCAGGACGCCCTTGGGTCAGACTATCCCGTGGACTTCGTTACCGTTCCCAAGCGAAGCCAAGACGCGATGTGACTGCAAGCAATACTTGCAGCGTCACCTACAGGCTCTGTTGTGTGCGGAATCATACCAAACAGCCCTTTGATAACGAAAACCGACTGTTGCCGAACCAACTCATGGATTGAATGGCATGACATACAGGCTAGAGAGGTATGGTTGATGACGGTATTGCTGACGGGCGGAATGCGCCGATGTCTGCGGCCGTCCAAACTTGGCATGATCTGGCAAAAGGTAGGTTCGCGTTGTCAACCGGCGTTCCAATTCGAAATAAGCTGCTCGCAGGCCTGCCTCCTGCCGAGCTGTCCGGACTTCGCCCGCACTTGATCCGGGTCCGCATGGTTAATGGCCAGGGCCTGCACGAACCCGGCGAACGCATCGACAGCGTGTTCTTCTTCGAGCACGGCATGGCCTCGATGGTCGCAGTCGGCCAGGAGCAGAGCAGCGGCGTCGAGGTCGGGGTGATCGGGCACGAGGGCATGGTCGGCCTGACCGTGCTGCTCGACCCGCAGGCGACCTCGTTCAACCGGGCCATGGTGCAGATCCCCGGCATTGCCAACCGGATGTCGTCCGCCACCCTGCTGGACTGCCTCGGCCGGATGCCGGTGCTGCGGCGCAAGCTGATGCGGCAGTTGGAGGTTTACCTGGCCATGGTGGCGCAGACCGCCGCCTGCAACAGCCGCCACAACGTGATGGAGCGCTGCGCACGCTGGCTGCTGCTGGCGCATGACATGGTGGACGGCGACGAGATGGCGCTGACGCAGGAGTTCCTGGCGATCATGCTGGCCGTGCGGCGGTCCGGGGTGACCATTGCGCTGGGTTCCCTGCGGGAGGCCGGGTTGGTCCGCAACGGCCGCGGACGCATCATGGTGGCCGACCGGCCGGGGCTGGAGGCGGTGGCCTGCGACTGCTACGCGCGGGTGCAGGCGTTCACCGCGACAGTTGCAGCACGGGAAGCGGCTCCGGCGGTTTAGCAGGGGCGACGCAGGTCCCTACCCATGGTCCCGGCCATCCATTTGCTCCACCGCCGAGAACGCGCTGTCTCCGGAGCTTGAGCAATCCGGCCGACGTGCGGCTACCCGGCGGTGCCGAACCGCAGGCCCTTGCCCAGCGTGCGCGGCGCCTCTTGGGATTGCCGCCCAGCGGGTGACGCGCGCCCAAGGTCCTCAAGGATCGGACATTCGGGGTGGCTGTCGCCCCGGCACGCGCCGGCGAGGTCCGCCAATGCATCCCGCGTGGCGGTCAGCTCGGCGATCCTTGCCTCAAGCTCCGCGATCTGCTCCAGCGCGATCGCCTTCACCTCGCGGCTCGGCCGCGTCCTGTCCTGCCACAGGCCGACCAGCAGCTTCACCCGGTCCATGGGGATGCCGAAGCCGCGGGCACGCCGGATGAACCGGAGAGTATTTACCTCAGCGGCGCCATACGTCCGGTATCCCGCATCGGTCCGGTTGGACCGCGGCACCAGGCCGATGCTCTCGTAATACCGCAGCATCTTCGCGCTGATGCCCGACATCTTGGCGGCCTCACCAATGTTCATGCGCACCTCCGGCCCACCGTCCACATCAGGGTTCCCGCCGCGCCAAGCTCAAGGGGCCCGATCCCAGCCTTCTTCCCCCCGCCCTTGACCTTCCCATGGTGGGAAGCACCATGTCACGGCCTCGCAGGCCCGGTCCGCACGTCGGCGGACCGCAGGAGGCACAATGGACGACCACCAGGGCGGCCACGACCACACGCACGCGCCTTGCTGCCGCGGCAGCAAGGCCAATGAACCCGCCGCAGCGACTCCCGTCGCAGCAGCCACGGTCACCGATCCCGTCTGCGGGATGCACGTGAACCCGCAAACCTCGGCGTACCGCTTCGAGCGTGCCGGGGCGAGCTACCGCTTCTACTCCGCAGGCTGCCGGACCAAGTTCCAGGCCGACCCGGACGCCCACCTGCGGCCAAAGGTCAACGGCCATGGCGTGGCATTGGGCAACGTTGCGTTGATGGCGAACGCCCGCGTGGACCTGGGCTGGCTTGCAGGCAAGGCGGAGGAGTTGCGCCGGGATCACCTTGGTCCGGGGCGACCTCGCGGGCATCGCCCGGGCGCGGGCGCTGAGCCGGATGACCATGCGCAACATCCGGCAGAACCTGGTGTTCGCCTTCGCCTACACCGCCGTCGGCATCCCGATTGCCGCGGGCGTGCTCTACCCGCCCTTTGGCATCCTGCTCAGCCCGGTGGTGGCCGCCCTGGCGATGTCGCTGAGTTCGGTGTCGGTGATCGCGAACGCCCTGCGGCTCAGGGCGGCGCGGATATGAACCAATGGAGGTTTGACATGACGCACTGTTTTAAGTCCACCCTTGCAGCCGGGATGCTGGCCATCCTGTCCACCGGCGCCCCTGCCCGGGCGCAGCAGGCTCCGGCGCCGATGCCTGGGATGGCGATGCCGTCAGGCAGCGCCGGCGCGGCGCGGGGGCCGATGATGGAGGCGATGGACAAGATGTCGAGGGACATGGCTGCCGCGCCGGTGACCGGCGACGCCGACCGGGATTTCGTGGCGATGATGATCCCGCATCATCAGGGCGCCATCGACATGGCCCGCTATGAGCTTACGAACGGCAAGGACCCGGCGATGCGCAAGCTGGCCCGGGACATCGTCGCCGCGCAGGACAAGGAGATCGCCGCGATGAAGGCTTGGCAGGCGAAGCACTCCGGCCCGCACTGACGGCCGGAGGCGCTGCAGCACCAGCGGCCTTCAACCCTGACCGGTCCCCTCCCTCCGTCATTGCGAGCCGGCTTCGGCGCGGCAATCCAGAAGGCGAGGGGGCTGCGCTGTGCCCCTCTGGAGTACCGCGCCGCAAGTGCGGCCCGCATTGACGGCGCCCGCTGTGAGGCAGGGGCATGGGGTCAGGCCAGGCGACAGGGGTGTGTCCGCGGCGGGATTCGAACCCACGGCCCCAGGATTCATCCCACTTCGGCTTTCGCCGCCGCCCGGCCCCGGAGGGCCTGACGTTCGTGGTCTGGACTGTCCCTTCGCCATAGGCGCGCCCGGCATTGCCGAACGCTCCCCCAGGCGCCGCCCGTCCAGTCTCTACACCGTCCCAGCCTGGCGGCCGGGCTTGGCTCGGGATCGGCATGGCGCAAGCGCACCGAAGCGTTCCCCGACTTTGAGCGGTTCCACGGCGCTGTTTCCAGGCGCCGCGCCCAATTAACCAACCAGGAATCCTGTGCTCTATCCTGCTGAGCTACGCGGACGACACCGGACGGTGATACAATCCACCCGGCGGCGCGGCAAGCCCGGCGTTCGCGTGCGCCCGGTTTGGCTGCCCCCTGCCGCAGCGCCGCTACTTGGGCGCTGCCGGCGGGTTCAGGCCCAGCTTCTTCAGCGCGTCGGCGTTCTTCTCGAAGGCTTCCTGCCCCACCTGGCTGCCCCAGGTTCGCCCGGCGGCGCTGAACTCGGCCGACAAGTTCCCCGCCTTCGCAGCCGCGGTGCGGCGAGCCTCGTCGTTCCGGTTCCCCACGATCGACTGCAGCTCCGGCACCGTGAAGTCGTGCACCAGGATGTCCTCGAACTGCGCCATCAGCTCGGGCGCCCGGGCGCGCAGCTCCGGCATCAGGTACTTGTCGCAGGCTTCCTCCGCCTGCTGCTCGGTCTGGCCGCTGTGCTGCAGCACGATGACGATGGTTTGGCGCTGCGCGGCCAGGAGCTGGTCCAGCATGTTCGCCGTGCCGATCCGCTCCAGGAAGGCCCTGGCCAGCACATGCGGGTCGCCCGCCGCCTCCGGGGCAGGTTGCGCGCGCACCGCCCCGCTGAGCAGCAACGGGCCGGGCAGCAACAGGCCGAGCAGCAGCAGGCCCAGCAGCCACATCCTCCAGCCACGCATTCCCGCGGTCCCCCCTGCGTTCCGCATCATCTAGCCGCCGCGCCGCCACGGGTGCAACATCGCGGGAACGCCACCTAGGGAACGCAAATGTCCAGCCACTCCAACAAGGTCGTCATCAGCTGCGCCATCACCGGCGCCATCCATACGCCCAGCATGTCCGACGCCCTGCCCATCACGCCCGAGCAGATCGCCCAGAGCAGCATCGAGGCCGCCGAGGCCGGCGCCGCCATTATCCACCTGCACGCCCGCAACCCCGACACGGGGGAACCCTCGCCCGACCCGGCGCTGTTCATGCGCTTCCTGCCGGTGATCAAGCAAAGCACCGACGCCGTGCTGAACATCACCACCGGCGGCGGCCTGAACATGACGCTCGCCGACCGCCTGGAAGCGCCGCTGCTGGCCAAGCCCGAGATGTGCAGCCTCAACATGGGATCGATGAACTTCAACATCTCCGGCGCCGGCAACCGGGTGCAGAGCTGGAAGCACGAGTGGGAGCAGCCCTACCTGGCCCGCACCAACGACCACATCTTCCGCAATACCTTCAAGGACATCGAAGGGATCGTCGAGCAGTTGGGCCGCGGCCACGGCACCCGGTTCGAGTTCGAGTGCTACGACGTGGGCCACCTGTACAACCTGGCGTATTGCCTTGAGCGGAAGATCGTCGAGCCGCCGCTGTTCGTGCAGACCATCTTCGGCATCCTGGGCGGCATCGGCGCCGAGCCGCGCAACCTGCAGTTCATGAAGGAGACCGCGGACCGGCTGTTCGGCGACGCCTACGTGTGGTCGGTGCTGGCGGCCGGGCGGCACCAGATGCCGTTCACCACCATGGCTGGCATCATGGGCGGCAACGTCCGCGTGGGCCTGGAGGACAGCCTGTACATCGGCCGCGGCCGGATGGCGCAGTCCAACGCCGAGCAGGTCGCCAAGATCAAGCGTATCCTGGAGGAGCTGAGCCTGGAGATCGCCACCCCGGCCGAGGCGCGGGCGATCCTGCACCTCAAGGGCGGCGACCGGGTGGGGTTCTAGATCATGCAGGACGCCGCCGCCTTGCACGCCAGCCTGCTGACGCTGGACACCCACATCGACATCCCGTGGCCGACAGGTCCGGACATCTTCACCGACACGCCGCGCGACCAGACCGGTCGGCGCGTGGACTTCCCGAAGATGCGCCAGGGCGGGCTTCGTGCCGGCTGCTTCGCGGCGTACGTGCCGCAGGGGCCGCGCACGCCGGAGGGCTGGCAGGCCGCCACCGGCCGCGCCCTGGCGATGCTGGACGCCATCAACGCCATGGGCCGCACCGAGGACGGCATCACCGCCCGCGTCGTCACCACCGCCGACCAGGTCGAGGCCGCGCACCGCGACGGCGTCATCGGCGTGCTGCCCTGCGTCGAGAACGGCCACGCGATGGGCGAGGACCTGGGCCTGCTGACGCAGTTCCGTGCCCGCGGCGCCTGCTACATGACGCTGACCCACAACGGCCACAACGCCCTGTCTGACAGCAGCAACCCACGCTCCGACCTGGGTGACGGGCCGCATTTGCATGGCGGCCTGAGCGGGCTGGGCAAGGAGGCGGTCGCCGAGATGAACCGCCTGGGCATGCTGGTCGATGTGTCGCACGTCAGCCGGCAGGGCGCGCTGCAGGCGGCGATGCTGTCCCGCACCCCGGTGGTCGCCACCCACTCCTGCATGCGCGCGCTGTGCGACGTGCCGCGCAACGCCGACGACATGCTGCTGGACGCGCTGCGCGAGTGCGAGGGCATGGTGAACATCACCGCCGTCCCCAGCTTTGTGCGCCTGAAGGCCAAGGAGGCCGAGGTCACGCCGTCCGACTACTGCGACCACATCGAGTATGCCATCCGCCGCTGCGGGCTGGGGCATGTCGGCATCAGCTCGGACTTCGACGGCGGCGGCGGCTTCAGCGGCTGGCGCGATGCGTCCGAGAGCGCGAGCCTGACGGCGGAGCTGGTGCGCCGCGGCTACAGCGCGCACGAGATCGCGGCGCTGTGGGGCGGCAACTTCCTGCGCCTGATGCGTCAGGCCGAGGCCGCCGCGGAGGCCCGGCCCCATGCCGCCTGACGCTACCATGCCCCGCCTGGGCCAGGGCACCTGGCACATGGGCGAGGACCGGGCCGCCCGCGCGCAGGAGGTGGCGGCGCTGCGCCTGGGCATCGACCTCGGCATGACGCTGATCGACACCGCCGAGATGTATGCCGACGGCGCGTCGGAGGAGGTCGTGGCCGACGCCATCGCCGGGCAGCGCGACCGGGTGTTCCTGGTGTCCAAGGTGTACCCGCACAATGCCACCCGCGCCGGGGTGCCCGCCGCCTGCGAGCGCAGCCTGCGCCGCCTGCGGACCGACTGCCTGGACCTGTATCTGCTGCACTGGCGCGGGTCGGCGCCGATGGCGGAGACGGTCGCGGCGTTCGAGGCGCTGTGCGCCGCCGGGAAGATCCGGCGCTGGGGCGTGTCGAACTTCGATGCCGCCGACATGGCCGCCCTGCCGCCGGGCTACGCCGCCAACCAGGTGCTGTACAACCCCGGCGCCCGCAGCATCGAGTTTGATCTGCTGCCGTGGTCGCAGGCGCATGGCGTCCCGGTCATGGCCTATTCGCCGGTCGGCCAGGGCGGGCGGATGCTGCGCTCCCCGGCGCTGCGGGCCGTGGCGGAGCGGCACGGCGCCACCCCCGCCCAGGTCGCCATCGCCTGGACGCTGCGGCAGCCCGGCGTGGTGTCGATCCCCAAGGCCGCCGACGCCGGGCATGTGCGCGAGAACGCCGCCGCGGCCGACCTGCAACTCACGCCGGCCGACCTGGCGGAGATCGACGCCGCCTTTCCGCCGCCGCGGCGCAAGCAGCCGCTTGAGATGCTGTAGCGCCATGCGCCGCCTCGCCTTGGCCGCCGTCCTGCTGCCCATCCTGGCGGGTCCGGCGCAGGCGTCCGGGCTGTATGAGGCGACGGTGATCGTCACCGGCATGGACGCGCGCAGCCGTCCGGCCGGGCTGGGGGCGGCGCTGGCGCAGGTGGTGGCGAAGCTGACCGGCAACCCGGTTCTGCTGGACGACCCGCACGTCGCTGCCCTGGCTCCGCTGGCGCCGGGCCTGGTGGAGTCCATGGCCTACCTGGACCGCATGTCCGACATCCCGCACCGGGACGAGCAGGGCACGCGGGACCGCCCCTACGACCTGCGGGTGCGCTTCGACCCGGCCATGCTCGACGCGCTGCTGGCGGGCCTGGGCGAAATCCCCTGGCGCGTCCGGCCCGCCCTGGCCGTCGCCATCCGGATCGGGCCGCGCAGCGGCCCTGCGCTGCTCCTGCACGCTGACACCGATCCAGACGAGCGGCACCGCGCCGCGCTGCTGGCCGCAGCCGACCAGGCCGGCCTGCAGGTGGTGCTGCCGCTGGACGCGCCCGGCGCTGTTCCCCTGCTGCCCCAGCCGGAGCTTGTGCTGCACGGCAGCCTGTCCTGGCAGGAGGGAGCGGGCTGGACCGCACGGTTCACGCTGCCCTGGCATGGCCGCCAGCACGCCTGGGGTGTGGACGGGGTCGGCTTCGACGCAGCCTACCGCGAGGCCATGCGCGGCGCGGCGCGGGTGCTGTCGGGGCATGACGGGGAGTAGCTGGCCTGCTTCTTCTCCCTCTCCCTCCGGGAGAGGGCCGGGGTGAGGGGGGCGGCAAGGGCCTAGCTGTCCCGACCAGGGACGGACCTTGCTCCCTACCTGGGCTGAGTTCAGCACTCGCCGCATCCCTCACCCCGGCCCTCTTCCAGAGGGAGAGGGAGACGAAGGCCAAGCAGGGACCGAACGCACCGCGGTTCGCCGCGTTCATGGGCCACGAGCTGGGCGCGTGACCAGACGGGAACAAGGACAAGCCATGACCACCGTTGCAGCCGAACCGGGACTGTCCCCGCGGCTGACCCTGATCTTCGCCGTGGCCTGCGGCGCCGTCGTGGCCAACCTCTACTTGGCGCAGCCGCTGATCGGCCTGATCAGCCCGGAGCTGGGCATGAACGCCGGGCTGTCCGGGCTGATCGTGACCCTGACGCAGTTGGGCTACGGCGCCGGGCTGCTGCTGCTGGGGGCGTTGGCGGACCTGGTGGAGAACCGGCGGCTGATCGTGCTGGCACTGCTGGGCACCGCAGCCGGGCTGGTCGGGGTGGCGACATCGCACTCGGCGCCGACGTTCCTGGCCGCGTCGTTCGTGATGGGGTTCTGCGCGGTTGCGACGCAGATCCTGGTGCCGTTCGCATCCCACCTGGCGCCGGAGCGGACGCGCGGCCGGGCGCTCGGCAACATCATGGCGGGGCTGCTGGCGGGCATCATGCTGGCGCGGCCGATCAGCAGCTTCGTGGCGGCCGGGCTGGGATGGCACGCGGTGTTCTGGATTTCGGCGGCGGTGATGCTGGGCCTTGCCGCGGTGCTGCGGCGCGCCCTGCCCCGGCGGCAGCCGCAGGCAGGGATGGGGTACGGCGCCATCCTGGCCTCCACCGTGCGGCTGATGGCGACGACGCCGGTGCTGCAGCGGCGGACGGCGTACCAGGCGCTGATGTTCGCGGCGTTCAACCTGTTCTGGACCGCCACGCCGCTCCTGCTGGCCCAGCGGTTCGGGCTGACGCAGCGGGGCATCGCGGTGTTCGCGCTGGCCGGGGCCGGAGGGGCGCTGGCGGCGCCGCTGGCCGGGCGGCTGGCGGACCGCGGCGGGACCTGGATGGCGACGGGCGTTGCCTTGGCGGCGGTCACGCTGTCGTTCCTGCTGGCGGGCTGGGCCGTGGCGGCGGGCGCGCTGGTGGCGCTGGCGGCGGTCGCGGTGCTGCTGGATGCCGCGGTGCAGGCGAACCAGGTGGTCGGCCAGCGGGTGATCCTCGGCCTGCCGGCGCAGGCGCGGGGCCGGGTCAACGGCATCTACATGACGTTTGTGTTCCTGGGCGGCGCGGCCGGGTCGGCGATGGCGTCGCTCAGCTTCGTGCACGGCGGCTGGCGGACGACCTGCGTCTGCGGCGCGGTGCTGGGCTTGCTGGCCCTGGCGCTGTTCGCCACCGACCGGCGGCCGTCTAAGCCGCCTGCGTGCTGACCGCCTGCACCGTCCGCATCGGCCCTGGCGGCGGCCCGTTGATCCACACCCGCGGCACCTCCGCCTTGGCGTTGCCGAAGATCGAGCAGAACGCCACATCCGCCGCGTCCCGCCCGGCGCCGATCCGCACCAGCCCATCCAGTGCCGCCATGCGCGTGGGGTCGAACAGGTACCAGGCCCCCACGCCGTCCGGCCCGGCCAAGTAGGCCTCGAACACCGCGTGGAAGTCCGGCGGCTGCAACTGCCAGGCATAGGCGCTGATGTAGCGGGCAGGGATGCCCACCGCCCGGCACAGCGTGATGGCCAGATGGGCGAAATCGCGGCAGACCCCGGTGCGGTCGCCCAGGGTGTCATAGGCGCTGGTCAGCACATCGGTGCTGCCGCTTTCGTAATCGACGTTGTCCCTGATCCAGTTGCAGATCGCCGTGGCGCGCTGGTGCCCGGCCGGGGTGGCGTTGAACTGCCGCTGCGCGAACCGCGCCAGGCGGTCGGACTGGCAATACCGGCTGGCGTTGAGGTACGGCAGCACGTCCAGCGGGATCGACCCGGCCGCCAACTCCTGCACTTCGGTGGGGTCCAGCATCAGCGGGTCCAGGCGGATCGACGCGGTGTATTCCACGCGCAGCTTGCCCTTCGGCACCAGGAACCGGGTCAGGCGGTTGCCGCTCTCGGGCATGATGAAGCGGTCGGGCTCGCCGAGGTCGGGGGTGGTCGTCATGCGCTCGGCGGTGATGACCTGGCGGGGGAAGCGGGCGGCCTCCAGGTTGAACACGAAGGGGGTGAGGGCCTGGGCCTCGTACTCCAGCGTGCAGCCGACTTCAAAATCCATGGGGCGGTGTCCTGGCGGGTGATGTGACGGATGGCCGCGAACGACGGGGGGCCATGAACATTGACCGTGCAAACCCCGGGCCGCAACCGCGTTGCAGCAGTGGATCGTACGCAGGGAGGCATACATGACCAAGACAGTACAGGACGGCCCGGAGGAGGCGGCCAAGGACGCGGCGCTGCCGGGCAACCACGGCCAGTTTGGCGAGGACATTGGCACCGACGACGCCAAGCCGCTTCAGGACCTGGATACCGGCGACCTGGGACCGGCGCCGTCCAACCCGCCGAAGGACGGCACCGTCGCCTCGAAGCCGTAGCGTCCCCGCATGAGCCGCCTGGCCCTGCTGGTCGCCGGCGCGTTCTTCATGGAGTTCCTGGACGGCACCGTCATCGTGACGGCGCTGCCGCGGATGGCGGAGTCGCTGGGGTCGGACACCGTGGCGCTACACCTGGGCATCACCGCGTACTTGCTGACGGTGGCGGTGTTCATCCTGCCTGGCGGGTGGGCGGCGGACCGGTTCGGCGCGCGGGCGGTGTTCACGGCGGCGGTGGCGGTGTTCACGCTGGGGTCGCTGCTGTGCGGCATGGCGGGATCGGCCGGGTGGTTCGTCGCGGCGCGAGTGCTGCAGGGGCTGGGCGGGGCGATGATGGTGCCGGTCGGGCGGCTGGCGGTGCTGCGGACCACGGCCAAGCCCGACCTGATGCGCGCCATCGCCCTGCTGACCTGGCCCGGCCTGACGGCGCCGCTGCTGGGGCCGCCGCTGGGCGGGTTCCTGGCGGAGCACTTCACCTGGCGCATGATCTTCTGGGTCAACGTGCCGCTGGGGCTGGCCGCGATCGCCCTGGCGCTGCGGCTGGTGCCGGCGGGGCGCGGCGCCGGGCGGCCGTTCGACACGCGGGGGTTCGCCCTGGCGGCTGTCTGTGTGCTGTGCGCCACCCTGGCGCTGGACCGGGTGGGCGAGGGCGGCGTCGGCGGGGGCGGCTCGCTGGCCGGGACGCTCGCGCTGGCGGCGGGGGCCGGGGTGGCGGGGCCGCTGTTGTGGCGGCACCTGCGCCGGCACGCGCACCCGCTGCTCGACCCGGCGCCGTTCGGGGTCCGCACCTTCCGTGCCACCATGCTGACCGGCACCGCCATGCGGACGCTGATCGGCACGATGCCGTTCCTGGTGCCGCTGCTGTTCCAGTTGGGGTTCGGGATGGACCCGTTCCATGCGGGGCTGCTGGTGCTGGTGCTGTTCGCGGGCAATCTGGGGATCAAGCCGCTGACGACGCCGATCCTGCGCCATGTGGGGTTTCGAAATGTGCTGGTGGGCAACGGGCTGGTGCAGGCGTTGGCGATGCTCGGCTTCGCGCTGCTGACGCCGGCGGCGCCGCTGGCGGTGGTGCTGGGGCTGCTGGTGCTGGCGGGGGCGTCGCGGTCCCTGCAGTTCACGGCGCTGAACACGCTGGCGTTCTCCGACGTGCCGCAGCCGCTGATGGCGCCAGCCAATACCTGGTTCAGCGTGGCGTTCCAGCTTTCGCTGGGGATCGGGGTGGCGGTGGGGGCGGTGCTGCTGCGGCTGGCCGGGCTGGCGGCCGGGGTGGGGGAGCCGGGGTTGCCGGCATTCCACGCGGCGCTGGGCGTGTTGGCGGTGCTGATGGCAGGGACGGCGCTGGTGGGGTTGGGGCTGGCCCGGGATGCGGGGGTGGCGGTCATGGGGCGGGCGTAGGCTGCATCGAAGCGGCCCCCTTGAGGTTGACCAGGACGATGATGCCGCCGCTTTCCGGAAGGCGATCTGTAACGCCCGCCGGCATCGCAGGGGGTGGCGCGGGGCCTCCCGTATGGACGGGCGAAGTCGTCATAATCGCCAACCCCCTTGCATCCCCGGCGCTGCAAGCGTGCTAGGGCTGCCTATGTAGTGGCGGCGTTGCAACGGAGAGCTGATTTGAAGCAGGCAGTGGCTTGGGCAGTGGCGATGGCGCTTGCCGCGGCGCCGATGGCATCCCCCATCCGAGCCCGGGCGGCCGAACCCGCGGGACTGTCGGGCAGCGTCCCCGCCGGCGTGCTGCGCGCCACCCTGGACAACGGCCTGCGCGTCGTCATCGTGCCGGACCCGCTGGCCCCCGTGGTCACGACCAACATGAACTACCTGGTCGGCTCCAATGACGCCCCGCCGGGCTTCCCCGGCACCGCGCACGCGCTGGAGCACATGATGTTCCGCGGCAGCGCCGGGCTGGACAAGGACCAGTTGGCCGAGCTTGGGGCGCTGCTGGGCGGGGTTTACAACGCCAGCACCACCGAGACCGTCACCCAGTACACCTACACCGTCCCCGCCCAGGACCTCGACCTCGCCCTGCGCAGCGAGGCCCTGCGGATGCGCGGCCTGAGCCTGACGCAGGCCGACTGGCAGCAGGAGCGCGGCGCCATCGAGCAGGAGGTGTCCCGCGACCTGTCCAGCCCGTTCTACTTGTTCGCCGCCCAGACGCAGTCGATCCTGTTCCACGGCACGCCGTACGAGGACGACGCCCTCGGCACCCGACCCAGCTTCGACAAGACCGACGCCAAGCTGCTGCGCGCGTTCTATGACAAGTGGTATGCCCCCAACAACGCCATCCTGGTGATCGCCGGCGACGTGCAGCCCGACACCGCCATGAACCAGGTCCGCGCCGCCTTCGCCGCCATCCCGCACCGCGACCTGCCGCAACATGCCACGACGGTGCTGAACCCGGTGCAGGCGCAGACCATCAACCTGCCCACCAGCTTCTCCGTCGGCCTCGCTGCGCTGTCGTTCCGGATGCCTGGCCTGCGGGGCAAGTACTTCGCCGCCGCCGACGTGCTGGGCGACGTACTGGGCAGCCAGCGCGGCGCGCTGTTCGGCTTGGTCCCGGCTGGCCGCGCGCTGATGGCGCAGTTCAGCTACTCCGCCAAGGCGGATGTCGGCATCGGCCTGGCGATCGGCGCCTTCCCCCGCGGCGGCGACCCGGCGCCGGTGCTGGCCGACCTGCGCCGGGTGCTCGCCGACATCGTGCAGAACGGCGTGTCCCCCGAGCTGGTCGAGGCCTCGAAGCAGCAGGAGGTGGCGCAGCTCGCGTTCGAGAACGACAGCATCAGCGGCCTGGCCAGCAGTTGGTCGCACGCCCTGGCGCAGCAGGGCCTGGACAGCCCGGAGGACCTTGCCCAAGCCTATGCCTCGGTGACCGTGGACGACGTGAACCGCGTCGCGCGCCAGGTGCTGGACCTGGACCATGCCGTGACCGCCATCCTGACGCCAGAGGAGGGCGCCCATCCTACCCAGGCCGGCTTCGGCGGCGCAGAGAGCTTCAGCAGCCCGCCCGACCACCCCGTCACCCTGCCGGAGTGGGCCTCGACCGCCCTGGCCGACGTGCAGGCCCCTGCCGCGCCAACGCCCCCGGTGGTCAGCGTGCTGCCGAACGGCCTGCGCCTGGTGGTGCAGCCGGAGCGGGTGAGCCACACCGTGTCGGTCTATGCCCGGGTGCGCGAGGTGAGCGACCTGCAGGAGCCGCCGGGCAAGGAGGGCGTATCGGACCTGACGGGCGAGCTGTTCGACTACGGCACCGAGGCACGGGACCGGCTGGCCTACCGCAAGGCGGTGGACGACATCGCCGCCCAGATCGGCACCGGCACGGACTTCTCCCTGAAGGTGCTGACACCGCAGTTCGAGGCCGGGATGGGTCTGCTGGCAGAGGCCGAGCTGCATCCGGCGTTCCCCGCCGACGCCTTTAAGGTGGTGCAGCGGCAGTTGGCGCAGAGCCTGGCCGGGCAGTTGAAATCGCCGGACTACCTGTATGGCCTGGCGGTCAACCGCGCCCTGGTGCCATCCGGGGACCCGACGCTGCGCCGGGCCACGCCGGCCACGGTGCGCGGGCTGACCTTGGATGACGTGCGCGCCTACCACGCGGCGGTGTTCCGCCCCGATCTCACGACGATGGTGGTGCTGGGCGACGTGTCCCCGGAGGAGGCGCAGCGCGTGGTGGCCGCCACCTTCGGCCACTGGCAGGCCGAGGGTCCCAGCCCGGCGCTGGACCTGCCGCCGGTGGCCCCCAATGCGGCCAGCCAGGCCCGCGTGCCCGATCCGAACCGGCTGCAGGACCGGGTGAGCCTGGACGAGACAGTCGGCCTGCCGGTGTCCAGCCCGGACCGCTACACGCTGGAGCTGGGCAATGTCATCCTGGGCGGCGGGTTTTCCTCCCGGCTATATCGCGACCTGCGGGTGAAGACGGGGTATGTCTATTCCGTCAGCAGCAGCCTGAATTGGCAGCGGACGCGGGCGGGCTACTCGGTGTCGTTCGGCGCGGATGGGGGCAATGTCGGGAAAGCGCGCGACCTGGTGGTGCGCAACCTGCGGGAGATGCAGTCGGTGCCGGTGAGCGATGGCGAGCTGGTGCGCGCCAAGGCCCAGGTGCTGCGCCGCCTGCCGATGCAGCGGGCGAGCGTCGGCGGCATCGCGCAGTCCTTGCTGCGGCTGTCGGACCTGGGGCTGCCGCTGGACCAGGAGCGGGTGGCGGTGCAGCGCTACATGCAGATCACGGCGCCGGAGATCCAGCAGGCGTTCGCGCAGTGGCTGCGTCCGGAGGCGCTGGCGCAGGTGGTGGAGGGGCCGCCTGTGGCGCAATAAAGCGCCGCCGCGGGTTATAGGCGGGCGTGGGCGGCGGCGAGGGCGGCGACGGCGGCCTGCAGGGCGGCAAGGCTGCGGTTGGCGGCGGCGAGGGCCGGGCTTTCGCCCTCGGCGTCGCTGATGGAGGCTTGCAGGTCGTCGGTGTCCTTGCCGAGGACGTCCCACAGGCGCTCGATGCGGGATTGTGCGGTGGCGGGGGTCATGTCCGGTTCTTCGGCCCAGGCGGCGATCATCGAGCCGATGGTTTGCACGACGCGGTCGGGCGGGGCACCGGCGGTGGCGAGCTTGAGCAGAGCGGCTATCGCCTCGTCGGTTGGGTCATCGGGAGCGGCGTTGGTAATGTTCATGTCGTACTCCTTTACAGAATCAATGCGTCGGTTCCTACGCTTCCTTACTATTTTGCGAGGGTTGGTCCTACCTGATCATGGGTCCAGCCGTTAGAGTCAGGCCACGCTGCATCATGGAGAGAACCGGTGTTTGCGTCTTTTATAGTATCGCCTACGCTGATCGACAGGACCGAACCATCGCTGGTTGCTCACTCAGGGGATTGCACCTTATGCGGTGCAGATCATGAGCAACACGCCCGCAATGCGAGATGGAAGATGCCGTTCGCATAGCTTTTCCTGTACTCCTTTCATTTTGCGGTTTGGGCTTCACTGGTCTGGACGGTGCCGGTATTCGCTCAACAGTCGCCGAAAGCACAGCCAGGGTGGGCAGGCGTTCTAGAGCCGCCGTTCCAAGGGGGTTGGCGAGTGATCCGTCTCAGGGTGCAGTCCAAAGGCGGAGTGCCAGGCTGCTCGCTGATAACGGGACATGCAACAGCAAGCACACTCTCCAACCAGGCATGGGGTTTTCGTTCAGACAGCGACGAATTAACGCTGATCATGAATGTTAGGGAAGTTGAGGCTGTGGCTGGACCTGAAATCGCGCTGAACATAGATGGCTACGAGGTCGGCGGGGTTGCCGTGAGTGGTCGCCCAGAACCTGCTATCGGTTTCAGTACCGCAATCGCAGTAGTCAGGGATATATCGTTACAAAAGGTATCTTCGACTTGCTGCAAAAGGGAGGAATGGTTCAGTTCACCAATGGCAAGACAACGTTCAGTGCAGCATTGAGCAAGGAGGTCGCATCCGACTTTCAGGAATGCAGGCGTAAAGCTGGGTTATTGAGCTGATTGTTGCGTCGGACTGTGTTATGTCCAGCGTTCTGCTAGGTGCTTTGGTTTCGAGTTTGCTCGACTCAGCCAACAGGCGTTGGGCAACTTATATTGACGGCTGTTTGCTCCTATCATTAAGACATAGCATTGCATCGTAAGCTGTCATTACGAAAAATGCTTGCGATGCGGCAATCTAGGGTGGCCAGCACCAACGTTCCGTCCTGGCGGCTCTGGATTGCCACGCCGCAAGGGCGGCTCGCAATAACGTGCTCCGGGTTTCATTAAACGGTCAGCGCGCATGGCGGTTGGAGGTATTTGAACGAGCGATAGAAAAGCTGCTCGCAACCTGTCATGTCTCCATCTACTTGCCGGTGGTCAGGATAACGCAACCCTAGCATCAGACCTCTCCCAGGCCGGCATCGCCGCGGCACCGATCGATCCACTGCAAGCCGTGGATGTCCGCGTCCTGCGCCAACGACTTGGCCTGACGCGCGAAGGGTTCGCCACCCGCTATGGCCTAGAGGTCGAGACAGTGCGGAACTGGAAACCTGGCCTCCGCGACCCGGACACGACCACCCGAAGCGACCTCCGCGCGATCTCGAATGCCCCCGGCACGTCGAGCAAGCCCACGCCCAATCCCAAACCTCTGACAAACCAGCCCCGCGTCAACTTTCAGTTGCGCCCGCCAGACGCCCCTTGGTAACAAACACGCGATAAGGCCCGCAGAGGCCAGATGCCGGAGGACGCAATCATACGATACATCCCACTGCTAGCCGTGCTCGCCCTAGCCACGCCAGCCCATGCGCAGTTCGCCCCGCCCGCGGCCACCCCGCCGGACGGCGCCACCGTGTTCCGCAACCAGTGCGGCACCTGCCATTCCCTCGTGCCCGGCGAGGTCCGCCAAGGCCCCAACCTGGCCGGCGTGTATGGCCGCCAGGCCGGCACCCTGCCCGGCTACAAGTACTCCGCCGGGTTCGCCGACGCCGACTGGAAATGGGACGAGGCCCACCTCGACCCCTACCTCACCAACCCGCAGTCGGTCATCAAGGGCGGCGTCATGGGCTACCGCCAGTCCAAGCCGGAGGTCCGCGCGGCCGTCATCGCCTACCTCAAGGACCCGAACTGATGGCAAAGCCGATCCACTCGATGATCCGCGTGCTGGACGAGGCGCGTTCGCTCGCCTTCTACCGGGCCGCGCTGGGGCTGGAGGTCGCCGACCGCTACCCGTTCGAGAACTTCACCCTGATCTACCTGCGCGACCCCTCCAGCCCGTTCGAGCTGGAGCTGACCGTGAACCACGACCGCACCGAGCCGTACAACCTCGGCGACGGTTACGGCCACCTCGCCATCGTCGTGGACGACCTGAACGCCGAGCACGGCAAGATGGAGCAGGCCGGCGCGACCCCTGGCCAAATCCGCGAGCTGAAGCGCGACGGCGCCCTGCTGGGACGCTTTTTCTTCGTCAAAGACCCCGACGGCTACAGCATCGAGGTGCTGCAGCGCGGCGGACGCTTCGGCTAAAAATAAATGGGAGAAACATCATGAGAGAAATCGACCGCCGCGCCCAATTCAGCCGCCGCGGCTTCCTGAAAACCGGCGCCGCCGCCCCCGCCGTCATCGCCGCCGGGGCAAGCATCAGTGCCACCGCCGCCTGGGCCGCCGACGCCAAGGCCCTCACCCCGCACGGGATGGCAACCCTGGTTAAAGCCGCCCGTGACATCTACCCGCACGACCACATCGGCGACGTGTTCTACGTCCGCGCCATCACCCCCTGGGACGCCAAGGCCGCCAAGGACCCGGCGCTGCAGGCCATGGTCGCCGAGGGCGTCGCCCGCCTGGACGCCGACGCGCAGGAGCGCCAAGGCTGCCCCTACCTTAACGTCGCCTGGGAGAACGACCGCGTCGCCCTGCTGCGCGGCATCGAACATACAAAATTCTTCCGCACCCTGCGCGCCGACCTGGTGGTGAGCCTCTACAACCAGCCCGAACTCTGGCCAAAGCTCGGCTACGAGGGCTCCTCCGCCGAGCATGGCGGCTACCTGGCCCGCGGCTTCGACGACATCGACTGGCTGCCGAAAACGGCATAACGGGGAAGAACCAGCAAATGGCACAATTCGACCTGAACGACGACAGCCTGGTCGTCATCATCGGCTCCGGCGCCGGCGGCGGCACCCTGGGCAACGAACTCGCGCAGAAGGGCGTGCGCGTGGTGGTGCTGGAGGCCGGCTCCCGCTACGAATCGCAGGACTTCGTGAACGACGAGTGGGCCAGCTTCGCCCAGCTCGCCTGGTCCGACATGCGCACCACCTCGGGCACCTGGCGCGTCGCCAAGGATTTCCCCAATCTTCCCGCCTGGATCGTGAAGGCGGTCGGTGGCTCGACCGTGCACTGGGCCGGCGCATCGCTGCGCTTCGAGGAGCATGAGTTCCGCACCCGCGACCACTACGGCGCGCTGCCGGACGCCAACCTGCTGGACTGGCCGATCACCCTGGCCGACCTCGCGCCCTACTACGCCAAGGCCGAGGACAAGATGGGCGTCACCCGCACCAACGGTATCCCCGGCCTGCCCGGCAACAACAACTTCCGCGTCCTGGAGGCCGGTGCGAAGAAGATCGGCTACAAGGAGGTCCACACCGGCCGCATGGCGATCAACAGCCAACCGCGCGACGGCCGCGGATCGTGCCAGCAGATCGGCTTCTGCTTCCAGGGCTGCAAGTCCGGCGCCAAGTGGAGCACGCTCTACACCGAAATCCCCAAGGGCGAGGACACCGGCCGCCTGGAAGTCCGCCCCGACAGCCAGGTCATCAAGATCGAGCACGACGACAGCGGCAAAGTGACCGGCGTCGTTTACGCCAGCCCCGACGGTGCCATGCACCGGCAGAAGGCCCGCGTGGTCTGCGTCGCCGGCAACAGCATCGAAAGCCCGCGCCTGCTGCTCAACAGCGCGTCCGCCAAGTTCCCCGACGGCCTGGCCAACAGCAGCGGCCAGGTCGGGCGCAACTACATGCGCCATATGACCGGCAACGTGTACGGCATCTTCGACAAGCCCGTGCACATGTATCGCGGCACCACCATGGCCGGCATCGTCCGCGACGAGGCTCGGCACGACACCAGCCGCGGCTTCGTCGGCGGCTACGAGATGGAGACCGTGAGCCTGGGCGTCCCATTCATGGCCGCCTTCATGGACCCCGGCGCCTGGGGCCGCAGCTTCACCAGCGCCATGGACGACTATAGCAACATGGCCGGCATGTGGCTGATCGGCGAGGACATGGCGCGCGAGACCAACCGCATCACCCTGGACCCCAAGGCCAAGGACAAGCTCGGCATGCCCGTTGCCAGCGTCCACTTCGACGACCACCCGAACGACATCGCCATGCGCGCCCACGCGGTGCAGCAGGGCAGCGCCATCTACTCGGCCGTGGGCGCCACGCGGCTGATCCCGACGCCGCCCTATCCCAGCACGCACAACATGGGCACCAACCGCATGAGTGCGAATGCCCGGGACGGCGTGGTGAACCGGTTCGGCCAGACGCACGACATCCCCAACCTGTTCGTGTCCGATGGCAGCCAGTTCACCAGCGGCGCGGCGTGCAACCCGACGCTGACCATCGTGGCGCTCGCCATCCGCCAGGCGGACAGCATCGCGCGCATGATGGAGCACCGGGAGGTCTGACGCTCCCGGCTGGCGCAGGCCCCGCTGACAGAGGCTAGGGCCTGCGAAGGCCGGGGCTGGCGGTTACTTCCGCACCCCGGCGTCCGGCGCGGTCGTATCGCCGGGCACCGGGGAGGCGGAGGTGTCGGTCTTGCCGATCACGCTGTCTCCGGCGGCGTCGCGCAGGGCGCGGTCCCCGGTCGTCTCGCCGCGCGGCGTGCCCGGCGGGGCTGTGCCCTGCGGCGCGGTCGGCGTGGACACGCTGGGACCGACGCCGCCACCGCCGTTGCTGCCCGGCGTGGGGGCCTGGGCGTGGGCCGGCGCGGCAGCCAGGCAGGCGAGCAGGGCGGCGGCCATGATGGATCGGTGCATGATGCGTCCTCCAGGCTGTTGTCGTTTCGGTGCTAACGGCTGAGGGATGGCTTGGTTCACCGCCGGCCGGGGCCTTGCCTCGACCCCCCGTGCCGCTCTGCAGAAGGCAGCAGGGCTGGCGCATCTGACCGGCCTCTCCTAACCTTGCCGCAGTCGATGGGCAGGGATTGGGGATGATGGCAGGGGTCGGCGGATCAGCCCTCGGCGGGATGGTCCTGTTCACCGGCGGCCAGGTGCTGGACCCGCGCTGGGACGGCCCGCGCGGCGGCTTGGAGGTGCTGGTCGAGGGCGGGCTGATCCGGGAGGTGTCGGACCGGCCGATCGCCAGCCCGTCGGCGGAGCGGGTGGACCTCGGCGGGCGGGTGCTGATGCCCGGGCTGATCGACACGCATGTGCACGTGATCGCCGCGATGGCGGACCTGGGCGCCAACGCCGCGCAGCCGTCGTCGCTGGCGGCGCTGCGGGCCGGGCGGATCATGGAGGCGATGCTGCTGCGCGGCTTCACCACCGTGCGGGACGTGGGCGGGGCCGACCGGGGCCTGGTGGACGCGCAGGCGGCCGGGGTAGTGACGGGGCCGCGGCTGGTGATCTGCGGCAAGGCGCTGAGCCAAACCGGCGGGCACTGCGACATGCGCGCCCGGGCGGACGACCGCGCGCCCTCGCAGCATCGGGTGGGCGCGATGGGGCGGCTATGCGACGGGGTGGACGCGGTGCGCCTGGCCGCACGGGAGGAGCTGCGTGCGGGGGCGGACTTCATCAAGGTGATGGCGAATGGCGGGATCGCCTCCCCCGCCGATCCCATCCACATGCTGCAGTTCTCCCGGGCGGAGCTGCTGGCGGCAGTGGAGGAGGCGGAAGGGCTGGGCACCTACGTGTCGGCCCACCTCTACACCGACGCCGCGATCCGCCGGGCGGTGGAGTGCGGGGTGCGGTCGCTGGAGCACTGCAACCTGATCACGGTGGGCACCGCCCGCCTGGCCGCCGCGGCGGGCTGCACGGCGGTGCCGACGCTGATCACCTATGAGCGGCTGGCGGTGGAGGGCGCGGCGTTGGGGATGCAGCCGGACAGCGTGGCGAAGATTGAGACGGTGCGGCAGGCCGGGCTGGAGTCGCTGCATGTGATGCAGGCGGCGGGACTGCCGATGGCATACGGGACGGACCTGCTGGGGGAGATGCACCGGCACCAGTCGGGCGAGTTCGCGTTGCGGGCGCGGGCGCTGCCGCCGCTGGACGTGCTGCGGTCGGCGACGACGCTTGCGGCGCGGCTGTGCGGGCTGGAGGGCAGGGCCGGGGTGATCGAGGCTGGAGCCTGGGCGGACCTGCTGGTGGTGGACGGCGATCCGCTGCGGGACTGGGGGCTGCTGGAAGGGCAGGGGGCACATATTCCGGCGATCATGCAGGACGGGCGGTTCGTGAAGCGGGAGCTTGGCGGCGCTGGGGCGTAGAGGCTGCCGTCGCTCCTGCCAAGCGGCGGTCCATTTGACCGGCGCGGGCATTGCGTCATTGCGAACCGCGCTTGCGGCATGGCGATCCAGGGCGGCCAGGCACTTCGGCGGATCGGAATTGCCCGGCGATTTGCGGCGGGCTTCCCAATCGGCAGCGGGGGCAGCATTGTCGAGCCGGCGCCGGCCTTGCTTGCCAGCCCCTATCCGGCCGGCCCCACCACCATAAGCAGCATGCTGGACACCCACGGCGGCTTGCTGGCCTGAATTCTGGAGGATCAATCCATGGCAACCATGACAGCGGTGCGGTTCCACAAGTACGGCGGCCCGGCCGTGCTGCAGGTCGAGCAGATCGAGCGGCCCAGCCCCGGGCCAGGCCAGGTCCTGGTGCGCGTGCACGCGGCGTCGGTGAACCCGGTCGATTGGAAGCTGCGGCAGGGCGACATGAAGGCAATGTTCGACGTGACGTTTCCCTCCACCGCCGGGGAGGACCTGGCCGGCGTGGTGGAGGAGGTCGGCGACGGCGTGGAAGGGCTGCGGGTGGGCGATGCGGTATATGCCATGATGGCCGCCACCCTGACCGGCGCCTATGCCGAGTTCGCCGTGCTGGACGCCGCGGCGGTGGGGCGCAAGCCGGCGTCGCTGGACTTCAACACGGCGGCGGCGGTGCCGATGGGGGCGCTGACGGCGTGGCAGGGCATCGTCGGGCAGGGCGGGCTGCAGGCGGGGACGCGGCTGTTCGTGCACGGGGCCGGGGGCAACGTCGGCGGCATGGCCGTGCAGATCGCCCATGCCCTGGGGGCGGAGGTGACCGCGGCGGCGTCGGCCGGCTACCGCGCGCTGGTCGAGGGCTGGGGGGCGGACCGGTTCCTGGATTACGGGGCCGGGCGGTTCGAGGACGAGGTTGCGGACATGGACATCGTGTTCGACACGCTGGGCGGCGAGATGCAGGCGCGGTCCTGGGGGATGCTGAAGCCCGGCGGCATCCTGGTCTCGGTCGTGGGGATTGCCGATCCCGGTGCGGCGGCGGCGCATGGGGCCCGCGCCGCCGGGTTCGGCGCCGTGCCGGACGGGGAGCAACTGGGGCGGATCGCCGAGATGATCGACGCCGGGCAGGTGCGGCCCAATATCGGCGCCACCCTGCCGCTGGCGGACGCGGCGGAGGCGCAGGAGCTGAACCGGACCGGCAAGGTGAAAGGCAAGATCGTGCTGACGATGGGGTAGAGGACCGCCCTGGCTGCTGCTCCCTCTCCCACTTCGGGAGAGGGCTGGGGTGAGGGGGCCTTGCGGCGCCACCCCTGGCCGGAGCAGCCCGGTTCCGGTAACGCCGGTGGTCCTTGGCGCAGCAGGCAAGCAAGACCCCCTCACCCCGGCCCTCTCCAGAACGAAAAGGGAGCAGGATGGAGGGGCTGGTGCAGTTCGTTGGCTTTGCTGCTAATTAGCCCGCCCCCAGCCTAGACGACCCGCGGAGATGCCATCATGAAAGCCAACAGCGTCCTCGACACCATCGGCGGCACGCCGCACATCCGGGTGTCGCGCCTGTTCCCCGACGCCAATGTCTGGATCAAGTCCGAGCGCGCCAACCCCGGCGGCTCCATCAAGGACCGCATCGCCCTGGCGATGGTCGAGGCCGCCGAGACTAGCGGACAGCTCAAGCCCGGCGGCACCATCATCGAGCCGACATCCGGCAACACCGGCATCGGCCTGGCGATGGTCGCGGCGGTGAAGGGCTATAAGCTGATCCTGGTGATGCCCGAAAGCATGTCCGTCGAGCGCCGCCGCCTGATGCAGGCCTACGGCGCGACGTTCGACCTGACGCCCAAGGAGGGCGGCATGAAGGCCGCCATCGCCCGCGCGCACGAGCTGGCCGGGCAGCACCCCGGCGCCTGGGTCCCGCAGCAGTTCGAGAACCCGGCCAACATCGCCGTCCACGTCCACACCACCGCGCAGGAGATCCTGGCGGACTTCCCGGACGGGGTGGACGCCATCATCACCGGCGTTGGCACCGGGGGGCACATCACCGGGTGCGCCGAGGTGCTGAAGCCGCTGTGGCCCAACCTCAAGGTGTATGCGGTGGAGCCGTCGCAATCGCCGGTCATCTCGGGCGGCAAGCCGGCGCCGCATCCGATCCAGGGCATCGGCGCCGGGTTCATCCCGAGCAACCTGCATACCGAGGTGCTGGACGGGGTGGTGCAGGTGGAGGCGGAGGAGGCGCGGGAGTATGCCCGGCGGTCGGCGAGCCTGGAGGGGCTGCTGGTCGGCATCTCGTCCGGGGCGACCCTGGCCGCCATCGCCAAGAAGCTGCCGGAGCTGCCGGCTGGCGCCACGGTGCTGGGGTTCAACTACGACACGGGGGAGCGCTACTTTTCGGTGCCGGACTTCCTGCCGGGGTAGGCGGGGCAACTTGGGGACGCCCCTATCCTGATCCCAGCAGGTCTGGCGATGCCGGACCACTCCATTCTCAGCCGCCAGTCAGCGACGCCGGAGGCGTTACGGCCAGGATCGTGCAGGGACGGCAAGCCCCTGCCCCTGCTGGTGGACAGCACGGGCCTGAAGTTCTGCGGCATCGGCGAGCGGCTGGCCGAGGCGCACGGCACGAGGGCGCGCCGGCCCCCGCGCAAGCTGCTCATGGGCGTGGATGCCGGCACTGGGCAGATCGTCTCTCGAAGCGGACTTCAGCACGTTCCTGCAGGCTGGCTTCAGCGCGTGTATCCTGGCCTTTGATGCCACCTGCGCCGCCGGCCACGCCACTGCACATGCCACCCGAGAAGGAGCGGGGCGGCCGATCCCGGCGGTGGATGCGTTGATTGGCGGCATGGCCCTGGCGCACGTCAGCCTATCACCTCGCCCGCGCTCGCCATACGGCCCAACACCGCCAGGTTGAGGTCCTGGATCTACGCCGCGGACTCGGCCGAGTAGGCGTAGGCCGGACCTGATCCCCGCTATGGACAGGTCCGTCGCCAGTAGGCCGCAACGCCCATAGCACCATGCTCAAACCGCACAGCGACCGGGCATCTACCTGTCGCGCATCAGCCAGCAGAACTGTCGCGCTACAGGTGTCACCGCAACACAAGGCTCAGCAGGGAGCCGACTGTCCCCTTCAGCTTCTCCTTCGGGGTCCGGAGGCGCCGGGAACGGTTCTCATGCGCTGTGTTCTGCGTGCGCTTCCAGGGATGCTCACGCCATTGCACGTTGCGCCAAGACTTGACGCCGAATGCAACCGCGTAGGCCCGGCGCGGCACGTCGGACAGGTTGGGGCCGGCGGCGTGCAAGGTGCGGGACTCATGCACGGTTGCCGCTCCTGCCGGCAGCGGGCAGACCACGCCCGCATCAGGCTCCACGCCAATCGCCTCAAGTCCGTGGACACGCGGGTCGTTGCCGATGGAACGATGGTTCAGCAGGGGACCCCGGTGGCTGCCGGGCACGAACCGCATGCAGCCGTTTTCAAGCCCGACATCCTGCAGCGGCATCCAGAAGGTGATCGAGCGGAAGTTGTTCAGCACGCTGTAGAATGCCTCGTCCTGGTGCCAGGGTGTGGGGCCGCCGGAGCGGGGTGGCTTCAGCATGGCGTGCTCGAAGACCAGTTCGGCGCGCGGCCCCAGTAACTGCCGAGCGATCGCAGCGGCTTGGGCGCGGAACGCCGTTTCGGCGAAGGCTGGTTCATATTTCGAAGGGTTCAGCACCTGCGGAACGCTGGGCGCGCGGTCGGGGGCTTCGACACCCGCGAAGTCGAGATAGTCACCTTCCGCCAGTCCAGCCGCCCTGGCGAACATGCCGTCATACAGGCCGACCAAATGGGCGATCTCCCCTGGCGGGCTCAGCGGCGGCAGCACCAGGAAGCCGTCTTGCCAAAAGCGGTCATACTCCGCTTTCGTCAGGACTTCCTCCGCTTTCGTCAGAACTTCAGACCCGGTGTTTGTCCGCAACGCTTTTTCGCTGTACATCGCCTCGTCTTTCCTGCCTAAAACGCTGCTTGGTGGGCACGTCTGGGCCTACCCGGCCCAACTTCCTGCCCAGTCCCTACCTATTTAGTCCCTTGCTGCTTCAGAATGTCTCGAAGTTGAGCCGTATCGAGCATTTATCACCAGAGTAGGACGCATTCAAGGTAAATGTACTAAGGTGTGGTGTGCGCGTGCCTTGTTCTGGCGTAGCCCCGGGGGTGGCGTAGCATACCGTGTAAAAATAGCCTGGTTGGGTCGTCTCCGGCACGATGACGGTGGCTTTGGTAGAGGCCAGCCGTGTGTTGTCAGGTTGGGAGGGCTGGTCGAGCCATGGCATTATGCCGGGCATGACGACACTCCTCCAGCCCCTACCGCGGCTTCTGCTTTCCGGCCGAGGTGATCGAGCATGCGGTCTGGCTGGCACTGTCGATTTGTTGAACTGAGGTCGCGATGGCGGGCGGCAAGGACGGCGTGTTCGTGGTTACGCCGAAACGGCAACGCCGGGGACCTCGGCCCAAGCCTGGAAGGCTTGGAACCGGGCGGATCGATACTGGATGGCGGGCACTTGATGGCGGCGGAGCAGGAAGAGGTTGCTGATCCCGTCGTGGGCGGAGAGTAAGCGCTGCACCTGCCCAGGCGACTTGAACCGCTTTCTCTGCCGCTCTCGCCGTCGTGTGGGCTGGTGCGGGTTCCTCGCGCAGTCATTCAAGCCCTTGTGCTCCGTGTGCTCGACGGAGAGCACTACCGCGCGCTGGGCCGCCTCGTAACTCGCCAGCTTGTCGCGAGTGTGGTTGCAACCCAACCGGGGCCGTTGAGACAACGTGGCGGATGACAAGCCTGTCCTCCTCGACGATCGCCTGATCGATCACCAGTCGCAAGACACTCTGCCTGGTCTCGAAGGTGGCGCTCGTAGTGGCTGTGGACGCTGCAGGACAGGGTGCCGCAGCCGGGGCAGGCCGCCATGGGCGAGCACGGCTAGGCGACGATGGTGACGCGATCAGGGGTGGACAGGACCTGCACGACGGCCAGGCCCGGCGCGGGGTCGGGCCGCGAAGCGGACTGCCCACCGTGCCCACCGCCTGGAGATGAAAGACGCCAGCCTGCGCAAGTGGCGCAGCACACCAGATGCTCCGACCGCCGACGCCAGCCAGTGACACACCCATAACTGTCAGCATCGACCCGCTGCCGCCATCCTACCCGCCGCCCCTCGCTGGGTGACGTGCTGCAGGCAGTCGCGATACCGGAATGGGTGATCACCATAGGACGGGGTCCTGGCCGCTTTTAGTGACCATGCCGCCGTCACCACTTGGGATGGGTTGAGCCTTTTCTCCTGCTTGTTGCCGGACCTGTCTGCGGTCCGGGTGCTGAGAAGGGCAACGCACCCTTCCGGCCAATCAGGGAAAGCCGGTATATTGGATTACATTGCTGCCGGCCGTACGATCAAGGGCTTTGTTTCGCTCAGCGCGTCGAGCGTTGCGTCGCCGAGGTTCAAATGGGTTCGAACCAATTCGCGCGGGGACAGCGCCACCCACTTGTTGAGCGAGACGTCAGCCGGGCTGGCAACGCATGTTGACGCCAGCCATCGTTATTGTGGTCGGCAGCTCACGGATCGTGATTTCACGAGCCTAGCTGCCAGAGATAAGCCAGTTGCGGGCGATGCTGTAGGAAATTTCAGGTTAGGGCTCGTGCCAGCGTCGGCCGGGGGCGATGAAAGCATGTCTGGATTGTCGCGTTTGAGGTTAAAGTTCTGCAGCCCCATAATTGCAGCACCCTGGTTGCCCCGGACCGGACTGACCCCGTCGTGATCGATAGCGGATTGAGGAACGTTGTCCTCAGTGCGCCTTCGCTTATCAGCAGTGTCCACGGTTCCAAGACGAAATACCGGTCGCCTGCCCCAAACGTGGGGGGCTGACGAGCGCAACGGTCGTCAGCCCCCACGTGGGAGGCGCTGCAAAAAGATTGAAGAGCCGAAGCCCAAACAGCAGGATGCGCGAGTGTCACGCCACCGTAGCTGTCAGGACCGCCCGGGATCATCACCGTGGTATACTTCGGTGTGGTGAGCAACTTCAGGGACTGTGGGGGATTGGTCAAGTCGTCTGGGAAATTAGCGGTGAGCATCGGCTTCATGATCGCCTTCAGCTTCGGCGCCGGATCATGGTCAGCCGAGATCTCGAAAGCATAGAGGAGGTCGTTGGCGTTGTAGGCTTCGCCGTCAGCCTCCAGCTTGTCACCGAGGCCTATCGCGGTCTGGCGGGCAGGTGCCTGATTTTGGAGCTGCCCAGCTGATCCCGTCATAATTGCGGATAATGAAGGGCCGCCTTGATCCAGTTTCTCGGCATAGAGTCCTTTGGATAATCACCGTTCTCCCAGCCTAGGTCGCTCCGAATGGCATGGCCGATCATCTCGCGCCATATCATGTTCCTCCCGCTGATCGCAGCAGGCGTACTGGCGATCGCGACGAGGCAGCCCATGTCGTTCGGGACCATCTCGCCCCAAAGCCAGGTCTGCATGCCTCCCATCGATGTCCCAAGCACCAGCCTCAGGTGCTTTGTGCATACCTGCTCAAGAAGCAGATGCTGCGCCCGAACCTGATCCTTGTAGCCGTCGTGTGGGAAATGAGCGCGCAATCCATCCGATAGTTTGCTTGAGCTCCCAGCACCAATGGCGTTGGGGATCACCAGAGAATAGTGGCTAAGGTCGAGCGCCTCCCCGGCACCGTAAAGCGCTTCGAAGAAAGCGGGTTGCGCGAGGTCGGCAGCCAATCTCCCAGTGCCGTGCAGCAACCAGTGCCGTGCAGCAACAGAACCCCATTGGTGATTGCGCCACTCGCGTCGCGGTGCGGCTTTCCAACGGTCAGATAGTGTAGTCTGAGCGACGACAGAGTCGCATCACTGCCAAAGACGAAGTCATGGATTTCAGTCAAAAGCGCCGCCGGAGTTGTGCTTCAAGTCAGCCGGCGGGGAGGAGTACAATTCGATACGCAAGGATGCGTCGATAATCCCAGTTTGCGATATGGATTTTCCTTACTATTGTTGCATACGTGCTATCCTCTTAGAAAGACGTTCGCCAGAACAGAGGGCTAAAGCACAATCCGATCAGCGAACCCGATCTAATCCGATGCGATCACGGCTAGGCCGAACGTTGAGACTGATGATCGGCGGCGGCGATGAGATCGGCATCTACTAGGCCCAGGCGGAATACCTTGTTGCTAGTCTTCCAGAACACCTGCTGGCGCTCAGCCAGGCTTGGAAGCACGTCCTCAACGATTCGCACATGCTCCTCGACCCCATAAGGTATCGGGCCATAATCGGAGCCGAACACCACCCGGTCCACACCGCACATCTCAATCGCGGCTCGCACGCCGATCGGGTTGAACCCCATGCAGTCCACCAGGATATTAGTCTTGAAGTAGTCGGATGGCGGCCGCTTGTTCATGCACGGCCTGCCTGCCGGCGGGTTCTTTACCCCGTTGTAGTTGAGGTGCCAGCAGAATTCGAGGCGCCCAAGGACCGATGCGAGTTCACCGCCCATGTGGACGATCAGCACCTGCAGCTTCGGGTGGCGGTCGAACACGCCGGAGCCGATCATCCGGGCGCCGTTGACGGTCGAGTCGAAGGGTCGGCCGACCGCCTCGTTGAGGCGGTACTGCATAAGCACCTCGTGCCCGACCGACAGCATCGGCGGATGGATGTGGACCACGATGTCATTTGCTGCCGCAAACTCCCATAGCCACTCGGCTTTAGGGCTGTCGAGGAAGGCGCGGTCCGTGCCGTCGCCGTAGCTGGACGCAACCGCAATCGCCTTGGCGCCGCCCTTGCTGATCATCTCCTCGACGATTGGCCGGCAGCTCTCTTCGAGCGCGTGCGCATTGGCCATCAGCGCGAACTCGCCGGGGTAGCGATCCCTGATCTCCAGGTATTCGTCGTTCAGCACCTTGAGGGCATCGCCTATGCTGACCTTCAAATCGCCTATGCTGACCTTCAATAGGTCTCGCGCAAACCAGTCCACCTCGCCGCCATTGCTGGCAAGGCTGAGTGTGACGCCACCCTCGCGCTGCTTGGGCATGGCGTAGTCCAAATCGAAGAACTCGCGATAGCAGATCAAGTCCTTAGCGTTGGCTTGCGGGAATTCTTGCCTCGGGTCATACAGGCCTGCCTCCGCCATCTTGGCAGCGAGCTTGGGTCCGATCGGATGCCGGTGGGTATCGACGATCGCCCGGCGTTCGGTTACGCTGTCCATTTCGTATGCCTTTGCTGATTGACCATCTAGTTGAAGATGGGCAGCCCGTGCGTGAAGAGATGGTTTCGCTGTGGTTTCGGAGGTGGAATGCGACAAACCTAGCATAGCCGTTCTTAGGATGATCGGACGTAATGGAACAGGCTCGGAAACTACTCATGTCCTTCGGTTCAGCCCCGCCCTCACAGTGGATTGTGGTGCATGGATCGGGAGTGCGGCCGCACCAACACTGCCTGCATCCGGGATCAGGCAACGCGGATTTAGCTTGGGCGCCTCCCTCCGGTGAGGGCCGCGGTTGAGTGCGTTTAGACCTCGGCAGCGATGTTCTGTCGGGTTTGCGCCAGTGCCAGGGCAGCAGCTCGTGCACGCGGGATGGTCGTTGATCCGTCGCATGGGGTCAGCAAGCCAGGTGCGCGGGTCGGTGTCGTTCAACTTGGCGGTGACGATGAGCAAGTATGTGGCCACAGCCCTTTCGCCGCCGGGGTCTGATCCGCAGAACAACCACGACTTCCTGCCGAGGGCCACACCACGCAGGGCGCGTTCGGCGGCATTGTTGGTCAGGCAGATGCGCCCGTTGGTGGTGAGCCGGCTGAAACGAAAATCATGAAGCGGTTTTTCCCAGGCGACGGTCGGCGTCGGCCAGGGTGGGTAGGTAGTTTCCGAACCTGCTTGCCCCGGAGGTCGGCGGGCAAACGGGTGCAAGCCGGACATGGCGGTCGTTACGGCCAGTGCCGCAGTCCGCCCTGCCCGGCCCACAGCGGCTAGCCGGCGAAGCCACCCCTATCAGGAGGCCCACGATGAGCTATGCAACCTTCATGGTTCACCTTCAGCCCGGAGGCCCGAACGTGAGCCTGTTGCTGGCCGCAGCCAGCCTGGCCGACGCCCGCCTGCGTGTGTCGGACGTGACCGCCTGGCTCAGCCGGCACGGCGTCGCGGCGAGCGGTCAGGCGGTGCTGTCGGACGGTGGCGATGCTTTGCAGCTTGATGCCATCGCGCACGACCAGGACGCGGACCTTGTCGTCGCTGGCGCCTATGGGCACAGCCGCGTGCGCGAGTGGGCGCTGGGCGGCGTGACGCGCAGCCTGCTGCTGCACAGCGGCCGCCAGTCGCTGCTGTCGCACTAGGTGCAGCCCCGGGGGATCACAATGTAGGCGATGGTGTTGCGTCGCCTCGGCGGCGCCCTGGAGTGGGCCGAGCTGCCCAACCGCGCGCCGGAGCCGGGGCGGCACCGGATCGCGCATTGAGGCGCCGGCGCCGGGGTTCAGCCGGTCATGATCAAGGGTGGTTCATATCACGCAATTGGGGTCCTCCCATCACATGACCCGGGCGACACCGCGTGCGCGCCTGAGTCGAGCGGCGGCAGGTACGCGGCAGTGAGGACGGCGATGGGTAGGCCGAAGCACTGCGCTGCACCGCGCGGTCCTGGCCGAACCGCGGTGCCGTCGCGCGACCTCGATGCGGTGGATACGGCGACAGCAATGCCATCGAAGACGAGCAGCACGCCGATGAACCATGCCGGCCTAATCGGCCAAGGACCATGCCTGCCCAAACCGTGCCGAAACCGGCTTCGTCCCCAGCAAGCCTAAGTGACGGAAGGTAGGCAAGCGGCACCAAGGTCGCGACCGCTGCCGTGGATGGCAGCCCAAGGCGCAGCAGACGGTCGCGCAGATTGCCTGCCGCTCCCTTGCGCCCCCAAGCCCGGCCAGACGAACAGCCCGGCCAGCAGGACCATCGGCGGCGTGAAGAAGCTGTTGTTGAGCAACATGGGTATGTCGAAGCCGGGCCATTACTCGCTGTCCACGGCTGGCGCGCTGGACAGGAGGCAGTGCTGCCGGTTAAAATAGGTGTACCGGCAATGGGCCAGCACCGCATGGTGCGGCACGACAAAGCCGCCCAGGTGATCCAAGGCGACCATGCGGCCTACCCCAGCTTGAGAAACAGGTCCGCCGCGCGCCGGTGCCGGGAGGATCGCGCGAGTGGCGCCGAGCGTCAGGAGGCTATTGGACGAACGAGCCGCGCACGGTGATGCAGTTGGCCACCACGTCGAACAGCGGCCGCGGGAACTCGCCCGGCGGCAGCCCGACCAGCACGCAGGTGCCCCCCGCGCTTATGCGTCATGGCCACCCCCAGCCGGAATGCGTCAAGGGAGGGCACCGTGATCAGCGCGCGATGCGCCCCGCCGCCGCCCGCACCGCCGCGACGGGATCGTCGCTGCCTGGCCGTACACCGTCTCCCAGGCCGAAAGGCAGTACTCGCAACGTCCGACACGCCGAGTAGAGCCATGGCACGCCGACGCGGTCGCCCTCCTTCGCCCCGGTGACGCCGGCGCCAATGGCCGCGACCAGCCCGATGCCCTCATGGTCCGGGACGAACGGCAAGGACGGCTTCACCGGCCAGCCGCCGCGGGCGGCGTGCAGCTCGGTGCGGCACACCCCGCAGGCGCCGGTCTCGACCAGCATCTGGCCCGCGCCGGGGGTAGGGATGTCCCGCTTGTGCATCACCAGGGG
This sequence comes from uncultured Acetobacteraceae bacterium, assembly GCA_964242415.1. Taxonomy (GTDB): domain Bacteria; phylum Pseudomonadota; class Alphaproteobacteria; order Acetobacterales; family Acetobacteraceae; genus DASWOJ01. The sequence continues at coordinate 91,245 of CAXTAT010000015.1, forward strand.
TCTGCCGAATGCCTCGACAGTGGCCGTTTGCAGCCTCACCGCCGTGGATCGCTCCCGCATCCTGTTCTCGATGGCTTGCACTGCCCTGCCCCGGTCTGTCCCAGGGGCGCGTCAGCCCCGCGCGGCAGAGGCCCCCCACTCGATCACCAGGCACATCAGGACAGTAAAACCTGTGGCTGCGGCACGGATGGCGGTCCGCGGAGGCCCGGCATGCGCAACGCGCGCGTGATGGCGATGGCAAGCTCAGCTTCACGGAACGGCTTGCGCAGCATTTCGGCGCCGCCCGAAACCGCCTGCGGGCTATGGCCGCTGATGAACAGGTGGGGAACCGGCCCGGCCCGGGTGATCCGTTCCATGGCCGAGATGCCACTGCCCTCGGCCAGGCGCACATCTACGATCAGCAGGTCCGGCCTGAACCGGGCGGCGGCGGCCACTGCGGCGCCCTCAGTGGCCTCGACGGCGCAGACCTCGTGCCCCATGCCCGTGAGCGTCTCGGCCAGCAGCCAGCCGATCATCGGATCGTCCTCGATCACGACGATGCGCAACGCCGTCATTCCGCGACGCCATCGCCGGTGCCGCCTTCGTCCACCCAGGTCTCGACCTGATCCCGCATGTCCCGGCCGGCACGGACCCCCTCGTTCTGCCGTGCCGCCGGCAACGGCACGACGCGGCTTTCCTGGGTAGGCCCTGCTGGGACTGGCGGGGCCGGATGGCCCGGCGGAGCAGCCGGCGGCTCCGCCAGCCACAGCCGCTGCTTTGTGCCGGGCCGGATGTCGCTGGCCAGGAAGGTGGTTTCCGCGTGCCCTGGGGTTTCCACGTGGCCTGGCGCCGTCTCGCCGCGCCGCGCCGCGAGGACCGTCCAGCCCAGCGTTGCCAGCGCATCCGCAATGGCTGGGACGCACCGCCTGTGGCCGTCGGCACCGGCCGGAAAGGAGACGGCGAAGGAGCGCGGCGCCTCGGCCTGGTCGGATGCGTGCGCGGCGACGACTAGGCCGCGGCCGCACCGGGTAACCAGCCCTGGATCGTCTTCGACCGAGGTCAGCGTGTTGCCGCCGGGGTCGTCGCACGGGATGGGGGCGCTGACCCCTGCCGGCTCCACGCGCAACCGAACCTGCCTGTCGATCAGCGCGGCCAGGTATCCGGCCCGGAATCGCAGCGAAAGCGGCTGGAAATCTTGGCACACCGTGCGGTGAATCGGCTGCATGGCTGGTCCTCTGAATGGCGTGAGCGCTGACGTCGGCAGCGGGGATCGCGAGGACTGCGGGAGCCAAGGGTCCCGTGGAGGACCACTAAGCGCCGGCTGCCTCCCCGGGGGCAGGGCCGGAAACTACCTACGCCCGCCGTTGATGGAGCGATGCTCCGCAGTGCGTCGTGCAGTCCCGCACGCCCTGCGGTGCAGGGCATCAGACCGTGCTACGGTCGCGCACGCCTCCCGACCGCGAGGCGCAAGGAGCGATCCCGGGATGCCGGACATCGTGCAGCCCCAGGCCAAGGCCACCCGGCCACGATCCACCCGGCGCAATGTGCCGGCAGGCCACGGTGCGGATTTCCCGGTGGTTGCGATCGGCGCTTCGGCGGGTGGTCTGGAGGCTTGCGGCAGGCTGCTTGACGCCCTGCCCGCCGATACGGGCATGGCCTTCATCCTGGTCCAACACCTCGACCCCACCCAGAAAAGCCTGCTGGTTGACCTGCTGGCCAAGCGCACCTCCTTGTCGGTGCTGCAGGCTTCGGACGGAATGCCAGTCGAGCGCGAGCACCTGTATGTCATCCCGCCCGGCGCCTACCTGTCCGTCCATGAACGGCGTCCTGCGGCTTTCGCCGCTTAAGGCGCCTCGCGGTGCAAGGCTGCCGTTCGACTTCCTGCTGCACTCCCTGGCCGAAGAATACGGAACGCGTGCCATCTGCGTGACGCTGTCGGGATTAGGGGCGGACGGCAGCCTGGGGCTGCGGGCCGTCAAGGACAAGGGCGGCCTGGTCGTCGTGCAGGACCCAGAGGAGGTCGGCTATGACGGGATGCCCTGCAGCGCCATCACGACCGGCTTGGTGGATGCCGTGCTGCCGCTCGCGCGCATCCCCGGTGCGCTGGCCAGCCACGGCCGCCAGGCCGCGCCCCACCGGGAACGCGGTCCGGCTCCCGCGGCGGCAGACCCGGTGGCGGGGATCATCGAGTTGCTGCGCACCCACACCAGGCACGACTTCACGCCATACAAGCGCGGCACGCTGGAGCGGCGGATCGAGCGCCGCATGGCGATCTCGTCGCTTCGCAAGGACGAAACCGCCCGCTACCTGACGATGCTGGGCGGCGACGCTGGGGAGCTTGACCTGCTCGGCCGTGACCTGCTGATCCACGTCACCGGCCTCTTCCGCGACCCGCAGGTCTATGCAGCCCTGGCGGAGACGGTGATCTCCGGCCTGGTCGCCGGCCAGGCGCCGGACCAGCCGCTGCGGGTCTGGGTCGCGGGGTGCAGCACGGGCGAGGAGACGTACTCGGTCGTGATCCTGTTCCGCGAGGCCGCCATGGCAGCCGGACGCGACATCAAGCTGCAGGTGTTCGCCTCCGACATCGATGCGGAGGCCGTGGCCATGGCGCGGGAGGGCTGGTATCCCGCAACCATCGCAACGGACGTGTCCGCTGGCCGCCTCGCCCGGTTCTTCTTCAAGGAGGACGAGGGCGGCTACCGCGTGCTGCCGGAGCTGCGGGCGGCAGTGGTGTTCACGGTGCAGGACCTGCTGGCAGACCCGCCGTTCTCGCGTCTCGACCTGCTGTCCTGCCGCAACCTGATGATCTGCCTGGGGCCGGAGGCGCAGGCCAAGGCGGTCGCGTTGTTCCACTTCGCATTGAAGCAGGGCGGCGTCCTGCTGCTGGGCAGTGCCGAGACGGTCGGCGAGGCCGATGGCCGGTTCGAGGTCATCGAAAGGCCGAGCGGCTGTACCGCCATGTCGGCCGCAGGTGCCCCGGCGACCTCAGCTTCGCCGGCTCCAGCGGCGACGGGCCGCGTGCCGCGCGTCCGGGACCAAGGGGGGCGCCGTCCCGCCACGCCGTGCTGGCGGCGCTGTGCCGCCAGGAGGTGCTGGACCTGCACGCCCCGGCGGCGGTGCTGTGCAACGCGCGATACGAGTGCCTGTACTCTCTGGGGCCGACGGACCGCTACCTGCGCATGGCGCCGGGCCACAGCACGCCGGACCTGGTGACGATGGCGCGTGGCGCCGTGCGCACCCGCCTCCGCTCCGCCCTTGGCCGTGCCGTGCAGGAGGGCGCACGCGTCGTCGTGTTCGGTGGCCGCCTGGCGCGGGAGGGTCACCTGATGCCGTTCAGCATCGACGTGCAGCCAATGCGGATCGAGGGCGAGGCACTGCTGCTGGTCTGCTTCGTGGATGCGCCTGCCAAGCTCCATGAGGGGGAGCAGCGAGGGCGCCGCGGCACCGTGGGCGCACATGACGGCGTCCGCATCGCCGAGCTGGAGCGGGAGGTGGCCTCCATGCGGGCGGAGCTGGACGAGGGCGCCCGCCTGCTGGAGGCGAACGGCGAGGAGCAGCGCGCGGTCAACGAGGAGGCGCTGTCGGTCAACGAGGAGTACCAGTCCACCAACGAGGAGCTGCTGACCTCCAAGGAGGAGCTGCAATCGCTGAACGAGGAGCTGCAGGCGCTGAACAGCCAGTTGCAGGAGACCCTGGAACGCCAGCGCACCACCGCCAACGACCTGCAGAACATCCTGTACAGCACCAACGTCGCCACCCTGTTCCTGGACCGCGACCTCGGCATCCGCTTTTTCACGCCCGCCACCCGGGCGCTGTTCAACGTCATCCCCGGCGACATCGGCCGCCCGCTGTCGGACCTGCACTCGCTGGCCACCGACACCCTGCTGCCGGCCGATGCGCAGGCGGTGCTGGACACCCTGGACCCGGTCGAGCGCGAGATCGAGACGCCCAGCGGCACCTGGTTCCGCCGCCGCATCCTGCCCTACCGCACCGAGGGCAACGGGATCGAGGGCGTGGTCATCACCTTCACCGATTTCACCCGGCGGAAGCAGGCTGCCGCGTCGCTGGAGGAGGCGAAGCAGGCGGCGGAGGCGGCCACCCTCGCCAAGTCCCGCTTCTTGGCCGCAGCCAGCCACGACCTCCGCCAGCCGCTGCAGACGCTGGCGCTGCTACAAGGGCTGCTGGCGAAGTCTGCCGAGGGCGGCAAGCAGGCAGGGCTGGTCGTACGGCTGGACGAAACCCTGGTTGCCATGACAGGCATGCTCGACACCCTGCTCGACCTGAACCAGATCGAGGCCGGCGTCGTCTCCGCGGAGGTGGCGGAGTGCCGGATCGGCGGCATGCTGGACCGGCTGCGGGACGAGTTCGCCTACCCCGCCCAGGCGAAGCGGCTGACGCTGCGGGTGATGCCGTGCGGCGCGGTGGTCCGCACCGACCTGCGCCTGCTGGAGCAGATGACCCGCAACCTGGTGTCGAACGTCCTGAAGTACACCGAACGCGGCCGGGTGCTGCTGGGCTGCCGGAGGACCCGGGAGGGCCTGCGCATCGAGGTCTGGGATACGGGGATCGGCATCCCCGACGGCGAACTGCAGGCGATCTTCGAGGAATATCACCAGCTCGGCAACGAGGCGCGGGAGCGTGGGCGCGGGTTGGGCCTTGGGCTGTCCATCGTGCATCGGCTGGGTGCGTTGCTGGGCCACAAGGTCGGCGTCAGGTCCTGGCCGGGCAAGGGGTCGGTGTTCTCCATCGAGGTGCCCCGCATCCCAGATGCGCAGCCGCGGGTGCAGCCTGGGTTCGGCCCGGGCAGCGCCGGCGCCAAGGTGGAGGTGGGCGGCCGCTGCACCGGCGCCGTCCTGGTGATCGAGGACGACCCGGAGCTGCTCGGCCTGCTGCGGCTGCTGCTGCAGGGCGAGGGCCACAGCGTGACAGTGGTGCCGAATGGTCCGGCGGCGCTGGACATGGTTGCCCACGGCACGACCCGGCCCGGCCTGGTCCTTGCGGACTACAACCTGCCCGGGGGGATGAACGGCCTGGAGGTCGCCGCCAGGCTGCGCCAGGCGTTGCCCGGCCTCCCGGTCGTCATCCTGACCGGCGACGTCTCGACCGTCACGCTGTACGAGGTCGCGCGGCAAGGTTGCAGGCAGATGAACAAGCCCGTGAGGCCGGGCGACCTGGTGCAGATGGTCCAGGACCTGCTCCCGGCCCCGTCCATGGCCATGGCGCCGTCCCAAGCCTCGGCACAGCGCCGGCTGGCCCGCATGCCGCCTCCACCGCATCCGTGATCTTTGTGTTGGATCACGACAGCAGCGTGCGCGCGGCGCTCCGCAGCGTGCTGGAGGAGGCTGGCCACCTGGTGGAGGACTACCCGGGTGGGGAGGCGTTCCTGGCAGCCTACCGCCCGGGCCGCGGGTGCTGCCTGCTGGTGGATGCCGCCATGCCGGGCATGGACGGGTTCGAGGTGTTGCGGCGGCTAAGGGAGGCCGGGCCGGGGAACGCGGGCCTGGGGGAGGCGGGGCACCGGCTCCCGGCCATCATGATCACCGGGTACAGCGACGTGGCCATGGCGGTGCGGGCCATGAAGGCCGGGGCGCTGGACTCTGTTGAGAAGCCGGTCAGCACGCCGGACCTGCTGGCGGGCATCGGCCGGGTGCTGGACCAGTCGCGCGATGCCGGCATGCGGTTGGCCTGGCACACCGCGGCGGCCGGCCGCATCGCCAGCCTGACGGCACGGCAACGCGATGTGATGACGATGGTGCTGGCCGGCCATCTCAGCAAGAACATTGCCGCCGACCTCGGCATCAGCCAGCGCACGGTCGAGAACCACCGGGCGTCGGTCATGCGCAAGACCGGCACGCGATCCCTGCCGGCCCTCGGCCGCCTGGCGCTTGCCGCGGAGTCGGACAGGCTTGACAGGCAGACCGTTCCCGGCGCCGGAACCGGTGCACGGTTGGCGCCCGGGTGAACCTGACCGGCGTCAGTGTGCCGGCGTCAGTGTGAAGGAAACACGTAGCGGCTTGCATGCTGCAGCAGGTTCCGGGTTACGCCGCCCAGCGCCCAATCGTGCAGCCGGCTGTGCCCGTATGCCCCGGCGACGATCAGGTGGGCTCCCAGCTACGATGCAATGCAGGCCAACTGCGCCGCGCCATTGCCGTCGGTACACCGGCGGCGGCACGCCGGCTCTCCCGTGTGTTCCGCCAGCCAATACTGCGGCGCGATTGGGCACCTTGCTGCCGTCAAGCGGCAGCCTGCGGCCTGGATGGCGCTGCTGGTGCTGGTGGTTATACTGACGCTGTGGTTCATCGGGCCTTGGGCGGCAGCGGCGGTCAAGGGTGCCGCAGCAGGCTGGCCAAGCAGGGACGCATCATCTGTGTAGCGGCTTGATGCCAGCCAAAACAACACATGCGAGATGCCCGGCAACACCGTTGATGGGCCCATGCGGCGAGCAAGGTTCCAAAGCTGCAAGGCTGTCCGGGATATGGTGGCGCATCATGGCTTGATGCGTCCGCCACGGCACCCGGGGCTGCTGGCCTGGAGCGGGGGCACCCGGCCGCGGGCCTGCAACGTCACAGCCCCATGCCGCCCAATGCGTCACCTGGGTTCATCACCACAATGCTATCCTCGATCCCGGCGGAGCCCGAGATGTTCTGTGCCGCTACCAGGATCGCGGCGTGCATGCGCTCGTCCCGCACCGTCCCGACCAGGGTGATCACGCTGCCCTTCACGGAAAGCGAGACGTCACGCGCCGCAAACCAAGGCTGCTGCTTCAGCTCCGCGCGCAGCCGACCCAGCATGGCGGTGTCGCTGCCGGCTTCGGCGTTCAACGACCTCAGCAGCGAGCCGACCGCGCGCAGCAGGTCGGAGCGGCTCACGATGCCCACGATCTCGTCGTCCCGGAGCACCGGCAGGCGTTTGATGCGCTTCTTCTCCATCAGATCGACCACGTCCTGCAGCGGGGTTCCCTCCGTGACGGACACCGGGTTGCGGCTCATCACGTCCGCGACAGCACGGCTGTGGGTGCGGACATACTCGCCGGCATCGGCGGCTGGATTACGCAGAAAGTCCCACCAGCCGGACCGATGATGGGCGCCCGTGCCCACCTCGACCCGGTGCAGCAGGTCGCCCTCCGTCAGCATGCCCACCAGCCGCCCGAACTCGTCCACGACCGGCATCCCGCTGACGTCGCGCTCCAGCATCAGCCCAATTGCATCGCCGAGCGAGGCATCGTCCCGCAGCGTCGCCGCTGGCCGCGTCATGACATCGCCTGCGTTCATGGCAAATCCCCCGGTGAGTCCCATGCTCCGCATAGCGCGGCTACCGTCCGGGACACCTTGATCCACATCATGGTGCCGTGCCGCCCGACATGAACAAGTCTGCGCAGGGTTGGAGGGCCGGCGCGTCCAGCGGACGGATCGGCCATCACTGAAACCCGCATATGGGAAGGCACCTGGCTATGCACGGACAACCAATTTCGGGCCGGCTTGCTACGCTGCAAGCTCAGCCTCAGCAGGCCGCTTTTCTGATGCTTGCAGCTCTGATGCTTGCAGCGGGGCTTGTACTTTGCAGCGGGCAGGCGCGGGCATCTGGCGACGCGGATCAAGGGCGCCGGCTCGCCACCTCATGGTGCAGCGGCTGCCACCAGGTCGGGCCACGCAGGCAGGCGTCGGCCACCGACGCCGTCCCCAGCTTCCGGGCCGTCACGGCGATGCCGTCCACGACTTCGATGTCGCTCCGTGCCTTTCTAAGCACGGCGCACCCCGTCATGCCCGACCTCAAGCTGACCAACGGGCAGATCGACGATGTCGGCGCATACATCCTCAGCCTGCGCGGCCACCAGGGGTTGTGACGCAGCCATGGCCCGGCTCATGCCAGGGCCTGCCGGACAGGCCGCCGCAGCGATCGCGGCAGTGTGTCAGCCTGCCCGCCGGCGGCCATGACGGGTTCGTCCACCGTCAGCCCATCAGGTGCTGGCCGCCATCCACCGGGATGACCGTCCCGGTGATCCGCCGCGCCCCGTCACCGACCAGGAACGCCGCCAGCGCACCCACGTCGTCCACCGTCACCAAGTGCTGCTCCGGCGCAGCCGCCGCGGCGGCGGCCAGCAGCTCGTCAAACCGGTCGATGCCGCTGGCCGCCCGGGTCTGGATCGGCCCCGGCGAGATCGCATGCGCCCGGATGCCCTTGGCGCCCAGCTCGGCCGCGGTATAGCGCACCGCGCTCTCCAGCGCCGCCTTCACCGGCCCCATCATGTTGTAATGCGCCACCACCCGCTCCGAGCCATAGAACGTCACCGTCAGCAGGCAGCCGCCGTCCGGCATCAGCGGCTCGGCCAGCCGGGCCATGTGCAGGAACGAGTGGCAGGACACGTCCATCGCCAGCGCGAACCCCTCGGCGCTGCAATCCACCACCCGCCCGTGCAGGTCGTCCCGCGGCGCGAAGGCTATGGAGTGCAGCAGGAAGTCCAGCCGCCCCCACTCGGTCCGGATGCGGTCGAACACCGCCTCCACCTGGCCCGGCACGCGCACGTCGCACGGCAGCAGCAGCGGGCACCCCAGCGGGTCCGTGACGGCGCGCACGTAGGCTTCGGCCTTCGCGTTCACGTAGGTCGCGGCCACCGTCGCGCCGGCCGCCACGAAGGCGCGCGCGCAGCCGGCGGCTATGCTGGCCTCGTTGGCGATGCCGACGACCAGGCCCCGCTTGCCCTGCAGGCTGGTGGAGGCTGGGGGCGTCAAGCCGCATTCTCCCGGCCGGCGTCCGCACCGACCGTTGACCGCGTGTGACGGGCGATCATCGCCTCCTCGTCGGTCGCAATGACGCGCACCTCGACCCGGCTGTCCCGCGTGCTGATCAGCCCGGCGCCCGCGGCGTTGGCGGCCTCGTCCAGCCGCACGCCGAGCCACGCCAGCCGGGCGCACGCCGCCGCGCGCACTGGCGCTGCGTGCTCGCCGATCCCCGCGGTGAACACCAGCCCGTCCAGCCCGCCCAGCGCGCTGGCCAGCGCCCCGGCCTGGGTGGCGATCCGGTAGCTGAACAGCTCCAGCGCCTCCCGCGCATGGGGGTCGGCGCTGCCGAGCAGCACGCGGACATCGCCGCTGAAGCCGGACACGCCGAGCAGGCCGGACCGGCGGTAGAGCATGTCCTCGATCTCGGCGAAGCTGCGGCCCTGCTGGCCCAAATAGAGAATCACGCCGGGGTCCATGCTGCCGCAGCGCGTGGCCATCACCAGGCCGTCCAGCGCGCTGAACCCGGTCGTCGTCTCGATGCTGCGCCCCGCCTGCAGGGCGCACAGGCTGGCCCCCGCCCCCAGGTGCGCAACGATGACCCGGCCCGCCGCCAGGCCAGGCGACACCACCGGCAGCCGCGAGGCGATATACTCATAGGACAGGCCATGGAAGCCGTAGCGCCGCACCCCCAGGGCCGAAACCGCCCGCGGCAGCGCGAGGCGTTGCGCCACCGGCGGCAGCGTATGGTGGAACGCGGTATCGAAGCAGGCGACCTGCGGCAGCGCCGGCCGGGCGGCGGCGACGGCGCGCATCGGCGCGATGTTGTGCGGCATATGCAGCGGGTCGAGCGGCGTCAGCCCGCCCAGCGCCGCCAGCAGCGCCGGGGTGACGCGTTCCGGCGCCACATGCTCGGCGCCGCCATGCACGACGCGGTGGCCCACCGCGCCCAGCCCATCCCGGCCGAGGTGCGCGTCGGCAAAGGCCAGCAACGCCTCCAGCACGGTGGCGAATGGATGCTCCTGCCCCTTGGGCCAGCGCTGCTCCGCCAGCACGGCGCCCCCGGCGTCGCGGGCGAGCAGGTGCGGCGCATCGCCCAGGCCCTCGATCTCGCCGCGCACCGCCGCCGTCCGCGCGGCGGCGTCGAACAGCGCAAACTTCAGGCTCGACGACCCGGCGTTCAGCGTCAGGATCGAGCCGGTCACGCCCTCATCGCCCCGGCCCGGGCCAGCAGCACGCCCAGTGCGCACGACGCTAGCTGGGTGGCGGCGCTGTCGGCGCGGCTGGTCAGGACAATGGGCACGGCGGCGCCCAGCACCACGCCCGCCGCCTCCGCCCCGGCCAGGAACGTCAACTGCTTGCCCAGCATGTTCGCGGCCTCCTGGTCCGGTGTCACCAGGATGTCCGCCCGGCCGGCCACGGGCGAGACGATGCCCTTCTCCGCCGCCGCTGCCTCGTTCACCGCATTGTCGAAGGCCAGCGGCCCGTCCAGCAGCCCGCCGGTGATCTGCCCGCGGTCGGCCATCTTGCACAGCGCCGCCGCGTCCACCGTCGAGGGCAGCCGCGGGTTCACCACCTCCACCGCCGCCAGGATAGCCACGCGGGGCTGCGGGATGCCGATGGCATGGGCGCAGTCGATCGCGTTCTGCACGATGCCGACCTTCTCGGCCAGGGTCGGCGCGATGTTGATCGCCATGTCCGTCAACAGCAGCAGGCGCGGGTAGTCCGGCACGTCCATGACATAGACGTGGCTGACCTGCTTCGCCGTCCGCAGCCCCGTCTGCGACGCCAGGACCGGATGCATCAGGTGGTCGGTATGCAGGTCGCCCTTCATCAGCATCGCGGCCTCGCCGTTGCGGGCCAGCGCCACGGCCTCGGCTGCGGCTGCCGGCGCGTCCGGCGCATCCACCAGGCGGAGGCCCGCGATGTCCGCCCCTGCCGCCGCCGCCACGGCCCGGATGCGCGCGGCATCGCCCACCAGCACCGGCACGATCAGCCCGGCCCTCGCCGCCTCCAGCGCCGCCAGCAGCGACGCCGCGTCCACCGGGCACACCACCGCCGTCGTGACCGCAGGCCCATGCGCCGCCTGCTCCAGCAGGGCGCGGAGCCCGTCATGCCGTCCCACCCGGATGTAGGGCAGCACGGCCCGGCGCAGCCGGACCTTCTCCCGCGGCGCCTGGACCTCCGCAGTGCCGGTGATGACGGTCTTGCCGCCCTGGTTGGCGCAGATGCAGCCGAACGTCACGTCGCCCCGCTCCGCGCGCTTCTTCCGCACCGTCAGCGTCGCGGTGACTGTATCGCCGATCTCCACGGGATGCAGGAAACGCAGATCCTGGCCCAGGTAGATCGTGCCTGGCCCCGGCAGCCGCGTGCCGAGCACGGCGGAGATCAGCCCGGTGCCCCACATGCCGTGGATGATGACGTGGTGGAACATGGCCGTCGCGGCATAGGCGGGGTCCACATGCGCCGGGTTCACGTCGCCCGTAGCGGGGGCGAACAGGTCTATGTCGCGTTGCGTCACGGTATGGGACAGGCTGGCGCTTTCGCCGACCGCCAGCTCGTCGAAGGTGCGGTTCTCCAGGGAACTCGCGGCTGCACCGTCCGGCATCGCCGTCAGGCCTCCAGCACGTAGGTGCCGGGCGCGTCGCACGGCGGCGGATGCCCGGGCAGGCCCATCGGCGGCGGCGGCGCCTGCGCCCCGGAGTGCCGGGCCAGCCACGCCCCCCATTCCGGCCACCAGGAGCCGTCCTGCGGCGCCGTACCCTGCTCCCACTCCTCCCAGCCAGGCGTACGCGCCCCGGCCTCGCGGGTGCGGATGCGGTAGTGGCGGTGCGGGTGGCCGGGTTCGCTGACGATGCCGGCGTTGTGGCCGCCCGAGGTCAGCACGAAGGTCAGCGCCTGGTCGTTCTGCAGGTGCAGCTTGAACACCGAATGCCAGGGCGCGATGTGGTCCCGCTCCGTGCCCACCGCGAACAGCGGCAGCCGCATGTCCGCCAAGGCCAGCGGGCGGCCGTCCACCTCGAAGCGCCCCTCCGCCAGGTCGTTGTTCAGGAACAGGCTGCGCAGGTATTCGATGTGCATCCGCGCCGGCAGCCGGGTGCCGTCGGCGTTCCAGGTCATCAGGTCGCTGGGCTTGTCCTGCCCGCCCAGCAGGTAGTCATGGACCGCATGGGTCCAAACGAGTTCGTTGGACCGCAGCATCTGGAACGCCCCGCCCATCTGCGCGCTGCTGAGAAAACCCTGCGTCCGCACGATGTCGCCCAGGAAGTCGAGCTGGTCGTCGGTGATGAACAGTTGCAGCTCCCCGGCCTCCGTGAAGTTCGTCTGCGCGGCAAACAACGACAGGCTGGCCAGGCGGTCGTCGCCGTCCCGTGCCATCGCCGCGGCGGCGATCGCCAGCAGCGTGCCGCCCAGGCAGTAGCCGGTGGCATGAACCTTCGCGCCGCCGCAGATCGCCGCCACGGCGTCCAGCGCGGCCATCACGCCCTGGGTGCGGTAGTCGTCGAGCGAGGTGTTCCCCATCTCCACCCCCGGATTGCGCCATGAGACCGCGAACACCGTGCGGCCCTGGCCCACCAGCCACCGGATCAGCGAGTTGCCCGGCGACAGGTCGAGGATGTAGTACCTCATGATCCAGGCCGGCACGACCAGCACCGGCTCGGCGCCCACCGTTTCCGTGGTGGGCGCATACTGGATCAGCTCCATCAAGGCGTTGCGGAACACGACCTTTCCCGGCGTCGCGGCCAGGTCCTTGCCGATCCTGAACGCGCTTGCCGCCGCCGTGCCGTGCGCCGCCGCCTGGTCCCGCAGCAGGTTCCGCAGCCCGGCTGCGAGGTTCGCGCCGCCGCTGGCGCGGGTGGCCTCGATCACCTGGGGGTTCAGCCATGCGACGTTGGACGGCGAGGCCAGATCCAGGAGCTGCCGCACGGTGAACGCCACGATGCGCCGGTTCTGCGGATTGATGCCGCCGGGTCCCTGCACGAGCTTGCCCCACCACTCCTCCCCCAGCAGCACCGCCTGGCTGAGCACGTCGTAGGGGCGCTGCCGCCAGGCCTGGTCCGCGAACCGCCGGTCGTCCGGCTGCGGCGCTATTGCGGGTGGGCCGCCCATGGCGGCCTGCACCAGGCGCTGCCACTGGGTGAACGACGCCTGCAGCAGTTCGGCCGTCTGGAATGGTGCGTTGGCAGCGTGCGCTGCCCAGTCCATCCACCCGAGGCCGACCGTGCTGGGCGACCGCACGCCGGTGAACCGGCTTTGCCAGTCGTGCAGCATCCGGTCGAACTCGGCACCCGGGGTCGGCTGCTCGGGAACGGAGGCGGGCCTTGGGTGAAGCTTGATCAGGCTGGCAAGCGTCGAATCCGGCATTGTGGGGTGGCCTTGCAGTGGCGCGGCGGGGCGTGGGCGCGGCTAGAGACCAGGCACGCCCGCGTGGGATGCGCTGTTCGGGGCGGGTCCGACAGGCTCGGGAACTACCTAGTGACCATCCCCCACGACGGTGGACACCTCGACCAAGCTCCTGCGGGGGCGCCTCCGGTGGCTCCGCCACCGGCTGCTTCGCAGGCGGATCGCCGAGAGGCGATGAAGCCGATGGCGACGAAGAAGACGCGACGAGGGTTCACGGACGAGTTCAAGCGCAAGGCGTTGGTCCCTCTGCAGGACAGGCAGCGTCCGTGGTCCGGCTCGGCGGCGCTGCGGTCGCGGCATCGGCCGAGCAGGTGGAGGTCCGGCACCTGCGCCGGGAGCTAGAGCGGGCGCCGATGGAGCGCGACATCTTGAAGAAAGTAGTCGGCATCCTCTCGGGTCCGCCGAGATGGGGTTCCGTTTCGTCGAGGACCACCGCGAGGTGTCCCTCGTGCGGGTGCTGCGGGTCAGTGCCAGCGGCCACTGCGTCCGGCGAACCCCTTGGTTCGACGCCTGGCGCGTCCGGCCCGAAAGCGCCCGCGCCCGGGCGACCAGAATCCAGGCGGACCAAATCAGACATCGTGGCCTACCGCTCCAAGCGGCGCAGCTCCAAGGTAACCCGGAGCAGTCAGTCCCGCTTGACGCCTGTGAACTGCACCAGCCCTTTTGCAACTCCGGTCAGGTTCGCCTTGTAGGCAACAGGCTGGTAGTACGATCCCACCGGCAGGTAGGGCACGTCCTGCAAAGCCTGTTCCTGCATTTGGCGCGCGAGGGCAAGCTGCGCCGCGCTGTCCTCGGTGCGCAGCCACTCGTCCCGCAGTGCTTCCAGCTTCGGCAGGGTGGGCCAGCCGTTGTAGGCGCCCTCGCCATTGCCACGCATCAGTTGGTGGCTGCCTGGGGTGCTCATGTCCCAGCCGCCGGAAAACGCGGCGAACATGTGCCAGCCTCCCTTGTCAGGCGGCTGGCGGCTGACGGATCGCTGGACGGTGGTGCCCCAGTCGGTGGCGACGACATCCACGTTCATGCCCAGCTTGCGCAGCATGTCGGCGCCGACCTCGGCGATGGCGTTGATGCGCGGCACGTCCGTGGGTTCGAGGTAGATGACGCGCTCGCCCTTATAGCCCGCCGATGCCAGCTCGCGCCGCAGCACGTCCACGGCATGGGTGCCGCTCAGCGCCTCCATGCCGGCGTCGTTCGCCAGCGGCGTGCCGGTGGTGAAGATGCCGCATCGGCTGTCGAACGGGGCGTTGCCGCCCACCACGGCCTCCATGAACTCGCGCTGGTTCACCGCCCGCAGCACGACCCGGCGGATCGCCGGATTGTCGAAGGGCGGGAACAGTTGGTTGAAGCGGAGGAAGCCGATCAGCCCCCTGGTCTCCACCACCTCCACCCGCAGCGCCCGGTTGGCCTGCAGGGAGGGCACCAGGTCCATCAACGGCTGCTCCACCCAGTCCACCTCGCCGGCCTGCAGCGCTGCGACTTGGGTGGCCGGGTCGGGCGTGGTGATCCATTCCACGCGGTCGAAGTGCACGGTGCGCGGACCGGCAGTGAAGGACGGTGTGCCCTCCCGCGGCACGTAGCCCTCGAAGCGGGCATACACGTTGCGGGCGCCAGGCACGCGCTCGGCCGGCAGGTAGCGGAACGGGCCGCTGCCGACCATTTCGTTCAGCCGGCTGCTGGCCGGGGTGCTGGCCAGACGCTCCGGCATGATGGCGCACATGGTGTTGGTGGGATGGGCCAGGGCGTCGGGCAGCAGGTGGAAGCGGCGGCGGAGGCGGAAGCGGATCGTGCGGTCGTCGGGGGCGGACAGCTCATCGGTCGCGGCGGCCAGCGCCTGCCCGAAGGCGTCGTTCACCCACCAGCGCCGGATGCTGGCTACGGCATCGCGCGCCAGCACCGGGCTGCCGTCATGGAAGCGCAGCCCGTCGCGGAGCGTCAGGGTCCAGGTCAGGCCGTCCGGCTCGGCCACATACCCCGCCAGCATCTGCGGCTGCGCCGTCCCGGCCTCGTCCAAGCCGAACAGGGTGTCGAATACCATCAGCACATGGTTGCGCGTGACGAAGGCGCTTACGGCTGGGTCGAGCAGGGCGAGGTCGGCGTAGGGGACGAAGCGCAGCGTGGTCGCCGGCTGCGCCCGCACGATGGACGGGCACGCCAGCATGGCGCCGCCGGCTGCCCCGGCGCCCAGCAACAGGGTTCGACGTCGCATGATAGCCCTCCGTTTACGGAACAGCCGCTGCAAGCCGTATGCCGCAGGACGGTATTGTCAGGTTGATCGTCGCGGGACGTCGGGGGCTGGCGGCTGATCAGGCCGTCACGCTGCGGACGCCACGCCGACTACCTCGCGCCAGATGCAGATGGCGGTGTTGCGCCATGAACGATGCCGCCCCACCGCAGCCCGCCCTCGAGGGGGGTCCCTCCCTGGGATGCCGCCATCAGAAGCGGCGCGCGAGTGACGGGGATGAGGCACTTAGCGTCCGCTTCGTCAGCCCTGCGGCTCAAGCTTTCAACATCGGGCAAGCGCCCGCTTCCAAAGGCCGAAAAGCGGCCTCTTTCGGAACAGTGGCAAGCAGATTGTAGCAGTCCCACTCGCCGTGGCTCGCATCCGGCGTCTTCACCTGAAAAAGATGCATCGGGTTCAGCTTGCGACCGTCAGCGCGGATTTCACCGGGGCCAAACAGCGGATCATCCGTCGGCATGGCCTTCATGGCCGCGACGGTTGCCCTGCCACTGCGTTGTGCCTCCGCCACGCCCATGCTGCGGACGGTCTTGAGATAGTGTGCCACAGCCGAGTAGTCGCCGGCCTGGAACATCGTTGGCATGCGGCCGCCGAAGCCAGCGCCGAACTGCTGGCTCCATGCGCGCGTACCGTCGTTCATGTTCCAGTAGAAGGCAGACGCGAGCACCAGCCCCTGCGCCGTCTCCAAGCCGAGTGCGTGCACGTCGGCGATCGTCAGCAGCAGGGCGGCCAGCCGCGTTCCACCCTTGGTGAGACCAAATTCAGCCGCTTGCTTGATGCAATTCGTGGTGTTGGTACCGCTGTTCGCGAAGGCGATCACCTTCGCCCCACTCGCCTGCGCCTGCAGCAGGAATGAGGAGAAATCCGTTGTGCCGGGATAGGGCGTGAACACGCTCCCGATCACCCTGCCGCCGGCAGCAGTCACCGCCCGTTCGGTGTCGGATGCAAGCGTATGGCCGAAGGTATAGTCAGCGCCGATGACGAACCAAGTGTCGCCCCCGGCCTTGGTCACGGCGCTGCCAGTCGCGTTGCCGAGCGCCCAAGTGTCGTAAGTCCACTGCACATGGTTAGGCCCGCAGGCCGTGCCGGTGAGGGCGGAGGTGGCGGCGGCGGTGAAAAGCGCCACACGGTCGCGCTGCCGTACCAGATCGGCGACGGCGAGGGCAGCGGCGGAGTTGTTGACGTTGACGATCACATCCACGCCGCGGTTGTCCAGCCAGTCCCGCGCGATCTGCAGCCCGACATCAGCCGAAGCCTGGTGGTCGGCAGAGATCACCTCGACCGGCAACCCCGGCACACCCGTCATCGCACCGCTCGCCGCCATCTGCGCCGCCATTATCGACCCCGGACCGGTGCCGGACGTGTTCGGCCCGGACAACTCGGTCAGCACGCCGACGCGGATGGGTTTGTCCGCGGCTGAGGCCGGAAAGGCGCGAGTTCCCGCCGATACGCTGAGAGCCGCCGCCCCCTGCACAAGCTGACGGCGGCTGACCGGACGCTTCATGGTGTTGCTCTTCTTGTTGGTGGCCGCGAAGGTAACGCCGGGCCATAGCCGCTGCCAAGGAGCGCGGGAGAGGGAACGGGAGCAGGGAATGCCGGGCGAACGACCGAGCCTCAGAACGTTGATCGGGAGGCAAACCCCCACGGTGGCGCCGCTGGTGCTGAACGGACTCATGGCGTGCTTGGCAGAACAGGCCGGGTTTGAAGCCCTTTACCTTGGTGGCGGAGCGATGGGTTACCTGACGACGGTCACGGAGGCGAACCTCTCGCTGACCGACATGGTCCAGGCCGGCATCGGCATCACCAGCGTCAGCGCCCTGCCGCTGATCCTGGACGGTGCCTGCGGCTGGGGCGACCCCATGCACATGCACCGCACCATCGGCATGGCGGAGGCTGCCGGGTTCGCCGGGATCGAGATCGAGGACCAAATCCTACCCAAGCGGGCGCACCACCACATCGGGCTTGAGTACATAATTCCGAGCGAACTGATGGTGGCCAAAGTCACCGAGGCCGTTGCGGCCCGTCGTAGCCGCGACTTCGTGCTGATCGCTCGCACCAACGCCTTGCGCACAGATGGACTGGACGAGGCGCTTCGCCGCGGTGAGGCTTATGCCCGGGCAGGGGCCGACATGCTGTTCGTGCTGGCCCGGCAACCCGAGGCATTGCGGCTCATCGCCGAACGGCTGCCGCCTCCGCTGATGTATATGACGCCCGCGGGCGGGCTGTCGGACGCGGCAATGACGCCAGCGGAGTTGGGCAAGCTGGGCTACACGCTTATCGTGGACCCCTCCACACCGCTGCTGGCGATGCACCAGGCCCTCCGCCGCAGCTATGCCGCCATAGCCGCTGGTCTGCCCGACCCCACGATCGGACAGGAGGCGGCGGCGGAGCAGAACCTTGTGCACAAGACGATCGGACTGTCGAAGCTGCTGGACATCGAGAGGCGCACCGTAGAACGCTGAGCGGCGCGGCGATGGCGTAGCGAGGGCCTTGGAGGAACGTTGATCGGGTGCTGCCGCGTGCAGGGCATAGGCTGGGTTATGATCAGCTTCGGCGGCGGGCAACCTGTTTCTGATGGATACCCAGCGTACACGATGCCGCCACGAGTCAGGGCGCGGCCTTAACGCGGCCGGCCAGAGCCTTTGCGCGGGCGGGACCGGCCCGGTGCAGCCTTCGGCCCGCCGCTGCGGCCCGGCGCGGCGGGCGCCGGCTTGCCCGGGCGGCGCACCGGCTTGCCCCGGCCCAGTGCCTGCTTGCGCAGCACCTCCTCGATGAAGCCGTTCAGCCGGCGCCGCTCGGCCTGGGCCGCCTCCGTGCCGGTGTAGGCCCCCGGGAACCGCTGCGACAGCCAGCGCCAGGCCACCAGCCGCTTCGCAACCTTCTCCGCATGTTCCAGGGACGGCTGCGTCGCGCGGTCCGGCGCGGGCAGGTATCCTGCCGCCGGGGGCGGGACGGGGGTGCCGGCCGCATGGTCCAGCCCCCAGCGTAGCAGCCGGTCGATGCCGTCGTCGCGCGTATCCACCGGGCACAGCGCATAGGTCCAGCGGTCCAGCAGGGACAGCCCGGTGCCGTCCATGGCAGTGGCGATGTCGATCTGCGTCCCCAGGTCCGCCAGGCGGTAGTTCGGGTCCCCCGGGCGGAGCACGGCGCGCTGGATGCGGCGCAGCGTCTCGGACAGGCTGGCGGTGCCCAGCTCCTCCGCCACCGCGGCGACGATGTCGCGGTCCGGCGACACCAGCGGGCGGCGATCCTCGGGAGGCGCGGGATCGGTGGCCATCAGCGCGCGCAGCCGCGCCGGGTCGCCGCCGCCGGCCAGCACTGCAACGATCCCGGCCTCGTGCTGGCCGTAGCGCCCGGCGCGCCCGCCGATCTGGCGGATTTCGGCCGGCGTCAGCGACCGCTCCTGCTTGCCGTCCCACTTCACCAGCGAGGAGAACACCACCCGGCGGATCGGCAGGTTCAGCCCCATGCCGATCGCGTCCGTCGCCACTAGGACCGGCGCCTCGCCGTCGCGGAACCGCCGGCTCTCGGCGCGGCGGACCTCGGGACCCAGGTTGCCGTAGATCACCGCGACACGCTGGCCGCGCGCCATCAACTGCTCCCGCAGCACGAAGATGTCCCGGCGGGAGAACGCCACCACGGCGTCCGCGCCCGTGATCGAGGCAAAGCCAACCGCCTCGGCCGCCGCATGCAGCGGGTTCATGCGCTCCAGCCGCACGACCTCCACGGGTTCGTCGCACAGCTCGGCGATGCGGCGCACCAGCGGCAGGCAGTCGGGCGCGCCGAGCACGATCACCTCCCGCGCGGGAACGCCCATGATGGCGGTGGTCCAGGCGGCGCCGCGGTCGGGGTCGGCGAGCATCTGCGCCTCGTCGATGACGGCGACGTCGATGATGCGGCTGGTGTCGGCCATCTCCACGGTGCAGGCGACGTGGCGGGCGCCGCGGATGATGTCGCGTTCCTCGCCGGTCATCAGGCTGGCGGGGACGCCGCGGGCGGCCAGCGCTTCCTGGAACTCCAGCGCCAGCAGCCGCAGCGGGGCCAGCGCCGCGCCGCTGTCCGCCGCCGCGAGCCGGTCGAGCGCGTAGTGCGACTTGCCGGAGTTGGTGGGGCCGATCACGACCGTGAAGCGCCGCTGCAGGGCGCGGGCGTTGGTGAAGTGGGCGGCATAGCGGTCCAGCCCGGCCCGGCGCGCGATGGCGCCGTTCGCCACGCGCGGCCGGGCGTCCGCCGGCTCGGCCCCGTCCTGTTGGCCGACCCGTTCGACGCCGCCCTTCAGCCAGCGCGCCACCTGGGGCAGCAATGCCTCGATCTGGTCGGGATGGAACTCCAGCTCCTCGGACCGCCTGCCGCCGCGGCGCACCGGGGTGCTGCGGGCGACCGGGATCAGGCCATCGGCGATCCAGCGGTCCACCCGCGGGCGGGGCACGCCCAACAGCGCCGGCAGGGCCTCAGGGCCGACCAGCTCGCTTTCCCACTCGCGCAGGCGGAGTCGTTCGGCGTCGTGCAGCTCGCGGGCGCGGGTGCGGGCGGCGCGGGCGGCAGTGCGGCGCTGCTGCTCGGCGGCCACCAGGCGCTGGGCGAAGGCCTTGGCTGCGGCCGTGTCCAGGCCGGCGGCCCGGGCAACCAGGGCGGCGATCCCCGGGATGGCGGGCAGGGTGGGCGCGCGGCCGGTCAGCGCCTCCACGTCGCCGGCGGCCTGGGCGAACGCGGTGTCCAGGTCGTGCCGGGCGGCGGCGGACAGGCGGGCGCAGGCGGCATCGCGCAGCCTGTCGAGCAGCTCGTCATCCGGCGGGACCGGGCCAGGCTGGGGCAGGGCAGCCATCGCCGCCTCCAGGTCGGCGGGCGTGGCTGGAAGGTCCTGCTGGGCGCGCGCAAGGGCGGCGAGGCGCCTTGCGAGGGCTGCGCCGTGCGGTGAGGCGATGGCCTGCCGGGCCGGGCCGGGTGCTGCGAGGGCGTGTTCGTCCGAGGTGGTCCCGGTGATCGGATCGGCATCATTCATCGTACAGCCTGGGCATTGTGCTGTGCAGGTCCTTGCTTGGCGGGGGCCATGGAGCGGTGACGGGATGTGGCCGGGTCTTGAAGGGTCCCACCCTATCAGGCCCCGGCGCCAGGCCCTACTGGTCGGCCAGGGCGAACGCATATGATAGGGGAGTGGCGTCTGCTCCCTTTCCCTCTTCGGGAGAGGGCCGGGGTGAGGGGGTCCTGCTTGCTCTGCGCCACTGGGGAACGTGGGCGCTGCCGGGACCGGGCTATCGGGGCCGGGGACCGCGCTGCAAGACCCCCTCACCCCAGCCCTCTCCCGAAGGGGGAGAGGGAGTCAGGGCGGTTTTGAACCGTGATCCCACGAACGTGCTGCAGAGCGAGACCGGGACCGTGGCATGTGTTCCTCTGCCCCACGCACCACCGACCGTCCGAGGAGCCAAACATGAACGTCCACATCCCGTTCGACAACAGCTACGCCCGGTTGCCGGAGCGGTTCTATGCCCACGTCAACCCAACGCCCGTGGCCGCGCCGCACCTGATCCGGGTGAATGCCGGCCTGGCCGAGCGCCTCGGGATCGACGCCAACGAGCTGGCCAGCCCCGAAGGCGTCGAAGTCCTGGCCGGCAACCGTGTGCCGGAGGGCGCGGACCCGGTGGCGCTGGCCTATGCCGGGCACCAATTCGGCGGCTTCTCGCCGCAGCTTGGCGATGGCCGCGCGCTGCTGCTGGGGGAGGTCGTCGGGCGGGACGGCGTCCGGCGGGACATCCAGCTCAAGGGGTCAGGGCCGACGCCGTTCTCCCGCCGGGGCGACGGCCGCGCCGCCCTGGGTCCCGTGCTGCGCGAGTACCTGGTCAGCGAGGCGATGGCGGCGCTGGGCGTGCCGACCACCCGGGCGCTGGCCGCGGTCACGACGGGCCAGGCGGTGATGCGCGAGACGCCGCTGCCCGGCGCCGTGCTGACCCGCATCGGCGCCAGCCACATCCGCGTCGGCACGTTCCAGTACTTCGCCGCTCAGGGCGACCTGGAGGCCCTGCGGGTGCTGGCCGACTACGCCATCGCGCGGCATTACCCGGAGGCCGCCGCCGCCGCGCAGCCGCATCGCGCGCTGCTGGACGGGGTGATCGGCCGCCAGGCGGACCTGGTGGCGCAGTGGATGCTGATCGGCTTTGTCCACGGCGTGATGAACACCGACAACACCGCCATCTCCGGCGAGACTATCGATTACGGCCCTTGCGCCTTCATGGACGCCTACGACCCGGCGACGGTGTTCAGCTCGATCGACCATGGCGGCCGCTACGCCTACGGCAACCAGCCGCGCATCGCGCACTGGAACCTCACGCGGCTGGCCGAGGCGATGCTGCCGCTGCTGGACGCCGACGAGGCGGCCGGCATGACATCGGCCAAGGCGGCGCTGGCGGCGTTCGGCCCGCGCTTCGAGGCGGCCTACCTTGGCGGGCTGCGGCGCAAGGCCGGGCTGCTCACGGATCACGAGGGGGATGCCGCGCTGCTGCACGACCTGCTGGCGCGCATGGCCGCAAACCGGGCCGACTTCACGCTGACGTTCCGCGGCCTGTGCGCCGCGGCGGCGGGGCCGGAGGGCGACGACGCCGTGCGCGCGCTGTTCGCGGACGGCGGCGCCTACGACGAGTGGGCGGCGCGCTGGCGGGACCGCCTGGCCGCCGAGCCTGCGGCCCCGGACGAGCGGGCTGCCGCGATGCGGGCGGTGAACCCGGCCGTCATCCCGCGCAACCACCTCGTCGAGGCCGTGCTGGAGGCCGCCCTGGAACGGGCGGACCTCGGGCCGTTCGAGGACCTGTTGGCGGCCCTGGAGCATCCTTATGAGGACAGGCCGGGTTCTGAACGTTTCGCGGCAAGGCCCGGGCAGGTGGATGGCGCCTACCAGACGTTCTGCGGCACCTGATGGCGGTGAGGGCCATGCGTGAGGGTGCGGCAGGGCTTTGAGGCATGGCGCCGGGCTGGCGCGGCCGGGTGCCCATGGGATGCCAGTCGTACTGGGGATCGTGGCTGCGCCAGCCTGGCCGGTCCGCTGCCATGGGGTTGCCGCGGGTTTAGGCGTCCGGTTCGGCTGACCTGGCCCGGGTTGCGCGGCCACCTGCTGCCATGCAAATCGGCAGGTTCAAGCAGGTGATCGGCGACAGGCTACGCTCGCGCACGGACCGGCGCCGGGCGGCCGAGGTGGACGTTGCCGTCCATGCCCTCAACCGAATGCTGGCGTTGGCACGCCCGACCTGCGTCCGCATCGCCTGAACCATAGCCAGGGCTGGGGCAACTGCGTCCGCATCCCAGGTCCATACAACCCGGCTGCAGCAGTGCCCGCGGGATCAGGACTGCACCTCAAGCAGGTGCGGACCTAGCCGTCGGGCTGCGCCGGGACGCCTCGGTGTTCTTCATGACGGAACGGACGAGCATCCCTGCCCCGGGCCTGGGTGGCGGCGCCCCGGGCGGGCTTGGCGCCGTGGAAATCGTCGTTGTGCAGGCAGATGCCAGGCGGCCGCACCACTTGCGCGCGGGCTCGCAAGTGCTGGTCCGCACGCCGGGCGGTGGCGGCTACGGCCCGGCCACCGCCCGCGACCCAGCCGCTCGGGCGCGCGACGCCGCGGAGGGCTGCACTGAACCATGACCGCTTCCGCCCGCTGCCTCACCTGCTGCGCCGATGGCATGTCCACCCCGAACACATGGTCGGCGATCACCGCCGAGGCGCGTACTCCGCGCCCAACGCCACCTTGGCCTTGAACTCAGCCCCGTAACGCCTGCGTGCCACCCTGCCCATCCCGTCCCGTCTCTCGCTCAAGCAGGGCCAGCTTATCAGCCTGTCCGAAATCCCCGGAAGCGCCCCTCTGTTTCAGGCCTATCACGCCGCCGACGCCCCGGCGCTCTGCCGGAAGCGCAGCACGGACAAGGTGAAGAACACGGCCCCCAGCCCGGCGACGGCCAGGTAGTCCAGATAAACCAGCCGCAGCCCCGCGCCGCGGAACAGGATCGCCTCCGCAAAGCTGACGAAGTGCGTGGACGCCACGCCCTGCATGGCCACCTGCAGGACGCGCGGCTCGCTCTCCAGCGGCGTGTTGCCGCCAGACAGCATCTGCATCGGCAGGTACACCAGCAGGAACAGCAGCCCGAACTGCGGCATCGACTGCACCAGCGTCGCCAGGAACAGCCCGACCGCCAGCGCATAGAACAGGTACAGCGCCACACCGCCCATGAACAGCGGGATCGACCCCGCGACCGGCACGGCCAGCAGACCGCGCACGACGAAGTACAGCGACAGCGCCGTCGCTATGAGGATGACGAACCCGTTGGCCAGCACCTTGGCCGAAGCGATCCCGACCGGCGACAGCGGCAGGGTGAGCAGGTGGTCCATCGTCCCGTGCTCGCGCTCGCGGATCACCGCGGACCCGCACAGCAGGATGGACAGCATGGTGACGTTGTTGATGATCCCCGTGATCGCCATGAACCAGCCCGGCGTCGCGTTCGGGTTAAACGCCAGGTGGACCGTCAGCGCCACGGCGTCGGGCGGCGCCCGGTCCGTGCGCGACAGGGTGCGCTTGATCTCGCCCAGGATGATCTGCTGCACATAGCCCGACCCGACGCCGGCCTGCATGGCGGCGGTGGCATCGACGTTGACCTGCACCACCGGCTGCCGCCCAGCCTGCACGTCGCTCTGGAAGCGCGGCGGGATGTCCACGACGAAGGTGTAGCGCCCGGTGTCCATCAGCCGGTCGATGTCGCCGGTCCTGACGTGCTGGGCGGGCTTGAAGTAGGGCGGCAGGAAGTCCTGCCCGATGGCGCGGGACAGTTGCGACCCGTCCTCGTCGGCGATGGCGACCGTGGCGTTGTGCACCTCCTGCGAGGTGTTCTGCGCCTGCGAGACGATGGCGAACGTGAAGGTGTAGATCATCAGCCCCAGCAGGAACAGGTCGCTGAGCAGGCTCCGCACCTCCTTCATCGACAGCCACAGTACGTTCAGCAGGGACCGCCGCACGACGCCTACCGCTCCTGCTTGCGGAGCAGCGCCATGCTCAATCCCAGCAGGCCCGGCACGAACAGCGCGAGCAGCAGCATCGTGGGCGCGAGTTCGGCAAACCCGAGCGACTTGGTGAACGTGCCCATGGTGACCGGCAGGTAGTAGCTCATCGGGAACAGCCGCCCGATCACCGCGCCCGCCCCGGTGTTGGACGACACCGGCGCCAGCATTCCTGCGAACTGCGTCGCCGGCAGGACCGTCAGGATGGCGGTGCCGAACAGGGCTGCGATCTGCGTGCTGGCGAACACCGAGATCAGCAGCCCATAGGCGGTCGTCGCATAGACGTAGATCAGCGTCCCCACCGTCAACGCCAGCACGCTGCCCTTCACCGGGACGCCGAACAGCAGCACCGCCATCAGCACGGTGACGACGAAGGCGGTCATAGCGAGCGCGACGTAGGGCATCTGCTTGCCCAGGATGAACTCCGCCCGGGTGACCGGCGTGACGTACAGGTTGGTGATCGAGCCGAACTCCTTCTCCCGCACGACGGCGAGCGCCATCATGATGGCCGGGATCAGGGCCAGCAGCAGGGCGATGATCCCCGGGACCATCGAGTTGATGCTGTCGAAGTTCTGGTTGTAGCGGAACCGGGTATCGACCGTGGCCGGCGCGGCCGTGGCGGCGCTGCGGCCCTGCGACGCCGCGAGGCTGGCCAAATAGAGCTGCTGCACGCCCTCCAGGTAGCCTTGGATCGTTTCGGCGCGGAACGGCATCGCCCCGTCCACCCAGGCGCCGACGCTGGCCGGGCGGCCGCGCCGCACGTCCCGGCCAAACCCCGCCGGGATGTCCAGCGCCAGCTTCAGCTCGCCGCTCGCCAGGCGCTGCTGCAACTGGTCGGCGCCCGCGATGGACGGCCGCTCGGTGAAGTAGGTCGAGCCCTGGTACTGCCTGGCATACCTGCGGCTTTCCGGCGTCCTGTCCTGGTCGTGCACCGCATAGGCCAGGTGATCGACATCCGTGTTGGTGCCGTAGCCGACGACCAGCATCAGGAATGCCGTGCCGAGCACCGCGAAGGACAGCCGGATCGGGTCCCGCCGCAGCTCAAGCGCCTCGCGTCCCGCATAGGCCAGCGTCCGCTGCGGGCTGAACCGGCGCTGCGCCGGGCGGGGCGCGGCGGATTGCTGCAGCGCCTGGGGTGAGGCGGGCGCGATGCGCTCCTTGCCGGTCGCCGCCTCCAGGCAGGCGATGAAGGCGTCCTCCAGCGCCGGGCCGCCCCACTGCTGCACGACCTCGGCGGGGGTGCCCTTGGCCAGCACCCGGCCGGCGTTCATCAGCAGGATGTGGTCGCAGAGCGCGGCCTCGTTCATGAAGTGCGTCGAGATGAAGATCGTCGTGCCGTGCTTGCGCGACAGGTCGCCGAGCAGCGCCCAGAACTGGTCGCGCGCCAGGGGATCGACGCCCGATGTCGGCTCGTCCAGCAACAGCACCTGCGGCGCGTTGATGACGGCGACGGCCAGGGACAGCCGCTGGCGGATGCCGAGCGGCAGGTCGGCCGCGAGGGTGCCGAGGTGGGCGCTCAGGGCAAAGGTCGTCACCAGCTCCGCGATGCGCGCCCGGGCGTGCGCTGGCTCGATGCCGTACAGCCGCGCGTGCAGGACCAGGTTCTGCTGCACGGTCAGCTCGGTGTACAGTGAGAACAGTTGCGACATGTAGCCGACCCGGTAGCGCATGGTCGTGTCGGCGGCATTGACCTGCTTGCCGAACAGCAGCGCCGTGCCGCTGGTCGCGGGCAGCAGGCCGGTCAGCATCCGCATCGTCGTCGTCTTGCCGCAGCCGTTGGAGCCGAGGAAGCCGAAGATCTCGCCCCTCTCGATGCTGAAGCTCACGTCATCGACGGCGGTGAAAGTGCCGAAGCGTTCCGTGAGGTTGACCGCGCTGATGGCGGCCTCGGCGGCGGCGGCCTGCAGCGGCGGGATGTCCGGGCGGACGCGGCTGGCGCGCAATGCCGCCGGCAGCAGGGCGATGAAAGCCTCGTCCAGGGTGTCGCAGCCGGTCCGCTGCCTGATCTCGGCTGGCGTGCCGGTGGCCAGCACGGTGCCGTCGTTCATCGCCACCAGCCGGCCGAACCGCTCGGCCTCCTCCATGTAGGCGGTCGCCACGATCACGCTCATGCCGGGCCGCCCGGCGCGGATGCGGTCCACCAGGTCCCAGAACTGCCGGCGGGACAGCGGATCGACGCCGGTGGTGGGTTCGTCGAGGATCAGCAGGTCGGGGTCGTGGATCAGCGCGCAGCACAGGCCGAGCTTCTGCCGCATCCCGCCGGACAGCTTGCGCGCCGGGCGGTCGGCGAAGGGGGCGAGGTTGGTGGCGTCCAGCAACTCCGCCGTGCGCCGTCTGCGCTCGGCCGCGCCCTGGCTGAACAGGCGGGAGAAGAAGGCGATGTTTTCCCGCACCGTCAGGTCCGGGTACAGGTTGCGGCCCAGTCCCTGCGGCATGTAGGCGATGCGGGCGCACACGGCGCGGCGGTGCCGGGCCTGGGCAAAGTCGCCGCCGAACACCTGCACCTGCCCCGCTTGCACCCGCTTCGCCCCGGCCAGAATGCCCAGCAGGGTGGATTTGCCGACGCCGTCCGGGCCGATCAGCCCGACCATCTCGCCGGTGCGCAGCTCCAGCGACACGCCTCGCAACGCAGCCTGCTTGCCGTAACGGTGCCAGATGCCTTGCAGGTCAGCGACGGGTCCGCCCGTGCCGGTCATTTCGGGGTGCTGGGCGGGGGGCTGGGCGGCGGGTTGGCGACGCGCTGCAGGAAGGCAGGCCACGCCACCTTCGGGTCGGTGCGGATGTAGGCCAGGCCGGGCAGGCCGGACCGGACCTGCGCCTCGTGCAGACGCAGCAGCTTGGGGTCGATGCGGACGCGGATGCGGAACATCAGCTTGTCGCGTTCGGACTGGGTCTCGACCGTCTTGGGCGTGAACTCGTTCTGCGATGCGATGAACGTGACGCCCGCAGGGATCGGCCGGCCCGGCAGCGCGTCGAGCAGCAGGACCGCGCCGTCACCGAACCTCACCTGCCCGGCCTCAGCCGTCGGTAGGAAGATGTCCATATAGACGTAGGTCACGTCCAGCATGGTGTACACCTTGCCGCCGGCGGGCAGCACCTCGCCCACGTTGGCCAGGCGGTATTCAATGGGTCCGTCCTTTGATGCCACAAGGGTATCGTCGTCGATGTTCACCTGGATCAGGTCGGCGTTGTGCACCGCCGCCTCCACCCCGGCCGTCGCGGCGGCGATCTGCGCCTCGGCCACGTGGTAGGCGCCGAAGGCGACGTTGAACTGCGACTGCCGCTGGTCCAGCACCTCGCGGGTCTCGTCGCCCCGGGTGACCAGGGTGCGTGCCATCTGCAGCTCCTGTGCGGTCAGCCTCACCTGGCTGCCCATCTCCACCAGGTTCGCCTGGTTCTGCACGATGGCCTGCCGGGCCTGGACGGTCTGCGCCCGCGCCTGCGCCAACTGTGCCTCCAGGTCGCGGGTGTCGATGCGGGCGACGATCTGGCCGGCCTTCACCCTGTCGCCCTCGTCCACCAGGATCTCGGAGATCCGGCCGGCGAACTTGGTGCTGATGTCGATCTCGTCGGCTTCGAGCCGTCCGTTGGAGAAGACGATGCCCGGCGGCAGCCCGGGCGCGCGGTGCAGCCACCAGTAGGCGCCGCCGCCCGCACCGGCGCCCAGCACCAGGACAGCCGCCGCCAGCCTGGGCCACCAGCGCCGCCGGGCTGGCGGGGGCGGGGCATCCGGGCCGGGGGCGGCTGGCTGGGACGTGGCGGCATCGGGTGCAGGCAGCTTCGCGTCGGCGGGCGAAACCTGGTCATTCATGGTTGGGTCACCTGCAAGGGAGGCGGGCACGGCGTGCTGCTCTGCCGTGGGGCAGGGGTGCTGGCGATCCCCAGGGCGCGCCTGCCTGGCTGCTGCCACGGTGCCAAACATCTTTTCGCAGACGACTTCGACACATTTGTTCTATCCGCTGCAGACCAGGATCGGCAGGATCGGAAACTACTTAGTGTCTGTCCGCGATCATATTGTTGTCTGGCATAGCTTTCGCAGCATAAGG
>CAXTAT010000016.1:0-116725 GCA_964242415.1 uncultured Acetobacteraceae bacterium
GTCGGCAACGGCATCAGCCTGATCATCTTCGCCGGCATCGTCGCCAACCTGCCGCACGCCCTGGCGAGCCTGCTTGAACTGGGGCGGACCGGCGCCTTGTCCCCGGTGTTCATCCTGTTGTTCCTGGTGATCGCCGTCGCGGTGGTCGCCTTCGTGGTGTTCATGGAGCGGGCGCAGCGGCGGGTGCTGATCCAGTATCCTAAGCGCCAGGTCGGGCAGCGCATGTTCGGCGGCGACTCGACGCACATCCCGCTGAAGGTCAACACGGCCGGGGTGATCCCGCCGATCTTCGCCAGCTCCATCCTGCTGGTCCCCGCGACCATCGCCGGCTTTTCCGGCACCAACGGCAACTCGTGGGTGGGTTGGATCGGGCAGCGGCTGGCACATGGCGAGCCGCTGTACATGGCCGCTTATGCCGCGATGATCATTTTCTTCTCCTACTTCTACACCGCCGTGGTGTTCAATCCGGAGGAGACGGCGGACAACCTCAAGAAGTACGGCGGCTTCATCCCCGGCGTGCGACCCGGCTCCAACACCGCGGCCTACTTCGACACTATCCTGGCCAAGCTCACGACGGTCGGTGCGCTTTACCTTTGCGTCGTGTGCCTGCTGCCGGAAATCCTGATCAGCCGTTACGGCGTGCCGTTCTACTTCGGCGGCACCAGCCTGATGATCATCGTGTCCGTTACCATGGACACGGTGACGCAAATCCAGTCCCACCTGCTGGCGCACCAGTATGAGGGACTAATCCGCAAAAGCCGGGTGAAGGGGAGGGGCGGCCGATGAACCTGATCCTGTTGGGGCCGCCGGGCGCCGGCAAGGGAACCCAGGCCAAGCGACTGGAGCAGTCGCGCGGCATGGTGCAAATTTCGACAGGGGACATGCTGCGGGCCGAGGTGAAGGCCGGCAGCGAGGTCGGGCAGCGCGCCAAGGCGATCATGGAGGCCGGTGGGCTGGTGTCCGACGACCTGATCATCACCATGCTGGACGGCCGCATCCGCCAGCCCGACGCCAGGGGGGGCTTCATCCTCGATGGGTTCCCGCGGACCGTCCCGCAGGCCATGGAGCTCGACGCGATGCTGGACCATTCGGGCCGGCGAATCGACGCCGTGATCCTGCTGCAGGTCGATGACGAGATGCTGGTTGACCGCATTGCCGGGCGCTTTACCTGCGCGAAGTGTGGGGCCGGCTACCATGACAGCTTCCATCAGCCCCATGTCGCCGGAACCTGCGACATCTGCGGCAGCCATGACTTCGTGCGCCGGGCGGATGACCGGCGGGAAACCGTCTCGGCCCGGCTGGACGCCTATTACAGCCAGACAGCGCCAATCCTGCCGCACTACCGGGACGCTGGGCGGCTGATCGTGGTGGACGGCATGGCTGACGTTGATGTCGTGACGCGGGAGGTCGCGGCGGCCCTGGACTCCATCGACATTCACACGACAAGTTGATGTGCTTGCCTTGACTTTTGTGGCGCGGCCAGTATAGACGGCTTCCTTCGCCAGTCATGTAAGGACTGGCCCAGAGCTTTTTCAGGACCTCCAGCGCAAGTGCGAGCAGGGGTCCAGCAAGTGACCGGTGCCCCACGGCGATCCGTCCCGTACCGGCATGACCAGGAGTGACAGCGTGGCACGTATTGCCGGTGTGAACATCCCGACCAACAAGCGGGTGCTGATCAGCCTTCGCTACATCTACGGTATTGGCCCGTCGAATGCGGTGGACATCTGCACCAAGCTCGGCATTCCCGATGACCGCCGGGTCAACCAGCTCTCCGATGAGGAGGTGCTGAAGCTGCGCGAGCTGATCGACCGTGATTACCGCGTCGAGGGTGACCTGCGGCGTGAAGTTGCGATGAACATCAAGCGGCTGATGGACTTGGGCTGCTACCGTGGCCTGCGCCATCGCCGCGGCTTGCCGGTGCATGGGCAGCGCACCCACACGAATGCACGCACCCGCAAGGGCAAGGCGGTCGCCATCGCCGGCAAGAAGAAGGTTACCAAGTAATCCTCCGCGGCACGAGATGGCGCATTTAACGATAAGCCTGCCGCGTAAGCGGCGTTGAAGTACAGGATCACCTCAATATGGCGAAGACCGCCACCGCACGGCCCCGCAAGAAAGAGCGCAAGAACATCATCGCCGGCGTGGCGCACGTCGCCGCCACGTTCAACAACACGATGATCACCATCACCGACGCGCAGGGCAACACCATCGCCTGGTCGTCCAGCGGAATGCAGGGTTTCAAGGGCAGCCGGAAAAGCACGCCGTATGCCGCTCAGGTCGCTGCCGAGGACGCCGGCCGCAAGGCGCGCGAGCACGGCATGGAGACGCTGGAGATCGAGGTCAGCGGCCCCGGGTCCGGCCGCGAAAGCGCGTTGCGGGCATTGCAGGCGGTCGGTTTCGCCATCACGGCAATCCGCGACATGACGCCGATCCCGCATAACGGCTGCCGCCCGCGTAAGCGCCGCCGCGTCTAGCCTGCCGTGCCTAAGCGACCGGCGTCACTTGGGGAGCGATGGCACCCTGGGGCGCCGCTTATCCTGTTTGGAGATGATCCATGGTCATCCAAAGAAATTGGCAATCCCTGATCAAGCCGGAGAAGCTCGACGTCGAGCCCGGCAGCGATCCGCACCGCATCGCGACTGTGGTGGCCGAGCCGCTGGAGCGCGGCTTCGGCATGACGCTCGGCAATGCCGTGCGCCGCGTGCTGCTGTCGTCCCTGCAGGGTGCGGCGGTGACGGCGGTGCAGATCGACGGCGTGCTGCATGAGTTCAGCAGTATCCCCGGCGTCCGGGAAGACGTGACCGACATCGTGCTGAACGTAAAGCAGCTTGCGCTGCGGATGCACGGCGAAGGCCCAAAGCGCATGGTGCTGACGGCCAACGGCCCCGGCGAAGTCACGGCCGGGCAAATCCAGACCGGCCACGACATCGACGTGATGAACCCAGACCTGGTGATCTGCACCCTGGACGAGGGCGTGAAGCTCGGCATGGAGTTCACCGTCAACCTCGGCAAAGGCTACGTGCCCGCCGCGGCGAACCGGCCGGAGGATGCGCCGATCGGGTTGATCCCCATCGACGCCATCTACTCCCCCGTGAAGCGCGTGTCGTACAAGGTGGAGCCGACCCGCGTCGGGCAGGTCACCGACTACGACAAGCTGCTGCTGCAGGTGGAGACCAACGGGGCCGTGACGCCAGAGGACGCGGTGGCGCTGGCCGCCCGCATCCTGCAGGACCAGTTGCAGTTGTTCATCAACTTCGACGAGCCGCAGTTGGCCCGGTCGGACGAGATCCACGACGACCTGCCGTTCAACCGCAACCTGCTCCGCAAGGTGGACGAGCTTGAGCTGTCGGTGCGCAGCGCGAACTGCCTGAAGAACGACAACATCGTCTATATCGGCGACCTCGTGCAGAAGACCGAGCAGGAGATGCTGCGGACACCGAACTTCGGCCGCAAGTCGCTGAACGAGATCAAGGAAGTGCTGACGGCGATGGGGCTGAACCTTGGCATGAGCGTGCCGGGCTGGCCACCGGAGAACATCGAGGACTTGGCGAAGCGGCTCGACGAGCCGTTCTAGCAGCGAGAGTTAGGAGCTTAGACCATGCGCCACGGTGTATCCGGCCGCAAACTGAACGTCACATCGAGCCACCGCCTAGCCATGTTCCGTAACATGGCCGTGGCATTGATCAAGCATGAGCAGATCACCACCACGCTGCCGAAGGCAAAGGAGTTGCGCCCGGTGGCGGAGCGGCTGATCACCCTGGGCAAGCGCGGCGACCTGCATGCCCGGCGACAGGCTTATGCGCAGCTTCGGGACGACCGCATCGTTGCGAAGCTGTTCACTGCCCTGGCCGATCGCTACAAGGCCCGGGCAGGGGGCTACACGCGCGTGCTGAAGGCCGGCGTGCGGTATGGCGATGCGGCCGACATGGCTGTGATCGAGTTGGTGGACCGCGATCTCAGCGCCAAGGGCCAGGATAGCGGTCCGCGCAACGAAGTGCCGGACGACGAGGACCAGCAGGCGGCTTAATCCCCTCTGTTCCCTCTCCTTCCGGGAAAGGGCCGGGGTGAGGGAGGTTGCTAGGGCTAAGTGCTGCCGGATGCGGAGCGGGCTTTCTGCGTGGATGGGAGAGGTTGGCCCTGGCGGCTTCCCTCACCCCGGCTCTCTCCCGAAAGGAGAGGGAGCAGGCAGGCCGGTCCTCCCGCTCCATGCATCAACCAGGCTTGTCCGCCAAAGCCAATCCTGGAGCGCCGGGTTCTCGCATCGCACGGCGTCCGGCACCATCTGAGCGTCATGGCGTCGCGCCCCAACTCCGCCGGCGATTTGTTCGGCGCATCCCCCACCATCGTTCCCGACGCGACAGGCCCGCTCGCCGAGCGATTGCGTCCGCACGTTTTGGCTGAGGTCGTCGGACAACCGCATCTTGTCGGACCCGATGGTACTCTGACGCGGATGCTGCAGCGCAGCACGTTGGCCTCGCTGATCCTCTGGGGCCCGCCCGGGGTTGGCAAGACGACGATCGCCCGCCTGCTCGCCGACGTGGCTGGGCTGCATTTCCTCTCCTTGTCCGCGGTTTTTTCCGGCGTTGCCGACCTCAAGCGCGTGTTCGAGGAGGCACGGCGGCGGCGTGACGCCGGTCAGCGGACCCTGCTGTTCGTCGACGAGGTGCATCGGTTCAACCGCGCCCAACAAGATGGCTTTCTGCCGGTCGTGGAGGATGGCACGGTCGTGTTGGTGGGGGCGACGACGGAGAACCCGTCCTTTGCCCTGAACGGCGCCCTGCTGTCCCGCTGCCAGGTGCTGGTGCTGCGCCGGCTCGACGATGATGCCATGGAGGAGTTGCTGGGCCGGGCGGAAGCGGCGGACCACCCGCTTGCCCTGACCCCGGACGCCCGGGCGGCGATGCGGGCGATGGCGGATGGGGACGGGCGCTACGTGTTGAACATGGCGGAGCAGGTGTTGTCCCTGCCGGCGGGGCCGCCGTTGGATGCGGCCGGGTTGGCGGCGGTCGTCGGCCGGCGCGCGGCGCTGTATGACAAGGACCGGGACGAACACTTCAACTTAATCTCTGCGCTGCATAAGTCGCTGCGCGGCTCGGACCCGGATGCGGCAATTTACTGGTTTGCCCGTATGGTCGCCGGGGGTGAGGACCCGCGCTACATCGCCCGCCGTCTGGTGCGCTTCGCGTCGGAGGACATCGGCCTAGCCGATCCCAACGCGCTCGTGCAGGCGATGGCGGCATGGGAGGCGTTTGAGCGCTTGGGCACGCCGGAGGGAGAACTAGCTATCGTGCAGGCCATCCTGTACCTCGGCACTGCGCCGAAATCGAACGCGCTGTATGCCGGCTACAAGGCGGCGCTGGCCGCGGCGAAGGCAACCGGCAGCTTGGCGCCGCCCGCGCACATCCTGAATGCGCCGACCCGGCTGATGCAGGACCTCGGCTACGGCCACGGCTACGCCTATGACCATGATGCGGCAGACGGCTTCTCCGGCCAGGACTACTTCCCCGAGGGCCTGCCGCGCCAGGCGTTCTACCAACCGGCCGACCGCGGCTTCGAGCGTGAGGTGGCCCGCCGGCTGGAGCATTGGGCCAAGCTGCGCCAGGACCGGCAGGAGGCCGCCCCATGACCACCCCCATGACCACCCGGGTCCAAACCCGCGCCGTGACCGACGACGAGGCGGAGCTGCGCCTTGACCGCTGGTTCCGCCGCCACTTCCCCGCCGTCACGCAGGGCGCCATCCAGAAGCTGTGCCGCACCGGGCAAATCCGCGTGGACGGCAAGCGCGCCGAGGCCGCCACCCGGCTGGAGCCGGGCCAGGCCGTCCGCGTGCCGCCGCTGCCGGATGCGCCGCCGCCCAAGCCGGCCCAGACGCACGCCTTCAACCCGGTGATCGCGCGGGAGCTGGAGGACATGGTGCTGCACCGCGACGACCATGTGCTCGTGCTGAACAAGCCGCACGGCCTGGCGGTGCAGGGCGGCCCCGGCATCACCCGGCACCTCGACGGCCTGCTGGACGGCCTGCGCATGGGCAGCGAGCACCGGCCGCGCCTGGTGCACCGCCTGGACCGCGATACCTCGGGCTGCCTGGTGCTGGCGCGCACGCCGGGCACGGCGGCGAAGCTGGCGGCGGCGTTCCGCGGGCGCGATGTGAGCAAGACCTATTGGGCCGTCGTCGCCGGCCGCCCGGTGCCGGTGGAGGGCCGGATCGACCTGCCGCTGCTGCGCTACACCGGGCCGCGCGGGGAACGCAGCATCCCCGCCGCCCGGGACGACAAGGAGGGCGCGCGGGCCGTGACCGACTTCACCACCCTGGACCATGCCGGGCAAAAGCTGGCGTGGCTGGAGCTCTCGCCGATCACCGGGCGCACCCATCAGCTTCGCGTGCACTGCGTGGCGATCGGCGCGCCCATCGTGGGGGACCAGAAGTATCACGAACCCGACCAGAACGGCTCCGGCAGCGCCCTGATCGAGGGCCTGTCCGACAAGCTGCACCTGCACGCCCGCGCCCTGGACATCCCGCATCCGGCCGGCGGGCGGCTGATCGTGGAGGCCGAGCTGCCGCCGCACATGCGGGAGACGTTCGGGACGCTGGGCTTTCAGGCCCGCCCGGCCCGGGCGCCGCGCCGCGGATGACCTGGCGCCGGGCCGACACTGCGCTGCTGACGCTGGCCATCCTGCTGGTCGCCGGGACCACGGTGGTGGTCCGGACCGCGTTCAACGAAGGCGCGGTGCGGCTGCGTGCCCAGGACGCGGTGCGGCGTGCGACCGGCCGGGAGCTGACGATCCTCGGCCCGGTGCGCCTCGCCTGGTCGCTGACACCCACGATCGCGATGGAGGATGTGTCCCTCGCCAACCCGCCGGGCCTGTCCCGCCCGGCCATGCTGCATGTGGCGCGGGCGGAGGCCCGGCTGGCGCTGTGGCCGCTGCTGTCGCGCCGGGTCGAGGTGCTGGCGCTGACCCTGGTGCAGCCCGACGTGCTGCTGGAGCGCGATGCCCAGGGCCGGCCGAACTGGGTGTTCACGAAGCCTGCTGCGGCGCCCTCTAAGTCCCAGGCTCCGGCCGTGCAGCCATCGGTGAAGCCTCTGTTCGTGGCCGACAACGTGCAGGTCAGCGATGGCCGCATCGGCTTGCGGACGGCCAACCGGGTCGATGTGGTGCAGGTCGCCAGCCTGTCCGCCACTTCGCCCGGTTCGGATGTGCCTGTGCAGGTGGAGGGAACCCTCGACTTCGATGGGACGCCGGTCGTGTTGCACGGCACGACCGGCGCCTGGGCCACCGGCGGAAATCCATGGCCGGTGGCGCTGACCCTTTCGGGCGCCGGCGCCGTGCTGAAGGCGGAGGGTGCGCTGGGCGGCAACCTCGGCGTGAGCGCGGCCGTTCCCGACTTGGCGGACCTGTCGGCGCTGGCAGGACGGCACCTGCCGCACCTGCAGGACATCCTGGCCGCGGCGCAGCTTGGTCCGGCTGGCCTGATGGCACCGGTGCCCGTCAAGCTACGCATGACGGCGGCAGGCGCCACGGTCACCGGGGACGGCACGGCCGACATGCGCGGCGCCGGGCTGGACATGGCCGTATCGGCGCAGGTGCCGGACCTTCGGGGGCTGGGCACGGTGCTGGACCTGCGGCTGCCGGCCCTGCACGACTTGGCCGGGACTGCACAGTTGGTCCGCAAGCCGAACACGGCCGCCCTGGCG
Source organism: uncultured Acetobacteraceae bacterium (assembly GCA_964242415.1). Classification (GTDB taxonomy): domain Bacteria; phylum Pseudomonadota; class Alphaproteobacteria; order Acetobacterales; family Acetobacteraceae; genus DASWOJ01. The sequence goes on from CAXTAT010000016.1 coordinate 7,695, forward strand.
GTGCGCAGCCTGCGGCTGACGGCGCCGGGCAGCGATGTCGCGGGCGACGTCGCCCTGACCCTGTCGCCGCGGCTCGCCCTGCGCGGCTCCCTGGCGTCGCAGCAGCTTGACCTCGATGCCTTGCTGGCCCAGTCCGCGGAGGAGCCTGCAGCGCCAACGGCGTCCCCGCCGGCATCGTCCGCCCCGCCGCCGTCCGAGCCTGCGGCACCGTCTCCGCAGCGGACTGCCTGGCTGCTGCCGACCGCGCCGCTGCCGTTCGTGGCGCTTCGACGCGCCGACGGCGACCTGCAGGTCTCGGTCGGCCAGCTTACCTGGCGCACCCTGATTGCCCGTGCCGTGCAGGCGCGGCTGCTGCTGCAGGACGGGCGGTTGCGGCTGGACCCGTTCATGGCGCAACTGCCGGGCGGTCCCCTCGTGGCGCAGGTCACCGCCGATGCCAATGGCCCGGCGGTCGCCATCGCCCTGCGCGCGACCGAGCTGGCGACCGGGCCGATGCTGACGGCGTTCGGTGCGCCGGATGGCGCTGCGGGTTCGCTGGACCTGGATCTTGCGCTGAGCGGCCGGGGCGCCAGCCTGCATGACCTGGCCAGCACCTTGAACGGCCACGCCGGGCTGGCGCTGGTGGATGGCAAGCTGGACAACCGCTGGCTGCTCGACGTGCTGGGGGAGGTGCTGCGCGGCGCCAGCCTGCCGTTCGAGCCAGGCGGACGCAGCACGGTCCGCTGCCTGGCGCTGCGCGCCGACGCCGCCGACGGCAAGGCGACGTTCAATGACCTGCTGCTGGACACCACCCGGATGCGCCTGGACGGCGACGGCACCGCCAACCTGGGTGACGAGGTGCTGGACCTGCACCTGCGTGCGCTGGTGCGCGTGGGCGGCAGCAGCCTGTCCCTGCCGGTTCACCTGTCCGGCCCATTCCGTGCCCCGAAAGCACAGGCGGAGATCAAGGGCGACATCGGGCGGTCTGGGCTGATCATTGGCGGCAGCCCGCCCCCCGACGATTGCGCACCCCGCCTGACGCAGGCGCGCGATGGCCGGGTTGGGCTGATGCCCGCCGCCGTGCCGGAGGCGCCGCGCAGTAAGCCCGCCGACCTGTTCCGCAACCTGTTCCGGTAGGCCGCCCCGGCGTTTGTAAGCCTCAACCTTGATGCGCTGTAACCAGGGAGCTTTTGCGTGCGTCGATTTTGGACCAATGCCACCCTGTCTTCCGGCGACGCCGGCCATGTCGTGATGCTGGACGGCAAGCCGCTGCGCATTCCCGGCCGCAATCCGGGCGGCGCACCGTTGACCATCGCCACCACCGCACTGGCCGAGGCCATCACCGCCGAGTGGCAGGCGGCCGGGACGCAAGGCGGCGAGATGTCCATGGAGGACGTGCCGCTGACCCGGCTGGCCGCCACCGCGCAGGACCGCATCGCCCCCAACCCGGCCCCGGTCGCCGCCGCCCTGGCGGAGTACGGTGAAAGCGACCTGCTCTGCTACCGTGCGGAGCATCCGGAGGAGCTGATGCTGCGCCAGGCGCGCTATTGGCAGCCCTGGCTCGATTGGGCCGCCCGCACCCACGGCGCGCGCCTGCAGGTGGCGGCCGGCGTCATGCACCTGCGGCAGGACCCGGCGGCGCTGGAGGCCATCCGGATGGCCTATGCCGGGCTGTCGGTTCCGGCCTTAGCGGCGCTGGGCGTCGCGGTTCCTGCCATGGGCAGCGCCGTACTCGGCCTGGCCCTGGCCGGCGGTGCGCTGGATGCCGCCGCCGCCCATGACGTGGCCGGGCTGGACGAGGCGTTCCAGGTGGAGAAGTGGGGCGAGGACGCCGAGGCCGCCGTCCGCCGGCAGCACGTCGCCGACGACATCGCCCTGGCCGAGCGGTTCATCTGGCTCAGCCGGCCGGATTAGGCTCGCCGAACACCTCGGCCCAGGCCGCCCGCAGCGCCACGTCGGCGTCGGCCATCGTCACCGGCAGGCCCAGGGCATGCAGGCTGGTGACGCCATGCTCCGGGATGCCGCAGGGCACGATCCCCGAGAAGTGGTCCAGGTTGGGATCGACGTTCAGCGCCACGCCGTGCCAACTGACCCAGCGCGTCACCCGCACGCCGATGGCGGCGATCTTGGCCTCCGTGCCGGCGCTGCGGTCGGCGACCCAGATGCCGACGCGGCCGGCCCGCCGCTCCCCGCGCACATTGAAGCGGTCCAGGGCGCGGATCAGCCACTCCTCCAGCCCGTGCACGAAGGCGCGCACGTCGCGCGCCACAACGGTCCCATGCGGGCGCGTCAGGTCCAGCATGACATAGGCGGTGCGCTGGCCCGGCCCATGATAGGTCCACTGCCCCCCACGCCCGGCGGCAAACGTCGGAAAGCGGCCGGGGTCGGCAAGGTCGCCAGGCTGTGCGGAGGTGCCGGAGGTGTACAGCGGCGGATGCTCCACCAGCCAGACCTGCTCCCGGGCGGCGCCGGCGCGGATGCCATCCACGCGGGCCTGCATGGTCGTCAGGGCCTCGGGATATGGCAGGAGCTCATCCCGTATCCGCCAGTCCAGCCCAGGCGCTGCGTTGGGTGCTGGGCGGATTGAACCGGGTTGCTCCATCAGCTATACGGTCCCCGGCACGATGCGGTCGTGGCGAAATGGTAGACGCGCAAGCTTGAGGTGCTTGTGGGGGAAACCCTGTGGAAGTTCGAGTCTTCTCGACCGCATACCTGCTCAATTCTTCCCAAGACAGCAACGGCTACCGCTTCCGGCGCAGGGCACGGCGTGCGCGCAGGTCCTCCATCTCGGCCGCACGGCCGTCGATGGACGCGCGGACGTCGGATAGCGTCGCCATGATGCTGGCCCAGAGCTGGTCCGCCTCCGGCTGCGCCCGGTCGTCGTTGCCTCCCTGCCGCCGCTCGCGGAAGCCATAAGAGGCATAGTGCTCATAGGCCGTCATCGTACCGGCCCGCACCCCCTTCTGCACATCCGGATAGGCATTCAGGTACCACTCGGCGTCGAACTCTTCCGATGACAGCAGGCGGCGCTGCAGGCGGGACCGAGTCATGGCCATCGCATTGCGCAGCTCGCTCAGCCGCAGCGGATAGCGGAGCCGTGCCCGCATGACCGCCTGGGACCAGCACTGCAGGCCCAGGCCGGTGGCGACCCGGTGGTCTGGCAGGCGCTGCCGGGGCTGGCCCTCGCGGCACAAGCGGCGCGCGCGGTCCAGGGCCTTGAACCAGGCAGCATACTCATTGCGGCATAGGATCGGCGGCGGCAGGTCGCTGTCGCGATAGGCCGCCGCGTCGCTGAACACGCCGACCAGCCCGGTCACCAGCGCCTCAAGCATCTTGATGTCGCTCTTGCCCTCGACGAAGGCCATCGTCGCCGGATCGGCGCTGGTCTCCAACGGCGCCACCAGGATGCCCGGCGCCAACGCCCGCAACTGCGCCAAGTAGGCCTGGTAGGGCAGCAGGCCGATATGCTCGACCTCGACCCCGGACTCCACGATCAGCGGCGGCGGCGGCGCGCCGATGCAGACCAGCCGCAGCCCATTGGCGGCGCAGAAGTCGCGCACCGCCCGGACGACTTCGAGGGAGTCCCCGGCCAGCGCCGGCGTGTCGCTCTGTGACCAAACCACGCAGCCTGGCTCGCCGGCCGATACCTCCGGAGGCTGCTCGGCGGCCAGGTTCCGGCACGTCACGGCCCGGTCCAGCAGCAGCGTATGCGCCTCCTGCTGCAGCAGCCCGGCCAGTCGGTCGGTGGAGGTCGCAAGAACCGCGCAGCCGCGCACCAGGGCGCGGGTGCCCTGCACCTGCTCGGGCGCGAGCCGGGCGCGGTAGGCCGGCGACACCATCAGGTTGTCGTCGATGTCCAGCGAATAGGGCCGGCCAAGCCCGTCCACCGCCAGCGCCAGGTCGGGCGGCAGCTCGCGCTGCACCCACAACGCGTCAAAGGCCGGGTCCGGCTCGGGCGAGCGGGTGCTGAACTCGATGGCGCCGCGGCTCCAGACCGAGTAGCCGGCGATGCGTCCCTCGCGGTGCATCGCGCCGAACGGCAGGTGCACGCGCACGTCGCGCATGTTGGCCGCCTGCTCCGTCAGCACCAGGACATGCGGCCGGTCTGCCCGGTCCGGCCGGGTGGCCAGCCACGCCGCCCGGCTGCGCGTCCGGGCGTGGGCGGCGCGGTCGATCCCGTCCAGCAGCGCATCCCGGGCCAGTTCCTCGTTGAAGGCATCCGCCGCGAAGCGTGCGGCCGCCGCGGACATCGCGCCCAACGCCTCGGGCGCCAGCCCGGCCAGGTGGTCCAGCGCCGCGTCCAACGCAGCCGGTCCGCCGGATGCCAGGCCGTCATCCGCCAGGACGGCGGCGCCCGCCCGCGTCAGGGCGCTGGTGAGCGTGCCATGGATGTTGGTCAGCAGGGGCACCCCCCGCGTCAGGGCGTTTACGGAGCGGACCGGCACCGCCAGCCGGCGCTCCAGCGAGTCGTCATACAGGTCGAGCGCGATGCTGCCGGGCTGATACATCTGCAGGACGGCCCGCAGCGTCAGTTCGCCCAGCACATGGACGCCGGGGCGCCCCTCGATCCGCTGCAGGGTCCCAATGGCGTCCAGGCTGGTCGCATTGCCGGGGTCGAGGCCGGCAACCACCTGCAGCTCGATGCCGCCATGCCGTCCGCACCAGTCCGCTACCTGCTCTAGCCAGGCCGCAGAGCGCTTCCAGGAGTACAGGTTGCCGACAAACTGCAACCGCCGTAGCGCGGAGGGCGCACCGGAGGCGGGCGGCAGGCGCAGGGTGGCCGGCAGCGCATAGGGCACCAGGGCCGTCGGCGTGGCGATGCCCTCCCGCGCCAGCTCCGCCGACCAGAAGCCGTTCTGCTCGACCGAGCCGGTCAGCACCAGGTCGGCCCCGGTGCACCGGCGGATCAACTGCTGCCGCGCCGGCTCGACCTGGGCGGGCACGCCGTTCGCCATCGCGAAGTGCTGCAGGCCGTTCAGGTCGCAGACGTGCACGGGACCGGGCGGGAACGGCGCATTGCGCAGCGATGGCCACATCCACAGCACCACGTCCGGCCGCAGCTCATGCAGCAGCGTCGTGTAATCGAGGTGGTCATGGAACAGCAGCGGGCGCAGCCGGCCGGGGTCCTCCGTCCGCAGCGCCTTCACGCGGGCGCTGTTGCGCGGGACCGAGACCGACACGTCGTAGCCGCCGGCCCGCAGCGCCGACACGGCCTGCTGGCTGCGGAGGCCGCCGCCGGATGCGATCTCGTCCAGGGTGGGCAGCCAGTCGATGGCTAACACATGGGCGCGTTTCACAGTCGCCGCCTTCCAGGCCCGCCATGCTGCCGCGGCACGGCTAGATCAGCTCGGCGATGGTGGCCTTCAGCTCGTCTAGTTGGGCGTTCTGCAGCGTCAGCAGCGAGCAGATCCCTGCGAAGGCCTGGGCAGCTCGCTCATCCGGGCGGATCGGCCGGGGCAGCACCCGGCTCAGCGGCGGCAGCGCCGCCACCTGGCCCTGGTAGGCGCGCAGCACCGCGGCGATGGCCGCCGCCCACTCCTCCCCGTCCGCAGCACGGCGGTCGAGCGCGCCGAGCGCAAGCCCGGCGGCGGCATCCAGCCGGTGAGCCTGGAGCAGGTCCTGGATGGCAGCGAGCCGGAGCGGCGAGGCGGCCGCGTCGTCCCTGGCGGCATCGCCCGTGGCTGGCATAAGGCGGACAGGATGCTCGTCCGGCGGCGGCACCACATGCAGCCTATCCTGCGGCCTGGTGAATGCTTTGCGTGCCAACTCGGTGCCTATCTGTCGAATACACGGTTGCCGCCAAACGCCGGGCCTTTGCAGCATTGGCCGAAATGCCGGGCCGGGCAAGCCCTGGGCACCCGGTGCCGCTGCCGGTGGCGCTGATTGCCTTCCCAGCGCGTCCGAAGCAACTTGGCCGCCACCAAGCGGGGACCCCGGTCCCCGGCCACCTATGGAGACCCGGCATGGACGACGATTTCCGCAAGGCCGCGCTGGATTATCACCGGCTGCCGCGCCCCGGGAAGCTGGCCATCGAGGCCACCAAGCGCATGGCGACGCAGCGCGACCTGGCGCTGGCCTACTCCCCCGGCGTGGCGGCGGCGTGCGAGGCCATCGTCGCCGACCCCGACGCGGCACGGGACCTGACGGCGCGCGGCAACCTGGTGGCGGTCATCAGCAACGGGACGGCGGTGCTGGGCCTGGGCAACATCGGCGCCCTGGCCGGCAAGCCGGTGATGGAGGGCAAGGCCGTGCTGTTCAAGAAGTTCGCTGGGATCGACGTGTTCGACATCGAAGTGGACGCCGCCGACCCCGACCTGTTCGTGAGCGTGGTCGCCGCGCTGGAGCCGACCTTCGGCGCAATCAACCTTGAGGATATCAAGGCGCCGGAGTGCTTTGAGATCGAGCGCCGCCTGCGCGAGCGCATGGGCATCCCGGTGTTCCACGACGACCAGCACGGCACCGCCATCATCGTCGCCGCCGCCATACGCAACGGGCTGATGCTGCAGGGCAAGCGGCTGGAGCAGGTGCGGCTGGTGACCAGCGGCGCCGGGGCGGCTGCGCTGGCCTGCGTCGATCTGCTGGTGGCGATGGGCCTGCCGGCGGGCAACGTGACGCTGACCGACGTGAAGGGCGTCGTGTGGGAGGGCCGCGACGAGGGCATGCCGCCCAACATGGCACGCTATGCCCGGCACGATACCTTCCCCGGCGCCCGCCGCCTGCCGGACGTACTGGCCGGGGCCGACGTGTTCCTCGGCCTGTCGGCGCCCAACGTGCTGAAGCCAGAGTGGCTGCCGCTGCTGGCCGCCAAGCCGCTGATCATGGCGCTGGCCAACCCGGACCCGGAGATCATGCCCGACCTGGCGCGCGAGCACCGGCCGGACGCCATCATCGCCACTGGGCGCAGCGACTACCCGAACCAGGTCAACAACGTACTGTGCTTCCCGTTCATCTTCCGCGGCGCGCTGGACGTGGGGGCCACGACCATCAACGAGGAGATGAAGGTCGCCTGCGTCGAGGCCATCGCCGTGCTGGCCCGGGTGGAGGCGAGCGAGGTGGTCGCCGCAGCATACGGGGGCGCAGCACCGGTGTTCGGTCCCGAGTACATCATCCCCAAGCCGTTCGACCCGCGGCTTATCCTGCAGATCGCCCCCGCGGTCGCCGCCGCCGCCATGCGCAGCGGCGTCGCCCGGCGCCCCATCGCCGACTTCGACGCCTACCGCCGCGACCTGGAGCGGTTCGTCTTCCGCTCCGGCCAGCTCATGCGCCCGGTGTTCGAGGCGGCCAAGGCGTCGCCGCAACGCATCGTCTATGCCGAGGGCGAGGACGAGCGGGTGCTGCGCGCCGTGCAGACCTTGGTGGACGACGGCATCGCCCGGCCCATCCTGCTCGGCCGGCGCGAGCACATCGAGGCGCGGGTGCGGGCGATGGGGCTGCGTATGGACCTGCGGGATGCGGTCACCATCCTCGACCCCTCGTCAGACCATGCCGTGTTCGAACCCCTGGTGGCGGCCTACGAGCACCTGGTCGGCCGCCGCGGCACCCCGCCGGACGCCGCCGCCCGCCGCATCCTACGCCGGCCGACGGTGGCGGCGTCCATGCTGCTGCAGACCGGCCAGGCGGACGCGGCGATCTGCGGCGGCACCGGGGACTGGTGGCGGCACATGCAGTACGTGATGCCGATCATTCCGCGGCGGCCGGAGGTGTCGCGCATCTACGCGCTGTCCTGCCTGATCCTGCAGGCGGGCGCGCTGTTCATGTGCGACACCCACATGAACCTGGAGCCGACGGCAGCGCAGGTGGCGGAGATGACCGGGCTGGCCGCCGACGCCGTGCGCTTCTTCGGCCTGGTGCCCAAGACGGCGCTGCTGTCGCATAGCAGCTTCGGCTCCAGCAACTCGGACAGCGCGCGGCGGATGCGGCAGGCCCTGGCGCTGGTCCGCGCCGCCCGGCCCGACCTGGAGGTGGACGGCGAGATGCACCCGGACGCCGCGCTGATCCAGGCCCTGCGCGACCGGGCGGTGCCGGACAGCCGGCTGAGCGGCACGGCGAACCTGCTGGTGATGCCGGGGCTGGATGCGGCCAACATCGGCTTCAACCTGCTGAAGGCCGCCGCGGATGGGCTGCCGGTCGGACCGCTGCTGCTGGGCATGAGCAAGCCGATCCACGTCCTGGTGCCCACCGTGACGGCGCGGGGCATCGTGAACCTCAGCGCCATCGCGGCGATGGAGGCGTCCCGCGGGGTGGACGCGGGCAAGGCGCTTGAGGCCGCAGGCGCGGCGGCATGACCCCCGAAGCCCGATGATCCCCGCAGCCCAATGATCCCCGTCGCCCTGGGCCTGGTAGCGCTGGCGGTGCTGCTGTGGGCGGCGCGTGGCTTCGCCCAGGCACGGGTGGCCAACGTCAAGGCGCTGCTGGGCTGGGTGGCGGCGCTGGCCGGGCTGACGGTCGGGACGGGACTGCTGCTGACCGGGCGCGGGGCAGGGGCAGTCGGCATGCTGATCGTGTTCGGGCCGTTGGCTTGGAGCTGGTGGCAGGAATCGAAGCTGACCCGCAAGCCCGGACGGGGGCCGGGACAGGCGCCGCCGGGACACGCCGGCCGGATGCCGCGGAGCGAGGCGCTGGATGTCCTCGGTCTGCACGACCCGGTGACGGAGGCCGACGTGCGCGCCGCCTACCTGCGGTTGATCCGAGTCGCGCACCCTGATAGCGGAGGGTCCGACTGGCTCGCGGCGCGGGTGAACCAGGCACGCGACACCCTGCTTGGCCTAGCCTGAGCCTGGAGCCGCGTCAGCCTATCATAGCCTAACTTGCCGTTGCGGACCCGGCATGGCACGTTTCCGCCACAACACCGCGGCATAAGCCGCCGCCAACCACAACGGAAGCCGCACACGTGATCAAGAAGCTGCGAAAGGCGGTCCTGCCGGTGGCCGGCCTGGGTACCCGATTCCTGCCGGCGACCAAGGCGATGGCCAAGGAGATGCTGCCCGTCGTCGACAAGCCGCTCATCCAATATGCCATCGAGGAGGCGCGGGCGGCCGGCATCGAGCAGTTCTGCCTGGTGACCGGCCGCGGCAAGACCGCGCTGATCGATCACTTCGACGTCGCCTATGAGCTGGAGGCCACCCTGCGGGAGCGTGGCAAGACCGAACTGATCGACATGCTGGACACCATGAAGGTGCAGCCCGGGTCCATCACCACCGTGCGCCAGCAGGTGCCGCACGGCCTGGGCCACGCCATCTGGTGCGCCCGCGCCTTCATCGGCGAGGACCCCTTCGCCATTCTGCTGCCGGACGACCTAGTGCTGAGCGACACCTCCTGCCTGAAGCAGCTTGCCGACGCCTATGCCGAGACCGGCGGCAACGTGGTGGCCGTCGCCGAGGTGCCGCATGACCAAACCAACAAGTACGGCATCCTGCGGGTGGGCCGCGACGACGGCCGCATGGTCGAGGTGCTGGGCCTGGTCGAGAAGCCGCGGCCCGAGGACGCGCCGAGCAACCTGTCAGTGATCGGCCGCTACATTCTGCTGCCGGAGGTGCTCGACCACCTGTCCCGCATGGAGCGCGGCAGCGGCGGCGAGGTGCAGCTCACCGACGCCATGGCCAAGATGATCGGCCACACTCCGTTCCACGGCCTGCGCTACGAGGGCCGCCGCTTCGACTGCGGCGACAAGATCGGCTTCCTGGAGGCGCAGATCGCCTTTGCGTTGAAGCGCCCGGACCTGGCGCCCGCCGTCCGCGAGTTCCTGCGGCACTACACGGATGCAAGCGCATGAGCCTGACGCAGGCGTTCCGCCACGACTTCGACCCGACCAGCCTGCGCGAGTACGACATCCGCGGCGTGGTCGGCCGCACGCTGCACCCGGCGGACGCCTTCGCGATCGGGCGCACCTTCGGCACGGTCGTGGCGCGGGCCGGCGGGCGCCGGGTTGCGGTGGGGTATGACGGCCGCCTGTCCTCCCCCAAGCTGGCCGGCGCGCTGACCCAGGGATTGAAGGCCAGCGGGATGGAAGTGCTGCGGGTAGGCCGCGGGCCGACGCCGCTGCTGTACTTTGCCGCCACCACGTTGGAGACGGACGGTGCGGTGATGGTCACCGGCAGCCACAACCCGCCGGACTACAACGGCTTCAAGATGATGCTGGGCCGTAAGGCGTTCTTCGGCCCTGACATCCAATTGCTGGGCCGTCTGGCGGCGGCGGGCGACGTGGTCGAGGAGGCCGCGGGCAGCGACCGACCGGTCGATGTCGTGGACGACTACGTGGCCCGGCTGATGCAGGACTGGGATGGCGGCGACCGCACGTTGCGCGTCGTGTGGGACAACGCCAACGGCGCCGCCGGCGAGGTGCTGGAGCGGCTGCTGCGTGTGCTGCCGGGCCATCACACCGTCCTGAACCCGGTGATCGACGGGCGCTTCCCCGCGCACCACCCGGACCCGACCATAGCCAAGAACCAGGAGCAGCTCATCGCCGCCGTGCGGGAGCAGGGGGCCGACCTGGGGATCGGCTTCGACGGCGATGCGGACCGGGTAGGCGTGGTGGACGATGGCGGCGCGATGCTGGCCGGGGACCAGCTCATGGTCGTGCTAGCGCGCGACGTGCTGCGGACCCACCCCGGCGCCACCATCATCGCCGACGTGAAGGCGAGCCAGGTGCTGTATGACGAGATCGCCCATGCCGGCGGCAAGCCGATGATGTTCAAGACCGGGCACAGCCTGATCAAGGCGAAGATGGCCGAGATCGGCTCGCCATTCGCCGGGGAGATGTCGGGGCATATCTTCTATGCCGACCGTTGGTATGGCTTCGACGATGCGCTGTATGTGGCGGTCCGCCTGCTGGGCATCGTGGCCCGGATGGATGGGCCGCTGTCGGCCGTGCGCCTGGCGTTGCCGCAGGTGGTGAACACGCCGGAGCTGCGGTTCGACTGCGGCGACACCCGCAAGTTCCATGTGGTGCAGGAGGTCGCGGCCCGGCTGCGCGCCGCCCGCGCCGACGTGAACGACATCGACGGCGTGCGGGTGCTGACGCCGGACGGATGGTGGCTGCTGCGGGCGTCCAACACGCAGGCGGTGCTGGTGGCCCGGGCGGAGGCGCGCGACGAGGCCGGGCTGGACCGGCTGAAGGCGGCGCTGAGCGAGCAGTTGCTGGCGTCCGGCCTGGCGGCGCCGGACTTCTCTGGGGAAAACGCCGGGCACTAATCCCCCACGGGGCAGGGCGGCGTCAGGCCCGTGCTTGCGTTCCTGCTCCCTCGGGGACAGGGCCGGGGTCATAGGCGCGAACCCGGGCCGGGCGCGGGACGCATCCACCGGACCGGCCAGCGCCGTCATTGCGGGCCGCGTTGGCGGTGCGACTATCCAAGGGCCGCTGGCATAGTCCGTTCGGCCCCAGGGTGCCCGCCATGCCGGTGTGCAGGCCGATGAGACCCTGACGCCCATCCATCGGTTGACAAATCATAACGGAGGTTCTGCGCCACCTCGGACACCTGAGCTTGCAGTCTCAATAATAATACGTTAAGCTATTTACTAGCAGAAATGTATGCGGGTTTGGAGCGGGCGATGCACAGCAAGGCAATCCTAGGTAGTCTGGTCACAGCGGCGGTGTTGGCACTGGGTGGCGTCGCGCAAGCAAGCCCGATGGTGGCAAACGGCGGCTTCGAGTTGTCGTCCTACAGCGCAAGCTCGCAGTTCGGCGCAAACTCCTTCGGCCAGGGCGTGACTGGCTGGACCGGGACTGGATATGAGCTGTACTTCGTTGGTGGAACGCAGACCACGGTGTCCGCCGCCAACCAGTACAACGACCCCAAGACCTATTTACGTCCCAACGTCACCACCAGCCCCGACGGCGGCAGCTTCGTCGCGATGGATGGCGACAGTTCGTTCCAGGGCGGCAGCGCGAGCACAGCCGGCGCGACGATCTCGCAGACGATCAACGGCCTCACGCCCGGCCTGCGGTATGACGTGGGTTTCTATTGGGCGGCCAGCGAGCTACTCGACCGCACCGGCAACACCACCGAGCGGCTCGCGGTCGATTTCGGCAGCGATGCGCAGACCACGGCGACTGTCAGCGTGCTCTCGGGCGGCTTCAGCGGCTGGATGCAGCAGACCTTCCGCTTCACGGCGTCCAGCGCCAGCGAGGTGCTCAAGTTCCTATCCTTCGGCACGCCGACCGGCTCGCCGCCGGTCGCGCTGCTCGACGGCGTATCGGTCGTGCAGACCGTGCCGGAGCCGGCGTCCTGGGCGACGCTGGTCCTAGGTCTGGCCGTGCTGGGCGGCACGCTCCGAACCCTTCGCCGCAAAGCCTGATTGTCCAGGCGACATGATCTAACAAACCGGGCGTCGTTTTCAGACGACGCCCGGTTGCCCGGCACGATATAGGTTCAGCCATGTTCCTGCTGCTGCAACAGCACTTGGCCACCTTCGCCGTGGACCTGTTCCGCCTTTGCGTGTGGCTCGTGCTGCTCACGACGGTGTTCGTGACCCTGGAGCGGCTGTTCACCCTGCGGCCGGAACGGCTGTTCCGGCTCGGGTTCGCTACGGACATCGCCTACTACTTCCTGACCAGCCTGTTGCCGGGCCTCCTGCTGGGTGCGCCCCTGGCCCTGGCTGCATGGGCCGCCCATCGCGTGGTGCCGGACGGATGGTATGCCGCCATTGCCGGTTGGCCCCTCGCGGCGCGGATCGCGGCGACGCTGGTGGTCGGGGAGGTCGGCTTCTACTGGGGCCACCGCTGGAGCCATGAGCTGCCGCTGCTATGGCGCTTCCACGCGATCCATCACAGCGCCGAGCACATTGACTGGCTGGTCAACACCCGCGCCCACCCGGTCGATCTGGTGTTCGGCCGGCTATGCGGGCTGGTGCCGATCTACCTGGTGGGCCTGGGCGGCCCCGCAGGATCCGGCGGCAGCATGGGGCCGGTCATCCTGATCCTGGCCGGCACGGTTTGGGGCTTCTTCATCCATGCCAACGTGCGCTGGCGCTTCGGCTGGCTGGAGTGGGTCATCGCCACGCCGGCCTTCCACCACTGGCACCACACCAACGACACCGAGAACCGGGACCGCAACTACGCCTCCATGCTGCCGGTGCTGGACCGGGTGTTTGGCACCCTGCACCTGCCGCGCCGGCTGTGGCCCGCCGAGTACGGCGTGGACCGCCCGGTCGGCGCCACCTTGGCCCGGCAGTTGATCGATCCGCTGATCCAGCGCACCTAGAGCATGTTCGGATCAAGCGGCCTCGCTTGAGCCGAACAGATGCCCGCAAAAACAAAGCCTAGAGCATGCCTGGTGCCTCTACTTGCACCAGACGTGCTCTAGGGGCTTTCCACGGAGCCGCCATGCTGCAGCCACCCCCCGCCCAGCCCGGGATGCGGGAAGACGAGGTCGATACCCCGGCCCTGCTGATCGACCTAGACGCCTTCGAGCACAACCTGGACCGCATGGCCGCGCTGCTGCGCCCCACCGGCGCCCGGTTGCGCGCCCACGCCAAGACGCACAAGTCGCCCGTGATCGCCCACCTGCAGATGACCCGCGGCGCGGTGGGCCAATGCGTGCAAAAAATCGGTGAGGCGGAGGTGCTGGCCTGGGGCGGCGTGCCCGACATCCTGGTCAGCAACCAGGTGGTCGGCGACGCCAAGCTGGCCCGCTTGGCCGCCCTGTCCCGCATCGCCCAGGTTGCCATCTGTGCCGACGACCCCGCCAATGTGGCCCGTCTCGCCGCGGTGGCCGAGGCCGCCGGGGTTCGGCTGACCGTGCTGGTGGAGATCGACGTCGGCATGTCGCGCTGCGGAGTACCGCCCGGGCCGGAGGCGGTGGCGCTGGCTGGCCAGGTCGCGGCATCCCGGCACCTGCGCTTCGGCGGCATTCAGGCCTATCACGGCAGCGCCCAGCATGTCCGCGACCCCGGCAAGCGGGCGGCGGTGATCGCCGAGGCGGTGGACGACGCACGCCGCACGGTCGAGCAGTTGCGCCAGCGCGGCCTCGACTGCCCAGTGGTCGGCGGCGCGGGGACCGGCAGCTTCGAGCACGAGGCGGCGAGCGGGATCTACACCGAGATCCAGGCGGGCAGCTACGCCTTCATGGACGCCGACTATGCCCGCAACGGCGGCGGCGTGTCGGCCGGGTTCCGCCATGCGCTGTTCGTGCTGGCGACGGTGATGAGCGCCGCGCGGCCGGGCCTGGCGGTGCTGGACGCCGGTCACAAGGCGGTGGCGGTCGATAGCGGGATGCCCCTGGTGTGGGAGCGGCCGGAGGTGCGTTACTCCGGAGCATCGGATGAGCATGGCAAGCTGGAATGGGGTGTGGAGGCGTCCGGCCCGAAGCTGGGCGAGAAGCTGCGGCTGGTGCCGGGCCACTGCGATCCGACGGTGGACCGGTTCGACTGGTATGTGGGCGTGCGCGGCGGCCGGGTGGAATGCCTGTGGCCTGTTGCGGCGCGGGGAGCGCTGATGTGACGGCAACCGCCGCCTGCTTCGACCCTGACGCCGCCGCGTTCATCCAAGCGCCGTCATCGCGAGCCGCGCTTGCGGCGTGGCAATCCAGGGGCTGCCGGCACCGACAGTCCGGTCTGGCGGCTCCTGGCTTGCTGCGCCAAGTAGCTCGCAATGACGGCCGGTGCGCCGGGCATGGCAGGACCATCAGGCGAGCTGCCCACAACGACGAGCATCGCCGGTGAGCGGCCGCGGGCTTACGTCCCTGATCGAGCCGGGCATGCGCGTGCAGCATCCCGGCCGGCCGGATTGGGGCGTGGGACAGGTGCAGTCCGTGGTGGGCGATCGCGTAACGGTGAACTTCGAGCACGCGGGCAAGGTGCTGGTGAATGCCGGGGTTGTCGCGCTCGACATCCTCGATGAGGACGATCCGGGTTGAATGGGTGCGCCGTAAGGCCGACACTATGGGAATGATTGATCCATTTGGCCGCGCAATCACCTACTTGCGTGTCTCCGTCACCGACCGCTGCGACCTCCGCTGCGTCTATTGCATGTCCGAGGACATGACGTTCCTGCCGAAGCAGGAGGTGCTGTCCCTGGAGGAGCTGGAGCGGCTATGCGCTGCGTTCATCCGCCTGGGCACGACGAAGCTCCGCATCACCGGCGGCGAACCGCTGGTGCGGCGCGAGGTGCTGACCCTGTTCCGGCGCCTGGGTGAGCGCCTGGGCAACGGCCTGGACGAGCTGACCCTGACCACCAACGGCACCCAACTGGCCAAGCACGCCGAGGCACTGTTCGCCGCCGGGGTCCGCCGGGTGAACGTCAGCCTGGACACGCTGGACCCGGCGCGGTTTGCCTCGATCACCCGCTGGGGCCGGATCGACAAGGTGTTGGACGGCATCGCGGCGGCGCAGGCGGCCGGGCTGCATGTGAAGGTGAACGCCGTCGCGCTGAAGGGCGTGAACGAGGACGAGATCGGCGACATGCTGGCCTGGTGCGGCGCGCATGGCCACGACCTATGCCTGATCGAGACGATGCCGATGGGCGACATCGGCGGCGACCGCACGGACCAATACCTGCCGCTATCCCTGGTGCGCGCCCGGTTGCGGCAGCGGTGGACGCTGCAGGAGACCGGCTATCAGACCGGCGGGCCTGCGCGCTACTTCGACGTGGCGGAGACCGGGACGCGGATCGGCTTCATCACGCCGATGACGCACAACTTCTGCGAAAGCTGCAACCGCGTCCGGCTGACGTGCACCGGGACCTTGTATATGTGCCTGGGCCAGGATGACGCGGCCGACCTGCGCCGGGTGTTGCGCGCGGGGGCATCGGACGACGAGTTGGACGCAGCGATCCAGGATGCGATCACCCGCAAGCCGAAAGGGCACGACTTCATCATCGACCGCCGCAATCCGGCGCCGGCGGTGGCGCGGCACATGAGCCTGACGGGGGGGTAAGCCGCTCCGTTAACCCCGCACGTAGGCGCGCTCGCCCGTTCGGGGCCGATACCAGACTTCGAGCATCTCTCCCGATGTCGGGTCGATAAACCGTTCGCTGGTTCTTTTCCAGCTTGGCCCCGCCGGCTGCTCGTCCGGACGACGCTTGTAGCCGCCGGTTCGGAAGGCAAGCCAGATCAGCACAGGTGCGACGAGCAGGACCAGGGCTGCCATCACGGTTGCTTCTCAACGGTCGCGGCCGTGCCGTAAGCGACGACCTCGCTCATGTTCTGACCGATTTCGGAACTGTCGAACCGCATCATGAGCACGGCATTTGCGCCCATCGCCGTTGCGTTCTGGACAAGCCGGTCCAATGCTTGGCGGCGTGTCTCCTCAAGCAGTTGCGTGTACTCTTTGATTTCGCCGCCCACGATGGACCGGAAGCTGGCCATGAAGTTGCCGCCCAACCCACGGCTGCGGACGACAACGCCAAAGCATTGGCCCAGCATTTCAGTGGTGCGATGCCCGGCAATGTTCTCGGTCGTGACAACGATCATGCTGAAAATCCTGGGACGGGACGGGACGGCCACCAGCCGCCACGCCCGTCGATGTCGTGCTGGAGGCGGCACGTTAGCAACCTGCCAGTTGACCCATGAGCGCCCTGGATGGCGTGCGGCGCGTCAAGCGGCTCGCGTGCCATGCGCCGACCCCAGGCGCCTGCTGCCGTCAGGTGCCAGCCAGGCCGACCCGCTTGCCCCGTGGCGGCGCCCGTGATGGCTGCGGCCCTGGCGCCCAGCCCGTGACCGTCCCCATCCGCAGCGTAGCCAACGCCCGCCCGTCCTGCTGCGGCAGGGCCGCAAGCGCCGCCGGGAACAGGGCCGGTGGCGGCGCCCGCCGGTCGCGCAGGTCGGCGGCGTTGGCCTCACCCGCCGCCCGCAGGTCGCGTAGCAGCGCGAACGAGTCGGCATAGGCTACCACGATGCTCTCCACGTCTGCCACCGGCAGCGTGTAGCCCGCACGCTGCATCAGCCCTGCCAAGTCCCGCAGGTCCGGAAACGGAGACACCCGCGGCGACGCTCCGCCGGTCAGCTCCGCCTCGGCCGCCGTCAGGGCCGCCCGCAGCTCTCCCAGCGTTCCCAATGCCGGGAAGCTGGCCAGCAGCAATCCCTCCGGCTCCAGTGCCTGGCGCAACTGGATCAGCGCGCCGGGCAGGTCGTTGACCCAGTGCAGGGACAGGCTGGCCACCACAAGGTCGAAGCTGGCCGGGCCGAACGGCAGCCACTCCTCGTCTGCCGCCACCGCCGGGCCGCCGTTGATCGCGGCCATGCGCGGGGACAGGTCGCAACTGACGACCTCGATCCCGCGGGCGCGCAGCAGCGGCGCCACCACGCCGCGCCCGCCCACGTCCAGCGCGCGGGTGAAGCGGCGGGTGGTGTCGTCCAGCCGGTCCAGCAGGCGTTCTGCGGCGTCGCGCAGGATGTCGGCCACCGTGCTCACCGTGGCGGCGGCGCGGTCGCGGTGCAGGCGGACGGCGTGGCGGTCGAATGGGGCAGGGTCGGTCATGCCGCATCATGTGCGGCCGGACCGGCGCGCCGCCAAGTCTTTGACCGCGGGGCCGCCGACTCGCTACGTTGCACGCCAGCAACAGGGGACCCGCCATGAACGCATCCGCCGCCACGGCCGCGCGCACCGCCGCCGTCGCCGCCGCCATGGACCGCATCCGCGCCATCGAGACCACGCAGGGCGTCACCCGCCCGGCGCTGGACGCGGTGATGGCCGAGATGCTGGACCTCGCCGCCCACGAGGCGCTGTTCCCCGCCGCCGAGTTCCAGCCGCCGCCAGAGGGCCAGCCCGGCTCCAAGCGTTACCTGCTGCAGGAGGACCCCGACGGGCGCTTCGCCATCTACATGCTGGCGTTGAACCCGGGCAACTCGACCAAGCCGCACGACCATACGACCTGGGCGGTGGTGACGGCGGTGGACGGGCAGGAGCTGAACCGGGTGTACCGCCGCCTGGACGACGGCTCGACCCCGGGCAAGGCGCAGCTTGAGCTGGCGCGGGAGGTGATGGTGGAGCCGGGCCGGGGCATCGCGTTGATGCCGGAGGACATCCACTCCATCCACACGTTTGGAACCCAGACGACCCGGCACCTGCACGTCTATGGCCTGGCGCTGGAGCGGCTGGACGAGCGCCAGGGCTTCGACCCCGAGGCCGGCACCGTGCAGCCCTACAACAGGGCGTTCATGACCCCGACTGCGAACCGGTAAATGCGGTGGGTCGATGCGCCCACCCTGCGCGGATGGGTGCTGGACGGGCAGGAGCTGGCCATCCTGGATGCGCGGGAGGAGGGCGAGTTCGGCGCCGCGCACCAGTTCTGGGCGGTGCCGTGCCCGCTGTCCCGGGCGGAGCTGCGCGTGCCGGTCCTGCTGCCGCGGTTGGCGACCCGCGTCGTTTGCGTCGATGACGGCCGCGGCCTGGCGGAGCGGCTGGCGGGCACCCTGGAGAGTCTGGGCGCCACGGATGTCCACGTCTTGGCCGGCGGCACCCAGGCTTGGGCCAACGCCGGCTACGTGCTGTTCAGCGGCGTCAACGTGCCCAGCAAGGCGTTCGGCGAGTGGGTCGAGCACCACTACCGCACCGAGAGCGTTGATGCCCCGGAGCTGAAGGCCTGGCTGGACGAGGGCCGCGACATGGTGGTGCTGGACAGCCGCCCCCTCGAGGAATTCCGCGCCATGTCGATCCCCACCGCCCGCAACGTGCCCGGCGGCGAGCTGGCCTATCGCATCGGCGACCTGGCGCCCGACCCGGCGACGCTGGTCGTGGTGAACTGCGCCGGCCGCACGCGAAGCATCCTGGGGGCCGAGAGCCTGCGCCGGGCCGGCGTGCCGAACCGGGTGGTGGCGCTGCGCAACGGCACGATGGGATGGAACCTGGCCGGGTTGCCCTGCGAGCAGGGGCGCACGGACCGCTATCAGGACGGGCCGCCCGCCACGGCCGCGCTGGCGCTCGAACGGGCGCGGGCGTTTGCTGACGCGTGCGGCGTTGGCGTCATCGGCCCGCTGGACCTCGCGCGGTTCGAGGCCGATCCGGACCGGACCCTGTACGTGCTCGATGTGCGCGACCCCGCGGAGTTCGCCGCGCGCCACCGCCCGGGCAGCCGCAACGCGCCGGGCGGGCAGTTGGTGCAGGCGACCGATGGCTGGGTGGCGGTGCGCGGCGCGCGGATCGCGTTGCTGGACGATGATGGCGTTCGCGCCCGCATGGCCGCGGCGTGGCTGCACCAGATGGGCCATCGCGACATCTTCGTGGTGGAGGGCGGGCTGGATGACCTGACTGGCACGCCAACCGCGGCGCCGGCGCTGCCGGACGTGGACATGGTCGGGCCTGATGCGGACCTGTCCGGCTGCATGGTCGTGGACCTGGCTCGCAGCCTGGAGTTTCGGGCCGGCCACATCCCCGGCGCTGCATGGGGCGTGCGCACCCGGCTGGACCTGCTGCGGCCCAGGCTGGCGGATACGGCGCGGGTGGTGTTGACCTCGCCCGACGGCGTGCTGGCGCGACTGGCGCTGGCGGAGGTGCAGGAGCTGACGGACGCGCCGGTGCAGGTGCTGCAAGGCGGCACGGCGGGTTGGATCACCGCCGGCGGCGTTCCCGCTGCGGACCGCACGGACCCACCGGATGAGGCGTGCGTGGACGCCTACCTGCGCCCTTATGACCGCAACAGCGGGGTAGAGGCGGCGATGCAGGCCTACTTGTCCTGGGAGATCGACCTGATGCACGAGATCGAGCACGACGGGTCGGCTGCCTTCGGCCGCGATGGGTCGGTTGCCTTGAAGCAACACGACGGGACGGCCTGCTTTGGCGGTTGACCAGCTGCTCGGCGCCGTGCGGTGGGTTGGGCGGGCGGCCGTGGACGTGCTGCTGCCGCCGCACTGCCTGACCTGCGATGGCATGGTGGGCGAGCCGGGCCAGCTCTGCGCCGCCTGCTTCCGCCGCACCGCCTTTGTCACGGAGCCGATGTGCTCCATCTGCGGCGCACCGTTCGAGGCGGCCGGGCAGGGCGGGCTTGGCGGCGCTTGCCCGGGGTGCCGCGCGCATCCGCCGCCGTGGGGCGCCGCCCGCGCCGCCCTGAAGTATGACGACCAGGCCCGGCGCATTCTGCTGCCGTTCAAGCATGGGGACCGCGTCGAGACGGCGCGGGCGCTGGCGCCGATGATGGCGCGGGCCGGGGCGGCGCTGCTGCAGGCGGCCGACCTGCTGGTGCCGGTGCCGCTGCATCGCTGGCGCCTGCTGTCCCGGCGCTACAACCAGTCGGCGCTGCTGGCGCAGGCCCTGGCGCGGCTGAGTGGCCGCCCGGCGGTGCTGGACGCGCTGCGCCGGGTGCGGGCGACGGCCTCGTTGGGCGCCAAGTCGGGCATGGAGCGCCGGGCCGCGCTGGTCGGGGCCATCCAGCCCCGGGCGTCGCGGGCCGCCATCCTGTCCGGGGCGCGCGTGCTGCTGATCGACGACGTCATCACCTCGGGGGCGACGGCCTCTGCGTGTGTGGACGCGCTGCTGGCGGCGGGGGCGACCCGGGTGGACGTGCTCGCCGCGGCGCGCGTGTCGGACCCGCGGCTGGAGCTGCAGGGCTTGCAGCGGGCCGGGTCCGAACCAACCCTTGATCCATAACCGGAGACCGACGTGGCAAGCATCGAGATTTATACCCAGCCCTGGTGCCCTTACTGTTCCCGGGCGGTGAACCTGCTGAAGAAAAAGGGCGTGGCGTTCCGCGAGATCAACGCGCCGCATGGCACCCCCGAGCGGGTCGAGAGCGAATCGCGGTCCGGCAGCAGCACCGTGCCGCAGGTGTTCATCGATGGGCGGTTGGTCGGCGGCTGCGACGACCTGATGGCGCTGGACCGGGCTGGCAAGCTGGACCCCTTGCTCGCCGCAGCCTGACCGGCGCGCTGCCGAGTTGCAAGCGGGCCTGCTTGTATGCAGGCCCGCTTGCATGAGGCCCGGCGGTGGCCATGTTACAATAATGATCCATTATCAACTTCGATGCGCCGGGGACCACGCGTTTGACGGCTGGTTCCGCGACAGCGCAGCCTTTGACGTGCAGGCCAGCCGGGGCCTGGTGGAGTGCCCGGTTTGCGGCGACACCAAGGTGAATCGCGCCCTGATGGCGCCGCGCATCGCCAAGGCCCGGCCGGTGCTGGACGGGGCTGGCAAGCCTGAAGTGCCCGCCGCGCCGCCGGAGGCCCCGAAGCAGGGCGTGGCGCTGCCGGACGGCGTGCGGGCGGCGCTGCAACGGCTGCGGGCTGAGGTGGAGCGGAACTGCGACTACGTTGGCCCAGACTTTGCCGACGAGGCCCGGCGCATCCACCGGGGTGAGTCCGACCGCCAGGGCATCTACGGCGAGAGCACGCCCGAGCAGGCCGAGATGCTGGCCGATGAGGGCATCGAGGTGGCGCGCATCCCCTGGCTGCCGCGGTCTGACGCCTGAAGGCTGGGCGTCTAAACCAACGCGCGTAGCCGGGCGGCGATTTGCTCCGGCGGGGTTTCGTGCGTGAAGTTGGCGACGAAGCGGCCCTGCGGGTCCATTAGGTAGATGATGCTGCTGTGGTCCATGTCGTAGCCGTCGGCGGTGGGGTGCTTGGCGTAATATACGCGGTAGGCCCGTGCGGCCTGGGCGACTGCGTCTGGGGTGCCTGACAGGCCGGTGATGTCCGGGCCGAAGTTGGCCACGTAGTCCTTCATCACCGCGGGCGTGTCGCGCTCGGGATCGACGGTGATGAACACGGGCGCTACGTCCTGCCGCTTGGTGCCCAGGTCGTCCAGTGCGGTCGCCATGTCCTGTAACGCGGTCGGGCAGGCGTCGGGGCAGTGGGTGTAGCCGAAATAGACCAGCATCCAGTGGCCGCGGAAGTCCCGATCGGTAACGGTGCGGCCGTTGCCGTCTTGTAGTGCGAACGGGCCGCCGATGGAGGCGACTGGGGCGGACGGGTCGGGGCGTAGTTGGCTCCAGGCTGCAACGCCGGCCAGTCCGGCGGCCAGCACGCCGGCTGGGGCGAGCAGCATCAGACGCCTGCGGGTGGTCATTGTGGGGCGGGTGTTGTCAGGAGTATCCATACCTTTGTTATGGGAAGGCAGTGGGCCTAGGATAAGCCCTGGCCCTGCAGACCGGTCTTACAACGGCGTTGTAGGCTTGTGTTTTCATCCTCGATGGTCGCCTTGCGGCACCCTCCGCGGTGGTGAAGATAGATCGAGCAAGCCGATAAAGGAGAGGCATGACTGCCGATAATCCTACTTCAGATTAATTTTTCTCCACGCGTCCTTGGCAAGACGCAGTCTCTCTCTGTGATCTCGATGATTAACTATCATTGCGTATGAGTGCGTCTTATGCGGTCCGAATCGACATCCCTCTTCATCTGCTTCTATCTCCAGCAACATACCAACGGCGGCGAAATCAGACATCCCGTCCATAACCGTCTCACCCCATCTAATGCCGCTCTTGTTCAGGATCACACGTTTACCTGATTTATAAAAGACTCCTTCAACTTGCATTGGAACGGTCTTCGCGTTGATTGAAACTGATATTTTATGAGCGCGCTCGCGCAGAGTAAGTGTCTGCCAATCCGCCTAGATATCCCAGGGCAAAGTGTCGCCCGAAATCCACTCATTTCGATCTATATGGAGCAACAAATCATCAGTCGGGCTATATAGGCGAAGTGAAATCTGCAGATTTCCATCTTCCAAATCAAAACCTAATATGTCTTCCCTGTCAATGCGCAGAAAAGGTCCTGAGCCCACAATTGTCATCGATCCAAAGTCGGCAGCGCAATAGTCTTGCCTCACGGCCATTAAGCCTTTCGCAAGACCCCTTGAGATATTGCGTGGAGTCGCCTTGTATCTCCTTTGTTCAGATTCGGGCATTGCACCTTTCGTTGCTTGATCATGATGACATGGACATAGTACCATCATGTCTTCCACCCTAAAATGTTTCTCAGTAGCCCACTCCACGATGTGGTGATATTGTAAGATGGGGTTACCGCAGACGCAGCAGCCAAAGCCGGCTTCTTGACGTAACTGACGGGCAGTTGGTTTCGGAGTGGGTGGCCGAGATAAAATCTTTCTCTCCTTGATGGAATTAGCTGTGCATGCTCATTTAGGCTGTATTGCGTGGCTTGTCCAGATCACGATACGCTTTCAACATAAGCTCTACTAGGTAAGTCTATAGCCTCTGGCCTGACTGAAGGTTCTCAAGCCGTCTCCACCCCCCTAACCCCCAACTCCCGCTCCATAGCCTCCCGCATCAAAAACTTCTGCATCTTCCCGGTAACCGTCATCGGGAACTCCTCCACAAACCGCACGTACCGAGGCACCTTCTGGTGCGCAATCCGCCCCCGGCAGAACGCCCGCACCTCCTCCGCCTCCATCTCCGCCCCTGCCCGCAGCTTCACCCAAGCGCACAGCTCCTCCCCATACCGGGCGTCCGCCACCCCGAACACCTGCACGTCCTGGATCGACGGGTGGCCATACAGGAACTCCTCCACCTCCCGCGGGTACACATTCTCCCCGCCGCGGATCACCACGTCCTTGATCCGCCCGACGATGTTGCAGAACCCCTCGTCGTCCACCGTCGCCAGGTCCCCCGTGTGCATCCACCGCGCCGGGTCGATGGCTCCCCGGGTGCGAGCCTCGTCCCCCCAATACCCCAGCATGACGCTATACCCCCGGGTGCACAGCTCGCCGGGCACCCCGCGCGGCACGATGCGGCCCTCGGCGTCCACCACCTTCACCTCCAGGTGCGGATGCACCCGGCCCACCGTGCTGACCCGGCGCTCCAGCGGATCATCGACCGACGATTGGAAGCTGACCGGGCTGGTCTCCGTCATGCCGTAGCAGATGGTGATCTCGTGCAGGTGCATCCGCTCCACCGCCCGGCGCATCACCTCGATCGGGCAGGGGGAACCCGCCATGATCCCCGTCCGCAGGCTGCCGAGGTCGAAGCGGTCGAACTCTGGGTGTTCCAGCTCGGCGATGAACATGGTGGGGACGCCGTGCAGCCCGGTGCAGCGCTCCTCGGCGACGGTGCGCAGCACCGCCAGCGGATCGAAACCCTCGCCGGGATACACCATCGCGGCGCCGTGCGTGGTGCAGGCCAGGTTGCCCAGCACCATGCCGAAGCAGTGATACAGCGGCACCGGGATGCACAGCCGGTCCTGTTCGGTCAGCCGCATGGCCTCGCCGATGAAGAAGCCGTTGTTCAGGATGTTGTGGTGGGTCAGCGTGGCGCCCTTGGGCGCGCCGGTGGTGCCGCTGGTGAACTGGATGTTGATGGGGTCGTCGAACTGCAGCAGCGGCTGCAGCCGGGCCAGGGCGGCGTGGTCGGCGGGGGTGGCGAGGCCGGGCACCGCGTCGAACGGCAGCGTGCCCGGCGCGCTGCCGTGAGCGGGGCCGCCGATCTGGATGACGGTCCGCAGCGCAGGCAGGCGGGCGCAGTCGAGCGCGCCCGGCTCGGCGCAGGCCAGCTCCGGCGCAAGCCCCTGCACCATGCCGATGTAGTCGCTGGTCTTGAATGCGGTCGCCGTCACCAGCGCCTTGCAGCCGACGGCATTCAGCGCGAATTCCAGCTCAGTCAGGCGGTACGACGGGTTGATGTTCACCAGGATGACCCCGGCCTTGGCGGTGGCGAACTGCACGACGACCCACTCGGAGTTGTTCAGCGACCAGATGCCCAGCCGGTCGCCCCGCTCCAGCCCCAACGCCAGCAGCCCGGCGGCGAACGCATCGGCGCGGGCAGCCAGCTCGCGATAGGTCCAGCGCACGCCCTGGGTGGGGATAATAAGTGCCGGGCTGTCCGGAACGCGGGCGGCGGTGCGGTCCAGGTTCTGGCCCAGAGTCTCGCCCAGCAGCGGGATGTCGTGGGCGCCGTGGACGTAGCTGATGCTGCTGGTCACGGCTTCACCCCTTTCCGGACGACGGCGGCGGTCGGGGCACATCTTTGCGGAACCGAGGCGACGCGGCAATCCGGGACCGGGGCGCCGCCCTGGCGGTCGGCGCCGTGCCAAGGCGATTGCGTCCAGTACCCAGGCTGCGCCGGCCTCGCTTCCCCCTCCGGAGGGAGCCAGCGGTGGCCCCACGCCCCGCCGGCCTTCGCAGCGGCAGCAAACCGTAACTTGACGTGATCGCTCATGGCTGCCATCACGAACCCGAGAGTGGCAAGCATTGTTGAATCCAATGAAAGACAATTCGCATCCGGCACAAACACACGTTGGCTCAAACAGCAAGCAACAACAAAGCAATGCTTGTCGGTGCGGAACGGTCTGAGTTCCTAGAAGGATAGATCGATGTCAATACTTACGGTTGGTAGCGGCGAGCAGTTTGCTACCCTGAGTGCTGCTGTTGTAACCTCCCAAGACGGCGACGTGATCCAGGTCCAGGCCGGCACCTACACCAACGACTTCTCCACCATTAACACCAAGATTACGATCGAGGGCGTGGGCGGCATGGTCCACCTGCTCGCCACCCAGTCGCCGCCCGACGGCAAGGCGATCCTGACCACCAACACCGACGTCACGCTCGACAACATCGAGCTGTCGGGCGCGCAGGTGCCAGACGGCAACGGGGCGGGCATCCGCTACCAGGGCGGCAACCTCACGCTCAACAACTGCTACGTCCATGACAACCAGGAGGGCCTGCTGAGCGGCAGCACCGGCGGCACCGGCTCCATCACCATCGAGAACAGCGAGTTCGCCAATAACGGCGCCGGCGACGGCCTCACGCACGACATCTATGTCGGCGACATCGGCAGCCTGACCATCGACGGCAGCTACATCCACGGCGCCGTCGTCGGGCACGAGGTCAAAAGCCGGGCCCAGCAGACGACGATCACCAACAGCCGCATCGAGGACGGCCCCACCGGCACCGCCAGCTACAGCATCGACCTGCCGAACGGCGGCAACGCGCTGATCCAGGGCGACACCATCGAGCAAGGCCCCGACTCGCAAAACCCGGCAATCATCGCCTACGGCGAGGAAGGGGGCGTGTACGCCAACTCCAGCCTGACCGTCACGGGTGACACCATCCTGAACGACTTGTCGTCCCCCTCCGCTTCGGCGGTATTGAATGCGACGACCGCCCCGGTGACCGTGACCGGCAACGCCATCTACGGGTTGTCGGCCAGCCAGGTCGTTTCCGGTGCCGCAACGATATCGGGCAATACGACGCTCTCGACGGAGCCTGCCCTTGTGACCACCTCGCCCTTTGCGACGTCGGCCACTGCAACGCCCGCCGCCCCGCAACCGGTCGCCGCAACGCCGGCGACCCCAACACCCGTCACCGTAGCGCCGGCCGCTCCGATACCGGTCACCCCAACGCCGGCCGCTCCGGCATCATCAGTGCCCACCTCGTCGGACCCGGTCGCACCCTCCGCATCCGGGACCGCCGGACAGGGCGTCACGCAGCCGGATGGCAGCTCGGCCAGCACGCAGACCACCCCAGCCCCCCTCGACACCCTGGTGCTGCACCTGTCGGAGGATGCTTGGATGGGCGACGCGCAGTTTATCGTCAGCGTCGATGGCAAGCAGCTTGGTGGGGCACAATCCGTCACGGCCCTGCACGGCCAGAACAGCTCCGAGAACTTCACGGTCACCGGGCAGTTCGGCGGCGCCGGGCCGCATGACCTGGCGGTGACGTTCCTGAACGACGCCTGGGGCGGCACGCCCAGCACCGACCGCAACCTGTATGTGGATGGCGTTGAGCTGGACGGCACACGGTATCCCGCCGCCACGGCCGCGCTTTACACCAGCAGCACGGTGCACCTGCAAATCGGCGTGCCGACAGGCAGCTAAGCCAACCCCTCCAGCCTTGCGCACTGCTGAAGCCTAAGCAGGCTGGGTCCGCTTGCGGCCCTCTGTGCGCCAGGCCACGCAAGCCTGCTTGGGGCGGCGGGACGGGGGGATAGGCCCCGTCCCGTCCGCTGGTCGGTTCTGCCCTGCGGCGGAGCCGGTGGTGCGGTTCGCAGTAACCGCTGCTGACAGCGGTGGTCCCCGCGGTTTCCCGGCCCATATCGGCCTTATCCGCAGAAGGACCCTGCCCATGTCCGCCGCCTCGAACCGGCTCCCCGGCCTCAACTTCGACCTCGGCGAGGCCGCGGACATGCTGCGCGACTCCGTCGAGACCTTCGCCGCCGACGAGATCGCGCCGCGCGCCGCTGCCATCGACCGCGACAACGATTTTCCGGCCGACCTGTGGCGCAAGATGGGCGATTTGGGCGTGTTGGGCATCACCGTCGAGGAGGAGTACGGCGGCGCCGGCATGGGCTACCTCGAGCACGTCGTGGCGATGGAGGAGATCAGCCGCGCCAGCGCCTCGGTCGGGTTGAGCTATGGCGCACACAGCAACTTGTGCGTGAACCAAATCCGCAAGAACGGCACGGAGGAGCAGCGGCGCCGCTACCTGCCCGGGCTGATCAGCGGCGAGCACGTCGGTGCGCTGGCGATGAGCGAGAGCGGCGCCGGGTCGGACGTGGTGGGGATGCGGCTGCGGGCGGACCGCCGCGGCAGCCGTTACGTGCTGAACGGCACCAAAATGTGGATCACCAACGGCCCCGACGCCGACGTGCTGGTGGTGTATGCCAAGACCGACCCGGCGGCTGGCCCGCGCGGCATCACCGCCTTCCTGATCGAGCGCGGCATGCCCGGGTTCAGTTGTGCGCAGAAGCTGGACAAGCTGGGGATGCGCGGCAGCAACACCGGCGAGCTGGTGTTCCAGGACTGCGAGGTGCCGGAGGAGAACGTCATCGGCGGCCTCGGGCGCGGCGTGAACGTGCTGATGAGCGGCCTGGATTACGAGCGTGCGGTGCTGGCGGCGGGTCCGCTGGGCATCATGCAGGCGTGCATGGACGTGTGCATGCCCTACATCCACGAACGCAAGCAGTTCGGCCAGGCGATCGGCGAGTTCCAGCTCATGCAGGGCAAGATCGCCGACATGTACACAACGATGAATGCGGCGAAGGCCTATGTGTATGCCGTGGCGAAGTCGTGCGACCGCGGGGAGACCACCCGCAAGGATGCGGCCGGGGCGATCCTGTATGCGGCGGAGAAGGCCACCTGGATGGCCTTAGAGGCGATCCAGGTGCTGGGCGGCAACGGCTACATCAATGACTACCCGACCGGGCGGCTGCTGCGCGATGCCAAGCTGTATGAGATCGGCGCCGGCACCAGCGAGATCAGGCGCATGCTGATTGGTCGCGAGCTGTTCAAGGAAACCGCGTAATCCGCTGCCTTCCCCCTCTCCCGGAGGGAGAGGGCCGGGGTGAGGGGGCGGGCAAGCACCAACCTTCGTTGAGGCAGGACCGGTCTCCAAACGCCGACGGCAGCCCTTGCCGACCCCTCACCCCGGCCCTTCCCCGGAGGGAGAGGGAGAAGTAGCGGGGCGCACCACCATTCCGCGCGCTGCATAGGAAATCCACACGCGGTGGCGCAGGAAGAACTCCAGGCCCAGCAGCATCTCCGCCGGCTCGACCTGCAACGCCGTCACGGCGGCCGGCACGTCCAGCGATACGTCGCCGCCCACCCGGACCTCCCGCAGCCGCACCGGCCGCAACTGCATTCGCTGGCCATCGATGCCCCGGGCGGTACTGGCTGCCACCGGACCCTCCAGCCCCAGGCGCCGCGCGGCGGTCTCGGCGATCAGCGTCGCACGGGTGCCGGTGTCCAGTATGGCTAGCAGCGGGGTCCTGTTGACCTGCACCGGCGCCAGCGCATCCCCATCCGGCATGACCTGCAACGCCACCCCATGTCCCGGCGGCGCACACCCCGTCGGCGCAAGCAGCGTCAGCCGCCCAGCCTGCAGATCGAGGTCCACATCATAGGCCGCCAGCAACGGCGCCCCCAGCAGTCCCGCCAGCGGCGGTTCGGTGGCGGGCACGCCGGGCAGCGCCGCCACCGGAACGCTGCCGCCGGGCAACGGCAGTCCGCCGATCACCAAGCCACGCAGCAGCACGTTCGGAGCCTCGCGCGCCCCGCCCGTGCCCAGCAGTCGCGTCGATGCGCCGGGAACGGCGGGCAGGCCAAGCCGGGCCGCCGCCTTGGGCAGCAACAGCATCCCCTGTGCACCCGTGTCCAGCAGCAGGGTGACGGACCGGCCGCCGATCTCCGCCCGCACCAGCGGAAAGCCGTCCTGCAGCCGCACCGCCACCTCGGCCCGCACCTCCGGCCGGCATGCCGCGCACCCTGGCGCCGCCCACAGGGGCGCCAGCAGCAGCAGTGCGAGCCGGATCAGAGCATCCGTTGCAGGATGATCTTCTGCACGTCCGACGTGCCCTCGTAAATCTGGCACACCCGCACGTCGCGGTAGATGCGCTCCACCGGGTAATCAGACAGGTAGCCATAGCCGCCCAGGGTCTGGATCGCCGCGGTGCAGATGCTCTCCGCCGCCTCGGAGGCGAACAGCTTGGCCATCGCGGCGGCCTCCAGTGCGGGTTCCCCGGCATCCTTCAGGCGCGCGGCCCGCAGCGTCAGCTCCCGCGCGGCGGCCAGCTTGGTCTTGGCCTCCACCAGGCGGAACCCCACGGCCTGATGCTCGATGATCGGCCGGCCGAACTGCTTGCGCTCCTTGGCATAGCCGATGGCGTACTCCAGCGCCGCCCGCGCCATACCGACGCTCTGCGCCGCGATGCCGATGCGCCCGCTCTCCAGCGTGCTCAGCGCTATTTTGAGGCCGTCGCCCTCCGCGCCGATGCGCTGGTCGTCTGGCACGTGCATGTCGTCGAACGCCAGGGCGCAGCTATCGGACGCCTTCTGCCCCAACTTGTGCTCCACCCGCGCCACCGAGAACCCCGGCGTGTCATTGGCGACCACAAAGGCAGAAATGCCCTTCTTCCCGGCCGCCGGATCGGTGATGGCGAACAGTATGGTGGTCTTGCCGACCGAGGCGTTGGAGATGAACTGCTTGGACCCATTGATGATGTAGCCGCTGTTGGTCCGCTCCGCCCGGGTGCGGATGCCGGCCGCGTCCGACCCGGCGCCGCTCTCGGTCAGGGCGAAGCTTGCCACCACTTCGCCGCTGGCCATCGGGCGCAGCCAGCGCTCCTTCTGCTCGGGGGTGCCGAACTTCTCCAGGATTTCGCAGGTCGGCGCGTTGTGCACGCTGACCAGGGTGGACACCGCGCCGTCGCCGGCCGCGATCTCCTCGATCACCTGGGCATAGGTCTCATAAGGGATCTCGCTGCCGCCCCAGTCGCTGCTGTTGGTGGCGCCCAGGAAACCCATCTCGCCGAGTTCGCGGATGATCTCCGGCTCGATCCGCCCGGCCTGCTCACGCGCGGCGGCGGTGGGCATCAGGCGCTCCTGGGCGAAGCGGCGCGCGGTCTCGACGATCAGGGCATTCGGGTCGGTGCTATCGAGCATGGACGGTCCCTCCGGTTTCTTTTGCCGGATGTGGTGTACAACTGGGCGAGGTCAAACGCTACTCGGCTGCGACCTGCAGGACCGGCGCGTCGATGTCGGCCAGCAGCGCCGCCCGCCGGGCCTGCGCCGATGCCAGGCTGGCCGCCTTCACCGGGCCAAACCCGCGGATATGCAACGGCAGCGCCGCAAGCTCGGCCGCCGCCGCAAGGGTGCCCGAGCGCAGTTGCTCCAGCGCATGCCGGACATCACGCTCATAGTCCACGATCAACCCGCGCTCCAACCGGCGGTCGTGTTGCCAGCCGAACGGGTCCAGCGGGGTGCCGCGCAGCGCCTTGCCATGGCGCAGCACGCGGAACAGCGGCAGGGCGAGGCGTCCAGGGATGGCGATCTTGCGGCGGCGGCCGGTCGCCGGGTCCATCCGGCTGAACAGCGGCGGGGCCATGTGGAACACCGGGGCGTCGCCATAGGTCGCGGCAGCGTGCAGCCGGGCGACCTCATACTCGTCCTTGTAGGCCAGGGCGCGGTAGTACCCCTCCGCCACGGCACGGGCCAGCGCACCCGCGGCGCCGGCCACCGCCGCCTCCCGCGTTTGCGCCGCCGCGACTAGGCGGCGGTAGCGTGCGGCCAGCTTGGCGCTGTCATACTCGGCCAGCTCGGCCGCCCGCCGCTCGATCAGGGTCTCCAGCGTGGCCGGCTGCGGCGCGCGGTCCGCCATGATCTCATTCGCCAAGTCCGGCCGGGCCGCCAGGATGCGGCCCCACAGGAACGCTCGGCGGTTCAGCGCAACGGCGGTGCCGTTCAGCTCCATCGCCCGCATCAGCGCCCCGTGCCCGACCGGCACCAGGCCCATCTGCCACGCCAATCCCAGCAGCAGCGTGTTCATCGCCTGCGCGTTGCCGAACAGCCGCTCGCTGAGCGCACTGCCGCGCAGGAAGCGCGACCGCTCCGCCGCCGTGCTGCGCGCGATGGCCCGGCGGTGAAGCCCGGCGTCGATCACCAGGTCGCGGTCCCGGATGAAGGCGGACCCCGGCTGCAGGTCCAGGTTGCCGACCACCCCGGCGTCCCGCTTGCACCGCCCCAGCACTTCCGCCCCGGCGCCCACGGCCATGTCGGCGGCCAGCAGCAGGTCCGCCTCGCGCTGCGGGATGCGCACGACATCCAAGCCCCCGCTTGGGGAATGGGCATCGGCGATCTGCACATGCGACACCACCGCGCCGTTCTTCTGCGCCAGCCCCGTGAAGTCCAGCGTGCTGACCTGCCGCCCCTCCAGGTGCGCCGCCATCGCCACTACCGCGCCGCAGGTCACAATGCCGCCGCCGCCGATGCCGGCGAACAGGCCGCGCCAGGGCCGCCCGGCCAAGGCCAGCACCGGATCGCCCAACCCGGCCGCCAACTCCGCCTCCCGCTCAGCCCAAACCGCCGCATGGTCCACCGCCGCCACTGGTGCATCCGAGCTGGTCGTGACGAAGCTGGGGCAGAACCCCTTGAGGCAGGACAGGTCGGTATTGCAGCTTGTCGGGCTGATGCGGCGCTTGCGGCCGTGGTCGGTCTCGACCGGCTCGATGGCGATGCAGTTGCTCTGCGCCGTGCAGTCGCCGCAGTTCTCGCAGACGGCCTCGTTGATGACGACGCGCGTCTCGGCCACAGCCATCTTGCCCCGCTTGCGGCGGCGGCGCTTCTCGGTGGCGCACACCTGGTCGTAGATGATGACGCTGACGCCGGGGTGCTCGCGCAGCCGGCGCTGCACCGCGTCCAGCTCGTCGCGGCCATGGCGCAGGGTGCCCGGCGGCAGCTCGGCGGGCTGCGGCAGCCGGGCTGGGTCGTCGGCGACGACGGCGATCAGGTCCACGCCCTCAGCATGCAACTGCCGGGCGATGGACAGCACGCCCGGCCCGCCCTCTGCCGGCTGACCGCCCGTCATGGCAACCGCGTCGTTGTACAACAGCTTGTACGTCATCGTCGTGCCGGCGGCGACCGCCTGGCGGATGGCGAGCAGGCCGGAGTGGGTATAAGTACCATCCCCCATGTTGGCGAACATATGCGGCAGGTCGGTGAAGCCGGACAGCCCCACCCAGGGCACGCCCTCGCCGCCCATTTGGCTGAACGTGCGCGTGCCGTCCGAGGTATTCAGCGCCATCGTATGGCAGCCGATGCCCGCCATGGCATGGCTGCCGTCCGGCAGGCGCGTGCTGGTGCTGTGCGGGCAGCCCGCGCAGAATGCCGGGGCGCGGGCAAGCAGGCCCGGCAAGCGGTCGGGCGCCGCGGGCAGCGCGTCGGCGGACACCGGCATCCCGGCGCTGCCGAGGAAGCGCACCAGCGCCGCCATCGCCAGTTCCGGCGACAGCTCCATGACTGCGGGCAGCAGCGGCGTGCCGTCCAGGTCCAGCTTGCCCTGGATGGGCGGGCGGTCCTGCAGGTTGTAAAGGGCGGCGCGAAGCTGGTCCTCGACGTTGGCCCGCTTCTCCTCGACGACCAGCAGCGCACGCTTGCCGGCCGCGAACTCGCGCAGGCCAACGGGCTCGATGGGCCAGGACAGCGCGACCTTATAGACGGCGATCCCCGGCGCGTCCGCCAGGCCCAGGCGGCGCAACGCGTGCATCAGGTCGTGGTGCGCCTTGCCGACGGTGACGATGCCGATGGGGGCGCCCGCTCGGCCATGCGCCAGCCGGTCCAGCCGGTTCGCCCGCGCCCAGGCCAGCGCCGCCGGCAGCCGCTCCTGCACCATGCGCCGCTCCAGCTCCGCGCGCTCGGCGGGCCAGGGCAGGGCAGGGTCCAGGTTCAGCCCGTGCGGCGGCAGCGGGCGGTCGGGCCGGATGAAGCGCCGCTCGCCCGGCACGGTCACCACGGCGTGCTGCTCGGCGTTCTCGGCGATGGTCTTCAGCGCCACCCACAGCCCAGCGTAGCGCGACATCGCGATGCCGGCCAGGCCGAGGTCGATGATTTCCTGCACGTCTGCCGGCTGCAGCACGGGGATGTTGACCGACTGGAAAATGCCGTCTGTCTGATGCGGGAACACCGAGCTGTGCGCGGCATGGTCGTCGCCCGAAACCGCCAGCACGCCGCCCAGCGCCGAAGTGCCGATCATGTTGGCGCAGCGAAAGGCGTCGCCGCTGCGGTCCACGCCAGGACCCTTGCCGTACCACATCCCGAACACGCCATCGACGCGCTTGCCGGGGAAGGTGTCGATCTGCTGGGTGCCCCACAGCATGGTGGCGGCCAGGTCCTCGTTCAGGCCAGGCTGGAACCGGATGTTGTGCGCCGTAAGAAGCGTCTCGCGCCGCCAAAGCTCCTGATCGACGCCGCCAAGCGGAGAGCCGCGATACCCCGACACCAGCCCGCCAGTGTTCAGCCCGGCCGCACGGTCCAGCCTGGCCTGCTCCAGCAACACCCGCACCAGCGCCTGCACGCC
This sequence comes from uncultured Acetobacteraceae bacterium, assembly GCA_964242415.1. Classification (GTDB taxonomy): domain Bacteria; phylum Pseudomonadota; class Alphaproteobacteria; order Acetobacterales; family Acetobacteraceae; genus DASWOJ01. Next base: position 41,328 of record CAXTAT010000016.1, read on the forward strand.
GGACAGCAGCACCAGCTGGTCCAGGTCGGTATATCGGCTATCCAAGGTCGTCGTTGCTGCGAAGCCCACGTCCATGGCCGCTCTCCGGTCCAGAAGCGTTGAGCATAGCGCGCAGAGGCATGGCAGGTGCTGCCATAGTTGCGATATCGTGCGCCGGAAATTGGCAGGATCTGCCAATGCTGCGCTGCATCATGGGAGGATTGCCCACCGCTATGCGCTTGGACCGGATCGACTATGCCATCCTGGACCACCTGCAGCGCGACGCCCGCGCCACCAGCGGAGAATTGGCCGAGGCTGCCGGCCTGTCCGCCAGCCCCGCCCACCGCCGGCAGAAGCTGCTGGAGGACGCAGGCATCATCCGCCGCTACGTCGCCCTGCTGGACCAGGACCAGGTGGGCCTGCCAGTCAGCGTGTTCGTCTCGGTCCGCCTGCAGGCGCAGACCGACGAGCACCTGGCCGCCTTCGAGACCGCCATCGCCGAGCTGCCCGAGGTCATGGAGTGCTACGTCATGTCCGGCGCCAGCGACTACCTGCTGCGCGTGGTCGCCCCAGACCTGGGCGCCTACGAAGAGTTCCTGCGCACCCGCCTGACCCGCATCCCCGGCGTGCGCGGCGTCGAGAGCGCGTTTGCGCTCAAGCGCGTGGTGTACCGCACCAACCTGCCGCTGCGTCGGAAGAGGTAGCGGTGCTGGCGGCATTCCTCCTGGCCTTCCCGGCGCTGTTCAGCATCGTGAACCCGGTGGCCGGCGCATTCATCTTCAGGGAGGCCACCGCCGACCGCACCCCCGCCGGCCGGGTCCTGCTGGCGCGCCGGGTCGGCAGCTACTCGCTGCTGGTCATGCTGGTGGCATTGTGGGCCGGCTCCTATGTGCTGGCGCTGTTCGGGATCAGCCTGTCTGCCCTGCGCATCGCCGGCGGCATCGTGCTGTCGCTGTTCGCCTGGGAGCTGCTGGGCGCGCCGGAGCGGCGGGAAGGCCGCAAGCAGGAGCAGGCAGGCGACCCCGGCCCGGAGGACGACGTGGCGTTCTTCCCCTTGACCCTGCCGTTCACGACGGGTCCGGGCACCATTGCCGTATCTGTCGCGCTGGGGGCCGGGCATCCGTCCATGGGGCAGGGATGGATAGGGTTCTTTGCCGGGATCAGCCTGGCCGCGGCGGCGATGGCGGGGGTGATCTGGCTCGCCTACGCCTACGCCGACCGCATGTCGGCGCTGCTGGGGCAAACCGGCAGCCGCACCGTCACCCGGATTTCCGCCTTCCTGCTGTTCTGCATCGGGGTGCAGGTGCTGATCACCGGGGTTGTCGGGGTGCTCGGTCCGCTACTAGGCGCCAAATGACCAGCAAATACCGAGACTGACGCATACGGCACTGCGCCACTACCCTCTCCCTACTCCCTGCGGGAGAGGGCCGGGGTGAGGGAGGCAGCAAGCGCCCAGCCCTCCGCTTGCAGAACGAAACCCTCCCCCCAATCCAGCGGGACACAGCCTCGGCGGCCTCCCCAATCCCGGCCCGGAGGGGGAGGGAGCAGTGCAGCCCAGGCATGATCGGAGGCGGCAACCCGCGCGCTGAACGCGCGTTCGTGATCGTCCATGCCATATGCCCTCGCCCCTGACCCGGCGTCCGACACCGCCTTGCTGCGGCTGCTCCAGGCGTTGCGCGACGTCGGATACAGCTTCGTCACGCCCACCCCGGCCACCATCGCGCGGGTGAATGCCCGCCCTGGCAACGAGTGGGCGTCGGACCTGCGCGGCGTCTTCGGCTGGAGCCGTCCGTTCTGCGATGGCGTCGTGCCGTCCACAGTGCTGGCCGCCATGCAGGACGCCGGCGCCTGGAGCCTGCACCCCGGCGGCGCACGCAGCCTGCTGCGCGCGTCGAGCCTGGACGGGGAGCTGTTCCTGCACTCAGCCTACCCGACCACGGCGGCGGCGGCGGTGTTCTTCGGGCCGGATACCTATCGCTACGCCGCCGCCATCCTGGCGCACCGCCGCAACATGCCTGTTATGCGGGCAGTCGATGTCGGATGCGGCGCCGGGCCAGGTGCTGTCCTGTTGGCGCGGGCCTACCCGGAGGCCGAGGTGCTGGCAGTTGACATCAACGACGCCGCGCTGCAACTGACGCGCGTCAACGCTGCGCTGGCTGGGGTGTGGCTGCACGCCGTGAATAGTAACCTGCTGCTGGGCGTGCAGGGCAGCTTCGACCTAATCGTGGCCAACCCGCCCTACTTGGTCGATCCCGGGGAGCGGGCTTACCGGCATGGCGGAGGTCCGCTGGGCGCCGGGCTATCGTTGGCGATCCTGGAGGCCGCACTGGAGCGGCTGGCGCCGGGAGGCACCCTGTTGCTGTACACCGGTGCCGCCGTCGTGAACGGGACCGACCCCTTCCGCGAAGCTGTCACCACCCGACTTGCCGGCGTGGACGCGACGTGGACATACCGCGAACTTGATCCCGACGTATTTGGCGAGGAATTGGAGGGCGGCGCCTATGCCGCCGCCGACCGGATCGCCGCCGTACTGCTGACCGTAACGAAGGAATAGCCTTATGCCCGACGGCCTGCTGCACCCGACCGTAAGCCCTGACGACCGCTGGCACCGCATCCTCGCGGCGTTCAATGCTAAGCGGTTCACCCCCACCCTGCAACACGATGGCTGGGAGGGCGAGGTGCGCGCCCAGGCCGCCCTGCTGATCGATGAGGGCCACTGGCTGGATGGCCTGCGCGCCCGGGTGGCCGCTCGCGCCGCCGAGGCCCCGCGCGACCCGGACGGCTTCGTCGCCTGGTTCGAGACCTTGGAGCACACCGGTCCCGGCCAGAACGACCCGCTGTTTCCTTGGCTCGCCGAGCAGGCCACCATGGAGGAGATGCGCTGGTTCCTGCAGCAGGAAGTCGCCGGGGAGGCCGGGTTCGAGGACCTGACCGCCATTACCCAACTGCGCCTGCCGGTGCGCGCCAAGCTCGAGCTGGCCCGCAACTACTGGGACGAGATGGGCCGCGGCAATGCCAAGGGCATGCATGGCCCGATGCTGGAGCACCTGTCGCACAGCCTGGGCCTGGAGCCGGCGGTTGAGACGACCGTGTGGGAGGCCCTTGCGCTCGCGAACACCATGGCCGGCATGGCATGCAGCCGCCGCTATGCCTACCAGTCTGTCGGCGCGCTGGGCGTGATCGAGCAGACGGCGCCGAGCCGGGCCAAGCTGGTCGGCGAGGGGCTGCGGCGGCTGGGCGTGAGCGGCAAGGACCGGCACTACTTCGACCTGCACGCCATCCTGGACGTGAAGCACAGCGAGGCTTGGAACGCCGAGGCCGCCTGGCCGCTGGTGTCGCTGAACCCGGAGATTGCGCCGGCATTGGCCGAGGGTGCGCTGATCCGCCTGGAAGCCGGTGCGGCCTGCTTCGCCCGGTATCGCCGGGAGCTTGGCCTGGCCTAGGCCGGGGAGGTTCGCCGCATAGACAATTCGTGGGTGCGCCTCACTGTAGGCCAACCAGCAGCAGAAGAGGTGCAGGGGAACCGCAACGGATTGGTTCTCCTGCGGTGTTCGAGGTGTGTGCTTACTGTCCCGGGTGCTTACCACCCAGGGTGGCGACACGGCTCCCGGGCATGCCTCGGGACTTGGCGCGGCTCCGCTGATGGCAATTCGCCGTTGAGAGCTACATTCCCAGCCAGGTAATCAGGCTGCAGACTTCATAAAGGCTGTCGAACGGTCCCTGGTCGATGTAGCCGCTCTGGCAGTCCTGGATGAAGTACCGGCCGTCGGCGCCACGGCTGATGGTGAAGCCGTTCGTCAGCCGGCACGACACGGCGCCGTCCTCTCCCGTGCTGAACTCGATGGGAAAGATATTCGGCGCGGTCAGGACGAAACGCGCCAAGGTACGGCGCACGTCGGCAGCGAAATCCCCCTCCGCCACCTCCGGAAAGGGCAGCAGCACGGCGGTCTTGGGCCGTGGGAAGGTGGCTGCATGGAGCGCGCGCGGCGTGCGGTTGTGGAACTGGGCAAAGTCGATCGGCGTCAAAATCCGTTGCTCCTTCAACTCGCAGGCATGCGTCGGCGAAATCGGCTAGGCCGGCAGTTCGTTCCTGTCTGTGCCATCCCGTGCGGCAACGATCGGGTTCGCCCGGTAGATTTGCCGCACCCGCATCGTGCTGCTCGGCCAGGGAACCAGGCCGGCATGCCACGCGTGCAGGAACATCAAGTCGCCGACCACGGTGTGATCGCCGACGCCGACGCGGTCTATGACCCGCTGCGTGACCGCAACGGGATATAGCGTAGATTTTTGCGAAACGTCCATTGCAATTTTGATCCACGTTGCAGTGGGGTGGGTCCAACCAGCGTCAGCAGCAGTTGAGGCGGGCGTGAACATGGTATGAACATGGACGACAAACCAAGTGCTGGAAACCTTCGGAAACTACCTACTCTGTCGCTTAACCCCCCGTGCGGCGTCATCCATACCACTCTCGCATGAACTTCCGCTTAACAGAAGTTACGTTCCCAGCGCGCCTGACTTGGCCTGCGCGGCACCGCGGCGCGACAGTGCCATAATTCCCGCGCCGACCAGCGCAGCCATCAGGGTCACGATGCCAACCATCACGCGGGTGCGATAGGTGACGCTGCGGCTCTCACGCCCAGTTTCCGACAGCACGATGTCACGGGCGGCGCCGACACGGTCGTAAAGCTCGCCGGGGCCGGACAGCACGGCGTCAGCCTCCAGGGTGCCCAGGCTGCGCGCCAGGTCCGGGCGCAGGGCCGGCAGCCGCGCCGCCGCGTCCGGCTGCCGGGCTGCGGCGAGCACCTGGTCCAGCACGGCGAGGCGGGCCATGCCGTGCTCAAGCGGAATGCTGGTGGCGAAGGTGGCGAACAGCCCGGTCAGGCCCACGATGGCGAAGCACATCAGCAGGAAGGCGGTCCAGGTCGCGTCGGGGCGCATTGCGGGTTCCTAGGAGAGAAGCCGGGGAGAGTGGCCGGGACTTCGGCGCTATCCCTGGTGCGGTCAACCCACGGCGGTCTATCGTGCCGCCATGACCAGTCCATACCTGTTCCGCGCCGCCGACCATCCCTTGGCCGACCCCGCGCCCGGCCTGCGGGTGCGGGAGGCGCTGTCGCCATTTGGTGTCGCATTGCGATACCAGGAGCGCTCGCCCGACGCCCCTGGCGCGTCGGAGGGGCACTGGTGCGAAACCGGCCACAGCATCTTCATCCTGTCCGGCCGCATCCGTTACCGCTTCGACGGTCACTCGGTCGAGGCCGGCCCCGGCGACATGCTGCACATCCCGGCTGGCCCGGCACACCGGCACATTCCCGCCGTCGTCGGGGACGAAGTGGTGTGTTACGTCCTGACGGAGTTTGCCTGATCCACTGAGGCCGCACGACGGGCAGGGCGTGCCTGGGCAGCCGCATGGGACCCCGGCACCCTTCAGTGCTGCCCATCCAGGCTTCCCTCCGGCAGCCGGGTGAAGCGGCTGGTGATCAGGGTGCGCTTGCGAGGGCCGGTCACCTGCCAGGCCAGCAGCCAGCACCCAGGGCCGAGCACGCGGTAGCGGCCATCATACCGGTCCGGCGCGCAATCGTGGTGGACGCAGGCGGCGCCGGTCCGCAGGTCCAAATAGTGGAACGGCGCGCCGTCGGCGAAGCACACCTCAGCCGTGCCGTCCTCAAGCGGATAAAGGCGGTACTGCCGCGTTGCCTCGCCGACATGGACGCCGGCCCTGAAGGCGCCGCGCTCGTCGAACAGCAGGCCTTGCGGGTTGACGCGCACCTGTGCCCTGCCATGCAGGCGCATCACCTGGCCCGTTAGGCCATCCCGGCCGACCCGGCTCAGCGCCCAGACGCCCAAAAGGAAGCGTGCGAGGTCTGGCACTTCATGACCGCTCCGCGCCGGCTGTCGCCGAGCGCCCGGCGGGCCGGGCACGCAGCCCGGTATCAGCGTGCCGTGCGCCGCAGGAACGGCGCCGCCGCGGCGGCGAGCGCCAGCTTGAGGGCCTCTGCCGGCAGGAACGGCGCCAGCCCGAACGCAACGGCCTTGGCGGGACCGAACAGCACGGCGAGCCAGGCCAGGCCGGGTGCGTAGATCAGCACCTCGCCGAGCAGCAGCACGGCCAGCCGGCCGCCCCAACTACGGGTGGCCCCCCGGTCCGCCAGGGCGCCCACCGCCGCCGCGGCGAGAAGGAAGCCGAGCAAGTAGCCGCCGGACGGCCCCACCGTGTAGGCAAGCCCGGCCCCGCCCTGGAACACAGGGAGGCCGGCCGCCCCTTCGGCCAGGTAGGCCAGCAACGTCGCCGTGCCCAGGCGCTGCCCGCAGCCAAGGCCGACCGCCAGCACCACGAAACTTTGCATCGACAGCCGCACCGGCCAGAATGCCACCTGCACATGGGCGGACAGCGCCAGGAGCAAGCTGCCGACGATCACCGCGGCCAGGTCCCGTGTCCAGGAGCCGCCGACCAGGGGCCTGGATATTGCAGTCAACTGCGGGGTTTGCGCGGCCACGTTGCCTCCTGGGATTCGATTAGACGGGCCAAGATGTCCTGTTCCTGCCGCCGCTACAACGTCTGGGTTGGGTCTGCATCGGGGCGGCTGGCTTGACACCCGTGCCGGCGCTGGTTACCAGGCCGACTTCTCCCTGTCCTCCAGATGAATCCGGGCTGTGCGCCCGCGAAGGTCGTGTCATGAAGATCCGCAACAGCCTGAAGTCGGCCAAGACCCGCGACAAGAACTGCCGCGTGGTGCGCCGCCATGGCCGCGTCTACGTGATCAATAAGAAGAACCCGCGCATGAAGGCCCGCCAGGGCTAGCTCCCGTTCGGCCTGTACGGGCCGGGATACAACTGCGCTGAACCGCACCTCGGGGCCATGCCTCGGGGTGCTTCGTTTCATGCAGGGCTTACGGCAGGCTTGTGCAAAGCGGCTGTCGCCCTAATCTCCCGGCCAAGCAACTGGGGAACGCCGTATGATCGCGCAGCCGCTACCGAAGGCCGATGTCATGGGCCGCCGGGATGAAATTCTCGCCGGGCTGCGGGGCCTGGTCGCCGAGACCGGGCTGATCACCGAGGCGCTGCGTCTCAAGCCCTACGAAACCGACGGCCTGCCTGCCTACCGCCAGACCCCGATGGCTGTGGTGCTGCCGGAAACCACGGAGCAGGTTGCCGCCGTGCTGCGCTTCTGCCACCAGAATGGCGTGCGTGTCATCCCGCGCGGCGCTGGCACCAGCCTGTCGGGCGGCGCGCTGCCGATGGCCGACAGCGTCGTGGTCGGCATGATGCGGATGAACCAAATTCTCGACATTGACTACGCCGACCGCTGCGCCACCGTGCAGGCCGGCGTCACCAACATCGGCATCACCCAGGCGGTGACGGCGGACGGCTTCTTCTACGCGCCTGACCCCAGCAGCCAGTTGGCCTGCATGATCGGCGGCAACATCGGCATGAACAGCGGCGGCGCGCACTGCCTGAAGTACGGCGTGACCGTCAACAACCTGCTGGGCCTGCGCATCGTCACCATCGAGGGCGACATCATCGACTTGGGCGGCGCGCACCTGGACGCCGCCGGCTACGACTGGCTGGGCTTGATGACCGGCAGCGAGGGCATGCTCGCCATGGTGACGGAGGTCACGGTCCGCATCCTGCGCGCCCCGGAGGGCGCCCGCGCCATGCTGGTCGCCTTCGACGCCAACGAGACCGCCGGCCGCGCCGTGGACGCCATCATCGGCAGCGGCATCATCCCCGTTGCGCTTGAGTATATGGACCGCCCGGCCATCCACGCCTGCGAGGCGTTCGCCCACGCCGGTTACCCCCTGGATGCCGAGGCCCTCCTCATCATCGAGGTCGAGGGCAGCGTGGCCGAGCAGGACGACCTGCTGGGCCGCATCTCCGCCCTGTGCGAGCCGTTCCACCCCATCAGCCTGCGCGTCAGCCAGTCGACGGAGGAGAGCACCGCAATTTGGAAGGGCCGCAAGGGCGCGTTCGGCGCCGTGGGCCGCATCAGCCCGGACTACCTGTGCATGGACGGCACCATCCCGACGGGCCAACTCCCCTACGTGCTGCGCCGCATCAACGAGATGAGCGACGCCTGCGGGCTGAAGGTCGCCAACATCTTCCACGCCGGCGACGGCAACCTGCACCCCCTGATCATGTTCGACGCCAACCTGCCCGGCAATTTCGAGCTGGCCGAACACTTCGGCGCCGACATCCTCCGCCTGTGCGTCGAGGTCGGCGGCTGCCTGACCGGGGAGCACGGCGTCGGCGTTGAGAAGCGCGACCTGATGCCGGTGCAGTTTACCGCCATCGAGCTGAACCAGCAGCGCCGCATCAAGTCCGCCTTCGACCCGGACTGGCTGCTGAACCCCAGCAAGGTTTTTCCACTTGTCGAGCAGCCCGTTGCTGCATGAGGCCCTAGCGCCCGCGGACGAAGCTGGGGTCATCGCCGCGATCCTGGCGGCAGGCGCGGCGCGGGAGCCGCTGCTAGTCGAAGGGCGCGGCACCAAGCTCGGAATGCTGCGCCCGGTGCAGGCTGCCCGCAGCCTGAGCACCCGCAACCTGACGGGTGTGACCCTGCACGCACCGCAGGAGCTGATCGTCTCCGCCCGCGCTGGCACGCCGCTGCCGGAGGTGGAGGCCAAGCTGGCCGAGGGCGGCCAGGGCATTATCGCCGAGCCGCCGGACCTGTCGGGCTTGCTGGGAACCGGGGGCGTGCAGACCCTTGGCGGCGTGGTCGCCACCAACCTGTCGGGTCCGCGCCGGGTCGCCTGGGGGGCGATGCGCGACCATGTGATGGGCGTGCGCGCGGTGAACGGATCGGGCGAGCTGATCCGGTCCGGCGGGCGCGTGCTGAAGAACGTGACGGGGCTGGACCTGTGCAAGCTGCTGTCCGGCAGCCACGGCACCTTGGCGGTGCTGACCGAGGTGACGCTGAAGGTGCTGCCGATGGCGGAGCTGACGGGATCGCTGCTGCTGCCCGGCCTGGACGCCGTGCGCGGCGTGGCAGCGCTGTCTGCGGCGCTTGGCTCCCCCTATGGCGTGTCCGGCGCAGCCTGGCTGCCCGCCGATGCCGCGGAGCGGGTGCCGGGGCTGGCGGGGCAGGGGCCGGTCGCGCTGATGCGGATCGAGGACTTCACCGCCAGCGTGCATTACCGGCTCGGCCGCCTAATGGGCGACCTGGCGCAGTACGGCACGGCGCAGACCCTGGATGACGCCGCCAGCCGGACCGCCTGGCGCGCGGTGCGCGATGCCGTGCCGCTGCGGGCCGAGCCGGGCGACGCGATCTGGCGCATCAGCGTTCGGCCCTCTGCTGGCCCGGCGGTGGTGGACGCCCTGCAAGCCGCGGGCGGGCGGCTGTTCCTGGACTGGGGCGGCGGCCTGGCCTGGATCGCCGGCGCCCCGGCCCTGCACGACGCCGTGGTGGCCGCCGCCCGCACCGGCCGCGGCACCTGGACCGTGCTGCGTGCGCCCGAGGGGATGCGCGCCGCCGTCCATGTCGTCCCGCCCGAGGCCGAGGCGCTGGCCCGCATCACCCGCCGGGTCAAGGCGTCGATGGACCCCGGCGGCATCCTCAACCCTGGCCGCCTGTACGCTGGTCTTTAAGAGTGGGCCTGTAGGACATCATGCAGACGAACTTCACCGCCGAGCAGATGCTCGACCCCGCCATCCAGTCCAGCAACGGGGTGCTGCGGACCTGCGTGCACTGCGGCATGTGCACCGCGACGTGCCCGACCTTCCTGCTACTGGGCGACGAATTGGACAGCCCGCGGGGCCGCATCTACCTGATCAAGGACATGCTCGAAAGCGGCCGGCCCGCCACCGAGGAGGTCGTGCGCCATGTGGACCGCTGCCTATCCTGCCTGAGCTGCATGACCACGTGCCCCAGCGGCGTGAACTACATGCACCTAGTGGACCACGCCCGCGAATACATTGAGAACACCTACACCCGCCCCTGGCACGAACGCCTGCTGCGCAACGTGCTGACCGTCGTGCTGCCGCGGCCCGGCCTGTTCCGCGCCGCCCTGATCGGTGCACGCCTGGCCAAGCCGTTCCGCGCCCTGGTGCCGCGCAAGGGCACGCTGTTCACCCGGGTGCATGCGATGCTGGACCTGGCGCCGGCCCGGCTGCCGTCCACCGGCACCATGCAGTCCCCGCAGGTCCACGCCGCCCAGGGCACGCGCCGGGGCCGGGTGGCGCTGCTGGCCGGCTGCGCGCAGCAGGTGCTGGACCCCGCCATCAACGAATCCACCATCCGCCTGCTGACCCGCATGGGGATCGAGGTGGTGATCGCCCGCGGGGCCGGCTGCTGCGGCGCGCTGACCCACCACATGGGCCGCCACGACCCGGCCATGGCCAGCGCCCGCGCCAACATCGACGCCTGGACCCGCGAGATCGACGCAGATGGTGACGGCGGAGGCCTGGACGCCATCCTGGTCAACACCAGCGGCTGCGGCACGACGGTGAAGGATTACGGCTTCATGTTCCGCACCGAGCCGGACCGCGAACGGGCTGAGCGGGTGTCGGCACTGGCGATGGACATCAGCGAGTATCTGGCCAAGCTGGACTACCAGCCGACCCGCCCGTCGCCGGGGCTGCGGGTGGCCTATCATTCCGCGTGCAGCCTGCAGCACGGCCAGCGCGTCACAACGGAGCCGAAGGCGCTGCTGAAGCGGGCTGGGTTCACGGTGGTCGATCCGCCGGAGGGGCACATCTGCTGCGGGTCCGCCGGGACCTACAACCTGGTGCAGCCGGCGATTGCCGGGCAGTTGCGGGCGCGCAAGCTGGCCAACATCGCCAAGACCAAGCCGGACCTGATCGCGGCCGGCAACATCGGCTGCATCACGCAGTTGCAGGGCGGCACGCCGGTGATCCACACCGTGCAGTTGCTGGACTGGATGGCCGGCGGTCCGGTCCCGGCCGGCCTGCCCGTGCCCGCTGCGGCCTGACCATGCGGTGGGCGTTTGTCCTGCTGGTGCTGTCCGGCCCGGCGCTGGCCCAATCGCCGACACCCGCGCCAGCCCCTCCGCCGGCCCATCCGCCTGCGGCTCCGGCTGATCCCAAGGCCGCGCTGAACACCATGCTGTCCGCCCTGCGCGCCGCACCGAACGAGCAGGTCGCCAAGGCGCTGGAAGACCAAATCCGGGACGCCTGGGCCAAGGCTGCCTCTCCTGCGGTGCGCCTGCTGCTGGCCCGTGGCGCCCGCGAGCTGGAGGAGGGCGCCGCCGGCGACGCGACGGACAGCTTCGACGCCGCGCTGGACCTGGACCCCACCCTGCTGGAGGCGTGGCGTGGCCGCGCCCAAGCCCGGCTGCGCGGCGGCGACTCAGCCGGCGCGATCCGCGACATCCAGGAGGTGCTGCGGCGGGAACCCCGGGATTTCGCCGCATTGCAGGACCTGTCGCACATCGCTGAGGCGCAGCACGACTGGAAGGGCGCGCTGTCCGCCTGGCAGAAGGTGCTGGACCTGGACCCGAAGACGCCGGATGGGCGGGACCGCCTGCAAGACCTGCGCAGGCGGGCACTCGGCGACAACGCGTGAGGGCCGGTTAACCGTCCCTCACGCACACTCCTGCAGGGCTTGCCAGACCCGTTGCGCCGAGGCCGGCATGTCCAGGTGCCGCACGCCATGCGGGCGCAACGCATCCAGGATGGCGTTCATCGCCGTCGGCAGCGAGCCGACGGTGCCGGCCTCGCCGACGCCCTTCACGCCGAGCTGGTTGCTGGGGGAGGGCACCAGCACCGTCTGTATGGTGACGCGCTTCACCAGGTCGGCGCGCGGCATGGCGTAGTCCATGAAGCTGCCGCTCAGCATCTGGCCGTTCTCGTCATACAGGCAGACCTCGCCGAACACCTGGCCCAGGCCCTGCAGCAGCCCGCCCCAAATCTGCCCCTCCAGCAGCGTGTGGTTCATCACCGCGCCGCAGTCGTCGATGGACACATAGCGCACCAACTCGGTCAGCCCGGTCTCCGGGTCCACCTCGACCTCGGCGACATGCGCGCCGGACGGGTAGGCTCGTGGCGCCGGCAGCTCGGCCTTGCTGTCCAGCGCGCCCGGGTTGCACCGCGCCAGCTCGGCCAATCCAACCACCCGGTCGGTGCCGGCGATGCGGTAGTCGCCGCCGTCATACTCGATGTCGGCCTCCGCCGCCTCCAGCGCGTTCGACGCCAATGTGCGTCCCTTCTTGATGACCAGGTTTGCCGCCTCCACGCTGACCGAGCCCATGGACATCATGCTGCGCGACCCGAAGGCGCCGGCCCCCTTCAGCGCCGGGCCATCTGCCCGGCCGGCGCGCAGCGTGATGCGCGTGGGGTCAATCCCCAGGGCGCGTCCGACGATCTCGGGCAGCACCGTCTCGTGCCCCTGGCCGGAGGCGATGGCGACCTCATGCAGCAGCAGGCTGCCGTCGGGTTCGAAGGTCAGCAGGGCCTCGTCGGACTGCGCCACGCCGCCGGCGGGTTCGATGAACAGCGCGCAGCCGATGCCGCGCAGCCGGCCGCGCTGGGCCGCTTCCGTACGCCGGGCCTCGAAGCCGTCCCAGTCCGCCTCGGTCACTGCGGCGTCCAGCAGGGCGGCAAAGTCGGCGCTGTCGTAGGCGCTGGGCATCGGCGCGGTGGCGATCCGGTAGGGGAAGGCGTCGCGCGGGATCAAGTTGCGCCGGCGCAGCTCCAGGCGGTCGATGCCAGTCTGCCGCGCCGCCTCGTCCACCAGGCGCTCCACCATGTAGGCCATGTCCGGCCGCCCAGCCCCACGGTAGGCGGTGATCGGCACCGTGTTGGTCAGCGCCAGCCGGTTGCGCCCATAGGCCGCGGGGATGCAGTAGGCGCCCGACGCCATCAGCGCCGCGTTCAGGGTGTTGGTCATCGCCCCCGCGGCCGACGGGTGCGCGCCGATGTCGCACACCCAGTCATGGCGGATCGCCAGGAACCGGCCCTCCGCATCCAGCGCCAGCTCCGCCGCCATCTGCACGGCACGGCCGTGATAGTCGCTGAGGAAGGTCTCGGAACGGCTGGCCACCCACTTCACCGGCCGCCCGGCGATGCGGGCCGCCAACGCCAGCGCCGCATACTCCGGGTACGCCGCGCCACGGATGCCGAACGCGCCGCCGACATCCTCGGCGTGCGACCGGACGTGATCCGGCTGCAGCCCGGTCAGCCCGGCCATGCCGTCGCGCATGCCCGTCACACCCTGGCTGCCGCTCCAGAGGTCCAGCACGTCGCCGTCCCAGGCGGCCAGGGCCGCCTTCGGCTCCATGGGGTTGCCGACGACGCGCCCGCTGTCTTGTTGCAGCCGCACGACATGCGCGGCTGCGGCGAAAGCGGCGTGGGCCGCGGCGGCGTCACCATACTCGAAGTCGAAAGCAAGGTTGCCCGGCACGGCGCCGTGCAGCAGCGGCGCCCCGGGTGCGATGGCCACGCGGCCGTCCACCACGGCGGAGAGGTCATTATACTCGACGCGGACCAGCTCCGCCGCGTCCTGCGCCGCATGCGCCGTGTCGGCAACGATGACTGCAACGGGCTCGCCGACGTAGCGCACCCGGCCCTGCGCCAGCGCCGGGGAGGCCGGCGACTTCAGCACGCCGTCGCGGCCCTTGAACGGCACCTGGGCCTGGCCGCGGGTATAGCCGGCCGCCGCCATGTCATCCGCGGTCAGCACCGCTACCACGCCCGGGGCGGACCGCGCGGCCGCGGTGTTAAGGGCGACAATGATCGCATGCGCCCGGTCGGCCCGCACGAAGACGGCGTGCAGTTGCCCCGGCCGGTCCCAGTCCGCCGTGTAGCGGCCGGCGCCGGTGACCAGGCGTTGGTCCTCACGCCGGCCGGTGTAGGTGTGTCCCATGGTGTCCAGCCTCTCCTGTAGCCAATTACGGGCGCAACGCACCCATAACCGATGGCCGATCCTGTCCGCGAGTTGGCGCCGCAGCGCCCAGCGTCAAGCCAGACTGCCCTGACTCCCTCCTCCTCCGGGAGAGGGTTGGGGTGAGGGGGCGGGCAAGCACGGTCCCATCCCACTGGGGCACTGGTCATGCAGGCCCAAGTCCGTCGCCCCGGCCCTCAAAGGCACGCCTTAACCCGGGCACGGGCCGCTTTTCCCCGACATGCAGCGCCCGGAGCAAACGCCAGCCTGGGCAATGCCCATAACCCCACCCCTCCCGGAAGGAGAGGACGTAGAAGTGTGGTATGTGCGCCGCGGCATTCTCGGAGTAGCCTACGCATGAACACCCCGCAGGAAAAAGTCCCCGCCACCCTCATCCCCGGCGACGGCATCGGCCCCGAGATCGTCGCCGCCGTCACCCGCGTGCTGGACGCGCTCGGCAGCCCGTTCGACTGGGACGTGCAGCAGGGCGGCCTGGCCGGCATTGCGGCGGGCGGCGACCCCTTGCCCCAGGCCACGCTGGAAAGCATCCGCCGCACCCGGCTCGCCCTCAAGGGGCCGCTCACCACCCCGGTTGGCGGCGGCTTCCGCAGCATCAACGTGCGGCTGCGCGAGGAATTCCACCTGTATGCCAACGTCCGCCCCAACCGCACCATGGTGCCCGGCGGACGCTACGAGGACATCGACATCGTCCTGCTGCGCGAGAACCTGGAAGGACTCTACGTCGCCTTCGAGCATTACATCCCGATCGGCGACGACCCGCATGGGGTCGCCATCTCGTCCGGGGTGAACACGCGGGACGGGTCGCGCCGCATCGCCCGGTTCGCGTTCGAGTATGCCGTCCGCAACGGCCGCAAGAAGGTCACCATCGTCCACAAGGCCAACGTGCTGAAGGCGCTGACCGGCATCTTCCTGGAAACCGCGCTGGACATCGCCAAGGAGTATGAGGGCCGCGTCGCCGTCGATGACCGCATCGTGGACGCCTGCGCGATGCAGCTCGTGCTGAACCCCTGGCAGTTCGACGTGATCGTCACCACCAACCTGTTCGGCGACATCCTATCCGACGAGATCGCCGGCCTGGTCGGCGGCCTAGGCACCGCACCGGGCGCCAACATCGGCGAGAAGGCCGCCATCTTCGAGGCCGTGCACGGCAGCGCCCCCGACATCGCCGGCCGGGGCATCGCCAACCCGCTGGCGCTGATGCTGGCGGCGGCGCTGATGCTGGAGCACGTCGGCCACATGGAGCTGGCGCAGCGGATGCGCTCTGCCCTCGACCAGGTGCTGACGGTGGACGGTGTCCGCACCGGCGACCTTGGCGGCACGGCGACGACGGTGCAGTTCGCGGACGCCGTGGTGGGGCGGCTGCGGGCCTAGCGGCTTCGGTCGCGGCTGGGCCGCACGCCCGCGGCTCGGCTGGGCGCCAGGCGGCTTCGACACGGCGCTTCGACCGGCGCAGTGATCGATAGGCACCGCTATGTCGTCGATGACCAAAATATAACACGCAACGAATACCATACGTTAGAGAACAGCATAGGCCCAACGGCGTTGATTTCGATTGAGGTCGAAACGCGATGATTGCTTACCAACCAAGGTCAATCGGTCCGTATGCGAACCTAGGCGGCAATGCCCGCCTGTAGCTAAAATCTAAGACGTTGCGACTGACGACGAACGCAAAGGTGATCAAGAGGCTCCATTAGCCTACCTTTCATCGCATTTGCGGTTCAGGTCGCGGATCACGGGTTGTAAATCGTGCCGCCTATGTTATCCCGGGCGGCATCATGTCTCGCGTTGTTCTACCCATAACCCGGCGCCAGATATCTAGCCATATCCTGACCAGGCCGGTGCGCCCTCCAGGCTGTGACGGGCCGGCCCGCGGCAACACAGTGGCGAGGCGCATCGGCAACCCAGGCGCGGCCCGTGCCGCGCCACTCGGCGACGCACTCCTTGAGTACGTCCCGGACCGGCATGCGGCACCGCCACCCAAGCCGCACGACCGCATACCGGCCAAGGCCGTCCACGCTTGACGACAGCCATGCGGTTGCCCGGCGGCCAGTGCAGGCCAGCACCTTCCAGGAGAATGCCATGACCACAGACGCCACTGATGCGCAGCGCACTGCGCCGGCAGCCGGCCTTGGCTGCTGTGCCCTGCAACCGGCCGCGCCGTGGCGCGAGCGGCGCCTGCGGCGTGCATTGGCGGCGATGGTGGGCCTTGCCGTCCTGGCAGCAGGCCCGGCCATGGCCACCCCAACCCGGGGAGCGCCCGGCGCACGCAGCCATGCCATCCGCCACAGCCCGCGGCACACGCAAGTCGTCCGCATCGGCTATGCACGGCGCATACACGTCCGGCATCTGCACCGGCGGGGCGGCACGCGCCCTGCCGAGGCGCTGCACGCCGGGGTCGAACCCTTGGTGAACAGCACCTGGGACAACCCGGTGATGCCGCCCGCCGTGCTGGGCGCGATCCTCGACGCCACGCAGGCGTCCGATATCGCCCCGGACCTGATATTGGCCCTGGCCTGGCGTGAGAGCCGCTTCGCCCCTGCAGCCCGCAGCCGCGTCTCGTCGGCGACCGGCCTGCTGCAGTTCACCTCCGGAACATGGTTGCAGGTGGTCCGCGAATTCGGGGCCAAGCACGGCGCGGCCCAGTATGCGAATGCCATCCAAAGGGAGCGGTCGGGCGACTACACCTTCCAGGGCGCGCACATGCAGGAGGCAATCCTGCGGCTGCGCACCGACCCGGTCCTGTCGGCCAACCTGGCTGTGGAGATGCTGGGGCGGCAGCGTACGGCGCTGCAGGCCACGCTGACGCGGAGCGCGACGCCGGCCGACCTCTATCTGACGCATGTCCTGGGACCCAGCGGTTTGGCACGGTTCCTGGCAGCCCTGCAGCGGCGCCCCTCGGCCTCGATGCTGGAGGTCGCCAACCGCCGGGTGCTGTGCAACGCCGGGCTGCTCGCCCGGGACCGGCGGCCGATGACCGTCGCGAACACCTATGCGGCGGTGCAGAACATGCTGGCCGACCAGCGCACATATTTCGAGGCGGCCGTCGTGAAGGCGCGCGCAGAAGCGACGCCCTGAGCGGGGTGGAGCGCAACGGCGGCCCGGCGTCCGGCCGGGCCGCTGCGCCGGGTGGCGTCCGCTCACCCCATGCCTTGGATGCCTGTGCGTTTGGCGCCGGGAAAGCTCGTCCGCTCCGTCAGCCCGCGCCCATCAGAAACGCTGCGTAAGCCCGGCCAGGATCGCCCGGCGCAGCCCGTACTGCGGCGCGCCAACCCCCACGCCCGTCCCATCGCGCAGTTCGTAGCGGCGGTCGAGCAGGTTGATCACATCCAGCCACAGCTCCGTCGGCTTCCCCACCACAAGCTGCACCGCCTGCACCGCCGACAGGTTCACCGTGTAGTAGCCCGGCAGCGCCAGGCCGTTCGGCACGGTTCCGCCCCGCCGCAGCCCGCTACCTACGATCAGGTCGGCCGACACCCGCGTGGGGAACCCGCCCGCCGCATCAAGCGTGTAGGCCGCGCCGCCGGAGCCGGTCCAACGCTGGTCGTGGTCCAGGTGGATGTAGTGGTGCGCGATGTAGTCCAGGTCGGACTGCGAGAACTCGAACTGCGACGAGGTGATGTCCTTGCCGATCCCGCGGGAGTAGGCGAGGTTGCCATACACCGACAGCGGCCCGCGGTTATAGGTGGCCGACAGCTCCACCCCGTCCTGCTGAGCGTGGGCGTAGTTGTATGCCGTCAGCGCAACGGGCGCCCCGAACTGCCCCTCGTCGATCAGGTTGTGCGCGGTCTTGAAGTAGCCATCCACGGCGAAGGTCAGCCCGGGCAGCACCACCTGGCTGACGCCGATGTCGTAGTAGTTGGCGCGCTCGGCCTTTGGCGTCGTGTCGGCGCTTGAGAGCGCGGCGCCGCTGGTGGCCCCGAGCTTGCCCACGGTCGCGTTGCCGATCAGCTCGAACGGCGGCGGGGTGAAGTACCGGGAGTAGCCGGCGTGCAGCGTCGTGCCCTCGAATGGACGCCAGACCAGGTTGACCCGCGGGCTGAACGCCTTGTCCTTCGCATACGCGTCCACCACGTCGAACCGGCCGCCATAATTGATGGTGAGCTTGGGCAGGATGCGCCACTCGTCCTGCAGGTATAGGCCATAGGTGGTGCCGTTCTTGCCGGAGCTGTCCTGGACGGCGAAGGGCTGGTCGCCCGTCTGCGCGCCGGAGCTGTCCACCGGCAGCACGAAGGAGTTGGATTTCGACACCGACCGCTCGACCTGCGCCAGGAACCCGGTGCGGATCGTATGGTCTGTGCTGACCCGCCAGCTCGCGTCGGTCTGCGTGCCGTTGGCCCAGCTTGACCGTGCGGTCGTCGGCGCGATGCCGTTGAACAGCAGGTCGCCGAGCGGATCGGGCGTGTAGTACAGGCTGCTGTAGCGGGTGAACAGCGAGGTCTGCACGTCCAGCGAGCCATACTGCTTCTGCAGCGACAGGATGCCGAAGTGGGTCAGCTCGCGCTGGTGCTCGGTCAGGCGGCTGCTGTCGAAGTCGCTGACGCCGCCGACCGTCAGGCCCAGCCCGGGCTGGTTGCCGCCGCGGTTCGGGATTTGATAGTCGCCGTGGAACGTGCCGGCGAGCAGGCTGATGCGCGTCGTGCCGTCCACGATGCCGGAGAGGTGGGCGAAGCCGCGGAACTGGTCGGTTGCGTCGTGCTGGGCGTTGAAGCTGTTGGCCGGGTTCTCGATGCCGATGTTGCTGTGCAGGTACTCGCCGGTCACGAAGTAGTCGATGGCGCCGCTGCGCCCGCCGTAGTCGAAGCTGGGCTGCAAGGTGCTGCGCGACCCGCCATAGAGCGTGACCTGGCCGCCGGGGTCGGTGGTGCCGGACTTGCTGGTGATGTCCACCACGGCGGCCTGCCGGAAGCCGTACTGCGCCGGCAGCGCCCCGGTGATCAGCGAGAGCGAGTGCGCAAACCGGGTTTCCAGCGCCTGGCCGAACACCGACAGGCCCTCGGGAAGCTGCACGCCATCCAGCCGGTACTGGACGTTGTCGTGCTCGTTGCGAACATGGACCTGGCCGAAGCTGTCCTGCGCCACGCCGGGCGCCTGCAGCAGCACCTGCTGCAAGGAGGCTTGGTCGCCCTGGGGCAGGGTCTCGAGGGCGCCGCGGTCAAACCTGTAAACCGTGGCGCCAAGGCTGGGCTGGATCGCGGTGCGGGCGGCGTCCAGCCGGCGGGCCACCACGTCGATGTCGGCCAGGGCCAGATCCGCGCCCGTGTTCACCGCAGGCGGCGGCTGCTCCGGCACGGTGCGGGACGGCGCGGACGCCAGCGGGTCGGCTGCATGAGCGGGCAGGATCAAGGCCCCAAAGACTGTCCCCATCAGGGCCGCACGCATCGACACCATCGCCTGTCCCCCTCGACAGCCGTGCCGGCCATTCGGGCACAGCCGGCGGCGATCTGATACAAAATATCAAAAGGACGGTCGAGTGTATTTGATACCTTATGTCAAAATGTGGCGTTTCGGTTGCCGAGCGGCTGTGACGCCTGCCGCCTGGGTCCGGTCGCGCAAGCGGCATCCGGACGACGCCCGGCAACAGGGCGTCGAGGGCAAGGTCGCCGTGCGTATGACGTTCGGCCGGAGCGGCCAGGTACTGGTATCCAGGGTTGCGCGCAGCAACGACTCGGACCCGCTAGACCGCGCGGCACCATCGATGTGCGAGAGTGAACGGGCGCCGACATAGCCCAGGTTCAAGTCACGGGCGCGGCCACCCTCCGTCACCGCGTGAAGGGATAACGCCAACCGCCGCCTGCATCGTGGCGGCTACGTCCCGGGCCGTGCAGCCGCCCCCGCCGCCGGCGCCTGCGGGCCGGAGAACACCGTTGCCGCCCCGTCCCGCGCGACGCCTACCAGGGTGATGCCGTGGTGCCGCGCCCGCTCCACCCCCAGCGACGTGGGCGCCGAGATCGCCACCAGCGCCCCGGCGCCGAACGCCGCCGCCTTCTCCACCATCTCGTAGGAGCAGCGACTGGTCACCACCAGGAAGCCGTCCGCCGGGTCCACCCCCGCGGTCAGCAACGCGCCGATCAGCTTGTCCAGCGCATTATGGCGGCCGACATCCTCGCGTATCATCAGGATCGCGCCCCCGGGGTCCGCCCACGCGGCGGCGTGGACGGCGCGGGTCTCCTGGTTCAGCGCCTGGCGGCCCGGCAGGTCGTGCAGCGCGCCCTGCATGGCGGCCGGACTAACAGGGGTGCCGGCAGCGTGGCGCTGAACGGTGCGCGGAACCGACGCCAGGTCCTCGATGCCGCAAACCCCGCAGCTTGTGCGGCCACTCATGGACCGGCGGCGGGCGAGCAGGCGGTGGAAGCATGCAGGCGCCAGGTCGGCAATTAGGCGCAGGCCGTTGGCGTCGTGTTCGACGCGGGTGCTGCGCACGTCGGCGCGCCCATGGATAACGCCTTCCGTCAGGCTGAAGCCGACGGCGAAGTCCTCCAGGTCTGCGGGAGTCATCATCATGACGGCGTAGGGCACGGTACCATAAACGACATTGACGGCGACCTCGACCGCGACGGCGCGGGCGCCGGGCTGGTGGCCGGGGCCGTCCAGGCGCACCACCGCGACCGGGACCTGCACGGCAGTCGGGGGGATGGCGGCGTCCCGCGGGTGATGCTGATCCATCCCTAGGACATAGGCTGTCCCAGAGGCGGTGGGGAGATCACCCTTGATGGCTGATCCCCACGGCGGCGCCCAAGGGTGCTGGCAGCCGCTCAGACGTCACCCAAATTCAGCCTGGTCCCGTTACTCCGCCGCTGCCTGCAGTCCATCCCGCGAAGGCTCCGGCTTCCGGCCCCGCACCGACCGCACCACCCGCACCGGGATCGCCTTGTACCCCGGCACCTTCGACTTCGGGTCGTGGAACGACAGCGGGAACAGCGGGTTGATCTCCGGGAAGTATGCCCCCGCGCAGCCCACCGGGATGTTGTAGGGAATGATCTGCAGCCCCGGCACCTCGCGTCCAGCCGGGTCTTCCACGGCCGGGGTCAGATCGACCGCGTCCACCCCTTGCAGGCCCATCCGCTCGATGTCCGCCGGGTTCATGAAGATCACATGCCGCGTGCCATGCACCCCGCGGAACCGGTCGGTGTAGCCGTAAACCGTCGTGTTGAACTGGTCGTTGGAGCGCAGCGTCGTCAGTTGCAGCACGTCCGACTGGTCGCCGAACGCCTCCGCCCCGGCGAACAGCTTGTCCGGCGTGATGAAGTTGGCCTTGCCGCTTCGCGTTACCCACTTCCGCTCCCGCGCCGGCAGCGGCCGGGCAAAGCCTCCTGGGCGCTGGAACCGCTCGTTGAAGTCCTTGAACGTCTCGGGATACGTCGCCTCGATGGCATCGCGCACTCTACCGTAATCCCCGACCCACTCGTCCCACGGTACCCGCCCGTTGGCCGGCAGCGTCGCCTTGGCCATCCCCGCGACGATCCACGGCTCGGACCGCGTATCCGGGCTCATCGGCTTGATCTGCCCGACGCTGCCGTGGAAGTGCGCGACCGAGCTTTCCATGCTCACCGCCTGCGGACCCGTCGCCTGCTCGTCGATCTCGATGCGCCCCAGGCAGGGCAGCACATACGCGATCTCCCCGTGCACGATGTGGTTGCGGTTCAGCTTGGTGGCGATCTGCACCGTCAGCCGCAGCTTGCGCCACGCCGCCTCCACCATCGCCGTCTCCGGCACGGCGCGCAGGAAGTTGCCGCCGAGCGCGATGAAGCCCCGCACCTCCCCGTCGATGATCGCCTTGCACGCATCCACCGTGGAGTGCCCGGTCCAGCGCGGCGCCGTGAACCCGTACAGCTCCTGCAGCTTGTCCAGCGGCACCAGGTCGGGCTTCTCGGTGATCCCGACCGTGCGCTGGCCCTGCACGTTGGAGTGGCCGCGCACGGCGCAGACGTTGGCGCCGGGCTTGCCGATGTTGCCGCGCAGCAGCAGCAGGTTGGTCACCATGTGGACGTTCTCGACGCCCATCAGGTGCTGCGTCAGCCCCATGCCGTAGCAGCCCAGCACCGCGTTGGACTCCGCATACACGTCCGCCGCCGCCTTCATCTCGGCCTGCGTCAGGCCCGACACCCGCTCCAGCTCGGCCCAGGGATGCGCGCGGCAGGCGGCGGCGAACTCCTCGAACCCGGCCGTGTGTTCCTTGATGAACTCGTGGTCGAGCACGTTCTTCTTGTCCGCCGACGCCATCGACGCCGCGAACACCACCGCCGCCGCGCTGGCCTCCGGGCTAGGCGTTGCGTCGTTGCCCGCCACGAGGCTGTGGCCGCCGGCGTGCAGGGCGTCGTCCATCTCGATCACGGCCTTGCAGATGCCGAACAGCGCCGCGATGTCGCCGCCGTTCTTCACCTGCATGTATTGGTGGCTGATCTGGGTCTCCTTGCCCGTCAGCATCTCGTCCGGCGCCTGCGGGTTGACGAACCGCTCCAGCCCGCGCTCGCGCAGCGGGTTGATGGTGATGATCTTCACCCCGCGCTTCACCGCCTCCTGCAACTGGTGCAGCATCCGCGGCGACGAGGTGGCAACGTTCTGCGCGATGTAGAAGATGCAGTCGCAGTCGTCGAAGTCGGACAGGGTGGCGGTGCCGACCGCCGCACCGATGCTCTCGGGGAGCGCGACCGAACTGCTCTCATGGCACATGTTGCTGCAGTCGGGCAGGTGGTTGCTGCCGTACATGCGGGCAAATAGCTGGTACATGTAGCTGGTTTCCAGCGACGCGCGCCCGCTGGTGTAGAACACCGCCTGCTCCGGCGTCATCGCCTGCAGTTCGCGGGCGATCTCCTGGAACGCGATCTCCCACGACACCGGCATGTAGCGGTCGCTGTCGGGGTCCCAGCGCATCGGATGGGTCAGCCGGCCCGGCTCCTCCAGGTCGTAGTCGCGCCAGGTCTCCAACTCCGTCAGGGTGTGCTCGGCGAAGAACTTCTGGTCGAGGTGCTTGTCGGTGATCTCCCAGGCGGTGGCCTTGGCGCCGTTCTCGCAGAACTCGGCCGGGTGCGGCTGCGCCGGCTTGGCCCAGGCGCAACTGACGCACATGAAGCCCTTGGGCTTGTTCTGCTCGATCAGCACGCGGGCGCCCTTCACGGGGACATGCTCGCGCAGTAAGATTTCCGTCACGGACTTCAGGGAGCCATAGCCGCCGGACGGGGCGGTGTAGTCCCTCTGGCTGCCCTCTTCGAGGACGGTCTTCTCGGTGCTCATGGGCTGCGTCTCCGCGACGAGGTATGCTGCTATAGCGGCGGGGTGTCCCCCGGGTTCCCGGGGGGAATGGAGGGAACATGCTGGACGGCAATGCGGAGCAGGTGGATTACTGGAACGGTGAGACCGGGCAGCGCTGGGCGCGCGACGCGGACCGGCTGGACGCCGCGTTCCGCCCGCTGACGGACGCGCTGGTACAGCATGCGGCGGTGCGGCCCGGCGAGCGCGTGCTGGACGTGGGCTGCGGCTGTGGCGACTTGACGGGGCGGCTAGCGGAGCAGGCCGGGCCGGGGGGCGCCGTGCTGGCGGTGGACGTGTCGCACCCGATGCTGGAGCGCGCCCGCACCCGCACGCCGACCGAGGGCAGGGCGCCGATCACCTGGCGTCAGGCGGACGCCGCCGCCCTGCCGTGCGCTACGTTGGGCTACGACGTGCTGGCATCCCGCTTCGGCGTGATGTTCTTCGCCGACCCCTTGGCCGCGTTCCGCCACCTGCGGCTGTCGCTGCGGCCCGGGGGGCGGCTGGCGATGCTGTGCTGGCGGCCGGCGGTGGAGAATGGCTGGGTTGCAGTGCCTCGCGCGGCAATGCTGCAGGTGGTGCCGGCCCCGCCGCCATTGCCGCCGCTGGCGCCGGGGCCGTTCGCATTCGCCGACGCCGCCCATACCGGCGCGATGCTGGCTCGGGCCGGGTTCACCGCAATCAGCAGCCTGGCAGTCACCGCGCAACTACAAGTCCCCGCATCGCCCGGCGGCACCGCGCTGGAGGATGCCGTCCGCTTCGTCACCGAGTGCGGTCCAGCCGCCGGGTTGCTGCGCGATGCGGACGAAGCGGTGCGCGAGCAGGCGGTGCAGGCCGTCCGCACTGCAATGGCGGAGTCGAACGCCCTTGGGGCGGCGTGCTGGCTGTACTCGGCGGTGAACCCGGGCTAGGCTCCCTTCCTAGGCGCGACGTCGCAACCCCGTCAGCGCCGCCATCAACAGCAGCGCCCGCGGCAGGGCCAGGTTGCCGTCGCCATGGCGGACCTCGCTGGCCAGCACAGTGCCGGATGTCGCCGCCAGGATCGCGCTGCCCAGCTTGCGCGTGGAGCCCAGGGCCAGCATGGCGCCGCCGGCAATCTCGGCGACGGCGACGGCGCGTTTGGCTCCGCTGCTCCAGCCGAGGTGGCGGAACATGCGGCTGTAGCCGCGGTTGCCGATGATCTTGTCGGCCCCGGCGATGGCGAAAGCCGCGCCAAGGGCCGGGAACCAGATACGTGATGGGGTCATGCAGTCCTCCTGCGCGACCAACGCAGCAAGGCCAAATGTGTTTCTTCCCCCTTTCCCGCCGGGAGAGGGTCGGGGTGAGGCCCGAACGGACCGCCGCCCACTCAGAAACGGGCTTCGTTCCCTCATCAGCGAACCCGGCGCTTGCCGCTTCCCCCCACCCCAGCCCTCTCTCGAAGAAAGAAGGGAATGCCTCCATCAGCGATAGCTGCACGTCATCCCGGCGTGGCGCCGGACCATACTTCGGTGCTGCTGGTTGGGCCGGACGGGCGCTTGCTGGCGCTGGCCCGGGCGAATAAGGACAGGGCAGCGATGGCGGCGGACATCGCGCGGCACCTGTCATAGCAACTGCCTGTTGCTCCGGTCGGTCCACACCCGCCGATGGTCTCCGTCATTGCGAGCCGCACTTGCGGCGCGGCAATCCAGAGGCCGCATGCACGGTCCTACCCGCCCCTGGACCGCCACGCCGAAACCGGCTTGCAAGGGCGGCATGGTTCGATACGGGACCAGCCGGAGCCAGCAAGGGCCGCGATCAAACTTCAAGCCACCGGTCCTGCATCGCTCGGCAGCCCAGCACCGCCACGCCGTGCGCCGCGCAGAGGGCGGCCAGCCCGCCCGACGCCAGCCACTCGAACTCCTGAACGCGCCACCCGGCATGGTCCGGTGGCAATCCGGCCTCGCCCGGTGTCGTCGCGTGCAGCGCCAGGTGGGTCACGCCCGGCGGCAAGTCCCGCACCACCGCTGCCCACCCCGGCGCCAGCGCGTCCGCCGCCACCGCCAGGGTGCCGCGGCAGTGCTCCACCACCGGGCGCCCGGCCGCATCCAGCGCGGCGACGGTGGCGCGATACGCCTCCGGCTCCGGCGCCCAGGTGATCGAGCGCGGCAGCACCGGCCACAGCCCATACTCCTCGCCGAGCCGCACATGCGCGGGCAGCAGCTCCGGCAGCATCGCCGCCGCCATGTGCGCGTCCAGGTGCGTCGGCCGCAGCCCGGCGGCCAGGGCGCGGTCGATCTGCGCCCGCAGCTCGGCCTCCGCAGCCTCCGGCACCAGGTGGCGCGCGACGGAGGCCACGTCGCGCCAGAAGAAGCCGTCCGGGTCGATCAGGCCGGACGCCGGGCTGCGGGTGGACAGCGGCGCCCACCGATGGTGCGCCCACTCACTGGTCAGCGTCAGGTGGACGCCGAGGTCGAGCGCCGGCCCGGTCTCCCCGGCCAACTCCCCGGCTAGATCATCGAAGGCCGGGCCAGGCACCATGACGCTGCCACAGGTAACCAGGCCGCGCCGGGCCAGGCGCAGGAACGCCTGGTTGGCGCCGCGCGTGGCGCCGAGGTCGTCCACATGCGGGATGACGGCGCGTGCGTTGCGGGGCTGTGCGTTTTCCAGGGCTGGCCTCCACTCATCCATCTTCACAAAATCAAGAACATACATAACATATCATAACTCTCGTTCTCGGGAGCGACGATCCGCAATAATGAGCCTAGATACGATACAATAACAATTAAGGCGCCTGCCAAAAGGCGCTCTGGGAAGGAAACCATCCATGGAAGGCATGAGTGCTACGGCCGGGCCGCGGCCCGGCACGGGGCTGTTTGACCGCAGCCGCACGGTGGCGGGACCGGGCTTCAACCGCTGGCTGGTGCCGCCGGCCGCGCTGGCGATCCACCTGTGCATCGGTATGGCCTATGGGCTGTCGGTGTTCTGGCTGCCGATGACGCGCCTGGTCGGCCTGACGCAGTCCCGGGCCTGCGGCCCCGAGGTTGGGCTGCTGCAGGCCTTGACCGTCACCGGCTGCGACTGGCGCGTGAGCGACGTAAGCTGGACGTTTACGATCGCCATCGTCGCCCTCGGCTCGTCGGCCGCGATCTGGGGCGGGTGGCTGGAGCGAGCCGGGCCGCGCAAGGCGGGCGTGGCGGCGGCGTTGTGCTGGTGCGGCGGGCTGTTGCTGGGTGCGGTGGGCGTGGCGCTGCACCAGCTTTGGCTGCTGTGGCTGGGCCTAGGGGCGCTGGGCGGGATCGGGCTTGGCATCGGCTACATCTCCCCGGTGTCCACGCTGATCAAGTGGTTTCCCG
The DNA here is from genome assembly GCA_964242415.1 of uncultured Acetobacteraceae bacterium. Lineage (GTDB taxonomy): Bacteria > Pseudomonadota > Alphaproteobacteria > Acetobacterales > Acetobacteraceae > DASWOJ01. Next base: position 67,722 of record CAXTAT010000016.1, read on the forward strand.
ACCGGCGCGGCATGGCGACCGGCATGGCCATCATGGGCTTTGGCGGCGGAGCCCTGATCGGTGCCCCGCTGGCGGACAAGCTGATCAACGCCTTTCACACGCCCGCGTCCACCGGTGTCGCCGAATGCCTGGCGGCGATGGCCGGCATCTATCTGGTGTTCATGCTGGCCGGGGCGTTCGGCTACCGCGTACCGCCGGCCAACTGGTCGCCCGAGGGCTGGATGGCGCCCCTGGGTAAGGCCAATGCGCTGATTACCCGGCGGCACGTCCACCTGGACGACGCGCACAAGACGCTGTCGTTCTGGATGATCTGGGCGGTGCTGTGCCTGAACGTGTCGGCGGGAATCGGCGTGCTGGCCCTGGCGTCGCCCATGCTGCAGGAGATCTTCGGCGGCTCCCTGATCGGGCAGCCCGGCACGAAGTTCGCCCTGTTGGATGATGGGCAGCGGCGGGCGGTGGCGGCGGTGGCGGCCGGGTTCGTCGGGCTGCTGTCACTGTTCAACATCGCCGGGCGCTTCTTCTGGGCCAGCCTGTCGGATCGGATTGGGCGCAAGGTCACCTACGGCATCTTCTTCGCGGTCGGCATCCTGCTGTATGCCTCCGCGCCCTGGGCGGCGCATGCGGGCAGCCAGGCGCTGTTCGTCGCCATGTGCTGCGCGATCCTGACCATGTACGGCGGCGGCTTCGCGACCGTGCCGGCGTATTTGGCGGACGTGTTCGGCACGCAGTTCGTCGGCGCGATCCACGGGCGGCTGCTGACGGCGTGGTCCACCGCAGGCGTCGTCGGCCCGGTGCTGGTCACCTATATCCGCGAGGCGCAGATCGGCGCGGGCGTCCCGCGGGAGACGGCGTATGACGTGACGCTCTACGTGCTGGCCGGGCTGCTGGCGGCGGGGTTCATCACCAATCTGCTGGTGCGCCCGCTGGCCGAACGGCGCTTCATGTCCGACGCCCGCGTGGCCGAGCTGCAGGGCGGGGCAGCCATGGCTGTCGTCGGCGGGTCGTTCGGCATCGGGCGCGGCGGGCTGGACGGCCGGGCGGCGCTGGCATGGCTGGCGGTGGGGCTGCCGATCGTCTGGGGCGTGTCGATCACGCTGCAGAAAACCATTGTGCTGTTCCAGTAGGGCGTGCTGTTCCAGTAAGCGGCTTATGCGGTCCTCGGCTGCCGCTGGGGACCGTCATGCTGTACTTCACCGCCGACACCCACTTCGGACACGCCGGCGCCCGCGCGCTCTACCGCCGGCCGTTTGCCACTGTGGCGGAGATGGACGCCGCCATGATGGCCCGCTGGAACGCCGTTGTCGGCCCTGACGACGAAGTATGGCACCTGGGCGACTTCGCCGTGCGCCACCCCGACCCCGGCGGGGTGCTGGCGGTGCTGCACGGCCGCAAGCACCTGGTCACCGGCAACAACGACCCATCCGCCGTCACGGGCCTGCCTGGCTGGGCATCGGTGCAGCCCTATATGGAACTGCAAGTGGACGGCACCGCGCTGGTGCTGTGCCACTATGCCTTCCGAACCTGGCGCGGCATGGCCAAGGGCGCGCTGAACCTGCACGGCCACAGCCACGGCCGCCTGCGTCCCATGACCCGGCAGTTCGACGTCGGCGTGGACGCCCGCGACTTCCGGCCCATCACGCTTGAGGAGCTACGACGCTGACCCCCTCTATGCCGCTCCCCGTCGCCCCGCGTCTTGGCGCCCCGCTTCCAGGCCGGCGCAAGGCCAGCCTGTCCGCGCTCCGCCTGTTGATGCCGTTCCTGCGGCCCTATGCCGGGCGAACGCTGGGGGCGGCTGTGACGCTGGCGCTGGCCGCCGTGCTAGTGCTGCTGCTGGGCCAGGGGCTGCGGCGGCTGATCGACAACGGCTTCGCCACGGGCGGCACCGACCACCTGAACCAGGCGGCGCTGGCGATGTTTGCCGTGGTGACGGCGCTGGGGCTGTCCACCGCCGCGCGCTACTACCTGATGAGTTGGCTCGGCGAGCGCGTCGGCGCCGACATGCGGGCGACGGTGTTCAACCACATCCTGCGCCTGTCGCCCACGTTCTTCGAGACCATGCGGACCGGCGACGTGCTGACCCGGCTCACGACCGACACCGCCGCCCTGCAGAACCTGATCGGCACCGCGGTGTCGCAGTGGCTGCGCAGCCTGCTGATCACGGCGGGCGCGATGGTGATGCTGATCGTCACCAGCCCGAAGCTGGCGCTGCTGGTGGTGGCCGTGGTGCCGTTCGTGGTGCTGCCGCTGGTGGTGTTCGGCCGGCGGGAGCGGCGGCTGGCGCGCACCGCGCAGGACCGCTTTGCCGACCTCAGCGCCTACGCCGAGGAGACGGTGAACGCCCTGCGGACGGTGCAGGCGTTCACGCATGAGGCGGTGGACCGCACGCGCTTCGGCATCCGGGTGGGCGACAGCATCGGCGCCGCGCTGCGCCGGGCCAAGGTGCGGGCGGGGCTTATTCTTGTGGTGATCCTGCTGGGCTTCGGCGCCATCACGCTCAGCCTGTGGGTGGGCGGGCTGGAGGTGGTGCACGGGCGCATGAGCGGCGGCGAGCTGTCGGCCTTCGTGTTCTACGCCATCCTGGTGGCGACCAGCGCCGCGTCAATGAGCGAGCTGTGGGGCGAGGTGCAGCGTGCCGCCGGGTCCGCTGACCGCATCGGCGAGCTGCTGGAGCAGGTGCCGCAAATCGCCGCCCCGGCGCATCCCGCCCCGCTGCCGAGCCTGCTGGCCCCGGCCGGACGGGTCGCGTTTGAGGATGTGAGCTTCCGGTATCCCTCCCGGCCCGAGGTGTCGGCGCTGCACCGGTTCTCCCTGCGCGTGGAACCCGGCGAGACCGTGGCGCTGGTGGGTCCGTCCGGCGCGGGCAAGACGACGGTGTTCCAACTGCTGCTGCGTTTCTACGACCCGGCGGCGGGTCGCGTGCTGCTGGACGGCGTGGACCTGCGCGACGCCGACCCGGATGCGGTGCGCGGGCGAATCGGCCTGGTGTCGCAGGACCCCGTCATCTTCGGCGCCGACGTGTGGGACAACATCCGTTACGGCCGGCCCGGCGCCAGCGACGCCGAGGTGCGGGCCGCCGCGCAGGCGGCTTCAGCCGGGTTCCTGGACGACCTGCCGCATGGCTTCGACACCTTCCTCGGCGAGCGTGGGGTACGGCTGTCCGGCGGGCAGCGCCAGCGCGTCGCCATCGCCCGCGCGATCCTGCGCGACGCGCCGCTGCTGTTGCTCGACGAGGCTACGAGCGCGCTGGACGCCGAGAGCGAGGCCGCCGTGCAGCACGCGCTGGCGGTGCTGAGCCAGGGCCGCACGACGCTGGTGATCGCGCACCGCCTGGCGACGGTTCGCCGCGCGGACCGCATCGTGGTGATGGAAGCCGGGCAAGTGGTGGCGACCGGCACGCACGATGCGCTGGTACGGCAAGGCGGACTGTATGCGCGCCTAGCCGAACTACAATTCGCAACAGCATAACCCCTCCTTCCCCCTCTCCCTCTTCGGGAGAGGGCCGGGGTGAGGGGGTCTTGCGGCGCGACCCCGACCGATAGTGGGCTTCGCCGGCGCCCGTGCCGTGGTGGAGGCACATGTGGCGGAGCCGCGCGCCCAGCTTGCCCGCATCCTCCAGGCCGGCGTGACCGACGGCTCATTCGGCCCGCGTGGTCCTCAGCCGGCCGCCGGTGCCGTGCTGAACGCCACCATCCGCTATTCCTGCACAACCCGTCGCGGCGCGGCACGGAACAAGGTGCCGAGGCGGATGCCGCGATCAGCCCGCTGCTGGCCTGCCGACGCGCTGGGGTCCAGGCCCGGTGTCGCCGACCGCCACAGCGCGTAGATCGGAAAGGCGATCAGCACCGGCAGGCTGATGGATGCGCTGGTCCAGACCATCGCCGCCGGGATGCAAAGCACCAGCAGCAGGAACGCGGCCTCCCCGAGCGCCGGTGCCGCGCCGAGCAGCAGCACCGCCGCCGTCACCATCGGCATGTCGTAGAAGAAGGCGTGCGGGTTGGCGACGAAGCCCGCGCCGATCAGCACCGCGATGGCCGCCGGGGTGACGCCGCGACGGAACGCCAGCCACGCCATCGCCACAGCGCCCGCCGACGCCGCCCATTGCAGCGCGTGCGCCGCCGCATCCGGCACCCCCATCAGCAGCAGGTTGGCCAGCACCGTCGGCTGCAGCCGGAGCAGGTCCGTCCGCGCCGCGAACCCCGCGGAGTAGCCCGGCAGCGCCGCCAGCCAATCCCCCCAGGTCTCCACGCCGAACACCGCCGTCGCCCCCGCCGCCAGCGCCAGCGCCGTCAGCCCCGCCGCCAGCAGCCCGCGCCAGCACCCGGCCGCCGCCAGCGCCACCGGGACCAACAAGCCCAACTGTGGCTTGTAGGTCAGCAGCCCCAGCAGCATGCCGCCCAGCCACGGCCGCTGCCCCACCAGCCGCATTCCGCCCACCAGCAGCGCCCCGGACAGGAAGCCGCTCTGCCCCGCCACCACGGACACGGTGGTGGCAGGTGCGACCAGCAGCAGCAGGACGTGCGCCGGCCGGAACCGCGGCCCGGCGGCGGCCCATACGAAGCCGGCCAGGGTCAGCCCGACCCACGCGAAATAGGCGACGCCGGCCGGTAGCAGGCCCATCGGCCAGGACAGCAGCAGGAATGTCGGCGGGTAGGGGAACGGCTTCCAATCAGTCGGGGCCAGGCCGAGCGTCACCTGCAGCGCGTGCAGGCGAACGGCGTCGTACAGCTCGGCGGCGGGATGCTCCAGCACCAGGCGGGCATAGGTCCACAGCGCGAAGAAGTCCGTCGCCGGAAAAGGGCACACGTAATGCAGCGTGGCATACAGGGTGAACACGCCCAGCACGGCGGTCGCGAGCACCTGCCGGACCCGTCCTGGCTGAACGGCGCTCGGCAGGCAACCAGGGAGCGCGGGACTGCCCGGCTGGATCATGGCTGTGCGACCGGGATCGGCTGCCAGCCACCGGCTTGCAGCGGATAGGGTTGGCGGGCGTCAGGCCACAGCAGCGGCCAGGCGGCCCAGAGGGTAAAGCCCAACAGGACCGGCAGGCAGAGGGGCAGCCCCGACTCGACCATGGCCAGGGGGCTGAACAGCGTCAGCACGAGGAACGCGGCCCCTGGCGCGCCGAGCGTGCGGTCCCGCCACCGCGCCTGCCCGAGCAGCAGCACCGCCGCGGTCAGCATCGGCATGTCGTAGAAGAACGCGTGCGGGGTGGCGAGGAAGGTGCCGCCGACCACTACCGCGATGGCGGGTCCGTGCAGCCCGCGGCGGCAGGCGAGCCAGACCAGGGCCGCCATGGCGCACGCCGACGCCGCCTGCACCAGGTTCGCCACGCCATGCGGCACCCCGGCCAGCTCCAGGCCAGCCGTCACGGTCGGCTGCAGTTGCAGGATGCCCACCGATCCCTCGAACCGCCCGGCATATCCCGGCAGGCTGGCCAGCCAGTCCGTCCAGACCCCGGGTCCGAACACCGCGCAGGTGACCGCCGCCAGCGCCGCCGCCATCAGGCCCGCGGCGGCAGCGGCGCGCCAGGCCCCGGCTGCCACCAGCGCGACCGGCACCAGCACGCCAAGCTGCGGCTTATAGGTCAGCAGGCCCAGCAACGCGCCGGCCAGCCACGGGCGGCGTTCAGCCAGGCGCAGTCCCCCGATCAGCAGCGCCCCGGACAGCAGCCCGCTTTGCCCGGCGACGACGGACGCCGTCGTAATGGGCGACAACAGCAGCAGCACGATGGGCAGCACGGCCGCCGGCAGCCTTCCGCCCCGCGGGGCCGCCGCCATGACGAATGCCGCCAGGGTGAGCGCGGTCCAAAGGTGGAAGGCCGGGCGAAGCGGCAGCAGGCCCAGCGGCCAGACCAGCAGCATGAAGACGGGAGGGTAGGGGAACGGCGCATGGATGGCCGGGTCCATCCCAAGCGCGACCTGCAGGTCCTGCAGCCGGCTGGTGTCGTATAATTCGGCCGCAGGATGCCCCAGGAGCGCCTGGCCATAGGACCACAGGGCGAAGAAGTCCTGCGCGCGGAACGGTGACAGCAGCAGGCTGGCCGCGAGGGCTGCGAACACCGTCAGCACCGCGAGGGCCAGCAGCGGCGCACGCCCGGTCCGGCGCAGCCAATCGGCTGTGCGGTGCGTCCCGGCATGCGTCATGCTGCTCATGCGGCAAGCATATCTGCGGCCCGACGCCGGGCCGCGTCGGGTTATGTCAGGTTTGGGTGGCGACCCCCGCCTGGTCCCCAAACGGCCTGTTCAGCCGCACGACGGCAAGGTTCAGGTAGGCCGCGAACGTCACCCAGGCCAAATAGGGCACGACGAGCCAGCTCGCCAAAGGCGAAAGCGGCGCGGTGCCGATCACCAGGGCCAGCACGGACGCCCAGAGGAACGCGACCTCAAGGAGCGCCCAGTCCGGCCGGTGCCAGCGGAAGAACAGCGGGGACCAGGCGAAGTGGAACAGCGCGTTGACCCCGAACAGCACGACGACCTTGGTCCGCAGCCCGGCGTCCGGCGCCGCGTCCCAGGCCAGCGACGCCGACCATGCCGCAAGGCCGAGGATGACGGTCCAGGCGGGTCCGAACAGCCAATCCGGCGGCTGCCAGGACGGCTTGCGGAGGTTGCGGTACCAGGGGCCGATCTGCGTCGCCAGCCCGCCGGCGCCGGCCAGGGCGATGGCCCCCAGCAGGGCGACGATCAGCGACCAGGGCATGGGGGGCGGGGGCGGGTCATGCCGCCCTATATAGCCGAAATCAGCCGCCATGGCAGGGTGCTTCTTCTCCCTCTCCCTCCGGGAGAGGGCCGGGGTGAGGGGGTCTTGCCGCAAGCGCAAGCCAGCCCGCTGCACGCCCGTTGGCTTTGCTTAATCCGGGCTTGACGCCCGCGGACAGACCCCCTCACCCCAACCCTCTCCCGGAGGGAGAGGGAGCAGGCAGGCATCAGGCGAAGATGTCGCGGGGGCTGTCGGCGCGCAGTTCGTCGCCCAGCGCCAGCCCGGCCCGCTCGGCGTCCGCCTGCAAGCAGTCCAGATGCCGCTTCAATACGAAGCTGCCATCCGCCCGCGCAACCAGCCCGGTCAGCCGCATCCGCCCACCGTCCTGCAACTGCGCATGGCCGCCGATCGGGGTGTGGCACGACCCGTCCAGCGCCCCCAGCAACGCCCGCTCGGCAGTGGCCATGCAGCGGGCCGGCTTGTCCTCGATGGCGCCCAGCAGGTCCTGGATCGCCACGTCGCCGGCGCGCACGGTGATCCCGACGATGCCCTGGCAGGCCGACGGCACCATCACCTCGGGATCGATCACCACCGAGGCCTCGTCCTCCAGCCCCAGCCGCCGCATCCCGGCCAGCGCGAGCAGGCTCGCCGCGTAATCCCCGCGCTTCACTTTGTCCAGGCGGCCGTGCACGTTGCCGCGTATGGTCTCGATGCGCAGGTCAGGCCGGGCGTGCAGCACCTGCGCCGCGCGCCGGGTGCTGCTACTGCCCACCACCGCGCCATATGGCAGCGTGGCGTAGGGATCGCTGCCCCCCGGGATCGGCAGGTCGGTGCCCAGGATCAGCGCATCGCGCGGGTCCTCCCGCCGCAGCGTGCAGGCCAGCACGACGCCCGGCGGCAGCTCGGTCTCCAAGTCCTTCAGGCTGTGCACCGCGAAGTCGATGCGCTGGTCCAGCAGGGCCTCGTGGATCTCCTTGGCGAACAGGCCCTTGCCGCCGATGTCGGCCAGCCGGACGCCGCTGGCCTGGCTGGCGTCGCCCGTGGTGCGGATCGCATGCTCCTGGAACACGTCCATGCCGCGCAGCACCGGGCAGAACTGCGTCAGCATGTTCAGGAACGCCCGGGTCTGCACCAGCGCCAGCGGCGACGCGCGGGTGCCGACCCGCAGCGGCAGGCCATGCGTGTGCCGGCGGACGGCGGGCTTGGCGGGCGCGGGGTGCGGGCAGGCCGGAACCGCAGCCACTTCAGTCATCATGTCCATGCACGCTTCCCCGTCAGCAGCCGGGCGCGTTGGCCGCGCCCATCGTTGAGAATTGGTCGTTCAGGCCCCGAACGGGGCGTTCAGCCGCACCACGGCCAGGTTCAGCACGCTGGCGAACGTCACCCAGGCCAGGTATGGCGCCAGCAGCCAGCCAGCCCGGTGTGACAAGGGCCATACGGCGGCGATCAGCACGACGATGGACAGCCAGAACACGGTCGTCTCCAGCACCGCCCAGTCGGGCCGGTGCAGGTTGAAGAACAGCTCGCTCCACAGCACGTTCAGCAGCGCGTTCACGGCAAACAGCAGCAGCACGCGCTGCCTGGCCGCACGGGTGCGCGCTGCGCGCCAGGCGTTGACGCCGGCCACCGCGATCAATGCGTAGATCAGCGTCCAGGCAGGTCCGAACAGCCAGTCCGGCGGTTGCCAGGACGGTTTTGCCAGCGCCTGGTACCAAGGCCCAATGTCCGTCGCCGACGCGCCCAGCGCCGCCACCAGGATGGCCGTCAAGGCCGCCACCGCGACCGGCATCCATCGCCGAGTCATGCACGCGCAAGGCCCAGCAACTGCGCGGTATCCTTCAGGAAGATGCGGACATGCGCCATCGGGTCGCGCCGGACCAGCTTCTTGTTCATGTAGCCTTCCCAGGTCATGCGCTGCACGTCGGGGTCGCGGCACATATGCACGAACTTCTCGCGCCGCTTGTCATTGGAATACCAGAACCACTGCATCATCCCAAGCACCCAGAACACGGTGCCATGCGCCTTCATGAACCGCTTGCGCGCCAGCTTGAGGCTGCGGACATCGCCGGTGGTGAGCAGCGCCTCGACGGCCTCGCCCGCCAGGCGCCCGCCGAGCATCGCGTAGTAGATGCCCTCGCCCGACGCAGGCGCAACCACCCCGGCGGCGTCCCCGGCCAGCACCACGTCGCGGCCGTTGTCCCACCGCTTCATCGGGCGCAGCGGGATCGGCGCACCCTCCCGCCGGATCGTCTCCAGGCAATCCAGCCCGGTGGCCTTGCGCAGCGCGCCGATGGCCGGGCGCAGGCCGAAGCCCTTCTGGGCGGAGCCGGTGCCGATGCTCATCGTGTCGCCGTGCGGAAAGATCCATGCATAGAAGTCGGGGGACAGTGTGCCCTGGTAGTACACGTCGCAGCGGTTGCGGTCGAAGGCGGCCGGGTCCTTGGGCGCGCGGACGATCTCGTGATAGGCGAACACGTATTTGACGTGCTGCCAGCCCTTCACGCACTGCTTGGCGACGTTGCTCTTGGCGCCGTCCGCGCCGATCACCGCCTGGGCGCGCACCTGGCCGGGGCCGTCCGGGGTGGCGTAGTGCACGACCGCGACTCCGTCCGCGTCGCGGCTGATGCGCTCGAACGTGCCGGTGCGGCGGGTGGCGCCGGCGAGGGCGGCGCGCTCGCGCAGGTGTTCGTCGAAGCCCTCGCGGTCCACCATCCCGACGTAGCCGCCGCTTGAGACGGGCATGTCGGCCTCCTTGGCGCTCGGCGACACGATGCGGGCGCCGGTGGCGCGGGCGACGATCTGGCTGTCGGGGATGCCGAACTCGCGCACGCAGATGGGCGGGATGGCGCCGCCGCAGGGCTTGATTCGCCCGGCGCGGTCCAGCAGCAGCACGTTGCGCCCGCCGCGCGCCAGGTCGGCCGCCGCGGTGGCTCCGGCCGGGCCGCCGCCGATTACAACTGCGTCATAGGTCTCGGTCATCGAAGCCCCCGTCTGCTGCCAAATGTCATGTTGCCTGAACCAAGCCGGCCGGGGCGCGTGCCGCCTGCCCGAACACCCCGGCGGCGAGCCGCGCCGCCAGCAGGAACACCGCCGCCTCTGCCATGAACACCGCCGCGTAGGCCGGCGCCGGGGCGCCCAGCAGGTGCCGCGCAACATCGCTGGCGCCAGTGCCCAAGACCCCGCCCACGCCGAACGCCAGGGCCTGCGCTGCGCCCCACAATCCCATGCGCGTGCCCTCGCGGGATGCGCGCCCGTGGCCGGCCAACCCCATCATCGCGCCGATCGCTGACACCGCAAACGCGCCGTTGCCGACGCCCAGCCCCACCACGACCTGCCGCATCGGCCACGCCGGCCCACCCAGCCCGCATGCCGCCAGCGCCAGGGCCGCGACCGCGGAACCCAGGCAGCCGCCGATGGTCAGCGCCCGCAGGGTGCCGGGCCGCCGTCCGCGCAACGCGCCCACGGCGGCAACCAGCGCCATCCCAGCCAGCACGCCCATGTGGTGCAGGCCGGTCAGGCCCGTACTCTGCCCCGGCGTCAGTGCGAATACGGCACCGGCGAAGGGTTCCAGCACCAATTCCTGCGCGCCGTAGGCCAGCATCGACACGAACACGAACACCGCGAAGCGCCGGGCCTGCGGCTCCGCCCACACGTCGCGCAGCGCCTGCAGGAAGGGCTGCGGCGCGGCGGCCTGGACGGGGGCGGCGGACGGCCCCTCGATGCCCCGCACCGCCAGCGCCGACACCAGCAGCGCCAGGCCGGCGGCGCCCGAGGCCACCAGCATCATCCGCCCCGCCGAGAACGGGTCCAGCAGCCTGCCCGCCACGGTTGCCGTGAGGGCGATGCCGAGGATCATCATAAGCCAGACGACGGTGGCCGCCGGGCCGCGCCGGGCGGGATCGACGCGCTTGGCGAGCAGCGTCAGCAGCGCCGTCCCGGCCGCGCCCACGCCCAGCCCCACCAGCGCGAATGCCGCCACGGCGAGCAGCAGGCCCGCCGCCAAGCTGCTCGCCATCAGCGCCGTCGCCCCAGCCGCGCCGACGCCGCCCAGGGCCAGCGCCGCCATGCCGCCCACGATCCACGGCGTCCGCCGCCCGCCCACGTCGGAGCCATACCCCAGCCGCGGCCGCAGCACCTGCACGCCGTAATGCAGCGCCATCAGCGCGCCGGGGATGATGGCCGGCAGCGCCAGCTCAACCACCATGACGCGGTTGAGGGTTGAGGTCGTCAGCACCACGATGCTGCCCAGCGCCGCCTGCACCAAGCCGAGCCGGACGATGCCGGGCCAGCCAAGCGACTTGGCGCCTGGGAACTGCTGCTCCCTCTCCCTCCGGGAGAGGGAGAAGGAAGCGCTCATAGCGTCACCCGGATCGCGAAGGCCGCCACCAGCATGCCGGCCACATACAGCGTCGTGCCGGTGCCGTTGTACCAAGGCGCCAGCCGCCGCGGGCTGCCCAGGAAGCGCTGCATCAGCAATGCCTGGCCGGCGAGCAGCAGGACGATGGCGCTGGCCTGATAAGCGTGTCCCCAACGCAGCAGCAGCCCGATCACCACCACCTGCGGCAGCGCCATCACCACGCAGGCCAGCCGCGCCGCCCGCTCCACCCCCAGCCGCACCGGCAAGCTGCCGATGCCGGTCTGCTCGTCGCCCTCGACCGACTTGAAGTCGTTGAGCGTCATGATCCCGTGCGCGCCCACGCTATACAGCGCCGCCATGGCGATGATCCGCGCATCCGGCAGCGCCCCGAGCATGACCGCCGCCCCGGTGAACCACGGCAGCCCCTCATAACAGGCCCCGCACGCCGCATTGCCCCACCAGCCGTTGCGCTTCAGCCGCAGCGGCGGCGCGCTGTAGGCCCAGGCCAGCGCCATCCCCACCAGCGCCGCGCCGAACGCCCAGCGGCCCAGCAGCGCCGCCACGCACAGGGACAGCGCGGTCCACACCACCGCGATGTGCAGCCCGCGCCGCCCGGGAATGCGCCCGCTGGGGATCGGCCGGTCCGGCTCGTTAATGGCGTCCACGTGGCGGTCGAACCAGTCGTTCGCCGCCTGGCTGGTCGCGCACACCAGCGGCCCCGCCAGCGCCATGCCCGCCAGCGCCAGCGGCCAGCGGTGGCCCAGCGGCACGCCGGACGACACCGCGCCGCACGCGAACGCCCACATCGGCGCGAACCAGGTGATCGGCTTCAGCAGCGTCGCCACCGCGCGCCAGTCGGTCGCGCCCGGCTTGGCGCCAGGGGGCTTGGCAACGGGCTTCACGCCCGCCTGGATGGCAGCGGCGGCCATCTACTCGGCATCCGCCGCCGTCAGGTCGCCCAGGCCGTAGCGCCGCAGCTTCACGTACAGGCTCTGCCGGCTCAGCCCCAGCATCTCCGCCGCCGAGGCCCGGTTGTCCCCCGTCAGCTCCAGCGCCGCCTCGATGGCCAGCCGCTCGATCACCTCGGTGCTCTCCCGCACCAAATCTTTCAACGACACCCGCCCGATCAGCTCCGTCAGTTGCTCGACCGAGCGCGGCAGGGCGCGGCCGGCGCGGGTGGCGGCGCCCGCCTGCAACGGGCTGACCTGCATCCCGATGTTCAACCGGCTGCTGACATTGCGGATCGCGTAGCCAAGCGCCATCCGCCCATCGCCCGGCACCGACACCGCCGACATCTCCACTTGTGCCGTCGCCCCGTGCTCGCCGTGCACGGTGGTGCTGAAGAACCGCACGGCGCCGCGGCTGCGCAGGTTGGCGGTCAGCACGCTCAGGTCCACGCCGCTCTCGCCCACCCAGCGGTCCAGCGACTGCCCCACCACCTCGTCCTCGTGCATCATCTGCACCAGCTCCAGGAACGCGGCGTTGGCGGTGATGATGTCGCCGTCCTCGTCCGTCACGACGTAGGCGTCCGGCGCGCTCTCCACCGTCCGCAGCAGGGTCATCTTGGGGTCGGGCACGTTGCGGTGGCCTACGGCGGCGGCGGTCGCCACGGGCACCATCCGCAGCAGCACCAGCACCGCGTTCTCCTGCCGGAACAGCGACATCCGCAGCGTGACGGAGCGGCTGTCCGGCAACAGCCGGGCCGCCACGTCCTCGGCCCGGCCGCCAGCGCGGATGGCGTCCACCTGGGCCTGGATCGCCGGCAGGCAGCCGGGACCGAACAGGTCGGACAGCGGCTTGCCCGTCACGTCGGCAGTGGCGCCGCCGCCGCCGGGGCTGCACAGGTCCTTGGCGGCCGGATTGGCCTCGGTGATGCGGCCCTTGGCGGGATCGAGGATCAGCACCGCCTCGGACGACATTTGGAACAGCAGGCGGTAGCGCATCTCTACGTCGCGCAGCCGGGCGTAGTCGCGCTCCATGCCCTGCTGCGCGTTCATCAGGCGCTGCTGCAGGGCGGACATGGCGCGCAGGTCGCGGCCGAACGCCACCACCCGGCCGTCCCCGCCCACCTGCACGCCGCAGTACATGACGGGGATGCTGCTGCCGTCGGCCGCCAGGTGGTTCAGGTGCCGCCACCGCGGCTCCGACTGCGCGTGGGCGTCGGCGAGCAGCGCGGCGATCTTGGGGCGGCTGTCCAGCGCCACGGTGGCCACCAGGGGCTGGCCCACCCACCCGGCGCTTTCCGGCAGGTCGTCCAGAAGCTGGCCGCTCTGGAACGCCGTGTCCTGGATCACCCCGGCACCGTCCAGGATCAGGGTGATGTCGGACGACGCGCCGATCAGCGTTGCGGCGGCTGCCGCGTCGAGGTCGCCCAGCGAGGTCTGCGGCGATACGAATGTCTTCACGAGTGCAGAGATCCCCAAGTGCACAGCCCGGTCCCCCTATCCTGCCGCCGCGTGCCGAGGGGGGCATGCGGGTGCGAAATGGCCGAATCGGCCGGGCAAGGGGGATGGCGGGCTGGGCCGGCTTGGGGCGGCCGTCAACTCCGCGCTCGACTGTCTTCGACCAGGGCCTGCGCCTGGGCCACGGCCTGGCGCCCATCGGTCGCGGTGCCGTCGGCGCCGAGTTCGGCGGCCAGCAGCGGGTTGGCGACAAACGGGGGGCCGCCGACCATGACGCTCAGCCCGGGGTTGCGCGACGCGCGGCGGATGCTGCGAATCTCCTGGTACACCGTCTCCAGCCGCTCGTCGCAGGCCAGCGAGAAGCCGACGACATCGACGCGCTCGGCCTGCACCATGGCGGCCATCTCGGCGGAGGACTCGACGGGGCCGCTCCAGGCGTTCCAGCCGGCGCGGCGGAAGAACTCGTACACCATGGACAGCCCGAAGGTGTGGCTTTCGCCGGGCAGCGGCACCAGCAGGATGCGCGGGCTGTCGGCGCGGCTGGCGCGCTGGTCGAGGAACGAGGGGCTGAGTTCCCGCATCGCGTTCTGCAGACGCCACAGGCCGACGGTGACCTCGGTAAAGTCGCAGGTGTCCTCCTCCCACATCACGCCCAGGCGGCGGGCGGCGGGGGCGAGCAGGTCCAGGTAGATCGCCTCCGCCCCGGCGCCGCGCTCGCGCATGGCCTCCACATACGCGATGGCGGCCGGCTCGCCGCCGCCCAGCACCAGGCCGACCAGCTCTGCCACATGGGCAGGGTCCACGATCAAGGCAGGCGCAGCAGGGACCAGGGTGTTGTAGCCGGCCAGCAGCCGCGGGATCACGTCGAGCTGCACCGTCCGCGTCAGGATGGCCCGGCGGCGCTGGTCACGGGCACGCAGGCCCTGCAAGCGGGCGACGCCCAGCGCGTCCGCCTCCGACCGGTAGTCCTGCGCTGCGAGTAGCTGTCCCATGGTCCTCATCGACTATTCCCTCATCAACCTGGGGCTTGCCGCCCCTATGTGTCAACATCGATTTACGTAACGCGCGCTTGACACTTGTGCCGGCGGCGTCTTAGCGTCCTGACAGTGGACGGCGCCCTGGTGGAGGCCGGACTGCCAGGCAGGCGAGGATAGCCAAGGCTCTCGGATGCGTGATCCGGGCGCTACCGCACCGCCCAGGGGAGGCATTGTCAAGCGATGTTTACGCAGTTGATCAACCGGGCGCTGGATCAGTTCGATTGCTCCCCGTGGGGCGGGGTTTCTGGGCGCAGCGTCATGCAGTCCAGGGTGCAGGATCGCGCCCTGTACACCCCCGAGGAACGGTCGCGCCGTGACGCCTCGCCCTGGACCATCGTGCAGGGCGTGCTGGCCCCGGCGCAGTTCGTGGTGTTCCTGGTCAGCCTGTGCCTGGTGGCGCGCTACCTGCAGACCGGGGCCGGAGAGGCGGCGGCGACGGCCTCCGTCGTGGCCAAGACGCTGTTCCTGTATGCCATCATGATCACCGGCTCGATCTGGGAGCGCGAGGTGTTCGGCCGCTACCTGTTCGCCCCGGCGTTCTACTGGGAGGACGTGGTCAGCATGCTGGTGTTGGCGCTGCACACGACCTACCTGGTCGGGCTGCTGTCCGGTCAGATCGACGCCCGGCACCTGGCCTGGCTGGCGCTGGTCGCCTATGCCTCCTACGTCATCAACGCCGCGCAGTTTATCATCAAGCTGCGCGCCGCCCGCCTGCAGTCTGCCCGCCTGCAGTCCGCTGGTTACGCCGCCGGCCTGGGCCTGTCCGCATGAGCGCCACGCTGGCCGCCTCCGCCATTGGGGGCTGCACGGACGCCCCGGTGCTGCGGGAGCGCGGCCAGCGCGAGGTGTTCTGCGGGCTGACGGGGATCATCTGGCTGCACCGCAAGATACAGGATGCGTTCTTCCTGGTGGTGGGCAGCCGGACCTGCGCCCACCTGATCCAGTCGGCCGCCGGGGTGATGATCTTCGCCGAGCCGCGCTTCGCCACCGCCATCATCGACGAGCGCGACCTGGCGGGGCTGTCGGACGCCAACGACGAACTGGACCGGGTGGTGTCGCAACTGCTGGAGCGCCGCCCGGACATTCGGCTGCTGTTCCTGGTGGGATCCTGCCCGAGCGAGGTCATCAAGCTCGACCTGTCCCGCGCCGCCGAGCGGCTGTCGGCGCAGCACATGCCGCAGGTGCGGGTGTTGAACTACAGCGGCAGCGGCATCGAGACGACCTTTACCCAAGGCGAGGACGCCTGTCTGGCCGCGCTGGCGCCGATCCTGCCGCGGGACGTTGCCGCCGCACGGTCCCTCCTGATCGTCGGCGCGCTGGCCGATGTGGTGGAGGACCAGTTCCGCCGCCTGCTGTCGGCGATGGGCGTGGACGACGTGCGCTTCCTGCCGCCCCGCAGCGGCATCGACCTCCCGGCGGTGGGGCCGGGCACGGTTTACCTGCTGGCGCAGCCCTTCCTGGCCGAGACCGCCCGCGCCTTGGAAGCCCGCGGTGCCGTCCGCCTGCCCGCGCCGTTCCCGCTGGGCGCCGAGGGCACGACCGCCTGGCTGCGCGCCGCCGCCGATGCGTTCGGCGTGGCGCCCGCCGCGTTCGAGGCCGCCACCGCCGCCCCCCGCGCCCGCGCCGAGACCGGCATGGCGCGGTGCCGGGCCGATCTGGCAGGCAAGAGCATCTTCTTTTTCCCCGACAGCCAGCTTGAGCTGCCGCTCGCCCGCGTCGTGTCCCGTGAGTTGGGGATGCGCCTGGTTGAGGTCGGTACCCCCTACCTGCACCGGCAGCATATGGCCGAGGAGCTGGCGCTGCTGCCCGAGGGCACGGTGCTGAGCGAGGGCCAGGACGTGGACCGCCAGTTGGACCGCGCCCGCGCGGCACGGCCCGACCTGGTGGTGTGCGGCCTGGGCCTGGCCAACCCGCTGGAGGCCGAGGGCATCAGCACCAAGTGGTCCATCGAGCTGCTGTTCACCCCGATCCAGGGCTACGACCAAGCCGCCGACCTGGCCGAGCTGTTCGCCCGTCCCCTGGTACGCCGCATGAAGCTGAGGGTTTAGGCAATGCAGCTCACCCTATGGACCTACGAAGGTCCGCCGCACGTTGGCGCCATGCGAGTCGCGGCGGCGATGCAGGGCGTCCATTACGTGCTGCACGCGCCGCAGGGCGACACCTACGCCGACCTGCTGTTCACCATGATCGAGCGCCGGCAGACCCGGCCCCCGGTGACCTACACCACGTTCCAGGCGCGCGACCTCGGCGGCGACACCGCGGAGCTGTTCAAGTCCGCCGCCCGCGACGCCTATGACCGCTTCAAGCCCGACCTGCTGCTGGTGGGTGCGAGCTGCACCGCCGAGCTGATCCAGGACGACCCCGGCGGCCTCGCCCGCGCGCTGCACCTGCCGGTCCCCGTGGTGGCGGTCGAGCTGCCGGCCTACCAGAAGAAGGAGAACTGGGGCGCGGCGGAAACCTTCTACCAGATCGTCCGCGCCTGCGCCGGCCCGCACGCGCCCGCGCCGGGCAGCAAGCGGGAGCGGGGCGCGCGTCCCCGGGCCAACATCCTCGGCGCAACGGCGCTGGGCTTCCGGCACCGGGACGATGTGGTCGAGGTCACGCGGCTGCTGGGCCAGATGGGCATCGACATCAACGTGTCGGCCCCGCAGGGCGCAACTCCGGCCGACCTGGCGCGGTTGGGCGACGCCGACTTCAACGTGGTGCTGTATCCCGAGGTGGCCGGCGTCGCCGCGGCCTGGCTGACCCGCACCTTCGGCCAGCCCGCCACGAAGGTCGTGCCCATCGGCATCGGCGCGACTCGCGACTTCGTGCAGGAGGTCGCCGCCCTGGCCGGCGTGGACCCGGCGCCCGCCCTGGCCGGTGCCCCGTCGCGGATGCCCTGGTACTCGCGCTCGGTGGACAGCAACTACCTGACCGGCAAGCGGGTCTTTGTCTATGGCGACGCCACCCACGCCATCGCCGCCGCCCGCGTGGCGCACGAGGAGTTCGGCTTCACCGTCGTCGGCCTCGGCACCTACAGCCGCGAATACGCCCGCGAGGTCCGCGCCGCTGCCAAGCAGTACGGCATCGAGGCGCTGGTCGCCGACGACTACCTGGAGGTCGAGGCCGCCGTCGCCGCCCTGCAGCCGGAGCTGGTGCTGGGCACGCAGATGGAGCGGCACATCGCCAAGCGCCTCGGCGTGCCGTGCGCGGTGATCTCCGCCCCCGTTCATGTGCAGGACTTCCCCGCCCGCTACGCCCCGCAGATGGGCTGGGAGGGCGCCAACGTGCTGTTCGACACCTGGGTGCATCCGCTGATGATGGGCCTGGAGGAGCACCTGGTCGGCATGTTCCGCGGCGACTTCGAGTTTGGCGGCGACGCCGCGCCGTCACACCTCGGTGTCACCTCGCAGCCGGACGCCCCGGCTGCCGCGACGGAGCCGGCCGCCGCCGGTCCCGTCACCTGGGCGCCCGACGCCGATAAGGAGCTGGGCAAGATCCCGTTCTTCGTCCGCGGCAAGGCCCGGCGCAACACCGAGCGATTCGCCGCCGACCACGGCCTGCAGACCATCACGGTCGATACCCTCTATGATGCAAAGGCGCACTATGGCCGTTAGCGCAGCCCCCGCTTCCCGCGCCGCGCCCGTGCGTGTCGTCATCGTCACCATGGACAGCCACCTGTCCGGCGCCGCCGCCCGCGCCGAGGCCAGCCTGCGCCACGACATCCCCGGCCTGCACCTCAGCGTCCACGCCGCCGACGAGTGGGGCAGCGACCCTGGCAAGCTCGCCGAGTGCCACCAGGCCATCGCCACCGGGGACATCGTCATCGCCACGATGATGTTCATGGAGGACCACATCCGCGCCGTGCAGCCGGCGCTGGCCGCCCGCCGCCCGCACTGCGACGCCATGGTGTGCTGCATGTCCGCCGGGGAGGTCACCAAGCTGACCAAGCTGGGCCGCTTCGATATGTCGCAGGAGGCGACAGGCGCGCTGGCGATGCTCAAGCGCCTGCGCGGCAAGCCCGGCAGCGATGCGTCGAAGTCCTCTGGCGCCGGACAGATGCGGATGCTGCGCCGGCTGCCAAAGCTGATGCGCTTCATCCCGGGGACGGCGCAGGATGTCCGCACCTACTTCCTGACCCTGCAATACTGGCTGGCCGGGTCGGAGGAGAACCTCGCCGGCATGGTCCGCATGCTGGTCGGCAAGTACTCCGCTGGCGAGCGCCGCGCCCTGGCGGGCAAGCTGGCCGTGGCCGCGCCGGTCGAGTACCCCGATGTCGGGCTGTACCACCCCCGCGCGCCGGGCCGCATTGTGGAGCGGCTGGATGACCTGCCGCGCGGCGGATTGGCGGGCACAGTCGGGCTGGTGCTGCTGCGCTCCTACCTGATCTCCGGCAACGCCGCGCACTATGACGGCGTGATCGACGCCATGGAGGCCCGGGGTCTGCGCGTCGTCCCCGCCTTCGCCAGCGGCCTCGATGCGCGCCCGGCCGTCGAGCGGTTCTTTATGAATGACGGCGTGACGGCGGTGGATGCCGTGGTGTCGCTGACCGGCTTCTCGATGGTCGGCGGCCCCGCCTACAACGACAGCGCCGCCGCCGAGACCATGCTCGCCAAGCTGGACGTTCCCTACGTCACCGCCCACCCCGTCGAGTTCCAGACCCTGGACCAGTGGCAGGCCGACCCGCGCGGCCTGCTCCCCGTCGAGGCCACGATGATGGTCGCCCTGCCGGAGCTGGACGGCGGCATGACGCCGATGACCTTCGGCGGGCGTTGCGGCCGCGCCGGCACGCCGACCCCCTGCGCGGGCTGCGACGGCTCCACCTGCGCCCGCAACATGGTCGCGCACCCCGAGCGCGCGGCGATGCTGGCCGCCCGCGTCGCCAAGCTGGTGGCGCTGCGCCGCGCCGCCCGGGCCGACCGCATGGTGGCGGCGGTGCTGTTCAACTTTCCGCCCAACGCGGGCGCGACCGGCACGGCGGCTTACCTCGCGGTGTTCCAGTCGCTGCACAACACGCTGACCGCCCTACGCGACGCCGGCTACACCGTCGAGGTCCCCGCGACGGTCGAGGCGCTGCAGGACGCGATCCAGGGCGGCAACTCCGGCCGCTATGGCACCGACGCCAACGTGGCCGCGCATGTGTCGGTGGACGACCACGTGCGGCGGGAAACCTGGCTGCCGGAGATCGAGCGGAGCTGGGGTCCGGCGCCGGGCCGGGTGCTGACCAACGGGCGCAGCATCTTCATCATGGGCGCCCGCTTCGGCAACGTGTTCGTCGGGTTGCAGCCGGGGTTCGGCTACGAGGGTGACCCGATGCGGCTGCTGTTCGAGACCGGGTTCGCGCCGACCCATGCGTTCAGCGCCTTCTACCGCTACCTGGCGCAGGACTTCGGCGCCCATGCGGTGCTGCACTTCGGCACGCACGGCGCGTTGGAGTTCATGCCAGGCAAGCAGGCGGGGCTGTCGGCGGCGTGCTGGCCGGACCGGCTGATCGGGCACCTGCCGAACTTCAACCTGTATGCATCCAACAACCCGAGCGAGGGCATGATCGCCAAGCGCCGGGCCAACGCGGTGCTGATCAGCTACTTGACGCCCCCCGTGGCGCACGCCGGGCTATATCGCGGGCTGCTGGACCTGAAGGCGTCGCTGGACCGCTGGCGCACCACCGACCCGGCGGCCGACGCCGACCAGGCCGTGCAACTGACTGCGCTGGTGCAGGCGCAGGCCGCCGCGGTGAACCTGGCCGACGCGGAACCCGCCTGGACCGATGCCACCGCCGAGATCGCCCGCCTCGGCACGGCGCTGCTGGAGCTGGAATACGCCCTGATCCCCAACGGCCTGCACGTCATCGGCCAGCCCCCCAGCCCGGCCGAGCGCACCGAGATGCTGGACTTCGCCGGCGTGACCGAGCCGGTGGAGCGTGCCCGCCTGGAAGCCCTGCTGGCGACCGACCACGAGCTGCCGGCGATCATCCACGCGCTGGACGGCGGGTTCGTCCGCCCGGCGCCCGGCGGCGACCTGCTGCGGACCACGGCGGTGCTGCCCACCGGGCGCAACCTGCATGGCTTCGACCCCTTCCACCTGCCCAGCAAGTTCGCCGTGGCCGACGGCGCCCGCCAGGCCGACCGCCTGCTGGCCCGGCACGCCCAGGACGGCGCGGGCCTGCCGGAGACGGTGGCGATGGTGCTGTGGGGCACCGACAACCTGAAATCCGAAGGCGGCCCCATCGCCCAGGCGCTGTGGCTGATGGGCGCCGCCCCGCGCTTCGACAGCTACGGCCGCTTGTGCGGCGCGCGGCTGCTGACGTTGCAGGAGTTGGGCCGCCCGCGCGTCGATGTCGTCATCACCCTGTCCGGCATCTTCCGCGACCTGCTGCCGTTGCAGACCCGCCTGCTGGCGGAGGCGGCGCTGCTTGCTGCGGAGGCCGACGAGGCGCCCGAGCAGAATTTCGTCCGCAAGCACGCCCTGGCCTTCATCGCCGCGCACGGCGGCGACATGGAGCAGGCCGCCCTGCGGGTGTTCGGCAACGCCGACGGCGCGTATGGCGCCAACGTCAACAGCCTCGTCGGCAACGGCGGCTGGGAGGATGAGGACGAACTCGGCGACGCCTACGTGGCCCGCAAGGGGTTCGCCTACGGCGTCACCGGCCGTCCGGTCCGCCAGGCCGCGCTGCTGACCCATGTGCTGAGCAAGGTGGACGTCACCTACCAAAACCTCGACAGCATCGAGCTGGGTGTCACCACGGTGGATCACTACTTCGACACGCTGGGCGGCATCAGCCGGGCCGTGCGCCAGGCCCGCGGCGGCGTCGCGGCGAGCGTGCTGATCGGCGACCAGACCCGCGGCGACGGCGCCGTGCGCTCCTTGCAGGAGCAGGTGAACCTGGAAACCCGCACCCGCACCCTGAACCCCAAGTGGTACGAGGGCCTGCTCAAGCACGGCTACGAGGGCGTGCGCGAGATCGAGGCGCACGTCACCAACACGCTCGGCTGGTCGGCGACGACCGGCGAGGTGTCGCCCTGGGTCTATCAGTCCCTGGCCGAGACCTATGTGCTCGACGCCGAGATGCGGGACCGGATCGCCGGGCTGAACCCGAAGGCGTCGTCAAAAATAGTAAACCGGCTGATCGAGGCGACGGACCGCAAGTACTGGTCCCCGGACGCTGCGACCCTGGATGCGCTGCGCCGCGCCGGGGAAGACTTGGAAGATCGCCTTGAGGGCGTCGAAGTGGAGTTGGCCGCATGACCGTTGCAACGATCCCCTACCCCGTAAAGAACAAGGTCTCATCGCGCGGCGACGGCGAGGGCAGCGTCCAGGTCGCCCTCGACCCGGCGCTGAAGATCGGCACCGCCAAGGTGTTCGCCGTCTATGGCAAGGGCGGCATCGGCAAGAGCACCACCAGCAGCAACCTGTCGGCGGCGTTCAGCAAGCTCGGCAAGCGCGTCCTGCAGATCGGCTGCGACCCCAAGCACGACAGCACCTTTACCCTGACGAAGCAGTTGCTACCCACGGTGATCGACGTTTTGGAGCAGGTGAACTTCCACTCGGAAGAACTCCGCGTCGAGGACTTCGTGTTCCCCGGCTACAACGGCGTCATGTGCGTCGAGGCCGGCGGTCCCCCCGCCGGCACCGGCTGCGGCGGCTACGTCGTGGGCCAGACGGTGAAGCTGCTCAAGGAGCATCACCTGCTGGAAGAAACCGACGTGGTGATCTTCGACGTGCTGGGCGACGTGGTGTGCGGCGGCTTCGCTAGCCCGTTGCAGCACGCCGACCGCGCGCTGATCGTGACGGCCAACGACTTTGACAGCATCTTCGCCATGAACCGCATCGTCGCCGCCATCCAGGCGAAGGCAAAGAACTACGACGTGCGGCTCGGCGGGGTGATCGTCAACCGCAGCGCCGCGACGGACCAGGTGGACCGCTACAACAACGCAACGGGTTTGTCCTCGCTGGCGCACTTCCCGGACCTGGACGTGATCCGCCGCAGCCGGCTGAAGAAAAGCACGCTGTTCGAGATGGAGTCCTCCCCGGAGCTGGAGGCGGTGAAGGCGGAGTACATGCGTCTGGCCGCGC
Source organism: uncultured Acetobacteraceae bacterium (assembly GCA_964242415.1). GTDB lineage: Bacteria > Pseudomonadota > Alphaproteobacteria > Acetobacterales > Acetobacteraceae > DASWOJ01. The sequence goes on from CAXTAT010000016.1 coordinate 90,269, forward strand.
AGCTTTGGGTGGGCACGGAGCCGCTGACCGGCAGCCCGTTGCGCGACCGGGACATCTTCGACCTGCTGGGCTACGACTAGTGCAGGGCGCCTCCTACCTCGCCCGCCGCGGGCAGCTTGAGGCGTACTTCGACCGCACCGCCGCAGTGGCCTGGGCGCGGCTGACCTCGGATGCGCCGGTCAGCGGCATCCGCGCCACGGTGCGGGCCGGGCGGGACCGGATGCGGGCGACGCTGCTGTCTTGGCTGCCGGACGGCCTGCACGGCAAGCGGGTGCTGGACGCCGGGTGCGGCACCGGGGCGCTGGCGGTGATCGCGGCGCAGCGCGGGGCGGAGGTGGTCGCCATCGACCTGTCGCCGACCCTGGTGGGCGTGGCGCGGGACCGGATGCCGGGGGGCCTGCAGATCGACTGGCGCAGCGGCGACATGACCGACCCGGCGCTGGGCCGCTTCGACTACGTCGTCGGCATGGACAGCCTGATCCACTACCGCGCGCCCGACATGGCCCGCGTGGCGGCGCAACTGGCAGCGCTGGCGGACCGCGCGGTGCTGTTCACCTTCGCGCCGCGCACGCCGCTGCTGACGGTGATGCACTCCGCCGGGCTGCTGTTCCCCAGAGGCGACCGTGCGCCGGCCATCGAACCCGTCACGCACCGCACCCTGACCCGCCTGCTGGCCGCTGATCCCGCCATGACCTGCTGGTGCCCGGCCCGCACGGAGCGGATCGCGGGCGGCTTCTACATCTCGCAAGCCCTGGAGCTGGTGCGCGCATGATCGCCAAGGCAAACCTCCGGATGCAGGAAATGTGGCGCACCATCGGCACGGGGTTCCTGCCGTTCGCCGATGCCGCCTCCGACACGCTGCCGATGGCCCGGCTGCTGCGGCTGTCCCTGTTCCAGGTGACGGTGGGGATGGCGGTGGTGCTGCTGATCGGCACCCTGAACCGCGTGATGATCGTGGAATTGGGCGTGCCGGCCTGGCTGGTGGCGGTAATGATCTCGCTGCCGCTGGTATTCGCACCGCTGCGGGCCGTGGTGGGGTTCAAGTCGGACACCCACCGCTCCGTGCTGGGCTGGCGCCGGGTGCCGTACTTGTGGATGGGCACCATGACGCAGTTCGGCGGGCTGTCGATCATGCCGTTCGCGCTGATCCTGCTGTCCGGCGACAGCCAGGCCGCGCCGTGGTTCGGCCAGGCGGCGGCGGCGCTGGCGTTCCTGCTGGTGGGCGCCGGGCTGCACACGACGCAGACGGTCGGGCTGGCGCTGGCCACCGACCTGTCGCCGCCCGAGGCGCACCCAACGGTCGTGGCGCTGCTGTGCATGATGCTGCTGCTGGGCATGGTGTGCAGCGCGCTGCTGTTCGGCGCCGTGCTGGCCGACTTCAGCGAGCTGCGGCTGATCCAGGTGATCCAGGGATCGGCCGTCGCCACCATGGCGCTGAACGCCATCGCCTTGTGGAAGCAGGAGCCGCGCAACCCCTCCGCCACCCGCGGGGACCGTGCGACGCCGACGTTCAGCCAGACCTGGCGCAGCTTCAACCGCGGCGCGCAGGCCCGGCGGCGGCTGGTGGCGCTGGGCCTCGGCACCGTCGCGTTCTCCATGCAGGACATCCTGCTGGAGCCGTACGGCGGCCAGGTGCTGCACCTGCCGGTCGGCACCACGACGGCGATGACGGCGGTGCTGGCGGTGGGCGGGCTGTTCGGCTTTGCCCTGGCGGCGCGGCTGCTGGGGCGCGGGGCGGACCCGTACCGGCTGGCCGGCACCGGGGCGCTGGCCGGGCTGGGCGCGTTCACCTGCGTCATCTTCGCCGCCCCGTTCGAAAGCCTGCCGTTGTTCGCGTCGGGCACGCTGGGGATCGGCTTCGGAGCCGGGCTGTTCGCCCACTGCACGCTGACGGCGGCGATGGCGGCGGCGGAGCGCGGGCATGTCGGCCTGACGCTCGGCATCTGGGGCGCGGTGCAGGCCACCGCGGCCGGCACCGCCGTGGCGTCCGGCGGGTTGCTGCGTGACGGCGTGGCGGCGCTGGCCGGGCGCGGCGCGCTGGGGTCCGTGCTGGTAAGCCCCGCCACCGGCTACATCGCCGTCTACCTGGTCGAGGTCGCGCTGCTGTTCGTGACCTTGGCCGCCGTCGGGCCACTGGTGCGGAGGGCCGGGCGCACCCTGCCCGGCGCCCCGTTCGGCCTTCTCTCTGAACCCACGCTCTAACGAGGTCCCACCATGCAAACCGGTGCCCTGACCCAATACATCGACGTCGCCCAGGTCGTGCTCTACGTGTTCTGGGCGTTCTTTGCCGGGCTGATTTTCTACCTGGTGCGGGAGAACAAGCGGGAGGGTTACCCGCTGGTCACCGAGCGGCGGGGTGAGACGCTGGAGGGCTATCCCTCCATCCCGAAGCCCAAGGCGTTCATCATGCACGACGGCCACGCCTTCCTGGCGCCGCGGGATGAGGGGGTGGACCGGGTCGCCGGCCGCGCGACCGCCAAGTGGGCCGGCGCGCCGCTGGTGCCGACCGGCAACCCGCTGGTCGATGGCGTCGGCCCCGCCGCCTGGGCGCAGCACCGCGCCGACGTGCCGGACGTGACGTTCGACGACTCGCTGCCGAAGATCGTGCCGCTGCGGACCATCCCGATGTTCTTCCTGGCCGACGAGGACCCGAACCCGATCGGCATGACGGTGTTCGGCTGCGACGGCAGGCTGGCCGGCACGGTGGTGGATTGCTGGATCGACCGGTCGGAGGTCGTGGTGCGCTACTTCGAGGTCGAGCTGGCCGATGGCGGCGGCCATGTCCTGCTGCCGCAGCACTACGCCCGCATCAACAGCAAGCGCCGGCAAATCAAGGTGGGCGCCATCACCGCGGCGCAGTTCAAGGACGTGCCAAGCCTGAAGAACGCGGAGACCGTGACGATCCTGGAGGAGGAGAAGCTGGTCTCCTACTTCGGCGGCGGCTTCCTGTACGCAACACCCAGCCGTTCGGAGCCATTCGTATGAGCACCATGAAGGTCAAGGTCCGCCGCCACGAGCGCCCGACCGCTTTCCGCGGCGAGGCCCCGCAGGGCTTGCCGTGCCGGCTACCCGAGGGCGAGCGCCTGCTGTGGCAGGGGGTGCCGGACTGGCGCGCCATGGCGCTGCGGGTGTTCCACGTGCGCGGCCTGGCGCTGTACTTCAGCGCCATCTTCGCCGCCTGCGCCGTGACCGGGCTGGTGGACGGGGTGCCTGCGGCCGAGCTGGCACTGAGCCTGTGCAAGGTGGCCGGGGCAGGGATGGTGCCGATCCTGGTGCTGGGGCTGTACTCCTGGGGCGTGGGCCGCAGTACGGTTTACAGCATCACCAACAAGCGGGTGTGCCTGCAGTTGGGCCTGGTGCTGCCGATGACCATCAACCTGCCCTTTGCCCGGGTGGAATCTGCGGGGCTGCGGGCTGGCAAGGACGGAATCGGTGATATCTGTCTTTCGCTGCATGCCGGCGACCGGCTAGCCTACCTCATGCTGTGGCCGCACGCGCGGCCGTGGCGGATGGCGCGGGCCGAGCCGATGCTGCGTGCTGTGCCGGATGCTGGCCATGCCGCGCAGATCCTGGCGCGGGCGTTGGCGGCGTCGGCCAACCTGTCCGTGCCTGCCCAGGTTTTTGGGGCGTCGGAGCAGGACGAAACGAGCGGCGTCGGCGCCCACGCGCCAGTCGCCGCCTAGGGGAGGATACGCCGTGCCGAACGACCTTTTGAGCCGCCTGCCGAAATACGCGATCTTCGCCGTGGTCGGGCTTGGCCTGGCCGGCGCGGTGGCCGGTCGGGTCGTCGGCATCAGCCCGGCGCAGGAAACCGGGTCGGTCATCGCCGCCCGCGACCTGCTGTTCGCCGACCGGTCCGATGGCGCGGTGGTCATCACCGACGCCGGCACCGGTCAGCAGGTGGACGTGCTGACGGGGGAACAGGGCTTCATCCGTGCCACCCTGCGCGGCCTGGCCCGCACCCGGCGCATGAACGGCGTCGGCGCCGAGCCGCCGTTCCGCCTGTCCGCCTGGAGCGACGGCCACCTGACGCTGGACGATACCAGCAACGGCCGGCGGCTTGAGCTGCTGGCCTATGGCAACACCAACGCCGCCGCGTTCGGCCGCCTGCTCGGCCCGGTCCGCCAGTCTGTCGCCACCCGGGCGCCGCTGTGAGCTGGCTGCTGGGCGGCGAGACCGTCGAGGTGTTGGCCGACGTGGACGTGGAGCAGACGCCCTACAGCTTCCACGCCCACGCCGTGCCGGACGGCATCGATATCCGGCCGGGAGACAGCGTGGTGGTGCACGGCGCCCCGGCCGACGTGGGCTTCGGCGAGCACCGCACCATGCGCTGCCGGGCCACCGTGACCCGTGGCGGCGCACTGGCGCGGTGGTGGACGGGGGTTGCCGCCATGTTCGAACTGACGGAGCTTTACGAGGTCGGCTTCCTGCCGAAGGAGACACCCTGATGTCCTCAACGCTCGACACCCCCGCCTCCAGCAATCCGGCCACCTCCAAGCAGATGAACGAGGGTACGCGCATGGCGCAGGAGGACACCGTCCTCAGCCCGCGCTTCTACACCACCGATTTCGCCGCCATGGAGCGCATCGACGTGTCGCGCGTCCGCACCGAGTGGGACGCGCTGATCGCCGAGCTGCGGCTGGACGTGAACAAGGGCCACTTCATCCGCGACGAGCGGTTCGACATCGACCTGTCCACCATGGAGCCGGCGCTGCGCCAGGAATTCCTGGACTTCCTCGTCAGCTCCGTCACCGCCGAGTTCAGCGGCTGCGTGCTGTATGCCGAGATCAAGAAGCGCATCAAGCACGGCGACGTGCACGAGCTGTTCAACCTGATGACGCGCGATGAGGCGCGGCACGCCGGGTTCATAAACGACAGCCTGAAGGATTTTGGCGTCGGGGTGGACCTGTCGTTCCTGACCAAGGTGAAGAAGTACACTTACTTCCGCCCCAAGTTCGTCTTCTACGCGACCTACCTGTCGGAGAAGATCGGCTACGCCCGCTACATCACCATCTTCCGCCACCTGGAGCGCCACCCGGAGCGGATGTTCCATCCGATCTTCGCCTGGTTCGAGGAGTGGTGCGGCGACGAGTTCCGCCACGGCGAGGCGTTCGCCCTGCTGATGCGGGCCGACCCAAAGGTCCTCTCCGGCGTGAACAAGCTGTGGATCAGGTTCTTCCTGCTGGCGGTGTTCGCGACGATGTACGTGCGCGACCATGCCCGCCCGGTGTTCCATGCGGCGCTGGGCGTCGATCCCACGGAGTACGACTTCAAGGTGTTCCGCATCACCACCGAGATTACCCGGCAGGTGTTCCCGGTGTCGCTGGACCTGGACAACCCGGTGTTCGCCCGCGGGTTCGAGCGGCTGCGGCGCATCACCGTCGCCAAGGCGGCAGCGCGGCGTCAGGGCGGCATCATCGGCAAGGTGCGGAACATCGGGCTGACGGCTGCGGCTGGCGCGGCGTTCCTGCGGATGTACGTGGCCCCGGTGAAGGACAACGCGATGCCGGAGACCGTCCGCCTGCAGCCGGCGTGGTAGCGCCGTGGCGACCGGCTGGCCCGTCCTGTATGCGCTGTTCGTGTGGTGGTTCAGCACGGGGCTGATCATCTGGCTGGACACGCTGCCGCCACGCACGTTCCGGTTCAGCATGGCGGGCGGGACAGTGCTGTTCCTGATCGCGTTGCAGCAGCTTTGCGTGGGCAGCGCGGACGCCTCGGTGCACGGGGCCTATGCCGCCTTCACCTGGGCTGTGCTGGCGTGGGGCTGGCACGAGATGGCGTTCTTCATGGGCTACGTCACGGGGCCGCGCCGCACCGCGTGCCCGGCGGGCTGCCGCGGCTGGGCGCATTTCGGCCATGCCGTGCAGGCGTGCATCTGGCACGAGCTGGCGATCCTGGCGACAGCCGCGGTGATCGTCGCCGCAAGCTGGGGCGCGCCGAACCAGGTGGGCACCTGGACCTTCATGGTGCTGTGGGCAGGGCGCACATCGGCAAAGCTGAACTTCTTCCTCGGCGTGCGGAACCTCGGCGAGGAGTTCCTGCCGGCGCAGATCGCCTACCTGAAAAGCTTCTTCCGCCGCCGGGCGATGAACCCGCTGATGCCGGTGTCGGTGGCGGCGGGCCTGGCGTGGCTGGCGGCGCTGGCATGGGGCCACGGCGGCATGGCACCGGGCGCCGGCCTGACGTTCGTGGCGACGATGCTCACGCTGGCGGTCGTCGAGCATGTGGTGCTCGTGCTGCCGCTGCCGTTTGCAAAGCTGTGGGGCTGGGCGGTGCAGGGCGGCGGGACCGCCTGCAATGATCCCACGCATGCCCATATAGAGACCGAGCCGGCGCGGGTCGCCGGTGCTACCTAGCCTGGGACATGCGCCATGCAGTACGAGACCTTCTTCCGCAAGCAGCTCGACGGGCTGAGGCAGGAGGGCAACTACCGCACCTTCGCCAACCTGCAGCGCCAGGCCGGCAGCTTCCCCAACGCCACGCACATCCGCGGCAACGCGCAGGAGGCGGTGACGGTGTGGTGCAGCAACGACTACCTCGGCATGGGCCAGCATCCGGCCGTGCTGGCGGCGGTGCACGAGGCGCTGGACAAGTGCGGCGCCGGGGCAGGGGGCACCCGCAATATCGCGGGCACCAACCACTACCACGTCATGCTGGAGGAGGAGCTGGCCGACCTGCACGGCAAGGAGGCGGCGCTGCTGTTCAGCTCCGGCTATATGTCCAACCTGGCGGCGCTGAGCACCTTGGCCGGGCGGATGCCGGGCTGCACGATCTTCTCCGACGCGCTGAACCACGCCAGCATGATCGAGGGCATCCGCCATAGCCGCGCGCCCTACCAGGTGTTCCGGCACAACGATCCCGAGGACCTGGACCGCCGCCTGTCCGAGATGGACCCGGCCGCGCCCAAGCTGATCGCCTTCGAGAGCGTGTACTCCATGGACGGCGACATCGCCCCCATTGCCGAACTGTGCGACGTGGCCGACAAGCACGGCGCCATGACCTATTGCGACGAGGTCCATGCAGTCGGCCTGTACGGCCCTCGCGGCGGCGGCATCGCCGAGCGGGAGGGCCTGATGGACCGGCTGACGGTGATCGAGGGCACCTTGGCGAAGGGCTACGGCATCGTCGGCGGCTACATCGCCGCGTCGGCGGTGATCTGCGATTTCGTGCGGAGCTTCGCGTCCGGCTTCATCTTCACCACGTCGCTGCCGCCGTCCGTCGCAGCGGGGGCATTGGCAAGCGTGCGGCACCTGAAGGAGAGCAGCGAGGAGCGGGCAGGGCAGCAGGACCGGGTGGCCGCGCTGCGCCGGGCGCTGGACGCGGCGGGTATCCCCCACATGCACAACCCCAGCCACATCGTTCCCGTGATGGTCGGCGACGCCGTGCGCTGCAAGCTGATCAGCGACCGGCTGATGGAGCAGGGCATCTACATCCAGCCGATCAACTACCCCACGGTCCCGCGCGGGACGGAGCGGCTGCGGATCACGCCGGGGCCGCTGCACACCGACGCCGACATCACCCACTTGGTGGGCGCGCTGTCGGCGATCTGGGTGGAGATGAACCTGGCGGCGGTGGCGTAGGCGGCCTCGGTCCAATCCTTAACAGCGGCGGGAACCCCGCCACATCGGGCGTGTTGAGGCATATGGAACGTCTTAGCCAACCAACGAAGAGGGACCACGCCATGCCTGAGAACAAGTCGCGCCGCGAGATGCTCCGCACCGGCCTGATGGTCGCCGCCGGCGCCACGCTGGCCGCCGGCGCCGCCCGTGCGCAGGATGAGAAGATCGCGCAGGAGCTGGTGCAGTATCAGGAACAGCCCAAGGACGGCGCGAAGTGCAGTGCGTGCGTGAACTGGGTTGACCCGAACGCCTGCAAGATCGTCGCGGGCACGATCAATCCGAACGGCTGGTGCGTCGCCTACGCCCCCAAGGAAAGCTGATCGCTTCCCCCTCTCCCTCCGGGAAGGGGCCGGGGTGGGGGGGGCGCCAGCGCCCATTTGCACGTGGCCCAGCCTTTATCCGAGCATAGTCCATTCCGCCTCCCTGACCCTAGCCTTCCCCGGGCGGGAGGGGGAAACGTCCTAAACACCGAAGCGGTCGTGCGTTATCTTTCCGGCATGACTTTTCCCCAGGGCTTGTCTGCTTTCCCCCTCACCCCGGCCGATGAGGCGGGCAACGTCGATGTTGCTGCCCTGCAACTCCTGTTGATCCGCCTTGTGGACGCCAAGGTCCACTCCATCGGCTTACTGGGCACCACCGGCTCCTATCCGTACTTATCCCGCACCGAACGCCGCCGCGCCATCGAGGCCGCAGTCGCCCAGGTCGCCGGTCGCGTGCCCATCCTCGCCGGGGTCGGTGCGTTGCGAACCGATGATGCGGTGCTGTTGGCGCAGGACGCCCGTGTGGCTGGCGCTGCCGCCGGGCTGCTGGCCCCGGTGTCCTACACACCCTTGCTGGACGACGAGGTGTTCGCCCACTTCGAGGCCGTGGCCCGCGCGGGCGGCCTACCCCTGGTGATCTACAACAACCCCGGCACCACCCACTTCACCTTCACCACCGACCTGTTGGCCCGCCTCAGCCGCGTGCCCGGCATCATCGCCGTCAAGAACCCGGTCCCCGCCGCCGAAGCTGTGCCCGCGCATCTGCAAGCGTTGCGGGCAGCGACCGCGCCGGGCTTTTCCCTGGGCTACAGCGTGGACGCCCATGCCGCCGAGGCCCTGCTGGCTGGTGGAGCAGCTTGGTACAGCGTGGCGGGCGGCCTGTTCCCGCGGCCGTGCATGGCCATCGTCGCCGCGGCCCAGGCCGGGGATGCGGTGGAGGCGCGCAGGTTGAACGCCGGGCTGGCGCCGCTGTGGGACCTGTTCCGCGAGCACACCAGCCTGCGGGTGATGTATGCGGCGGCGAACCTGCTGGGCCTGTGCCACGCCGCGCCGCCGCGGCCAATCCTGCCGTTACCGGAGGCGGCGCAGCGCCGGGTTGGCGAGGTGCTGGGACAGTTGGGCCTTAGTTGATGCTGAGGATCGCCGGCCATCACCAGCACAGCCGGGCTGGATCAGCCCAGGTCACATCCGGGCCGTGTGACTCATCGCCACCCAACTCCACACCCGAATGATCTCAAGTGCCTCTGACCCGGACCGGCGCCGTCCCAAACCTTGCCGTCATTGCGAGCCGGCTTCGGCGCGGCAATCCAGAGGACAGAGACCGCGCTCGCCCCCTGGATTGCCACGCCGCAAGCGCGGCTCGCAACGCCGGCAGGCCCTCCGCGGCCAGACCCAGGGGCGGTTGCGATCACGCAGGCGCACAGGCACGATCCACCGGCAAGGGGCGTCATGCCCGCTTTTGGGGCGGCCGCCAGGGAAGCATCCGAGGTGGGCGCGACTCGGCCACCGGCCAGATCACGGGCGACATGATCTGGGCAGCTTGCTAGCATCCGGGTTCGAAGCGCCACGACGCCGCCGGAGACTACGGTCCATGCCGAACCCCGCTCAATCAGCCGTTCGCGCAGTCATGGAGCGTGGCGTCGAGCTGGTTGCAGCCTATAACCGAAAGCGGCTGCCCAAGACCGGCAGCCCCTACCTTGTCGGCGTTCACGCGCCCATGCGCTCGGAACTGACGCTGCAGGACCTTGCCGTAACCGGGTCGATCCCAGCAGGGCTGAGCGGCCGATACCTCAAGATGGGCGCGAACCCGGTCAGTCCCGATCACGCGGGTCACCATTGGTTCCTGGGCGATGGCATGGTGCACGGCATCGCCATCGACGACGGCAAGGCCCCCTGGTATCGCAACCGCTGGATCGGTTCGCGCCTGGCGGCTGCGGCGCTCGGCCGGGCCGCCGCGCCCGGACCGCGCCGCGGACGCAACGACACCGTGAACACCAACGTGGTCGGCATCGGCGGCCGTGCCTTTGCCCTGGTGGAGGCTGGCAGCTTCCCCGTCGAGCTATCCGACGACCTGGACAAGCAGTCCTACAACCCGTTCGACGGCACGCTCGGCGGCTCGTTCACCGGTCACCCGCACCTGGACCCGCTTACTGGCGATCACCACGCCGTTGCCTATGACGGCGGCATCTGGGACGCCGTGCGCCATGTCGTCGTCTCGGCGGACGGCAAAGTGGTCCGTGACGTGCCAGTCGCCGTCGAGCACGGCCCCTGCATCCATGACTGCGCCTTCACCGCGCGGTTCGCCATCGTCCTCGATCTGCCCGTGACCTTCTCGATGCGCACCCTGCTCGGTGGCCACGTGTTCCCCTTCCGTTGGAACCCCGCCCACCCCGCCCGCGTGGGCCTCCTGCCGCGGCACGGCGACGCCGCCGGCATCATCTGGTGCGATGTGGAGCCGTGCTTCGTCTTCCATGTGGCCAACGCGTTCGATGGCGAAGACGGCCGGGTGATCCTCGACGTCATCGCCTACCCCACGATGTTCGCCTCGGGCGCAAGCGGCCTGGACACGCTGGGCCAGTTCGAGCGCTGGACGGTGGACCCCTCGACGCGCAGCGTCGGCCGGCGCGTGATCGACGCCACGCCGCAGGAGTTCCCCCGCATCGACGAGCGCCGGTTCGGCCAGGTCCATCGCTGGGTTTACACGGTCTCCGTGCCGCCAGACGGCAACCCGCAGCTTGCCGGCGCCACGAGGCTCTACAAGCATGACCTCGAAACCGGTGGCTGCCGTGTGCACGAGTTTGGCGACGGCCACCTGCCCGGCGAATTCGTGTTCGTGCCCGCGGCCGCCGACGCGGCGGAGGACGAGGGCTGGCTTATCGGCCTAGTCATCAACACGGCGGACGAGACCACCGACCTGGCGATCCTCGACGCACGGTCCTTCGAGGCGGCGCCGGTCGCCGCAGTCCGGCTGCCGCACAGGATACCGCCGGGGTTCCACGGGAACTGGCTCCCATCCCGATAGCGTCGCGGCCATGCGAACCAGGTTCACTCCTGCGCCGCCGCATTGTCGGGCAGGAGCTTGCGGTCCCCGCCGAATCTCCGCCTAGGGCACCCGCTCCAAAGCGCATGCATGTCCCTCGTTGCACTGGGGCTCACTCGGCATTTCTGAAAATCGTCTCTAACGCTCGATAATTTTAACGCGTTTGCCTGCCGCGGGAGAAGCGACCTCGCGGCGCCCCCTTTGGGACCTACCCTGACCCTTGATCCCAATGAATCCTTTGCATAAACTCGATATCGGCGGGCAAAGCGCCGGCAGACGGAAACGCCGCGCCGCCGTCGGCCTGAAGCAGCCATCAGGACAGGTCGGGAGCGGCAGGGTTGGACATCAGCACCGCGTTCCGGTTCGCCTTCGGCAGGGTGGACGGCGCCGACCACCGCCGCCGCCGGCTGATGACCATCGTGCAGGGCGTCGTCACCGGCCTGGCCAACCGGGTGGTCGGCGTGGCCGTAAGCCTGCTCTCGGTGCCGCTGACCATCGGCTACCTGGGGCCGGAACGCTATGGCGTCTGGACGCTGCTCGGCTCCCTGCTGGCCTGGGCGCGGCTGGCGGACCTTGGCATCGGCAACGGGCTGATCAACGCCATCGCCACCGCGCTGGGCGCCGAGCGGCCCGACCTGGTCCGGGCCGAGGTGAGCACGGCCTGCGCCCTGTTCTCCGCCGTCGCGCTGGCGCTGGGACTGGGCATCGCAGTGGCGTGGCCCTGGATCGATTGGGACGCGGTGTTCGGCGTGACGGGCGACGTTACGCGTGCCGAGATCAGGCCGGCGGTTGCGGTGGCGCTGCTGATCTTCCTGCTTGGGTTTCCCCTGTCGGTCATCGGACCCGTTTACAACGCCGCGCAGGACGGCAAGCTCGCGAATTACTGGTCGGCCGCGGGCAGCGTCGCCAGCCTGCTTGCCCTGGTCCTGGTCACGCAGACGCATGGCGGGCTGGTATGGCTGGTCGCCGCCGTGTCCGGCACCGGCCTGGCCATGACCGCGGCAAGCGGCCTATGGCTGTTCACCCATCGCAGGCCCGCCATGGGTCCGCGCCTGCGGAGCATCAGCGGCAAGTCCGTGCGGGGCCTGTTCCGCATTGGCGGGCAGTTTTTCCTGATCCAGATTATGGCATTGGTGGTTTTCGAGACCGACAACCTTGTCATCGCCCACTACCTTGGAGCCGACAAGATCCCGGCCTACAGCCTGACCTACAGCCTGTTCGGCTTCACGTCGCTGATCCAGACCTTGCTGTTCAGATACGTCTGGGTCGCCTACACCGATGCGATCGCCCGCCGCGACATCAGGTGGGTCAGGCGCACGTTCACGCTTAACCTGGCCTTCTCGCTCGGCTCGACCCTTGCGGCAGTGGCGCCGCTGATCCTCATCGCCCGGCCTTTCATCAAGGTCTGGGCCGGACTGGCTGTCGTTCCGCCAAACGAACTCGTCCTGTGGATGGCGGCCTGGAGCATGATCAATGCGTTCTGCAGCCCGATTGCCTGCCTGCTCGCGGCGGCGTCGCACATGAAGGCGCAGGTCATCTACAGCGCCGTGTCGGCCGTTGCCAACATCGCCTTGTCGGTTTACCTCATTAAGGTCATGGGCGTAACCGGGGTGATTGCAGGGACGGTCCTCGCCTATATCGCCTGCGTATGCATTCCCGCCTCGATCGATACGTCGATACTTCTCCGAAAGCTTCGCAATGCTGTGTAAGATATGCCAGTCGGCATCCCACCTGGCCTTCACTGCGGATGTCCTCGGCAAGTACAAGGCGTCCTACTACCGCTGCTCATCCTGCGGCTTCATGCAGACCGAGGAGCCTTACTGGCTCGCTGAATCCTATGCCTCGGCGATCAACGACATCGATCTTGGCCCGGTCAACCGCGCCATAACCGGGTCGAACCTGATCGAGGGCGTGGTCCTCAGCAGCTTCGACAAGGACGCCAAGTTCCTGGACTACGGCGCCGGCTATGGCGTGCTGGTCCGCCTGATGCGCGACCGGGGCTTCGACTTCTATTGGCAGGACCTGCACTGCCAGAACCTGTTTGCCAAGCATTTCGCCGTGCAGCCTGGCATGACGTTCGAGTTGCTGACCGCCTTCGAGGTGTTCGAGCACCTGGACGATCCCCTGGCGGAGATCGAGAAGATGCTCGGCTACTCGCCCAACCTGTTGTTCTCCACGCTGCTGGTCCCCGGCAAACCGGACGCCGCGGACGACTGGTGGTATTTCGGGCCGGACCATGGCCAGCACATCGCCTTCTACACCCTCCCAGCCCTGCAAGCGGTCGCAAAGAAGTTCGGCTTGCATCTCGCGTCCGACGGGACGGGCACGCATCTGCTTTCACGCAAGCCTGTTGCGGACCGGCTATTCCGCTTCTTCGCCCACGAGACCAGGGGATCAAAGATGGCGCGAAAGCTGCTGCGGCGTAAGATGACCAAGCATTCGCTGCTGATGGACGACTTCAAGGCTGTCTCCGGCTACACTTTTTAATAACCAGCTTCGCGTCCCACCGGTGCGGGCATAACGTCATTGCGAGCTGGCTTCGGCGCGGCAATCCAGCAGGCTAGGACCGCCCTCGCCACCTTGAATTGCCACGCCGCAAGTGCGGCTCCCGATGACGGTGCGGCCGGGGACAGAAACGGCCAGGCTGCGCACGTCATGGAAGCAATCGGCGAACCGCGCCCGATCGCGGGGCCGGGCCTTCATCGTTGCGCGTCGCCATACCCACCCGCCCCCTGACCGGCCGCGCGTAGCAGCGCCGCCTCGATCCGGTCGGTGCTGGCCTCCAGCGACCACCGCCGCTCGGCGTGCGCCCGGCCAGCGGCGCCAAGCCGGCTGGCCAGCGCCGGGTCATCAAGCAAGGCGGCCACGGCGTCGGCGATGGCGCGGGGCGAGCTGTGCACAAGCATCCCGTTCTCGCCGTCGATCACCGTCTCCCGCACGCCGCCCTCCGCCACGGCGATGACCGGCAGCCCGCAGGCCCCGGCCTCGATGGGAGCCAGGCCGAACGGCTCCAGCCGGGGAGCGTAGATCAGGGCCGCAGCACGGTTCAGCAACTCGACTACCTGCTCATCGGGGATGCGGAGGTGCGGGGTGAACGGCACGCCGCGGGCCGCGGCCAGGGCCGCCATCCCCTCCAGGTAGCCGCCGTAGCTGGCATTGCCGACCCAGGCGAGCGCCGGACGGGGTTCCGGCAACAGCGCAAGCGCCTCGATGGCCAGGTCGAGCCGCTTTTCCGCCGAGAAGGTGCCCAGCCCGATGACGAACCGCTCCCGCGGCAGCCCCTGGTCCACGAAACGGCTGAGGTCGGTGCCGAGGTAGCAAACCTCCGCGTCCCTGCCATAGGCCCGCAGGATGCTTTCGCGGCTGAATAGCGAGTTGACCAGGATGCGGCCGAAGGCGCCGGCGTTCCGCACCTCCTCCGCCCCTTGCAGCCGGGCATTGCGCAGCACGCGCCGGTCCCTGGCGATGGCATGCATCCAGCGTGGGCTCAGGCGCGGATGCGGCTGCGGCAACGGGGGCAGCCACGGCAGCCGCGGCAGGGCCTCATACAGCCAGCGGTACGGCTCCTGCTGATACAGCACGCTCGGCAGGCCAGTCAGCCGTCCCATTGGCGACGTGCGGAAGAACTTGCAGGAATGCGCCACCAGGACATCGAAGCCGCCGGCCTCGATGGCAGCGGCGGCGGTCCGGCAATGGCCCTCCATCGCGGCCAGTTGCCGCTCCACGCGGCCCGGCAGACGCAGTATCCTGCTCAGGCCCGCACGGCCGGGCCAGGCCAGCGGCAGCACATGCTCGGGAACCAGCTCCGACAACGGCAGATAGTCCGGGTCGGCCGTCGAGGGGCACCAGGCCTCGATGGCGTGGCCCCGGGCCAGCAGGCCCCGCACGTGGTCGTGCAGCGCACGCTTGCCGCCGCCGCTCGGCAGGTTATGCCAGACCGCGATCCTCATGCGGCGGTCAGGCGCCGCCGCTCACGTGCAACGGCGCCAGGTCGGCCCCGAGGGGATGGGCGGTCATCGGCAGGCTCGCTCCGGGCGCAGCACGCCTTAGCCAGAGCAGCCACGCGTTCACCCCTGTTTTGGTTCGAAGGGCCTTATAGACGCCGGGGCCACGTCGGCCCATCCCCCCGTGGCTGCCGCCGGCGCCGCCACGCGGCCAGACCCAAGCAGGCGATGCGACCATATGCGGCATGGCTGCTCAATCAAGCGGTAGGTCAGCGCGGACACAACCAGCACCGCCGGGACCATGAGCGCCGCGGCAGCGGAGAACGCATGCGGCACATGCAGGGCCTGCAGCGCGCCCGTCAGGGCCGGCCGCAGCAGGTCCTCGACCGGCCGGTGCACGAGATAGATCGAGTATGACACGATGCCGAGCCAGTGCAGCACGGGTTGCCCCAGAACGCGGGCTACCCGCGAGCGCCCGGCCGCGAGGGTGGCCACCAGCGGCACGAACGCGGCGACCAGCAGCACATCGGTC
The DNA here is from genome assembly GCA_964242415.1 of uncultured Acetobacteraceae bacterium. Classification (GTDB taxonomy): domain Bacteria; phylum Pseudomonadota; class Alphaproteobacteria; order Acetobacterales; family Acetobacteraceae; genus DASWOJ01. The sequence goes on from CAXTAT010000016.1 coordinate 105,664, forward strand.
CCCGGCAGCAGCATCAGCGCCACCACCGCCAGCGCGGTGATGTCGCCGGCGAGTGGAATGGCCGCCCAGCGGGCCAGCACCGGCACCTGCGCCAGGCGGAACGCGGCCAAGCCCAGCGTGAACCCGGCGATGCAGCGGAGCAGCGGAAATGGCGTGCCCGCGCCGAACACGTCCAGCGCTCCGCGGCGCAGCACCTCCCCGGCCTGCACCTGGTGCAGCACCGCCGCGTCCTGCCCGGCGACAACGGCCAGGACTGCCAGGCAAACCGCCGCCGCCGCCGCGGACCGTCGCGCCGCCGTCAGCAGCAGCAGGGCAGGGAACGCCACATAGGCGGCGAACTCCGTGCTGATGGACCAGGTCGGGCCGCCGATGCTGTCGGCTAGGCCCCAGGCCTGCACCATGCCCAGGTTGGCCAGCACGGCCAATCCATCCCATCCCGGACCAGCCACCGCCAGGCGGACCAGGGTAGCCACCAAGTACAGTGGATACACCCGGCCCAGCCGCCGCCCCAGGAACAGCAGGTAGGCCGTCCCCCCGCCGCCGGTCCGCGGACGGCGCCCATAGGTCAGCGCCATGACGTAGCCGCTCAGCACGAAGAACAGGTCTACGGCCTGGTAGCCGCGCAGCACCAGGGGCGCGAGCAGGCCGAACCCCGCACCGCCGGCGGTAAAGTGATACATCATGACCAGGCACGCCGCCGCGCCGCGCAGCCCGGTCAGCGACCGTATCTCGGACGTCGATCCCTCGCCCCGGGCGGGTGTGCGATGCGGGAAACCAGGCAACGGACGCCAGCGGACGGCGAACCAGAGCCAGATGATGAACTGCCAAAGCAGAGGCTTGACCCACTCGAGGGCGGCCTTCGCCGGGCCGCCGTCAACCCGAAGCGGGTGCCAGACCGGCACGCCATCTGGCTTCACCGGGTGCCACAGGGTGTTCGGCCGCTGGAGCACGCGCTGCATCGGGCGGAACACGAACGAGCCGGGCGAGTGCGAGTAATTGTCACCGCGCGCAAAATAGAAGCGGTCCCGGTTCTCCGGCCGGACAAATCGGCCGCAGCCGCCGAAGTCCTCGATCACCAAGCCGTTCTGCGCCGCGACGGTCGGCACGTTCACCTCGTAGTGCCCCCCCAGCCCGGCACGGTAGGCGGCGTCCAGCGCCAGGAACGCCCGCTCGCTGATCCGGCACGCCGGCAGGAAGCCCCTGAGCACATGCTGCCGCGCCCAGGCCATGCCCGGCGGCACGACCTGGCGGGGATAGGGCGGGTTGCCCTCCTTGTGCGGCACGTCGTCCATGTGCAGCATCGTCGCGCCCAGCACGTCGGCGCCGCCTGTGCGGAAGTGCTCGAACAGCACGCCCCATTCGCCTTCCCAGTGGACGTCGTACTCCAGGAACCAGTACTGGCCGTGGCCGGGATGGCGGCGCCGGAACTCCAGGAACACCAGGTCCAGGTTGCCGGCCATGCTCCAATCCGCATCCTGGCACTTCTCGGGATAGCCCAGGGCGAATACGTCGCCGCGGCTGATCCGGTCCACCTGGTCCTCCGGCAGCCCGCCCAGGGTGGCATCGGGATCATCGCTGCTCAGGATGAAGCGCACGTCGTGGTCGCCCGGCGCCTCGCGCAACAGCCGCTCGAAGCCGGCGCGGATGGCGTCGTTCAGCACATGGCTGACGACGGCGACGCTGGGCCGCATCCCGTTGGGTGGTGCCTGGTTGGGTTGCGCCAGGTTGGGCCACGCCGAGCCGCTTGCGTTCAACGCGCCCGTTCCAGCGCCGGGCTGCCGGCCGGAAGCATCGCGCGGCGGATCACGTCGAGGTAGGCGTGGCCAACAGCGGCATCCGGCTCGACGTAGTTGCCCTCGGCCCACTCGTTCCACGCCTTCAGGAAGACGATGGCCTGCTGCGGCGGCCGGGCAGCCACGCGGTCCAGCGCCTTCTGCAAGTACTGCCCGAACAGCTCGGGGGTCGCGCCCTCGAATACCACCCCGCGGGGGCCGGACCGCGGCGTGTTGTCCCAGCCCGGCAGCACGCAGGGCAGGTGCCGCAGGTCGTCGGGCATGTCGTGCAGCGCGTGTTGCACCACGTCCCTGAAGGGGTAGCGGGCCGGCAGCGCCAGGCGGTTGCCGGTCATGCCGGCGAAGCGCGGGCCGAGGTTGCGGGTCCGCAGGCGCCGGGCGGTGCGCGCCAGCACCGTCTTCGGCCGGTCCTCCAGGTACTCCTGCGGCACCAGCGGCGTCACGGCGTCGAACGGCTGCAGCAGCGGCGTGCCATAGCGGGCAACGTCGCCCCTGTAGTGGTTGGTGATCGCGACGAAATACAGGCCGGGCAGGCCCGCGCGATGCGCCAGTTCCCGCCAATGGTCCAGGAACGCGGCGGGCTGCGGCATGTCGTGCGGGGCGAAGATCACGAAGATCGGCTTGCCGTCCACGCGCATGTAGCGCGGGTCTTCGAAGGCGCGCCGTGCCCAGGCGAAGTGTGCCGCCTCATCCTCGCGGCCGGGGTAGGTCTGCTCCATCAGCACGCTGCCGGGGGCGCCGTGCCATATGCCGGTCCAGGACTGGTTGGCCCAGGCCAGGCAGAACGGCAGGTCTGGCTGCTTGGTGTCCAGCACCTCCTCAAACGGGCGCTCCAGGATGCGCCGGCCGTTGCCGAACCAGTAATGCCAGTAGCAGAAGCCCTCGACTCCCGCCGCACGCGCCATCCCCGCCTGGGCTTCCCGCGTCTCCGGCACCCGCAGGTCGTAGAAGCCGAGATCGGCCGGCAGCCTCGGCTGCAGGTGGCCGCGGTAGAGGGGACGGGCCTTGGCCACGTTGGTCCATTCCGTGAACCCTGGACCCCACCACGCATCGTTCTCCGGGATGGGATGGAACTGCGGCAGGTAGAATGCGATGAGCCGGGCAACCGGGGACGCAAGCGGGCCAGTTGGAATACGGAAGGCGGCCTGGTCCATTGATTGGCCCTATCGTTGTTTAGCCCTGTGCGTCCGCGTGGCGCACGCAGGCGCAATGCGCGGCATCCAGTTTATACATCGTCAGGGGCCGAGCATGCCTTGAACGATTACCGAACGGGAGGTGCATCACGCGTTTGTGATGACGCGGCTGCAGCAACAGCGTTCCAATTTTAGGAACAGGCGCCAGAGGTTTGCTTCACTGCCGTCGAGTTAACTAGCTTCGCTTCGGCCAGTCTCGCAAGTGTTGGGGGAGGAGTATTTGTTGCCGGTCTGTCAAGCGCAAGGAAGGTTTAGCTGAAGGCTGAGCGAGCCTCTACTCAGCGACTGGATCAGGCTATCGTATAGTTCAATGCTGGCGTACTCACTGCCAGACGTGAGCGTAATAGTGACTATCGGACCATTCCGGCGTACTGCTACTTTATAGCCGCCGGCTGCAGCCTGCGGCGTGACGCCCGAGTTTGCCATCTCCGAAGGCGCAGGGCCGGCCTCGTCTCCAGCTTCGTCATCTTGATGCGCCAACTCCGATTCCCTTTCGATAAACCCGTGTACGTAGAGTTAAGACCTTATCAATCATGAAGTCATCGTTAAAGTTGTGCAAATCGCAGTGATCATTCGTAAAACTTGCCTTGCCTGCGCAATGCAGCCATGAGCCGATAACTCTTCGACGTCGCTTGTAATTTAGACCCGACTTAATATCGGTGCTGACCCTGCGCATCAAATCCGCCAGAGAAGTCATCTCATAGAAGTGCCTGTTGCCAAGATGTTGCGGCAAGACTTCAGGGAGGCGGCGCTCAAGCATGGCGATACCTGCTCGCCCAGGCATCCAGTGCCGTTCCAACTCTGATCCGGCACGGCTGCAGTCCGGCTGGCTCAGTCCCACGAAGGTCCAGGGCATGTTTGGTGTCTCTGACTTGCACCAAACATGCCCGGCGCCGCATCCAAGCGGTTTCCCCGATCCTGAAGCCCGCCCTGGCCCGAAGTTTGCTACAGGGACCGGCAGCCCCCAAGGAGCGTCCGCATGGAACGCCGGTCCCTGCTATCGTCCGCCGCCGCGTTGCCATTGCTCCGCGCACTGCCAGCCTGGGCAGCGGACCGGGACGCGCTGGTGGTGGCCATCGGCGACACCATCAACAGCCTCGACATCCAGCGCGCCGGCACCAACCGCACCGCCTACCAGGTGGCCGTCAACGCCTATGACCGGCTGATCGGATTCGGCACCCGCACCCGCCCGGATGGGACCACCGAGTTCGACTACCACACCCTGCACGGCGAACTCGCCGAAAGCTGGGACGTGGCGGCCGACCGGCTGTCGATCACCTTCAAGCTGAGGCCCAACGCCCGCTTCCACGACGGCACGCCCGTCACCGCCGCCGACGTAAAGTGGTCGTTCGACCGCGCGGTCTCCATCGGCGGCTTCCCAACCTCGCAGATGGCCGCCGGGCGCCTGGAGAAGCCCGCGCAGTTCGAGGCGCTGGACCCCCTCACGTTCCGCGTCACCCTGGCCCGGCCGTCGAAGCTCACCCTGCCGGACCTCGCAGTGCCGGTGCCGGTGATCTACAACAGCGCCCTCGCGCGCCAGCACGCGACCGAGGCCGATCCCTGGGCGGCGGAGTGGCTCAACCGCAACACCGCCGGGTCCGGCGCCTTCAAGGTGGAGCGGTGGGACCCGGGATCGCAGCTCATCTACGTCCGCAACGACGCCTGGGTCGGCGGCCCCTTGCCCCGCACCCGCCGCGTGGTGATCCGCGAGATCCCCAACGGCTCGACCCGCCGCGCCCTGGTGCAGCGCGGCGACGTGCAGGTCAGCTTCGACATCCCCGGCCGGGACGCGGCGGACCTGGTGCGCGAGGGCAAGCTGCGCGTCGTGGGCGCCCCGGTGCCCAACACGCTCGCCGTGCTGATCCCGAACCTGTCGTTCGAGCCGTTCCGCGACAAGCGGGTGCGGCAGGCGATGGCCTACGCGCTGCCATACGAGCAGATGTTCGCCCAGGCCGCCTATGGCCGCGGGGTGAAGATGTGGGGCGGCCCCGCCACGGACAGCATCGCCTGGCCGCAGCCCTCGCCCTACGTCACGGACCTGGACCGCGCCCGCGCGCTGCTGGCGGAGACGCCCTACAAGGACGGCTTCGACGTGCCGCTGGCCTTCGACATCGGCACCGCCGCCTGGGGCGACCCGGCGGCGCTGCTGGTGCAGGAGGGCCTGGGCCGCATCGGCATCCGCTGCACCATCGACCGCGTGCCCGGCGCCAACTGGCGCACCATCGCCCTGGTGCAGAAGAAGCTGCCGCTGATCCTGGACGGCTTCGGCGGCTGGCTGGACACGCCCGACTACTATTTCTACTGGGCCTACACCAAGGGTCCGCTGTTCAACGCCGGCAACTACGACAACCCCGAGATGGCGGAGCTGGTCGCCCGCACGCTGGACATGCCCGAGGACGACCCGGCCTACGCCCCCGCCATCCGCCGCATGATCGCCATCGCCTGGGACGACATCCCGCGCATCCCGCTGTGGCAGCCGTTCCTGGACTCCGCGATGGCGCCGGGGCTGGAGGGCTACCAGTTCTGGTTCCACCGCGGCGTGGACGCGCGGGCGATGGCCCTGGCTTGAGCGGGTTGCCTTGGGGTCGGTGGGCGTGACCCGCCTCGGCATGGTCGCCCGGCGGCTGCTGCAGGCGGTGCCGGCGCTGGCGGGGATCGTGGTGGTCACCTTCCTGCTGACCCGCGCCCTGCCCGGCGATCCCGCCGCCTACTTCGCCGGGCCAGCCGCCACGCCGGAGACCGTGGCGCAGGTCCGGCACAACCTGGGCCTGGACCGGCCGCTGCCGGCGCAATTCCTCGCCTACCTGCGGGACCTCGGGCGCGGCAACCTCGGCCAGTCGATCACCACCGGGCAGGGCGTCGGCGAGTCGCTGCTGTCGCGGCTGCCGGCATCCCTGGAGCTGACGCTCAGCGGGCTGCTGCTCGCGCTGATGGCGGGGCTGCCGCTGGGCATCCTGGCGGCGACGCGGCCGGACAGTTGGATCGACCACCTGTGCCGGGTCGTCGCCACGGCGGGGGTGTCGCTGCCGACGTTCTTCACCGGGCTGCTGCTGGTGCATGTGTTCTACAACCTGCTGGGCTGGGCGCCGGCGCCGCTGGGGCGGCTGGATGCGGTGATGACGCCGCCCGACGGTCCCACCGGCTTCTTCGTGCTGGATGCGCTGCTGCATGGGGATCTCGGCCTGGCGCGGGCGGCGGCGGCGCAACTGGTGCTGCCGGCGGTGACGCTGGGGCTGTTCACCCTGGCGCCCATCGCCCGCATGTCCCGCGCGGCGATGCTGCAGGCGCTCGGCAGCGAATACATCCGCGCCGCACGGGCTGCCGGGCTGGGCCGGGGGCAGATGCTGGCCTACGCGTTCCGCAATGCTGTGCTGCCGGTGGTGACCACGCTGGGCATGGTGTTCAGCTTCACGCTCGGTGCCAACGTGCTGGTGGAAAAGGTGTTCGCCTGGCCCGGCATCGGCAGCTTCGCCGTGGACGCCCTGACCGCCAGCGACTACGCCGCCGTCCAGGGCTTCGTGCTGGCGATGGCGGTGCTGTTCGTGCTGCTGAACCTGGTGATCGACGTGGCCTACACCCTGATCGACCCGCGCGTGGCCGCGGGATGATCCGGCGCCCCGCCCGCCCAACCCCCGTCGTTGCGAGCGTCATTGCGAGCCGGCTCCGGCGCGACAATCCAGGGTGCCCGGACCGCGCTCGCCCCCCTGGATCGCCACGCCGCACGCGCGGCTCGCAATGACGATGTACTCGCAGCCGGAGCCAGGCGCGGTCGGCATCAGCCTGCCGCAGCCCGGCCGTTGGCGGCAGGCGGCGCACGTTGCGTCGCAGAACCCGGTCACGCTGGCGTCGTTCGGCCTGCTGCTCGCGCTGCTGCTGGTGGCGGCGCTCGGGCCGTCCCTGGTCCCGTTCCCCCCGCTGGCGACCGACGCCGCGCTGGCGTTGCAGCCGCCCAACGCCCTGCACTGGTTCGGCACGGACGAGCTGGGCCGGGACGTGTTCAGCCGCGTCGTGGTGGCCGCGCGCCTGGACCTCGCGATCAGCGTCTCCGCCGTCGCCCTATCCTTCGCGGCGGGGACGGCGATGGGCGCGGTGGCCGGCTACTACGGCGGCTGGTTCGACGGGATCAGCGGCCGGCTGATCGACACCATCATGGCATTCCCGCTGTTCGTCCTGGCCATGGGCATCGTCGCCGCGGCCGGCAACACCGTGCAGAACGTCGTGCTGGCGACCGCGGTGATCAACCTGCCGTTCTACGCCCGCCTCACGCGGACCGAGGTGCTGGTGCGCCGCAACGCCGGCTTCGTCCAGGCGGCAAGGCTGTCGGGCAACCGGGACTGGCGGGTGCTGGCGCTGCACATTGTCCCCAACGCGCTGCCGCCGATGATGGTGCAGGTGTCGCTGAACCTGGGTTGGGCGATCCTGAACGCCGCCGGGCTGAGCTTCATCGGTCTCGGCGTGCGCCCGCCCGCGCCGGAGTGGGGCATCATGGTGGCGCAGGGGGCGGAGTTCATCACCGCCGGGCAGTGGTGGCTGGCGTTGTTCCCCGGCGCCGCACTAATGCTGGCGGTGTTCACCTTCAACCTGCTCGGCGACGGCCTGCGCGACCTGGTGGATCCCTTGCGCCGCACATGACGCCACTGCTGGAGGTCGAGGGCCTGACCGTCGAGTTCAGCAGCCGGCGCGGCACGGTGCAGGCGGTGCGGGGCGTCAGCTTCGAGGTCGGGCGCGGGCGGATCGTCGGCGTCGTCGGCGAAAGCGGCAGCGGCAAGTCGGTGTCCTCCCACGCCGTGCTCCGCATCCTGGACCGGGCCGGGCGGGTGGTGGCGGGCCGGGTGCGCTTCGCCGGGGTGGACGTGCTGGGCCTGCCGGCGCCGGCGATGGCGGACCTGCGCGGGCGAGAGATCGCGATGGTGTTCCAGAACCCGCGCGCCAGCCTGAACCCGGTGCGCCGCGTCGGTCGGCAGATCGCCGACGTGCTGGTGCGCCATGCCCAATCGACCCGCACCACCGCCCGCGCCCAGGCGGTCGAGCTGCTGCGGACCGTCCGCATCGCCGACCCCGAGCGACGGGTGGACTCCTACCCGTTCGAGCTGTCGGGCGGCATGTGCCAGCGGGTGTCGCTGGCGGTGGCGCTGGCTTGCTCCCCCCGGCTGCTGATCGCCGACGAGCCGACGACGGGCCTGGACGTCACCACGCAGAAGGCCGTCATGGACCTGCTGGTCGGGCTGGCCCGGGCGCGCGGCATGGCGACGGTGCTGATCACGCACGACCTCGGCCTGGCGGCGGCGTACTGCGACGACCTGGTCATCATGCAGGGTGGCCAGGTCGTCGAGTCCGCCGCCGCAGCCCAGGTGTTCGCCCACCCCGCGCACGCCTACACGCGCCGCCTGATCCGCGCGACGCCCCGGCCCGGCGCGGGCGTGGCGGACCTGCTGCCCGACGACGCCCCGCGCCCCGAGTGGCCCGTGCCCCGACCCGGGGCGCCATTGCTCGAAGTACAGGGCCTGTCGATGCGCTACCCCGGCGGAGTGCAGGCGGTGGACGGCGTGTCGTTCGACGTGCGGGCCGGCGAGAGCGTCGGCCTGGTGGGGGAAAGCGGCAGCGGCAAGTCCACCACCGCGGCGATGGTGATGCGCCTGCTGGACCCCACCGCCGGGCACGTCCTGCTGGACGGGCGCGACATCGCCGCCGTGCCGGCCCGGCATTTCGCCACCGACCCCGACCGCGGCAAGCTGCAACTGGTGTTCCAGGACGCGGCCGACAGCCTGAACCCGCGGTTCACCGCCGCCCGCGCCGTCATGGACCCCTTGATGCGCCTGGGCGGCCGGTCCAACGGGGCGGCCCGGGCCGAGGCGGAGGCGCTGGCCGATCAGGTGGGCCTGCCGCGCCCGCTGCTGGACCGCTTCCCGCACCAGCTTTCCGGCGGGCAGAAGGCGCGGGTGGGCATCGCGCGCGCCATCGCCCTGCGGCCCCGGCTGCTGATCCTGGACGAGCCGACGGCGGCGCTGGACGTCTCCGTGCAGGCAGTGGTGCTGAACCTGCTGGCGGAGCTGCAGGCGCGGCTGGGGCTGGCCTACCTATTCGTCAGCCATGACCTGCATGTGGTGCGGCTGATGTGCGGGCGCGTGCTGGTGATGCGCGGCGGGCGGATCGTCGAGGCGGGGGACACCGAGCAGGTGCTGCGGGCGCCGGCACATGAGTACACGCGCACGCTGCTGGCGGCGCTGCCCGAGCCACCGCAGGCGAGCCGCCGGGGCACCTGATCCAGGTTTGCAGGGCGGGAGGTGCAGCGCCTTCGCCAGCAAGGCGCTGCCTTATGCCGATGGCGGTCTGCGACGACCCTTACGCCACGGCATCAACTCTCGTCCTGCAGCGCCGTCGTACCAATTCCGAGACCCGGCAGCGTCGCCGCCGAGAGCCGCCCGCCGAACAGCACAACCGTCTCGCTGGCATAGCTGCCGTCCGCAGGTGCCCAGTACTGGCGGACGACACGTCCTGGAAGGTCAATGACCCAGTACTCAGGAACTCCCCCTGCCGCATAGACCTGACGCTTGCGGCCAAGGTCGTCCTCAAGCGTCGTGTCCGACACCTCGACGAGCAGGCGGACATGCTCAACCGGCACCGGCCCGGTGCCCCGATGCACCTCCCAGACGATTACGTCGGGCATCGGCACCTCGCGCTCGCCGACGCGGACCGAGCCTTCCGATGCGACCCCCAGCGCCGAGCCGAGGCCGCGCAAAGCGTCACGCAGCGCATCGTACACGGCGGACTTGGCGAGGAGGTGCGGCCGATACCCCGGGTTCACCTGGCAGAGCACTCCATCACGCAGCTCGATGCGCGGGAGGCTTGCGAGCGCTCCCGTCACCGCCATGGCTTCAAGCTGCTCGGCGGTGATGCGGAGCAGCGGCGCAGATGAGCCGAGTGGTATCCGGACGCCCATGCTCGGAGACTACGAACCGTGGCAGGGCGCCGCAAGCGGGTTGCGGCGGCGTCGGTGCGGCGATGCGGCTCGGTAGATTGCTGTTGACGGTAGGCTGGCCCGGCAAAACCGCCGGCGGAGTCCCTCCGCCAGCGTCCCGGCTGTCCGGTTCGCCGGCAGGTCCAGCACGCGGCAGCGCGCCAGCACGACCGCACCGCCGTTGCGCCGCTTGCACATCGTCCCGCGAAGTAGTCGCAGCCGTTGCAGGCCAGGCAGCGGCAGCTTGCGGCTTCGGAACCCCGGCAAACCGGCGCACATCTTGCGCCAGGCGATGAAGGACCGACAGCCCGGCTCGCGCCCCCGCAACCTGGGCAGTAGCCGCCAGGCTCGATGCCGTATGCGGTGATGTGTAGAGGGTCCGGAGCCTCGGGCGTGACCTGTTCGACACGGCAGCCTCTGCGGGACAGGAGTCCGCTCTGGCGGTTGCGACGATAAGCCTCAGTAGCCCTGCCACCTACTGGTTCACCTGCGTCACGCTCTATGCAACGCATTGATAATACAATATATTCGGCGAGCCTCAACTCTACACGCAGGACAGACGCGACGCCCAGACTTGACCGCTATGGCGATCAGCGAAGGCTGACGACAGCGCATGTGGCTTAGATGCAACATATTGTGGCAAGGTTGCAGTCGGCAACCCAAGGGTTGTTGCCATCGGTGTCACGGCCTGTAGAGTCATACATGTTTGGAGGCGGGTTGACGCGCTGAGTGTCTTTGGACTGCCTGTTTCAGGTTAACATTGGTTTTTCGACGGTTGTTCAGGGAAGATAACATGCGAAAGAAGCTACTGGCCTCTGCGACTATTTGCTGCGGCTTGCTGCATTCCGGTTTTGCGTTGGCGCAGGCGACGATCATCAACGGCTTGCAGCCTGATGCCCGCTCATTGAGTGGTGGTGTAAACCCGTCGGACGTTCCCGACCCAGGAACGATCCGCGTCCGGCTGGGCGGCCATGTCAACTTCTACGCCTCGGTGATCGAAGACAGCGGCGACAAGGCCCCCGGCTTCAAGCAGAACAACTACACGTTCGGCGACTACGTCCACCTTAACCCTTCGGTCGATGGCGTCGCCGCCAACGGCCTGCGTTACGGCACGTTCG
>CAXTAT010000017.1:0-110683 GCA_964242415.1 uncultured Acetobacteraceae bacterium
CGTAACGAACGGCTGACTGGCGCCCCCGCGCGGTTGACCGGCCCGGGCCGGTCGGTCGGCCAAGGTCGTGGAGACACCAATATGCCGTGCGAAATGCGACCGCCCAGGAGGATCGCCGATGATGTTCGGCCACGCCGGCCTGGTGCCGCGGCCTGGCTCGCGGCCTCCCTATGGCCCACCATGGCCCAGATGGCGCTATGGCAGGTTCCTTCTCCCTCCCCTCCGGGAGAGGAAGCAGGAAGCAACTTCCGCCCAGCGCATCCGCTTCCACTGGTATCCCCTCCGCGCCTGAGGTCCCCGCCGATGCTCACCCACCCCGCCCCGTCCCTGAACCCCCTGCTGCTCGACACCGGCAGCCCGCCGATCCCCGAGGTGCACGCCTGGGCCGCCCGCTACCCCGGCGCGGCCGGCCCGATGCTGGATATGTGCCAGGCCGCGCCGGGCCATCCCCCCGCGCCGGAGCTGCTGGCCCGCCTGGCGCACGAGGCCGGACAGCCCGGCAACGCCCGCTACGGCGCCATCATCGGCGACCCGGCGCTGCGCGAGACCTACGCCGCCTGGGTGTCCGAGACCCACGCGGGCCATGTCGGCGCGGACCAGGTGGCGATCACCGCCGGCTGCAACCAGGCATTCACCCTCGCCATGATGGCCGTCGCCCAACGCGGCGACCGGGTGGTGCTGCCGGCGCCCTGGTACTGGAACCACAAGATGACGCTGGACATGCTGGGCATTGACGCCGTGCCCCTGCCCTGCAGCGCCGCCGCCGGCTTCGTGCCCGACCCCGACGCGGCCGAGGCACTGCTCGACGGCCGCACCCGCGCGCTGGTGCTGATCACCCCCAACAACCCGACCGGCGCCGTGTATCCGCCCGAGGTCATCGCCGCATTCCAGGCGCTGTGCCGCCGCCGCGGCGTCTGGCTGGTGCTGGACGAGACCTACCGCGACCTGCTGCCCACCGGCCAGCCGCGCGGCCACGACCTGTTCGCCGACCCGGCCTGGTCCAGCTCGCTGATCGGCCTCTACAGCTTCAGCAAGGCCTTCGCGATCCCCGGCCACCGCCTGGGCGCGATCATGGCCGACGCATCGTTGATGACGCAGTTCTACAAGGTGCTGGACTGCCTGCACGTCTGCCCCGGGCGCACCGCGCAGGCGGCGATCACCTGGGCGATCCCCGCCCTACAGGGCTGGCGCGCGGCGCAGCGGGTTGAGGTCAACGCCCGCGCCGGCGCCATGCGAGCCGTGCTGTCGCGCCTGCCGGGCTGGGAGGCCGACGCGCTGGGCGCCTACTTCGCCTACGTCCGCCACCCGTTCCCCGGCGTGCCCGCGGCGCAGGTGGCCGAACGCCTGGCGGTGGAGCGCGGCGTGATGTGCCTGCCCGGCCCCGCCTTTGGCCCGGGGCAGGGCGGACACCTGCGCCTCGCCTTCGCCGGCGCCGACGTGGAACGCATCAGGCTTCTGCCGGAGCGGCTGGGCGGGTTGGCCTAGACGGAGGCGGCCTCGGGGCCATCCCCGCACTCCAAGCCGCCCTGACGATTTCAGGCCTGACAGGCCCTGATGCCAACTGCCGGAAATCCCGACCGGCAACGGGCATACCGTCATTGCGAGCCGCCCTTGCGGCGTGGCAATCCAGGACCTGCACGCACAGCCCTTGGCCCCTGGAGTGCCACGCCGAACCCGGCTCAAAATGACGGCGCAGATTGGCCAAGGCGTAGATCAGGCACGGCGCAGGTCAGGCACGGCGCAGGTCAGGCACGGCGCAGGTCAGGCACGGCGCAGACCGGGCACGGCGCAGACCGGGCACGGCCGCCAGTCGGACCGAACAGGCTGGAACTTTTCGCCACTTGGCATAGGTCTGCTGCACCAGCCACCCGCACCGGGCGATGGCCCCCCAGCCATCGCAGCCCATCGACCAGGAAGACAATCGCATGACGGTTCCATTGGACGCACCCCGGCCCCCGCTGTCGCGGCGCGTGTTCCTGCACCGGCTGGCCGCCGTGGGCGGGGTTGGGCTGGTGATGGCGGGGCTGGACGCGCTCGGGATGTCCATGGCGTCGGCGCAGACCGCGCCGCCCGCGCTGAGCGGCTCCGGCGCGGGCCGCCGCGTGGTGATCCTGGGCGCCGGCGTGGGCGGCATGACGGCGGCCTACGAATTGGCCAAGCAGGGCTACGACTGCCAGATCCTGGAGGCGCGCAGCTTCGCAGGCGGGCGCTGCCAAACCGCCCGCGGCGGCTTCGCCCTGACCGAGCTGGGCGGCGAGGAGCAGCGCTGCGCCTTCGACACCGGGCAGTACATCAACCACGGCCCCTGGCGCATCCCGTTCAACCACCAGTCCACCCTGCACTACACCCGGGAGTTCGGCATCCCGCTCGAGGTCATGGTGAACGACAACGACGCCTCCTACGTCCTGTTCGAGGGCGGGACCGGACCCTTGGCGGGCAAGCCGGTCCGCCGGGCGGAGGTCGCGGCCGACATGCGCGGCCACACCGCCGAGCTGCTCGCCAAGGCCGTCCGCAAGGGCGCGCTGGACGACGCGATGACCCCGGACGACCGCGACCTGTTCGTCGCCTACCTGGTGCGCGAGGGCTACCTATCCGCCAAGGACCTGGCCTACTCCGGCGCCGACGGCCGCGGCTACGACGTTTGGCCCGGCGCCATGATCGTCCCCGGCCCGGGCCGCCGGGGCACGCCGCACGGCATGCTGGACCTGCTGCACTCCAACACATGGCGCACACTGCGCTCCGTCGCCGGGTTCAGCCAGCAGCGCACGATGTTTCAGCCGGTCGGCGGCATGGACCGGATCGCCCGCGGGTTCGAGGCCCATGTCGGCCACCTGATCCGCTACGGCGTGACGGTGGAGCGCATCGGCCAGGACGCGAACGGGGTGGAGGTCGCCTGGACCGACGCGGCGGGCCAGCGCGGCACAACGTCGGCTGACTACTGCATCTGCACGATCCCGCTCTCGGTGCTGCGCGGCATCGAGGTCGCGGCGCCCGACGCCTTCAGGCAGGCGATCGCCGGGGTAGCCTACATGCCGGTCGGCAAGATCGGCCTGCAGATGCGCCGCCGCTTCTGGGAGGAGGACCACTTCATCTACGGCGGCCACGTCTATACCGACAACGACGAGATCGGCAGCCTGTCGCTGCCGTCCTGGGGCTGGCAGGGCCGCAAGGGCACGCTGCTCGGCTACTACCAGTTCGACACGGACGCGGTGCAGGTCAGCGCCCTGTCCCCGGCCGAGCGGACGGAGCTGGCGCTTGCCTTCGGCCAGAAGGTGTTCCCGCAGTACCGGGAGTGCTTCGAAACCGCGTTCTCGGTCGCCTGGCACCGGGTGGAGCACAGCATGGGCGGCTGGGCGGAATGGACCGACGAGGGGCGCAAGTCCGCCTATCCCCTGCTGTGCGAACCCGCGGGGCGGCTCTACCTCGCGGGGGAGCACCTCAGCTACTTGACCGGCTGGCAGGCGGGCGCCATCGAATCCGCTTGGCAACAGGTGGAGCATCTGCACCGCCGGGCCAGCGCGTGAGGCGCATCGCGCTGGCGGCAGGGCTGCTCGCAGGCTGGCTGCTGCCGCCGGGCCATGCCGCCGCCGACCCGGCGGAGCAGCTTTTCGCGGCCAACTGCGCCGCCTGCCACCAGCGGAACGGGCGCGGCATCGCCAAGGCGTTCCCGGCCCTGGCCGGCGACGCGCTGGTGGTGGGCGCGCCGGAGGGCATCGTCCACCTGTTGCTGAACGGGCGCGGCGGGATGCCGAGCTTCCGGGCACGACTGGACGATGGGCAGCTTGCCGCCATTGCGTCGTATGTGCGGTCCGCATGGGGCAACCAGGCGGACGCCATCCCGCCGGCGGCCTTCACCGGCGCCCGCACCGCGCAGGCCGGCCCGCCTGCCGGGGACCGCGACCTGCAGGCACACTAGGAAGCAGGCACGCCGCCGCCGCTCCCAGGCCGCACCACCGGCGCAAGGGCGTCCCACGCCGGCCGAACCTCCCCTGGCGCGGCCTACTCCGGCGCCGCGGCCGGGTGCAGCTCCAGCTTCTGCACCCGCCAGTTCAGCAGCTCCGCCACATACAGCTCGTTCTCCGACGGGCAGGCCATCTCATGGATCCAGCCGAACTGCTTCGGCGCCTTGCCGGCGCTGCCGAGCACGCCCAGCACCCGCCCGTCCAGGCTCATCTTGTAGATGCGGCCGGGATAGGCGTCGGAGCTATAAAGCACCTGGTTGGGACCGGGCGTGATGCAGATCGCCCACGGCGAGCCGGCGACCATGGTCTTCGGCGTGCCGACCGGCGGGTCCTGGTTCGGCCGCGGTCCGATGGCGGGCTTGGCGTCCGGGCTGAACGGCACGTCGATGGTGATCTGCCGCAGGAACTTGCCATCGGTGTCGAACACCTGGATGCGGCGGTTGCCGCGGTCGGCGACATAGACGTGGTCGGCGGCGTCGATGGCGATGCTGTGCGGCGTGCTGAACTGCCCGGCCCCGTCGCCGGGCGTGCCCCACGACCCCAGCCACTCGCCGCCATGGCCGACCTTGGCGATGCGCGAGTTGATGTATCCGTCGCTGATGTAGCCGTTGCCCGCACGGTCCCAGGTGATGTCGGTGACTTGGCGGAACAGGCCGTCGATGGGCGGCGCGGGGGGCTTGGGGTGCTTCACCGGGCCGGTGTCCTCGTCCGCCGCCTCCTGCTTGCGCCCGAACACCATCGTCACCCGGCCCTCCGGATTGAACTTCAGCACCAGGTCCGATCCCTTGTCGGTGACCCAGATATTGTCCTCGGGATCGACCTTCACGCTGTGGGCGAACGACCAGGCATACAGGTTGTGGCCGATCTCGCGCACGAACCCGCCGTCAGGCCCAAACTCCAGCAACTGCGCCGCCGCGGCGGCATAGGCCGGCCCCGAGGTGTTGCCGCGCGAGAAGACGAACACATGCCCCTTGGAGTTCACCGCAACGCCCGACACCTCGCCGAAATACAGGTCCGGCGGCAGCCGCAGCGGCGTATCGACGGAGTCGAAGGGGATGTCCGGCACCGCGGGGTTCGGCGCAGCCGCCGGCTGTGCCAGCGCGGCCGAACCGACCAAGAGCAACGTTCCTGCCAAGCGTGCGATCATCGCGCCCTCCCCCGATTACCCGGCATGAGGCGGCGTGGGATGCAGCCTGTCAATCGGCCCTGCCGCCGGTGGCATGACTTGCGCCGGGGGTGGTGCCATGGTGCCGCCGAGGGGGAGGTGCCGCCGATGAGCAATGCCTGCAGGACGGCACTGACCCTGGTGATGCTGCTCGGCATGGCGCAGGGCGCTGCCGGGCAGCCCGCGCCGGACACCGCGCCCGGCCCGACAGGCGACGGGTTGGCCGAGGCCGTCCGCCTGGGCGAGGTGGCCACCCTGGCGCCGATCTGCGGCTTGCGGAA
Source organism: uncultured Acetobacteraceae bacterium (assembly GCA_964242415.1). Lineage (GTDB taxonomy): Bacteria > Pseudomonadota > Alphaproteobacteria > Acetobacterales > Acetobacteraceae > DASWOJ01. The sequence goes on from CAXTAT010000017.1 coordinate 5,409, forward strand.
CCAACGCTGGGCGGCCGACCTGCGCCGGAGCGCCATCCAGTCGGCCACCGGCTCCCGCGCGCATGGCGACCGCGACCTCGCGGCGGCGCCCGGCAGCAACCTCGTCGTCGGCGCCCTGTCGTTCGCCGAGGCCGAGGCGCTGGAGAGCTTCGCCGCGGCACCCGCCAAGGTGGCGTGCGGGCAGCTTCGCAACAATCCGGACCTTGGCTTGGCGGATGAGCGGGTCGAACGCTTTCGCAAACAGGCCGGTCCGGCGGACCCGGCCTCGTAGAGGCGGTCCTGGCGCGAGCCTGGCCGGTAGTGTCACAATTTAAGACCCTGGCTTAATCAGCTACCGTTGACAGACCGTTTGAAACTGGGCCGCAGAGCCTGCGGTCCGCTATTTTGGGAAAGCAGAAGTCTGCGGGAGGCCGTAGCGAGGTCGGCTCCCGCGCCATTTCGGACGCGCAGAGGATCTGAGGTGGATGAAGTAATAGGATTGAGAGGGGGGCGACGAGAAGCCCCCGCTATGGTAGCAGGCGAGTAGTAAGGCCATATGGACACCGGCGCTGAATGGAAGCAGTTCTCGATCTTATCCGCGAATTTGACCAAACCCTGGAGGAGTCGGTCGGCCTGTATCTTGACGCTGAAGCGGCGATGATCGCCTATGCGGCACAGATGCAGAAGCGTCAGGAACAGTATTCCACAACAAGTGGCAAGTCGTTGGCTGAGCTAGATGCGCTCGCATACTCGTACGGTAAGGGCGACCCAAACGATCCAAGCTCCTTGCATCTTCATACGGTCACGCAAGGGGGATTGAAGACCAGAAACGCCAGGAGCGGACGAAATCATGTCCTTTTGGGACAGCGGTTCATTGTAGACATCTATACCTACTGGGAGGATGGCTATCGCTCCCGTATCGCAGAAACTCTAGGTGTCAACCGTAGCACCATCCAGGCCGATATTTTCGGAGATATTAGGCATATTAGGATCTCGATTATCCATCATCGGGGCATTGCGCGTCCTAACGTCGAGAAATGCAAGATTCTGAACTGGTTCAAGGAAGGCGACATCATTCAGCTCACCTCGCTTCAGTTCGAGACTATCGTCGTCGAGGTGCGCAAGTGGCTGGAAGCACTCGGCATTGAGAAGACGGGTTTAAGCCCTGGACTTGCCGGTAGATGGGGGGCATCCGGGCATCGTCACATCGGACCCGAATGATAGGACGGGCACTGAGCGGCACGTAGAAAAGCGGTTCTTCTGCTCTCGACCAGAACCCGATCTCGGATATGTATCGGCGTAAGATCCGCTTTGATGTCGATAGCGGACGGTCATGCCCAGCCGGATTTCAAACCAAGCCATCACCGGCCGCCGGCATAGGTTGACGTAGGAGCCCCTGACTCGGCACGCTGCCATCGTGCTTGGGGCGGCAATGACCCCAAGCCAGGGGAGGACGGACTTGAGCAGCACTGCGGCAGGGCAAGGCAGCGGCCTGACCATCCCTCATGGGCAGGGCCGCCGCCGATGGCCTGGGACCGCTGCCTGCTTTCTCCGGGCTTGCGCCGCGAAGCAGACCCAGGCTGCGGGAGCAGGCCCGCAAGCCCGCTGGATCGGCAGCGAGGTCCGTCTGCGGCCATCGGCCAGCCAGGCCATGCCGTTCCGCCAGGACGGCATATGGCTCGCCCTGGCCCAATCACCCCGCCCCAGTCCTGCCCGCCATCGGACCTCGCTCCCCGGCCATGGACCTGCGGCATGGCCCATGCGGACCCAGGGACCCTAGCCATGTCCGCCAGCGCCCCAGCCCCGCGCCTGGAAATGCGCGGCATCTCCAAAACCTTCCCCGGCGTGAAGGCGCTCGACGGCGTGCACCTCAAGGCCTGGGGCGGCGAGGTCCTGGCCCTGATGGGCGAGAACGGCGCAGGCAAGTCCACGCTGATGAAAATCCTGTCCGGCGCGCACCAGGCCGACCCCGGCGGCACGCTGCTGATCGACGGCACGCCCATCGCCATCACCGACCCCATCGCCGCCAAGCGCCACGGCATCGCCATCATCTACCAGGAGCTGGCCCTCGCCCCGAACCTGACGGTGGCCGAGAACATCTACCTCGGCGCCGAGCCGCACCGGGGAACTCGCTGGGGACTGGGCTGGCGCGGCCGCATCGACCGCCCCGCCATGCGGGAGGGCTGCCGGGCGGTGCTGGACCGCCTCGGCGCGCCCTTCACGCCCGACACCCCGGTCGGCACCCTGTCCATCGCCGAGCAGCAGCTTGTGGAGATCGCCCGCGCCCTGCACGCGAAGTCGAAAATCCTGGTCCTCGACGAGCCGACGACGGCGCTGTCCTCCCGCGAAACCGACCGGCTGTTCGCCCTCGTGCGCCAGCTCCGCGCCGACGGGATCGCGCTGATCTACATCAGCCATCGCATGGCCGAGGTCTATGAGCTGGCCGACCGCGTGACCGTGCTGCGCGACGGCGGCTACGTCGGCACCCTGTCCCGCGACGAGCTGAGCGCCGAGGCCCTGGTCCGCATGATGGTCGGCCGCGACCTGTCCAGCTTCTACACCAAGACGCACGACCCGCACGGCAGCCGCGGCCCCGTCGTGATGGAGGTGCGCGGCATGACCGACGGCGGGCGCCGCGTGCAGCCCTGCAGCTTCGAGCTGCATGGGGGGGAGGTGCTGGGCATCGCCGGCCTGGTCGGATCAGGCCGCACCGAGCTGGCCCGGCTGATCTTCGGCGCCGACCGCAAGGCCGCCGGCGACGTGACCCTGGCCGGCCAGGCGCTGGTGGCGCACGGCCCGGAGGACGCGCTGCTGGCCGGCCTCGCCTACCTGACCGAGGACCGCAAGGGGCTTGGGCTGTTCCTCGACCTGTCCTGCGGCACCAACATCAACCTCGGCGTCATCGGCCGCGACGCCGGGCCGGGCGGCATCCTGAACCTGGCGGCCGGCAAGCGCCGGGCACACCAGGCGTTCGAGGCGCTGCGCGTCCGCGCCACAAGCCCCGCGGTCACCGTGGGCAGCCTGTCCGGCGGCAACCAGCAGAAGGTGCTGCTATCGCGCTGGCTGGAAATCGGCCCCAAGGTGCTGATCCTGGACGAGCCGACCCGCGGCGTGGACATCGGCGCGAAGTCCGAGATCTACCGCATCATCGACGAGCTGGCCAAGCGCGGCATCGGCGTCATCGTCATCTCCAGCGAGCTGCCGGAGATCATCGGCGTCTGCGACCGCGTGCTGGTGATGCGGGAGGGCAGGATCGCCGGCGCGGTCGGCGGACCCGGCGCCGCGCCGATCACGCAGGAGAACATCATGGCCTTGGGAGCCGGCGTCGCGGCCTAGACCGGAACAGTGTGGGGAGACAGCCATGGCCAGCACAACGACTGCAACACCGGCCGCGGGCGCCGGGCCATCGGCGCGGCAGGTCCGGGTCCGCAGCGCCGTCCAGGCGCTCGGCATGCTCCCGGTGCTGTTCATCCTCGCCATCGCGTTCCACTACCTCGGCGAGCAGCGGTTCCTGTCGTCGCAGAACCTGTCGATCGTGGCGCAGCAGGCGGCGATCAACATCGTGCTCGGCGCGGGCATGACCTTCGTCATCCTGACCGGCGGCATCGACCTCTCGGTGGGCAGCATCCTGGCGGCGTCGGCGATGGCGGCGCTGATCGCCTCGCTGCTGCCGGGCTGGGGGCTGCTGGGGGTGCCGGCGGGGCTACTGACGGGATTGCTCTTCGGCTTGGTGAACGGCTCGCTGATCGCCTTCGGCAAGCTGCCGCCGTTCATCGTGACTCTGGGATCGCTGACGGCGGTGCGCGGGCTGGCGCGGCTGATGGGCGACGACACGACGGTGTTCAACCCGGACCTGCCGTTCGCCGCCATCGGCAACGCGGCCATCCCGATCGCGCCCGGGGTGGGCATCCCCGTGCTGGCGATCATCGCGCTGCTGGTGATCGTGCTGTCGTGGTACGTATTGCGCCGCACGGTGCTGGGTGTGTGGATCTACGCCGTCGGCGGCAACCCGGCGGCGGCGCGGCTGTCCGGCATCAAGGTCTGGCGCATCCTGCTGTTCGTCTATGCGACGTCCGGGCTGCTGGCGGGCTTGGGCGGGGTGATGTCGGCGGCACGGCTGTTCGCCGCCAACGGCCTGCAGCTTGGCCAAAGCTACGAGCTGGACGCCATCGCCGCTGTCATCCTGGGCGGCACCAGCTTCGTCGGCGGCATCGGCTCGATCTGGGGCACCTTGATCGGCGGGCTGATCATCGCGGTGCTGTCCAACGGCTTGACGCTGGTGGAGGTGTCGGACATCTGGCAGTTCATCGTCAAGGGGCTGGTGATCATCGGCGCCGTGGCGCTGGACCGGGCGCGGCTGCAGGGCAGCGCACGTACATAAGCTGGCCGTAACGCCGGGCCGCGGCGGGCGATGGCCCACCTGCCGGGGCCGCGACAAACAAGGGCCGGGAGGATAGGACCGATGTTCAGGACATTGATGAAAGCTGGACTGATGAAAGCTGGCTTGATGGCCGGCACCGCGCTCGTGCTGGCCGGCGCGGCGCAGGCGCGGGAGCTGAAGGCGGTGGGCGTCACCGTCGGCTCGCTCGGCAACCCGTACTTCATCGCGGTCGGCAAGGGCATCACCGACGCGGCGCACGAGATCAACCCGGCGGCCAAGGTGACGATCTCCTCAGCCGACTACGACCTCAACAAGCAGTTCACCCAGATCGACAACTTCATCTCCGCCGGGGTGGACCTGATCCTGGTGAACGCGGCCGACCCACGCGCCATCGCCCCCGCCATCAAGCGGGCGCAGGCGGCGGGGATCACCGTGGTGGGCGTGGACGTGGCGGCTGCGGGCGCCGACGCGACGGTGCAGACCAACAACACCCAGGCTGGCGAGATCGCCTGCAAGTTCATGGCCGACGCCATCGGCGGCAAGGGCAACGTCGTCATCGAGAACGGCCCGCAGGTCTCGGCGGTGATCGACCGGGTGACCGGCTGCAAGTCCGTGCTGGGCAAGTACCCCGACATCAAGCTGCTGTCCTCCGACCAGGACGCCAAGGGATCGCGCGATGGCGCGCTGAACGTCATGCAGGGCTACCTGACGCGCTTCCCCAGCATCCAGGGCGTGTTCGCCATCAACGACCCGCAGGCCATCGGCAGCGACCTTGCGGCCCGGCAACTGAACCGGACCGGCATCGTCATCACATCCGTGGACGGGGCGCCGGACATCGTCGGGGCCTTGAAGGGACCAACGCAGGTGCAGGCCTCCGCCAGCCAGGACCCCTACGCCATGGGCAAGCTGGCCGTGGAGACCGGGGTCGGCATCATGGACGGCAAGAAGCCGGAAAGCCCGATGATCCTGATGCCGTCCCACCTCGTCACGCGCGACAACGTCGGCAGCTATGAGGGCTGGACGCACTGACGCCAACCGCCGCCTCCGCCCCGACACCCAGGCCAGCCCGCGATCAGGGCGCCTGGGTGAATACCCGCGACAGCAGCCCGTGCGGCGAGGCCGGTCCGGCGTCCTTGCCGACCGTGACGGTCGCCGTCATGCCCAACGCCAGGTGGACCGTCGCCGGCACCTGGTCGATGTGGATGCGGACCGGGATGCGCTGCGCCAGCCGCACCCAGGTGAACACCGGATCGACCGACGCCAGCCCCAGCGAGCCAGGGCTGGTGTTGGGGGTGTTGATGCCGCGCGACAGGCTCTCGACGTGGCCGCGCACCGGGTCGCGGAAGCCCATCAGCGCCGCCACGGCGGGATCGCCGACCTGGATGCCACCAAGCTTGGTCTCCTCGAAGAAGCCGGTGATGAAAAAGCTGTCCTCGTTCAGCACCGACAGGTTGCGGGTCCCCTTGGTCACGTAGTCGCCCTCCTGCAACTGCAGGTTGGTGACATAGCCGTTGACCGGCGACACGACCTTGGTGCGCTCCAGGTCAACGCGGGCCTGGCTCAATTGGGTAACGGCGGTGGCGAAGGCGGCGCGGGCCATGTCGGCGCTGGCCTGGTAGGTCTGTTGCTCCTCGGTCGAGGTGGACAGCGTCGTCAGCTTGGCGCGCCGCGACGCCTCCTGCTCCTTGGTGTTCATGTCGGCCTGCTTGCTCTGCAGGTTGGCCTCGGCAGAGGCGACGGCGATCTGATAATCGACGGGATCGATCTCATACAGCGGGTCGCCCCGGCGCACCGGCTGGTTGTCGGCCACGTGCATGTGCACGACGCGGCCCGACACCTCCGGCGCCTGGCTGACGACGTAGGCCTGCACCTGGCCGTCCCGGGTCCAGGGCGCGGTCAAGTAGTCGTTCCACACGGCAACCCCCGCCACAACGGCGCAGGCCAGCAACAGCAGCGTGATGGCGACGCCCAGGTTCCGGCGCATCCTGGTGACCAGCGGGGTGGTCATGCGCGGCGCTCCGGCATCAAGGCGTCCAGCCGTGAACCTCCCGGTCCCAAAACCCCTGCCATCAGGCCAACGGCCCTTCGTGCTGCCGTTCGCGATGCCGCATCCAATCAAGTGCCGTCATTGCGAGCCGGCTTCGGCGTGGCAATCCAGGTCCGCACGGGCCAGGATACCGGTCTTGCGCCCCCTGGATCGCCGTGCCGCAAGCGTCCCTCGCAACGACAAGCGGGGCAACGACAAGCGGGGCAACGACGCGCACAGACCCAGGAGTCCGGTCAGAGCGCAAAGGGCGCCTGGCATCACAACCCCGGGCCTCAGAACCAATGCACCAGCACGCCAACGATGCAGACATAGATCGCCGTGCCGGCCAACGGCGGGTTCCACATCCAGCGGAACCACCGCAGCCGCACCAGCAGCCACCGCAGCGGGACATACAGCGTCAGCGCCGCCGCCAAGTACACCACCAGCGGCGCGAAGAAGATGCCGAACACGTTGGTTTCCCGCCACACCGCCCATTCCTCAAGCCATGGGCCGCTCATGTCACGAACCCCCTACGCCACCAGCCTGCGGTAGAAGCGCAGCGTGGCCCGGTCCGGTTGCATCAGCCGCGCCGCGCCGGCCAGCCCGGACACCGCCAGGCGCACCGGATGGCCCGCCGGCCCCTCCACCTGCCAGTCCAGCAACTGCTGCGCCGCCTGCAGCATCGCCGGGGCATCCTCGTCCTGCAACGCCTGCCCGGCCCGTGCCACGAGGGCGCCCAGCCCCGGCTCCCCCGCCAGCGCCCCAACCAGCCCGGTGCGTGCCCGGCGGATCGTCAGGTCCACCTCCCCCAGGCCATAGATATGCCCCAGCACCCGCAGCCGCGACGGCGTCGGGCGGCCCAGCACATCCATCGCGTTCGACATCCGGTCATACAGCAGCGACTGCGCCGGCGCCTGGTCCAGCCCCCGCGTCGCATCGCGCAAGGTCCGCCGCAGGTCCAGCGCGACCCGCGCGGCCTCCCGCAGCAGCCGCCGCGAGGCGGAGGCCGGGAACACAATGTTGAACGACAGCGTCACGAACAGCACGCACAGCGCGACCTGCATCACCGTGCCGACGAAGCCTGCGAGGTTGTAGGCCTGCGGGTTCGTCGGCCCCAGGATGATGGTGAACAGGGTCAGGGTGGACGCGGCCTTGGCGCCCCAATCGGCATGCCGCTGCATCAGGGCGCCCACGAAGGTGATGCCCCCGACCACCAGCGAGAACTGCACGTACCCGGACGCGTCCGGCAGCAGCAGGAACTCGGCCGCCCCCGTCACCAGCGCCACCGGCAGCAGCGGCATCCCGAACCGCAGGCTGGCCTGGGTCGGGTTGGGATAGGTGCCCAGCAACGCCACGAACGCGGCCTGCTGGATCAGCACCAGCGTCGCAGCGCCCCACCCGGCCACCACGCAGAACACCGCGCCGAACCCGACGGAGATCAGCACGCGCAGGGCGCCGAACAGCGCCGCCACCGGGTCCCGGGCGACCTGCAGGCGGATGGGCGGCATCGCCTGGTCCGCGTCGGTCAGGGTCCGCAGCCCCGCCAGCGCGTTGCCGTGCGAGGCAAGCAGCTCCTCCGCCCGCTCCCGCAGCAGGGCATCGGCGGGGCAGCGCGGCTGCGGCGCCGGCGGCAACGGGGCGCGGCTATCCGGTTGCCCGCCAGCACGCCCCCCCGTTTCGCGCACCCCCGTTCCACGCCCCCCCGTTCCACGCAGCACGTCCGCCACGGCATGCAGCCAGGCCCGTACCTCCGCCGGGGTATCCGGGCCGAGCGTGGCGGCGATGGCCCGGCTGGCCGACACCATCGCCAGCAGCGCCGCGATGGCATGCCGGGCGCCGTTGGCGCGCAGGCGCCCGTCCGGCAGCTCGACCGCGGTGTAGGACGCCTGGGTTTGCAGCGCCGCCACCGCCGCGGCAATGCGGACCATCGCCATGTCGTCGCCCAGGGGCTTGCCGTCCAGCGCATCCGCCGCCAGCGCCGCCATCGCGTCCGTGCGGTCCTGCAGTTCCGCCACCAGCGCGTTGAACGCCCCCGCACCCGACAGCAGGCGGTTGACCACCAGCACCGCGGCGACGCCGATCAGGATCGCGGCAACGCGGTCCAGCGCCGTCATCAGCGCCAACTGCGGCGTGTCGATGACCCCGATGGTGATGATCCCCGCAGTATAGCCGCTGAGCGCCGCGCCGTACGAGCGGAAATCCCGCAGCAGCGTGGCAACAAAGGTGCAGGCGGCCAGCCACAGCGCGAACCCGGCCAGCAGCATCACCCTGTCCTGCGGGAACGCCGCCACCAGCGCCAGCCCGACGCAGCCACCGACCAGGGTGCCGATGATGCGGTAGATCGCCTTGGCGGTGGTCATCCCCGCGGAGGGCTGCGCGACGATGGCAACGCAGACCCCGGCCGACGAGGCGGAATCGACCTGGGCGGCAAAGGCGACGTAGTAGGCCAGCAGCATCGCCAGCGTCACGCGGGTGGCAAAGAACAGGGCGTCCGGCTGGAAGCCCGGCAGTTGCAATAGGCCCGGCAGCTTCAGCAAGCGGGCCGGCGTCGCTAGGGATGGCATGGGCCGTCTCCTCCCGCTGAACGAGGGCACTGCCTTGGATGGCATGACCTACAAGCTGGACGGCACTCTTGACGCATTCTGGCTCGACGCAGTCCGGCGCTGCGGCGCGTCAGCATGAGATGACCTGCACATGACCGCACCCGGCATAAGCGATGATGCGCGTATCCCGTGTGACCAGCGGAAGGCGCATCTGCCGGGCTGTGGCGATCAACAGCCGGTCCGCCGGGTCCTGGTGCAGATTGCCCGGCAGATAGGCCGCATCGACCCCGATGTCTGGGGTCAACGTTGCCAAGTGGAAGTTCGTCTTCGCCATGAGATTGGCGAACCATGTCTTTGGATCAGGCAAGAACTGCAGTGCCGGACGACCGCTCCGAGGCTTGCTGAGCATCCCGACCTCCCATGCTGAAACAGGAGAGACAAACACGCCATCGGCCAGCACCGCGCCGACGATCGCGGTTGTCACATCGTTCGGCAACGGGTTGCCATTGGCCAGCCAAATGGCCGCGCAAGTATCGAGCAACAAGCCCGTAGCCCCAGAGGTCATCCGTGCAGAATGCCCAACTCGGCTTCGCAAGGCTCGTCCAGCACCGGGGCAGTCAGGTCCACCCCATCGGGTATAATAACCGAGCCGCGCATAAATCCGTGGAGCTGGGCCGCCTCCTCCTCTCGGCTAGGCGGCGGGACAAGCACGGCGACCACCTTGCCGCGCTTGGTAATCTCCAACCGGCCAATTTGCCGGGAGCCGACTTGGTCCAGGAGGTCGAGGCACCGTGCCTTGAACTCAGTTGCGTTGACTGTATCAACCATCATGTCCTCATCTGCAAAGATGTGGTCAGGTGATAACACTAGTCACATTATATGACCATATTATGATGTCGCGGAGGGCTGCCGTGTCTCGGAGCTATGGCTTCGCCACTGCGCCCGGCGAGGTTTCCCGGCCAACCATGCCCGTCACCGCCTCAAGCACCTCCGGCGGCACCAGCCACAGCCCCGACACGGTGCCCGGCAGCTTGCCGTCCCATTTGGCAATCGCGTCGATGGCCGCCTTCGCCTTCAGCGTGTCGAGATACGGCGCCAGCTTCCGCGCGTCGTAGGCGCTGTTGATCGACTGCTGCACGTCGGTGTCAAAGGTAAAGGTTCCGGCCCAGCCGATATAATCCAGCGTGATGCCCCGCCCGCCGAAGAACGCCGCCGCGCCCTTCTGCACGCTTTCCAGGATGGCGCTGGCCTGCTCGTTGACGCGGTCCAGCGTGCGGCTGGAGATCTCGTTGCACACCATCGTCTGCACCGCGCCGCGGCCGACGCCGTCCATCACCTCCGTCAACGTGCGGCCATAGAACACCGAGGTGAAGATCACCTGGTTGGTCGAGCGGTCGCCCGTAGGCGGCTTCACGCCAAAGTAGTAAAGATAACGCGCCGCGTTCTCCTCAAGCACGGAAGTGGCGACGGCAACCTCGACGGTGACGTTCAGGCCCTCCGACGACTGGCAGGGGAACGACTCGTCCCGGGCCGAAGTGCCGCGCTCCTTCGCCGCCGCCCATTCGCGGTGGTACGGGGTGCGATCGACCAGGATCAGCCGCCCGGTCGGCACGTAGGCGTCGAAGCCCCAGTTGCCGCCGGAGTTGCTGAGCTTGGCGTGCGGGATGATGAACCGCTTGGCGGCGACCTTGTTCGCATTAAGGTAGTCCACGCCCTCGAACCGGCCCTGGCTGTCCTTGTTGGCGCCGACATCGGGGATCCAAAAGGCGGACTCGTTCGGCAGGACGAAGTACGCCTCGGTCTTGTCGGTCGAGTCGAAGTACGCCGACGCCGGGCGTGGGCTGGCGAGCAGCGCCAGGGCGGCCAGGCCCATCAGGCGTCCAGGCCAGCGGGGGCCGCCGCGTCCCCAGCGCTGCCGGGCCGGCCCCCACCAAAGCACCGCCAGCACCACGAGCAGCACCAGCGACGACTGCACGCCAAGCCAGGGGAACAGCCGCATGCCGTATTGCGACGCGCCATAGGCGGCGTCGCTGTTGTCGAACTGCCCGGCGGCCATCGGGGCGGACACCAGCGCCCCCGTGGTCGAAAGGAAGAAATCGACCCAGCCCCAGATCAGAATGCAAACAAATGTCAGGCTGATGCGAACGATGTTGTTCATAAATTCAGGCTCGATGCTGGCATAAGTGCCGAAGCATCTTGCCATGCCATAGTAACAGGATGCAAACAACATTGCGACAATCCGCCAGGCGCTACCGCAACACGCCTGCAGCGGAGGCGATCACCCTCCCTGCAACGCCGCCTCCAACCACGGCATCCCCGCGCAGCCCGCGAACGGCACCGGCTCTTCCGGCGCATTACCCTCCCCCAGCCCGAGCCGCCAGTACCCGATGTCATGCCACCGCCCAGCCTTGAACCCCGCATCAGGGTGGATGCCGACGTGCTGGAACCCCATGGCCTCATGCAGGCGGACGCTGCCGGGATTGGGCAGCACGACCTCGGCAAAGGCCGACCGAAAACCCTGCCGCCGCAGCACCGGCAGCAGCGCGCCATACAGCGCCCGCCCCACCCCGGTCCGGCGGCGCGCACCGTCCACATACACCGCGACATCAACGGCCCAGCGGTACGCCGCCCGCTCCCGGTGCCGCCCCGCATAGGCATACCCGGCAGCCGCGCCGCCCTGCACCGCAACCAGCCAAGGATAGGCCGCCAGCGTCCGCCCGATCCGCCCCGCCATGGCATCCGCGTCCGGCGCCTCGGTCTCGAACGACACGCAGGTGTCCCGCACGTACGGGGCATAGATCGCCGCAACCGTCGCCGCGTCGCCCAGGGTGGCCACCCGGACGACGGGTGCAGTCATGCCCCGGTCGCCGCCCTGCCCCGCCGCCCCGCTATTCCGCAGCAGCCCTACTCCGCGGGAACCGATGCCGCATCCAGCGTCAGGTCCACCTGCACGTCGCCGGCCAGCACGCGCCGGGCCAGCGGCAGGTCCAGGTCATGCTCCCATGCGCCGATCACCACCGTCGCCACGCAGTTGCCGATCAGGTTGCCCAACGCCCGCGCCATGCCGATGAACCAGTCGATCGACAGCACCAGCACCAGCCCGATCGCCGGGATCGCCGGCACCGCGTTGAGCGTCGCCGCCAGGATCACGATGGCCGAGCCGGGCACCCCGTGCGCGCCCTTGCTGGTGACCAGGCTGATGCCCAGCACCAGCAGCAGGTCGCCGAACGACAGCGGCGTGTTGGTCGCCTGCGCGATGAACACCGTCGCCAGCGTCAGGTAGATCGAGAACGCATCCAGGTTGAACGAGTACCCCGTCGGCACCACCAGCCCGACCACGGACGGCTTCACGCCCATGCGCTCCAGCTTGCGCATGATCTGCGGCAGCACGGCGTCCGACGAGGCGGTGGCGAGCACGATGGTCAGCTCCTCCCGCAAGTAATTGAGGAAGCGCAGGATGCTCAGCCCCGTCGTCACCCGCATGACGGTGCCCAGCACCACCACCACGAACAGCGCCACCGCCACCCAGAACAGCACCACCAGCGACGCCAACTGCCGCAGCGAGCCCACGCCATACTGCCCCACGGTATAGCCGACCGCCCCCAGCACCCCCAGCGGCGCCAGCCGCACGATCAGCCCCATGGCGCGGAACAGGATGGTGCTGATGGCGTCGATGCCGCGCGTCACCGGCTCGGCGGCCGGCCCCACCAGCGCGGCGCTGATGCCGAAGATGATGGCGAAGAACAGCACCTGCAGCACATCGTTGCGCGCCAGCGCGTCGAACGAGGTGGTCGGGATGATGTTCAGCAGGAAGCTGCCGATGCCGCTGCCCTGCAGCCTGCGCGCCCCATCGGCATAGCTGCTCAGGGCATGGGCATCGAGGGTCGAGGTGTCGATGTTCATGCCCTGGCCCGGCCCGACCAGGTAGCCCAGCGTCAGGCCCACCGCCAACGCCACGGTCGTCATCACCTCGAAGTACAGCAGCGCCTTGCCGCCGACCCGGCCGACCTTCTTCAGGTCCCCCGCGCCGGCGATGCCGTGCACCACCACGCAGAACACGATAGGCGCCACGATCATGCTGATCAGCTTCAGGAACGCGTCGCTCAGTATCTTGAGCTGCACCGCGAAGCCCGGCACCGCCATGCCCAGGACGATGCCCAGCACCAGCCCGGCAACCACCTGCACGAACAGCGACCGGTAGATCGGCACCCGCTTCGGCGGGTTTGCTGTGCTAGCGTCCATCGCCATCTTACGCCCCCATTCCCGCCTACTGCGGACACGGAGCCGTGAAGCAAGTTCCATGCCGGATCGCCACGCCAGGGCGCCAGGGACTTGGCCAAGGGGGGCCGGCTCCAGCGGTCAGCCCGCGACAGGCTCCGCGGCATAGCCCTCGGCGGCGATGGCCCGGGCCACCACGTCCGGCGCAGCGCGGCCTTCCACCTGGACGCGGCCCCGCGCCAGGTCCACCTCCACCACCGCGGCAGGATCGACCGCCTGCACCGCGCTGGTCACGGCCCGCACGCAGTGGGCGCAGGTCATTCCATCCACTTTAAAGCTCTGCACACGCGCCTCCCCGACCAGGCATGATGACCTGATGCGATCATAGGGGCCAGACGGCGGGATCAGCCAGGGGCGCACCCGCTGCGTTCGCCAGCCGCCGCGTTCGCCAGCCCAGCGCCAAGCGGCGTGCCCGCTTCGACCCGGCCGGAACCGGCCTGCGCCGCCTTGGCGCGCACCCGCCGCCGTGCTGTCCTTTTCTCCATCCCGCAGCTTCCCCTCCTCCCGCAGCCCCTCCCCTCCCACAGCCGACGCCGCAACAGACAAGGCCACCCCGATGCCAGACCTCGCCCAGCCCGCACCTCCCGCCCTGCCCACACCCGAGGACCCCGACAACGACCCCTGGCTATGGCTGGAGGAGGTGGACGGCCCCCAGGCCCTCGCCTGGGCGGACGCGCAATCCGCCGCCACCCTGGCCCGGCTGGACAGCCCGGCCTTCCGGGCCGACCGCGACACCCTGCGCACCCTGATGGACCGCCCGGACAACCTGCCCATCCCCGCCCGCCGCGGCGGCCTGCTGTACAACTTCTGGCGTGACGCCGCCCACCCCCGCGGCCTATGGCGCCGCACGACGCTGGACGGCTACCGCACCGACGCCCCGCAATGGGAGGTCCTGCTCGACCTGGACGCCCTGGCGCTGCGGGAGGGCGAGGACTGGGTATGGGCCGGCGCCGCCACCCTGCCGCCCCGGCATGGTCGCGCCCTGCTGCGCCTCTCCCGCGGCGGCGGCGACGCCACGGTGCTGCGCGAGTACGACCTGCCCACCCGCAGCTTCCCCCCAGACGGCTTCCACGCCCCGGAGGCCAAAGGCTCCGCCGACTGGCTGGACGCCGACACCCTGCTGCTGTCCAGCGCCCTCGGCGGCGCGACCGGCAGCGGCTACGCCAGCACCGTCCGCCTGTGGTCCCGCGGCGCCGACCCGGCCGCGGCGCCGGTGCTGTTCCGCGCCGGCCCCGACAGCATGGCCGCCGACGGCGGGATCGACCGGCTGACCGGCCGCCTGTTCTTCATCGACCGCACCGGCTTCTTCGACAAGCACGTCCACGTCGGCACCCAGGCCGGGCCGGCGCAACGGCTGGAGGTGCCCACCGACGCCGCCCTGCAGACCGAGGCAGGCTGGATGGCCGTCCGCCCCCGCAAGCCCTGGACGGTCGGCGGCGCCACCTATCCCGCCGACACCGTGCTGGGCATCGGCTTCGACGCCTTCCTGGCCGGGGACCGCGCCTTCACGCCCGTCTTCACGCCGGGGCCGCGCCTCGCCCTGCAGGGCATGTTCTTCTGCGGCGGCCAGCTTGTGCTGAGCATCCTGGACGACCTGCGCCCGGCCTACCAGGTGGTCACCCCGGGCGCATGGACGGCGGTGCCGCTCCCTGGCCTGCCCGGCATCGCCACCGCCACCGCCTGGCCGCTGGACGTCGAGGACACCGAGCAGGACGGCACCCTGCTCGCCACCGTGCAGGACCCGCTGACCCCCACCCGCCTGCTGCTGCTGCGGGACGGTGCCGCCGAGCCGCTGAAGCAGGCCCCCACGTCGTTCGACGCCGCCGGGCTGGTCACCACCCGGCACGAGGCGGTGTCCGCCGACGGCACCCGCGTCCCCTATATCCAGGTCGGCCCGCCGGGCATCACCGGCGACGCCCCGGTGCACATGACGGCATACGGCGGCTTCGCCATCTCCATGCTGCCCAGCTACCGCGGCGCGCTGGGCCGGCTGTGGCTGCAGCCCGGCGGCACGCTGGTCGTCGCCAACCTGCGCGGCGGCGGCGAGTTCGGCACCGCCTGGCACGACGCCGGCCGGCGCGAGGGCAAGGCGCGCAGCCACGACGACTTCGCCGCCGTCGCCGCCGACCTGGTGGCCCGCGGCGTAACCCGGCCCGGCCGCATCGCCGCCGAGGGCGGGTCGAACGGCGGCCTGCTGATCGCCAACATGCTGACCCGCTACCCCCAGCGGTTCGGCGCGCTGTTCTGCACGATCCCGCTGATCGACATGCGCCGCTACTCGCGGCTGCTGGCCGGGGCAAGCTGGATCGCCGAGTACGGCGATCCCGGCGTGCCGGAGGACTGGGCGTTCCTGCAGGCAGTGTCGGCCTACCACGCTGCGGCGCCGGGCCAGGCGTATCCGCCGATCCTGCTGGCGACCAGCCGCCGCGACGACCGCGTGCACCCCGGCCACGCCCGCAAGATGGCCGCCAAGCTGCAGGCGATGGGCTACGACGCCAGCTTCTACGAACCGCCGGACGGCGGCCACGGCTACGGCAAGGACAACGCGGGCGCAGCCACCTTCATGGCGCTCGGCATTGCGTTCCTGCGACAAAACATTGGTTGGACGCAATAAAACTGCCATGGTGCCGGGGGATTGAATCCTGGGCACCCATGAGGTCGCGCCGATGGCCACCGACACCTTTGCCGCTGCCACCGCGAACCCGACTGCGAACTGGGACGACCCGACGCTGTGGAGCGGCGGCGTTGTCCCGGCTGCCGCCGACGCGGATGTCGTGATCCCCACCATCTTCAGCCTGCCCTCCGGCAACGCCTACAACTACGACATCACGATCAAGCCGGGCGAGGCGTATGGGATCAACTCCGTCAGCCTGGCCGGCAACGTCCTGCTGGTGGCCGGGGCGCTGTCGGTTGCCGGCGGGTTCGCCATCAGCCAAAATGCCGAACTGGACGTCAGCGGCACCCTGCAGGTCGGGTCGCTGCAGAACGGCGGCCAGGGCATCCAGGGCAGCGGAAGCATCACCAGCGCCAGCGCCGTCACGAACGGGGGCAGCCTCGTCGGCGACGGCCTGACGCTGACGGCACCGTCATTCACCAACACCGGCACGCTGACCGCCAGCGCCGCATCGGGCGCAGGCGCAGCCACGTTTTCGGTGAACGTCACCGGCGGCGCCGGAGCCTTCACCAACCTGGCCAGCGGCACCCTGACCGGCGGGACCTACACTGCCTCGGGCAACGGCGTGCTCGACCTCCCCGGCGGCCCCATCGTGACGGACGCCGCGGCTCTCAGCTTTGCCAATTCCGGCAGCCCCAGCAGCACCGCCACCGCCATCAACGGCGCCGACCCAGCCAGCGGCGCCCCCGTGCCGTTGCAGGCGACGATGCGGACCATCGCCGCCGCGGGCACGCTCGATCTAAACGGTTTCGCCTACCGGACGGACGGCCCCCTGGCAGTGCTGGGCGGGGTGACGCTGGAGGGCGCGGCCGTGCTGCAAACGGGCGGGCTGGCCATCGCGGCCGGCGGGGTGGTCAGCGGGGCCGGGACGGTTGCAGGCCCGGTCGCCAACGACGGCACTATCACCTCCGTTCTGCCGCCAGGCTCCAACGCCCCGGGCATCGCATCGGTGCTGAACGTGCAGGGGCCGGTGACGGGCACGGGACGGCTGATAGTGGGGGCGAGCGGCGTCTATCCGCTGCATGGCGGCGTCACGGGTCCCACGCTGTACATATCGCCCGCCCTAGAGCTGGGCGGCGCCACGGCGGAGGGCGTCAGCTTCGCCGGCCCGGGCAGCGAGCTGATCCTCGACGCGCCCGGCAGCTTCACCGGCACGATCAGTGCCGTCGCCGATGACAAGGTGGTGCTGACGGGCGTTGCGCTCGCCTCCGTCACCGGCACCAGCTACGCCGGCGATGCGACGGGCGGCGTGCTGACCTTGCAGGAAGGTGCGGCGGCCCAGGCGCTGCGGTTCGCCGGGGCCTTCACCACCAGCAGCTTCGTGCTGTCGGCCGGGCCGCAGGCGTTCTCCACGTCGCCTCCCAGCCTCACCATCACGCTGACGGCTGTGCCGACGCCTGCTCCGACGCCAGCCCCGACACCCGTGCCGACTCCAACGCCGGTGCCGACCCCAACGCCGGTGCCGACACCCACGCCAGCGCCAACGGAAACCTCCGTTGCAGGCTTCGTCGCGACTGCCCTGCCCGCCAGCGCCTACTCCGTGGCGGCAATCACCGCGGCAACGGTCGGTTTGACGGCGCTGGCCGGGGCGGGCGGGTCCGTCGCGGTGGCAAGCTCTGCAGCCGGCGGGGGGATCGCGGCGCCGGTGGCCGGTGTCGCCAACGTGGCGCTGGCCAGCGCACCCGGAGCGGCGCTGGCCTTGCCCGCAGGATATGGCGCGCTGGTCGCACAGGGTGCCGGCGCCGCGACCTTGTCCGATGGCGGCGCGGCCGGCGCGGTGCTGATCGGCAACCAGGCGGCTGACACGTTCGTCGCCAGCGGGGCCGGCGCCACCCTGGTCGGCGGCCAGGGCGGCAACAGCTTCGTCGTCACCGGCAGCAGCGCCACGGTTGCGACCGGCGACGGGGCCAACGCCGTGACCGCGACCGGGGCGCTGACGGTCACCACCGGAACGGGCGCCAGCACCGTGCAGCTCGGCGCCGGGGCGGGCACGGTCACGTCCAACGGCGCCGACGTGATCCGCGGCGCCGCCGGGCCGGACAGCATCATCGCCAACGGCAACGCGATCATCGTCGGCGGGGCCGGCGCCATGGCGGTGCAGAACGGCGCGGGCAGCGCAGTGGTGTTCGCCGGCCCAGGAGGGCTGTCCTATACCGGCGGCACCGGGGCCGAGGTCGTCGTCGGCTTCGGCAATCCCATGACGGTGCAGGGCGGCACCGGGGCAGGAGAGTACTTCGGCAGCGGCAACAGCACGATCAGGGCGGGCGCGGGCGCGCAGGCGGTGCTGGTCGGCTCGGCTGGGGACAAGCTGTACTCGGCCGGTGCGGCGGGCGACCTGTTCGCGGCCAACGCGGGCGGCGACGTGCTGATGGATGGGTCGGCCAGCACGGGCAACGACGTGTTCTTCGGCGCCGCCGGGACCGGCAACCTGACGTTCCTCTGCGGGTCCGGCAATGACGTCCTGGGATTGGGCCAGGGCAGCAGCACCGTGACGCTTGGCGCCGGGCATGACGTGGTGTTCGGCAATGCAGGTGCGACAGGCGTGGCCGCCATCACCGCCGGCCACGGCTCGGCCGACATCGGCTTCGGCGCCGGGTCGGAGGTGCTGTCCATCGCCGCCCAGCCCGGCGCGAACCGCACCTTCACCCTGTTCAACTTCGTGGCTGGCCGGACCCTCGTCGCGCTGAACGGCTTCGGCTCGTCCGAGGCGTCGCGGGCCACGGCCAGCCAGGTGGTGGCCAACGGGGTGACGGTGCTGACCTTGGCCGACAACACGCGGATCGTGCTGGTCGGCGTCAACGGGACCAGCGTCCTCTGACAGCGGGCGTCTTGACGGTGGCCGTGTCATGGCAGCAACGGCGCTGACCTTCACGCGGGACGGCGCGCAACTCCTGCCCGCCGTGCTGGACGCTGCGGCGCTGGAGGCCATTCAGGCCGTCCTGGACGCGCTGCCGCCGGGACGCGCCGGCCTCCGGCTGCATGGAATCGCCGCGCTGCACCCCCTGCTGGCCGTGTCTGGCCCGGTAGGCACCGCCGCCGCCGCAGTGCTTGGCCCGGCCGCCCAGCCGGTCCGCGCCATCCTATTCGACAAGACCGCCGCCACCAACTGGGCACTGCCCTGGCACCAGGACCGCACCATCGCCGTGCAGGCCCGCATCGCCACGCCTGGCTTCGGACCCTAGACCCGCAAGGGCGGCCTGCTGCACGTCGAGCCTCCAGCGGCGCTGCAAGCCGGCATGGCGACGTTGCGCCTGCACCTGGACCCGGTGCCGCCCGGCAACGCCCCTCTGCTGGTCGCGCCAGGATCGCATCGCCTGGGCCGTATCCCGGAGGCCGAGATCCCCGCAACTGTGCGCCGCTGCGGCGTCGCCACTTGCCTGGCCGGAGCCGGCGACATCTGGCTGTATGCAACGCCGATCCTGCACGCCTCTGCCGCGGCCGTCACACCAGGACATCGCCGGGTGCTGCAGGTGGACTATGCCGCAGCGGACCTGCCGGGCGGGCTGCGCTGGCTGGGCGTCTAGAGCATGTTTGGTGCAAGTAGAGGCACCAAACATGCTCTAGGCTTTGTTTTTGCGAGCATCTGTTGGGCTCAAGCGAAGCCGCTTGAGCCCAACAGATGCTCTAGCGCACCGCCAGCCCGTCCCGCACCGGCTGCCGCAGGCGGCCCGTCATCACCGCCGCGGCAACGCCGGTCAGCACCAGGGCAACCGTCCAGCGGACGTTCGGCACCCCAGACCCGCCGGCCAGCGCCAGGAACAGCAGGCTCACCACCAGCAGCGCCCCCAGGCTGCTGCCGCCGCGCCGGGCCACGGCGAGGCCGAGCATGACAAAGGTGACATACAGCCCGATCGACAGCGCCCGCACCACGTCCAGCGCCACGGCGGTCAGGTCGTCGATGACCTCGGCCAGGCGCCAGCCCAGGACGTGCAGGGTATCCAGCACCCGGAACAGGAAGCGGTCGGGGCCGACCAGGTAAACCAGCGCCGCCAGCGCCAGGCCAAGGCCCCAGGCCAGCAGGATCGGATCGCGTCGCATGGGCGTGGCCTCCAAAGGGAACGGCAGCGATATGTGCGCGCGGCAGCACGGTTCCAAGCGGCCCGCTGCGTCTCCCTCCCCCGTGGACACGGAGAGAGGTGGCCCCCCGGCCCATGCCGCGCTATGCCCGGCCCCATGGATGCACCCCCCTTCGACCCGGCCCTGCAGGGCTGGCGCCCGCTCCCCGCCGACGGCTTCCCCGCGCTGGTCGGCCCCCTATGGTATCGCAAGGACGATGGACCCCGGGGCGGACCCGAAGGCGCCGCCCTGCCCCGCTTCGCCATGCTGGCCGACGCCCGGCACCGCAACATCCACGGTATCGTGCACGGCGGCATGGTGATGACGTTCGCCGACACCGGGCTGGGCATCACGGTCGCCGAGGCGATGGGCCGCCCCTGCGTCACCATCCAGTTCGCCTGCCAGTTCCTGGACGCCACCCGCCCCGGCGACTTCGTCGAGCTGGACGCCGAGATCCTGCGCCGCTCCAGCACCGTCGTGTTCATGCGCGGCACGTTGCGGGTGGGCCGGCGGGTGACGGGCGCGGTGGACGGCGTATGGAAAGTGATTCGCGGCGGATAGGGCACCTTGCAGTCTGGGGTACCGGCTGCGGCGTGCAGCCCGATGTTCACCAGGCCGCGGGCGACGGCATTCCCCAGACGCCACCACCCGCGCCAGACCGACAACGACCGTGACCAGCAAGACCAACCATTGCCGCCCGCCGGTCGCTGCGTGCGACCAACAACCGCAGGCTAACGTCCTGCGCCCTCCCGGCGTCCGTCAGCGCCTCCCGATGCCATCCACCGGTGGATCAGGGCACCGTCCCCCACGCCATCGCCGTCAGCCCCGCCACCGGGTTGCGTGGCAGCAGCGCCTCCAACCGGCACGCCGCCAGCAACGCGGCGTTCGCCACCCCCCCAGCCGGCCGCATCTGGCTGCTGGGCGGCGCTCCACGGCCCAGCCGCCGCGCCACCTTGCCCGGCAACCGCGTCGCCATCACCAGCGGCAGCAGCAGCCCGTATAGGTAGCGTCCGCCATCCAACTGCAACCCGGCCCGGCGCAGCACCGCCTGCACCCCAGGCAGGGTATAGCGGCGCCGGTGCTCCAGGAAATCATCATGCCCGCTCCACATCCAGGTGAAGGCGGGCACGGTCACGACCACGCGGGCGCCCGGCCGGGCAGCGCGGATGTACTCGGCGGCCAACCCCGCGTCGTCGTCCACATGCTCCAGCACGTCCATCATCAGGATCAGGTCGGACGGCGCGGCAGGGGCAGCCCGGCGGAACAGCAGCGGCCGGCCGGCATGCTCCGCATCGCTGTCGCTGGCATAGCCGGGGTCCACGCAGGTCGCCTGCCCGGCCCCACGCTCCAGCAGGTGGCGGGAGAAGAAGCCCGCGCCCGCGCCCACGTCCAGCACCGTGCCCGGCGCCGGTCCCACAACGCGGTCCAGCGCCTCCGACTTGGCACGGTAGTACCAGTGCCGGGCAACGCCGTCACCCAGGATCGCCTCCTCCTTCAGGTCCATGATTGCCCTCCTGGGATCAGACGGAGCCGGTCATCCGGTCCCGCAAGGCGTTCAGCAGGGCGGCATGGGCATCTGCCAGGGCCTGGGCGGCATTGGCCAGCGCCGGATCGTCGAAGTGGCGGTGCGCGCGCAGGCCGTCCAGAACCCGGTCGGGCGCAATGCCGCGGAGCGCCTGCACGCTCGCCCCGGCCACCACGGCGGCGGCCACGGCCAGCTTCGGCTCGCCGACGAACTCCAGCCCAATCTCCCGCCCGCGCGACCAGCGGAGCCGGGCGGCATAAACCGAACCGCCGGGCATCTGCAGCGCAAACTCCCCGGCAAGACGGGCGGGCGCGCCCAGCGTCAGGCGGGCGCCCGACGCGGACAGGTCCAGCACCGTGCAGTCAAGGATGGCGCCGCCAAACACCAGCTTGGCACGCTTGAGCACATTGGCGCGGTCGCCCCGCCGAGCAGGGTGGCCTGCGGGGTCCTGGTCCGGGATCGGCATGTCCACGCACGCCTCCTGTATGACAACTGCCGGTAACATCGCACACCCAATGCCACCAATACCATTTACAAAATGCGTTTAGTGACAAAAAATGACAATCCCGCCGCGACACCGCCCGCTACCGTTGCCTCATGCTCCATACCGGCCAGGGAACCCCATGACCTACGTCGCATCGCTGCCGGCCATGGCCGCCACACGGGCCGGCAACCCGCTGGTCTCGGTGATCGTCCCCGTGCTGGACGAGGCGGCGGCGATCCCCGCGTTCCACCAGGCCGTGACAGCCGTGCTGCACGCGGCCGGGCTGCGGCACGAGCTGGTGTTCATCGACGACGGATCGACCGACGCGACCGGCGACGTCCTGGCCCGCCTGGCCGCCGCCGACCCCTGCGTGCGCGTGCTGAGCCTGTCGCGCAACTTCGGCAAGGAGGCCGCGCTGACCGCCGGGCTGGACCATGCCATGGGCGATGTGCTGCTGCCGATGGACGTGGACCTGCAGGACCCGCCGTGGCTGATCCCGGTCTTCGTCGCCCGCTGGCGTGAGGGCTGGGACGTGGTGTACGGCGCCCGCCGCTCCCGCGCCGCCGACACGCGGCTGAAACGGCTGTCGGCGGCGGCGTTCTACCGGCTGTTCAACCTCGTGGCCGACACCCGCATCCCGGCCGACGCCGGGGACTTCCGGCTGATCGACCGCCGGGTGGCGGACGTGCTGCGCCTGCTGCCGGAGCGCGGGCGGTTCATGAAGGGCCTGTTCGCCTGGGCCGGCTTCCGCACCATCGGCGTGCCCTACGACCGCCCGGCGCGGGTGGCGGGCGGGTCGCGGTTCCGGCCGTGGCGGCTGTGGAACTTCGCCATCGACGGGCTGGCGTCGTTCTCCACGGCGCCGCTGCGGGTATGGACCTACGTGGGCGCTGGGGTGGCGCTGGGGGCATTCGCCTACGCCGGGGCAATCATCGTGCGGACCGTCGTGGTGGGGGTGGACGTGCCGGGCTATGCGTCGCTGATCTCGGTGGTGCTGTTCCTGGGCGGGCTGCAACTGATCTCGCTGGGCGTGCTGGGCGAGTACGTGGGCCGGCTGTTCGTCGAGGCGAAGGGGCGGCCATTGTATGTGCTGGACCGTGGCGCGGCGCAGCGGCCGGCATCCCCTATCAGGGAGGCCCCCGTCAGCTTGGCGGCGCCGCGCTAGGCGCCTCCCCGAGCAGCGGGGCCAGCGCCGCGCCATCCGCCCCGGCCATGCGGCAGACCGCCATCAGGGGGTTCCGGCGGCACGTCAGGCCCGTCTCCGCAGGGGACGCCTCCGGGTTCAGGCGGACGAGCAGGGAACGCGGCGTCAGCGGCGGTGGTGCGCAGTCCGGCCGGACGCGCGCGGCGGCCAGGGTATTGGTGGGCACGCCCGCCTGGGCCGCCATGAACTGGATTTGGACTGCGACCTGCCGCCGCCATTCCAGCCCGGGGGTGCGCGGCAGGCAGGCGGCGGGCGGGTCCACGACGACCTGGTCCAGCCCGGGCAGCACGTCCCCCCAGGCGGCGAGGTCCAGCACGGCCGTGCCAGGGCCGGCCACGCTGGCCCCGACCATGCGGCGCAGCGGGTCGGCGTCCACCCATTGCAGGCCCGCCGCCAGCAGCAGCACCGCCGGGGACCACCGCCAACGCGCCACCGTGGCGACGGCCAGCGCCGCCAGCAGGTACACCCCCGGCCACGCAAAGCGCCCGCTGGCGCGCACGACCCCCGCCGCGTGCATCGCCCACTCCGGCAGTGGCGCATCCAGCAAAAGCAGGTCGCCGAGCATGACCCGGTTCGACACAGCCAGCACGGTGAAGCCAGCCATCAGCGCCAGCAGCCAGGGATGTCGTGCCGCAGATGCCCGACGCACTAGGGACAGAAGGCTAGCCAGCACCAGCATCAGCAGCCCGGCACCTAGATAGGCAAAACCCTCGTACTGTCCGCCGGTACCGTCCAGAGCGAAAGGCAGGCCGCCAGGGATCACACCACTGAGTTGGGGATAGAACGGCGACAGCAGATTGGTTGAGTATAGGCCGAACCCGGTGTCCGCCATCGACCCGTCGCCAGACAAATAGCCCATGGCCGCCACCGCGCCCCCAAGGACGGCCGCTAGCGCGACCAGCACCCAGGCCGCGCCGCGCAGCCGCCGGTCCGTACCGGCCTGCGCCACTCCCGCCGCCGCGATGCCGGACACCATGAGGAACAAGTAGGGGTGCACAAGCAGCGCTCCCAAGCACAGCGCCGCCGCCCGCCCGAGCACGGCGCGCGCGCGGGGCCGGGCCGCCCGGTGCAGGCGGACATAGAACAGCAAGGCCAGCGGCAGCAGCGCCTGCGCCATCAGCGACAGATGCCCCCACCGCGCCAGCAGCGCCGGCATCGACACCCCGATGGCCGCCGCCGCCGCCGCCGCGCAGGCGCCCCGAGCCCCCAGCGCCCGCACCAGCCCGGTGGACGCCAGCGCCATGCCGACCATGCACAGGCCCGACCAAGCGCCGAACAGCGGGATCACCTCACCCGTCACCCGGAACAGCAGGCGGCCCAGCAGCGCAACGACCGGCGTGCTGTCGGTAAAGATCGCCTGCGTCCCCGCCGCCCCGCCCAGCCCGGCGATGTGGAAGGGCGGCCACCCCCACGCGCCGCGCGCGAAGGCGTCGTAGCCGGACAGCGCAATCTCCATGTCCGCCCAGGACGCGCCGACGATGCCGCGCGGCAAGGTCCAGAACGGCGCCCTGCCCAGCAGCACCGGCACTGGGAACAGCGCCAGCGCGCCGGCCACGCCGATGGCAAGGCTCAGCAGCCAGGGGACGGCTGCGTGCAAACCCTCCTGCGCCGGCCGGTGGCAAGCACCCGGCGCCGCAACGGCCAGGTCCGCCGTGGCGCCAAGCGCCATGGACGGTGCGGCTGATCCGGTCATGGGTGGCGGCAGACTCCCGGCCACCGCTCGACTTCGAGGTTTCCCAGCACCGTCGCGCCGTCGGGCATCCCGCCAGCCTCGGTCAGGAGCCGGCTGATGACCGGGTGCATCGGCGGGCGGGGCGAGGCGTCGCGCACCAGCAGCAGGACGCCGCCGGGCTGGCCCAGCAGGCGGCACAGCGCGTCGCCATCCATGCCCTGCGGCAGGGGTTCGGCGCCGGTGGCCAGCCTGGCGAACGCCTCGGACACCCTGCCGCCAAGGGCCGGCGTAATCGAGACCACGGGCCGCGCCGGGTCCCCGGCCGGAAGGTAACGCTCGACGGCGGCGGCATCGAAGCCGCCCGCGACCATCACCGGCCATCCGGTCCTGACCGCCTCCCGGTGCAGGACGGCCGCCACCTCCCGCCAATCCTGCCCGTGCAGGTCGCCGCCGAGCACCAGCGCCAGCCCCGGCGCCTGCGCCAGGGCCACCACCGCGAGCATCGCCGCCCGCATCGGCGCCGGCATGGCGGCCAGCGCAGCCCCCAGGAGCGGCACAAAGAACACCAGGCTGAACATGAGCGTGCGTTCGAGCAGAATCGGCACCGCCTGGCTCAGGCCGATGAGCAGGGCCAGGGCGAGCAGCAGGCCGGCCAGCATCCCCGCCGCGTCGGCGTCGGCCCGCGCCTGCCGCACCGCCCAGCGCAGCGCAAATCCCAGGGACAGCGCCCCGAACACGACGCATCCGCCAATCAGCGGCGCCGGGACCACCTGCAGGCCGTCCAGCGGCGCCGCGAGCACCGACAGCGTCAGCACCCACGACATCTCCCAGCCCGGCGCAACGATCCAGGCCGCATTGTTCAACGGGTCGCCCGCAACCTCCAGGATCGCCAGCAGCGCCGGCAGCGCGAGGGCCAGCGCACCCATCCCTGCCGCAGCCAGCATCCGCAGGCGTGGCAGCCTTGGGCCGGGACTGCGCAGCGCCGCCACGCCGGCATAGGCGAACAGGCATGCGACTGCCACCGGCCCGGTGTCGTGCAGCATCATCGCCGCCGCGGACAGCGCCGCCAACGCCGCCGCCGGCCGCCACGGCAGCGCACTGCCGCGCCATACCGCCACGCGCCGGCCCGCCAGCACCGCCAGCGCCACCGCCAGGAACAGCAGCGTGTAAACCCGGGCCTCCCGCGAGTGGTCCAGGTGATGCGGCTGCACCGCCATCAGCAGCCCGGCCCATACGGCGGCGCGCGGCCCGAACGCGGCCCGGGCCAGCATCGCCACCGCCGCGACCCCGGCCACTCCCAACAGGGCTGGCGGCACCCGGAACGCAAGATCGGAGGTGCCGGCCAACCCGGTCCATAGCTTTTCCAGGGCATAAAACGAGGGCGGGTTGGTTTCGAGCCGTCCCAGGCCGAAAAACAGCTCGTGCCAGGACAGGCCCGCAAACCCTGCGGTCGCGGACTCGACCATCGAGAACGGAGAACGCCCCAGGGCCGTCAGCCGCAGCACCCCGGCCAGCAACAGGACGGGCACCAAGGCCCGCGCCAGAACCAGGGTCCGCGCCAGCGTCGGCAGGCGGGGCCGTGCGGGGTTCCGCACCGGGTTCAGGACAGCGTCAGACACGGAAATCTCCAGCGGCTGAGCTGCAAGCTAAACGACCGCTCAGCCCGTCACCTCCCAAGAATGCCCGATATTCGTCAAAGATTTTCAATTAATGTTCAATCCAAGGCCCGCACGCGAAATCAGCTTCGGTATTAGCGGCCCTTAACCGAACGTTTACCCGGGATCACGCATTATTGCATCACCGGTCCGCCGGGTTTTGCCTGATAACTTAACGTCGTATCCGGTGGTGTTTTTCAATGATTGAACCTGCATCCAGCGTGATCGTGAATATGCCCGCGGCAACGGAATCCGGCCCGGCTGACCGCATTCTTCTTGTGGACGACGATGCCGCCGTGCGGACGGTCATGCGCCGCGTGCTGGCCCAGGCCGGCCTCTCGGTGACCGAGGCCGGCAGCGGCGACCAGGCAGCCCTGCTGCTCGACCAGCCCGGCGGCTTCGACATCCTTGTCACCGACGTGCAAATGCCCGGCGCGCGGGACGGCCTGGCCCTGGCCACCGATTGGCGGGCCCGGGTGCCGGGCCGCCCACTGCTGTTCGTCACCGGCTTCAGCGACAGCCTCCGCCCGGACCAGCTCGGCCCGCAGGAGGCGATGATCTGCAAGCCGTTCCCGCGCGCCGGGCTGGTCGATGCCGTCCGCCGCCTGCTCCAGGCAGCCGCTTGAGCCTAGCTCCCCAGGGTCCGCCGCTGCCGGCGCCCCGGCTCAGGCAGCGCAGGTCCCCACAGGCGTCATGACATCGGCCAAGCGGCGCTGCACCGCCTTCACCCGCTCCATCACCTCACGCATCACCATCGGCTTCGTCAGGTAGTCGTGCGCTCCGCTGGCCAGTGCGCCTGCACCTCCGGCCTCGCCGCGGCCGGACAGGGCGATGATGCCGCAATCCCCCTCCCGGGCCAGGCAGGCCACCAGCGCTTCCCCATCCATGTCCGGCAAGTCCAGCGCCATCAACACGACATGCGGCGCGAACTCGGCCTTCATCTGCAGCGCCGCAGCAGCGGTCGCAACACGGAGCACGGACCAGCCAGCCCGGCGAACGCCGCGCACCATAGCGACAGCGACAGCCTCATCCGCCTCGATCAGCAGCAGGCGGAGCGGCGGCTCAGACAGCGGAGGGCCCGCCCAAAACAGGCAGGGCCTCCAAATGAACCCCTGAGCCGGCATCGTGCAGCCGTTGCAAATAAACCCCCGATGAGTCGCGCGCACCGTCTTGCAAAAACGGCGCCTTGTCAAAGTTTCCCAAGTTAAATTCTCGGAATTATGCAAGATGTGACGCCAATGCCGCATTCGCGCTCCGCATCGAGAGGTCCTGCACTGACGGCCGATCCCGGCGGCAGCGGCGTCATTGCACCAGGAAACGCAGGCGGCAGGCCCGACCGCCAAGCCCCGCCACCCTGTCTGCCAATGGTGGAAAACAGGGTGCCAGCATCCAATGCCGAATGACGCCAACGGCCATTTGCACCAATTCTTACGCCACGGCACCAGGCCTGCCACCGTCATTGCGATCCGCGCTTACGGCGTCGCATAGGGGCTGCACAGGCTGTGGTTGCGGCCTTGCACCCCTGGAAATTCCGTCCGAGTGGAAAATGTGCAAACACTCGCCGATCCAGCTCCGCCCCTGCAGCATCATCGCGACGACAAAGCAGCAGGCGGGCCTCGCCACATCCGCCGTTCGCAGGCGGCCGTGCTGTCAACGAGGAACCGAGTGTGAACATCGTGTCCGGATGAGGGTTCAACCGCCGGGAACCACCGCGGGAAGCAGGTGAAGTACCGCAGGTGCATGCTTGCGAGCCGGATCGCCATGGCCGAGGCGTTCCCAACCTCCCGGCCATGCAACCGCGCGAGCGTCAGCCGCCGCAACGCATTCTCTGCCGCCCGGTACGATGCCCGCCCCGCTTCCGTCGGCAGCACGCGGCGGCTTGAGCGGCCGAACGATGCCATGCCGATCCAATGCTCCAGCCATCGGATGCGGCGGCCAAGGGCTGGTTGCATCGCGTGCCGTTGCCCGGCCGCCTCCGAGCATCTGCCGCAGGCCGCCAGATCGAGGAAGCCCTCGATCCCCAACAGGTCCATGCGCACCCTGCATCAATGGGCGCCGGGTCGGCATTGGACGCCACCCCACCGGAATCCAGGTTCAGGTCAGCGGAACGGGGTTAGCATGATCGTAAGTAATAACCGCGATGCCAACGCGGCGGTTCTGCCGGGCGATGGCAGCGGCCGAGAAGTATGGCCGCCCGCGCTCAACGTCCTGAAACCAGCCGGGAAGCGCCGTGGCGTCAACTGGACCGAGCACGACTGGAGCCGCGACCGCCATCGCAAGACAGGCGCCATGATGCCAGGCGACGCCGTGGCGCAGGTCAGGCCCCAGGATGCGATCCTGCTTGGCGCCGTCGGAGCGCCGGGGCTGCCGGACCATGTCTCGCGACGGGGCATGCTCATCCCTCTCCGGTGCCAACCGCGGCAGTATGCCTGCATCCGTCCGACCCGG
The DNA here is from genome assembly GCA_964242415.1 of uncultured Acetobacteraceae bacterium. GTDB lineage: Bacteria > Pseudomonadota > Alphaproteobacteria > Acetobacterales > Acetobacteraceae > DASWOJ01. Next base: position 34,334 of record CAXTAT010000017.1, read on the forward strand.
CAGCAGCGAGGAAGCGCTTCGTGCCAACCTGTGTGGAAACGGCGCCGCCCGCTGAAAAGCCCAGGCCGGAGGTACCGCTTGCAGCCGATCGCCAGCCGGAATGAGCAGCCTGGCCGTTCAGCATCATCCAGTCGCCGAACCGTCACCCAAACGGCAGGCTCCCCGATCCAGCCCATGCCCGGTTGAAATCAGGGGCACCCCGACAAAAGGGCACGTCACCCGACAGTTGATGACTGGCACGCCGCGTCCGGTGCATGGGATGGATCAGGCTTGCAGGGGAGGCCCGCCATGCCAGTGATGCCCATCGGCCACCTGGCCTGTCCAGCCCCGCCGGCCGGCGGGCTGTCGGCAACCTGCCATGCGTGCGCCGCGGTGCCCGCATGAGCGGTTCCGACCGGCTGCGGGCCGCCATGCTGCGCGACGACGCGCCGCCGCTTGGGCTGGGGGCGATGGCGCCTGCCATGGCCGGGTTGGTCCGCCGCAACTTCGCCACCCTGTCGATGCTCGGCCTGCTGATTGCCGGCCTGCCCTCCGCACTGAACGCAGCCCTGGCCACCGCCGCCGCGCCGGGCGTGCTGGCGGCGGGCGCCAGCTCCGCCCTGGGCGCAGCCGCCATCGCGCGGCCGGGCGCCCTGCAGATCCTGTCCGGCCTCATCCTTTTCGTGCTGCAACCCGTGCTCCTGGCAGGTGTGACGTGTGTCGCCGCTGCGGACAGGGACGGAGGGCGGGCCAGCTTCGGCGCAAGCCTGCGGGCAGGCCTGCAGGTGGCATTTCCCATCCTTGGCCTTTCGATGATGGCGGGCCTCGGAGCCTCCCTCGGCGCCGTCCTGCTGGTCGTGCCAGGGGTGGTGATGTACCTGAACTGGATCGTCGCAGTCCCGGTGCGCGTGATGGAGGGACCGGGTACACGCCGCGCGCTAGACCGCAGCCGCGCGCTGATGCGGGGCAACCGCTGGCGCTGCCTGGGCCTGCTCGTCCTGACCAGCCTGGCCGCCGCCGCTTTGTCTGCCGCAGCCGGCCTGGCGTCCAGCTTGGTCGGGGGCGGCCTGCGCGCCTTGGGCCTGGGGGTGGGTGGCCTGGCGACGGTGTGCCTGACCACCGCGGCCTCAACCATCGGCGCCCTGCTGTCCGCAGTGACGATCGCCGTCGTGTACGGGCAGCTCAGCCGCGCAAAGCAGTTTGCAGGCGTGGAGCGCATGGCCGCGGTGTTCGGCTGACCGCAGGCCCCGAGGCCGCCCGCAGGCGTCAGCCCCGGCCGGACTCCCGCCCCAGCAGCAGCCCGCGTTCCAGATGGGCGCGCAGCCCGGCATAGTAGGCAGGCAGGAACGTCGCTGCCGCCCCGCAACTGCACCCGGTCGTGGCGGCGATCCGGCTGGCCACGGCGTCCATCGTCGCGGCATCCTGCGCCTGCAGCACCGCCTCAAGCGCGTGCAGCTCCGTAATCCCATAGGCCGCGAACTGCGCCGTGGTGAAAACCGGCGCCGGGGCGTGCGGCCCCGCCAGCCCGCCGGGCACCTCGCCGGCCAGCACGTCCGCAAGCAGCCGGGGCTTCGGCGCCTGGACCACCCAGGTCCCGGCCAGCAGGTCGCCGATCCGCAGCCGGTCCCGGTTGAGCAGCGGCGCCAACAGGAAGGTGCCGGTCCAGCCCAGTCCCAGCAGCAGCAGCCACCCGTTCGCCCCCATCCCCTGCATGCCAAGCCCCTGCATGCCGAGCAGTGTCAGCGGCAGGAACAGCTCCAGTTCCCGGACCAGGTTGCGGGCCAGCACCGCATCGGCGCCCAGCCGCCCGCCGCCCCGCGTCGCCACCCGCAGCCCCAGCATCCGCTTGCCCGGCGTATCCCCTCGCGGCCGCAGCTCGAACAGCACGAAGTAGAAGTTCCGCAGCAAGAACAACCCGACCAGCCAGATCATCCCCGCAATGCCAAGCCCCGCGTCGGCCAGCACGTCGCCCATACGCCGCGCCCCGCCCACCACCACGCCCGCCAGCACAAGTGTGAGCACCACCAGCACCAGCAGCCCGATGAAGATGAACATGACATCCAGCATGAAGGCCGCCACCCGGTCTCCGCGCTTCGCCAGGTGCAGGCGCAGCGCAATGCCCTCCGGCGTCCGCAGCAGGCGCACCGGGTCGGGCGCCCCGCTCATGCCCGGCCCCGCCGCGGAACATACAGGTACAGCAGCCACGCCACCGCCGACAGCGCCGCAAGGGCATAGCGTTGCGCATCGCCCCGCACGGCCTGCCGCACGACCCCCTCCAGCACCCCCGCGCACAGCAGCATCACCAACACCCCCGCCATAAGCGTCGCCGCCTGCCGCCCGGCAGCGGCCATGGCGGCGGTCCGCGACATGGGGCCGGGCATGGCCACCGCGGCACCGATGCGGAACCCGGCCGCCCCCGCCAGCACCACCGCCGTCAGCTCCGTCACGCCGTGCACCAGCAGCCAGCCGCCCAGCCCCACCCCCAGCCCGTGCTGATGGAACAGCGCGCCGAACGCCCCGATGGTCGCGCCGGTGTAGGCCAGCAGCAGCGCCGTCGGCAGGCAGAACAGAAACCCCAGCGCAAAGGCGGTGATGGCAACCTGCGCGTTGTGGGTAAACAAATACGTCGAAAACAGGCCGAACTGCCGGTCCCCCACGCCGTACAGGGTGTCACGCAGGGCCTGCGTCGTGGCCGATGGGTCGCGCCCGCCGGCCAGGCTGTCGGGCACAAAGGAATAAAACCAGTCGGCATCCCCCGTCACCAGCACCGCCGCCAGCACCGCCCCGCCGCCCAGCAACGCCCAGGCCACCAGCGTCTCCCGCCACACCGCCTGCGCCGCCCGCGGCCAGTCCTCGGCGAAGAAGCCGCGCAGCCGCCGGCCCAGCGGGCTGCGGGTGCCATACACCTGGAAATAGGCGCGGGCCGACAGCCCCTCCAAGTACTCCACCATGTTGCGGTCCAGCGAGGTCGCGCGGGCAACGGACAGCGCGGACAGCGCAGCGCGGTACAGCCCCGGCAACGCCACCAGGTCCGCATCCGACAGCCGGGACAGCGATCCCTGCTCCATGTGCGCCACCAAGCCCTCCAGGCGGGTCCAGCCCGCCTCCCGCCCGGCCCGGAACCGATCGCCGCGCGGCTCCCCGGTCACGCTGGCACCCGCGGCATCAGGTCGAGGTAGCGGCTGACCAGCACCAGGCCAGCCTGCCGCGCCGGCGTCTCGACCACCGTGGCGCCCAGGCGGCGCAGGCGGGCCAGGACCTCCGCGCGCCCGGCCAGCAGCGTGCCGGCGACCACGGCGCGGGACACGTCGTCAACCGTGGCCGGCTCGGCCTCCGCCATCGCATGCAGCAGGTCGTCGCGGAAGGTGACGAACAGCACGGCATGGCGCTGCAGCAGCAGCCGGACATTCTCCAGCATCAGGTCCGCCCCCGTCGCGCTGGCCGCGGCCGCATCGTCGAAATCGGTGAACACGACCACCAGTGCCCGCTTGTCCAGTGTCCGCCCGCCCAGCACCGCATCCAGCCCGGACAAGCCCAGGGTGAAGTTCGTCTCCCCCTCCGAGTACTCCAGCGCCGCCGCCCCGGCCTGCAACGCGGCAAAGGCCGCAGTGCCCCCCAGGGCGCCCGTCGCCAGCACCGGGCGGGCACCGAAGGCGAACAGGCCAACGCGGTCGCCCATCTTCAACCCCACGAGGGCCAGCACGAGCGCGGCATTCAGCGCATGGTCCAGCCGCGGCAGGCCACCCGCCAGCGGCGCGCTCATCAGCCGGCCGGTGTCCAGGCCAAGCATGATCGTTCGGTTGCGCTCGGCCTGCGTGTCGCGCACCAGCAGCGCGGCATGGCGGGCGGACTGGCGCCAGTGGACCCGGCGCGGATCGTCGCCGCGCTGGAACCCGCGCAGCGCATGGAACGCGCCATCGTCCGACCGCTCCCGCTGCACCGCCTGCCCGGCACCGCGGCTGCGGGAGAGCAGGCGCAACGCCTCCTCCCGCGCCAGGCTGATGGCGGGGATGACCGGGATGTCGCGGCCCACCGGGCGGGCCTCCACCCGGCTGACCAGGCCCAGCGGCCCGGCCCAGCACAGGTGCACGCGCGCCACGGTGGCGGTCCCGCGGCGGCGCGGCACCAGGCTGAACGCCACGGCCGCGCCGCTGCGGGGCAGCACCTGCCGGGCCGGGCTGGCGTCCAACGGCCCGCGGACCTCCAACGCCACCTCCAGCCGCGGCGGCCGCCGCCCGGTGAAGCGCACCACGGCCTCCGCCCCACCCCCGGTCTCGATGGCAGCGGGCAGGACGGCTTCGGCGCCGAAGGCCCGGGCGGGGCGGAGGGCCAGCGCGTCCGCCGCCATCGCTGCCAGCACAGCCAATATCCAGGCAGGCCCCGCAACCCACAGCCCCTCCGCCGCCATCCCGCACGCCAGCGCCACCGGTACACCCGCGGCCATGGCGCCGACCGCCCGCCAAGTCGGCATGATGGCGGAGGTGGCGTGGGGACCGCCCAGGCTGGCCGCAGGGCGCCAGGCGGCTGCGCCCCTCACCGCGGCGCCTCCACCTGTGCCACCAACCCCGCCAGCACGTCCGCCACCGTGCGCCCGTCGATCTCCGCCGCGGCGGACAGGGCCACGCGGTGGCGCAGCGCCGGCAGCGCCAGCGCCTTCACGTCGTCCGGGATCACGTACGCCCGCCCGTTCATCGCCGCCCGCGCCCGGCTTGCGGCGGCAAGCATCGCGGCGGCGCGGGGGGAGGCGCCGGCCTGCAGCTCCCCGCAGGCGCGGGTGGCCCGGACCAGGGCGACGACGTAGGCCACCACCGGGACCGCGAGCACGACCTCCGACACCGCCGACACCGCATGCCCGATCCCCGCGGCGTCGGTCGCTGGCTGCACGCCCATCGCCGCCGGGTCGCGCAGCCCGGTATGCGCGCCATGCCCGGCGACGATGGCCTGCTCCTCGGCCTCGCTGGGATAATCCAGCACATGCTTGAACAGGAAGCGGTCCAACTGCGCCTCCGGCAAGGCATAGGTGCCGTGCTGCTCGATGGGGTTCTGCGTGGCGATGACGGTGAAGCGCGGGCCAAGGTCGTGGCGCACGCCGTCCAGCGTGACCTGGCGCTCCTGCATCGCCTCCAGCAGGGCGGCCTGGGTCTTGGGCGGGGTGCGGTTGACCTCGTCGGCCAGCAGCACCTCGCAGAACACCGGGCCGCGCACGGTGGTGAACTGGCTGGTCTGGAAGTTGAAGATGCTGCCGCCCAGGATGTCGCCGGGCATCAGGTCGGGCGTGAACTGGATGCGGCCGAACTGCAGGCCGAGCGCCCGTGCAAAGCACTGGGCTAACAGGGTCTTGGCGGTGCCCGGCGGGCCTTCCAGCAGGGTGTGGCCGCCAGCCAGCAGCGCGGTGATCAGCAGGTCCACCGTGGCCGCCTGCCCCACCACGGCGCGTCCGACCTCGGCCCGCAGGCGCACGGCCAGGCCCCGCACCTTATGGATGTCCATGCAGCATTCCCAATCTGAAGCGGTGAAGCCGCCGTGCCAGGCGCAGCAGCCCCGCCCGGCTGTGGACCCTGCCCGCGGCGGCAAGCAGGGCGGTCATGGTGTCCGGCAGACCGCGCCGTGCGGCGTCACGGTCCAGGGTGGCGTCAAGCCCTGCCCCGGCCTCAACCAGGTGCCGCGGCGCAGCGGCGCAACCAGTCAGCCGGCGCGTCAGCTCGGCATACGGCAGGGCCATGCGCGGCTCGCGCCCAGCCAGCGCGATCAGCGCGGCTGCATTGTCGGCCAGCCCGCGCGGGCCGGAATCCTGGCCCGGCAGCGGCACCTGCACAGGGCCGAAACGGCGCAGGGACAGCAGCCCGGCCAGCACGGCCGCGGCCACGGCGCACAGCGTCGCCCCGAGCAGCGGCGGCTCCAGCACCCGGCGCAGCAAGTCGTGCGTGCGGCCATAGCCGGTCAGGGACGTGTCGAACGCCACGGGGCCGCCCGCCGCCAAGGCGCCGATCAGGCCGGCGGCGACCTCCGCCCCGTCCGCCTCGGCCAGCGCCATGTTGTCCAGCAGGTCCGGGTCGGCGAGCACGTAGGGGCCGGACGCGCCGGCCCGCCCCAGCACGATCCCGCCCGCGCCGTCCCGCAGCACGGCGACCCAGCCCAGCCCGGCCCCCATCGCACCGGGCGCTTCGGCAAGCGTCTGCAGGCTATGCACGACCGGCGCGGCGGCGCGGAGGACCCGCCCGATGCCATACAGCTCCGGCCGCGCCGTGTCGGTCCGCCGGTTCAGCCGCAACCCGCGCCACGCGCCGGGCAGCACGCCCAGCACCCGGCTTTCCGCCAGCAGCCCCTCCGGCCAGACCCAGCCGGGGTGCCGCTGCATCGCGCTGGTCCGCCACTTGGGCAGCACGATCAGCACGGCCTTGGCGGCGTAGGCCGGCATGGCCGGCGGGCCGCTGGTATCCGGCCCGGGCGTCAGCACCAGCAGCGCGGCGTCACCATCCTGCGACGCCGCGCCGCGCCGCACGGGGCGGCCCAGCACGACCGGCGTGCCGGTATCGCGCAGCAGCGCCGCCACCCCGGCAAAGCCGATCGCCGAGCGGGATGCCGCATGGCCGCCGCCATCCCGGGCGTTGGGCGCACGCGCAAGCATCAGCAGCAGCACGAAGCCCACAAGGCAGGCCAGGCCGACGCCGACCAGCCCCGCCACCGCCAACCTCGGGAACACGGGCACGGCGGGCATCGCGGCGGTGGGCAGCGCAGCGCCGCGGCTCATGCGGCGGCCGGGGCTGCCAGGCCGGCATACAGCGCCCGGCAGGCATCCCACTCCTGCACGCCCAGCGGCGCCTGGGCGAACACCGCCCGCTCCGTATGCACGGCGATGCCGGAGAACGCGACCCGCAGCGCCAGCGGCAGGGTATCGAGGGCGGCGATCTCCCGGCTGGTGTGCGCCGGGGCGACCGCCTCGGGATGGGCATCCTGGATCGCGCCAAGTCCCCGCAGCAGCAGGGCATGCACGGCCGCGCCATACAGCCCGGCGCCGGCCAGCGCATCCGCATCCGCAAGGGCCGCACGCGGCAGCGGCCCTGGTGGCGGCACAGCAGCGGCGGCTGGCACGTCCCGGGCAGGTCGGGACCCCCGCAGCCACAGCACCGCCAGCCAGGCCAGGGCCGCCACGATGACCGCAGCGACCACCCAGAACAGTCCGCCCGCCCCGTCCAGCAGCGACCCGCCCGCCCAAGGCTCCCCGCCAACCCCGTATCCCCGTGGGAACCGGAACTGGTATCCCGGGTCCTGGATCAGCCGCGCATGGGCCTGCCTGATGTCTGTCACGACCCACCTGGTCCTATGACGGCAGTGTTAAGTCCGCAGCCGCCCCCACGCATAGGTGCCGCAGCACTTGATGACATGACTGAACGGACCCTGAACCCGGCAGGGGTGCCTAGCGCAGGTTGTTAGAGATTGGGCGCACGGTCATTGGAACGAACACGAGATCATGCGGACCGGCGCAGGATTGATGAGACGGACAGGGCTGGCGTCGGGACCTGGTGGCGCCGCGGTGTGCGCCGCGGCGTGCAAGGAAAACGAACGACGATATGTCGGTCATCCAATGGAGCACCGCTGGTCCTCTGGGCCGCAAGGAAACCCGTTCAGGCCATCAACGCGCGGCCGCTCCCCATCCGTCATCCCTCCCGGCAGGCGCTATATGAGAACTCGATTTGAACCATCGCCATGGTCCATGATGTGCCACGATCACCCGGCGTCGCCACGCCGGATGGGCAACGCCGGCACGACGGCATGAGGGGATCAACAGCATGACGCGCGTTCTTTTGATCGGCATCAAGCCCGAGGCAGTCGATGTCTCCGATCCCGACCTGCCGCCGGGAATCACGGCGGAGAAAATCGCAGCCGGGATCGACGCGACCCTGTCGGACATGAAGGCACGCGGATGGGAGGCAGCCTTCTGCTCGATCCTGCCGGACGGCAGCGCCGAGGCGACGATCGCCGCGTCGCCCGCCGAGCGCTGGGACTGCATCGTCATCGGAGGCGGCATCCGCGTCCCGGCACGGGGCCTGCCGCTGTTCGAACGGGTCATCAACGCCGTCCATCGCGGCGCTGCTGGGACGCCGATCGCATTCAACACCTCCCCAAACGATACCGCCAATGCGGCGGCGAGATGGCTGGACGAGGGATGATCAGCGTCCGGTCGTGCCCTTGACCAGCTAGATCGAATTTCCAGTCCCATCGCTACCGGACATCCAGCCCCATCCGCCTCACCGACCATGCGCTCATGTTCCAACAGCCTGCGTCGGACACCTGCCCCAGTGTCAACCAACGCGCGCCGGCATCTGCCCTTGATTGCGCGTCCAGGCGTACGTCATTGCGCGCCGCTACACCTACTCCCAGGAGTGGATGGGGCGTGTCGTCATCCAGGGGCTTCCAGCTTCGTGTGAGGTACGCCTCAAGGGGGTCAGCAATGGGAACTGACCGATGCGGCGTTACCGCCACCGACAGCCAGTGGCAGCGGATCGCGGGCGTGCTGCCGGGCCGGCTCGGGCATGCCGGCGAGGCGGCGGCCGGCAACCGGCCACGGCAGGACAGCCACCTTGCCGTTCAAGCCGCCTCGTGACTGGCCGCTATTGAAACGGCAGGTAGCGAAAGCTGAAATAAACCATGCTGTCGTCGGTTGTTGCCGGAGGAGCCCGTGTGCCGGCCACTGTACCGGCCCCTGGAAAGATCTCCCGTCTGGTGTAGGAAAATTGCGCCCCAGCCTGCAGGGTGCCAAAACCTCCCTTGAGAAACCGCCACCAGCCGCCGACCGTGCCTTGCGTGAAGCCCGACGTGTTGCCGACGCAGGCCGAGGCTGCGGACGTTTCAATATTGCAGCCGCCGTTTTGATAAAGCGGGTTGCCATAGCCATAAGGCTTGCTGCCCAAATTGAACGACGTGCGGGAAATCTGCTCGGTTCCCACATAGGTATACAGGTCGATCAGCGGTGTCGGATGCCCGACGAAGCCGCCAAGGAGGGTATACTCGCCAAGCGGCCTCGGCGAGCCCGTGGAGCTTACGATCGCATCCGGCAACTGGCCCGAACCATAGCCGCCGATGCCATACCCGGCCATGCCGCTGATCTGGAAATCCAGTTTCTTGGAAATGAGCGGCAGGATCATTCCGCCGCCGACGCCACCGGCCACTGTGGTGTTGTTATGGTTGTCGTTCGGAAGGTTGACGCGGTCATGCAGCAGCTTCCCAAGGCCGAACGCTTCGTAATGGCCCCAGCCCGGGTCAAACGCGGCCTTGACGATCAGGTCTGGCGCGATGTCATCCGAGTAGTTGGCCGTGCCGTTCAGCAGGGAACCGCCAGTGTTCGATACCAATGCCGACCCCGAAGACGAGACTACGCCCTGTCCGTTCGGCCCGGTGGTGTAATAGACCGTCTGCGGCTCCTCAAGCGAGGCGCCGAGCCAGACACGGTGGTCAAGAAAGTCCTGGTCCACGCGAAGCTGCCACTGGCGCTTCCAGTTGAAGCCCGGGACATACTGCGCATCGATCGTGAGCGGGATGTTCTCCTGCCGCGGCGTGATCCCGATCCGGTTCAACGTCAGAAGGCTCCACGCCTGGCCGGCCAGGACGTGCGTGCCCCACGACGTGTTGTCATAGGTCAAGTACGCCTGCCGCAGCCGCGGAACATAGCTGTTGCTCTCGTTGGAATTGGACGTCGTGCCAACGCCGAGAAAGTCCGACTCGAAATACCCGGCAACGCGCTGGTCCCTGGTGATATCCCCTTCAGCCAGCAGGGAAAGCCGGCTCTGGCGCGCACTGCCCCGGAATTCGCCGGTATGATAGTTTCCAAGGCTCGCCGTCGGGATGGCGACATAGCTGGAACCGATGTCGGCCGTGATGTTGCGCTGGCGGTAAACGCCTTCAGCCGCGAGAAACCCACCCAGCGTCACGGTCACGCCGCCAACACGGAAGGAGCCGCCCGGGCCGGTGGTCCCAGCGGCCTGCCCGCCGCCGGAGCTTGCCCGCTCCGGCCCAGGGGAACCGCTCGGCACGGACAGGTCCTGCACGGTCAGGCTCCGTCCCGGCTGTCCCGGCTCAGCATTCTGTTGCGGCCGGGCAACCGCCTGGGCCCGGGCGCGGGCTGCGTCGCTTTGCGCTGCACGAAGCTCTCTGTCGCGCGTCGCCATCTCGCCGCGCATCCGTCGCAGCTCTTGCTGGAGCTGCATGATCTGCGCCTCGATTGAATCGATCCGCCGTGCGTCTTGCGCTAATGCCGGCTGCATTGCAGCAATGCCGGCGAGTGTTGTCGCCACCAACAATGTGCCCCGCAGCGTCCTCATGACGACCTCATTCTGTTGCAGCTGCGCCCCATGCAGCCTGTCGGAAGCACCGCATAACTGGGCGATCCAGCGCACGAACCTCTAGTCGGGCATCGCCGTAGGGCATAGGCATTTTCTGGATTTCAGGCGACAAGCGGCCCGTGCGTTGTAGAAAAAACACAGTGTAACATTTAATTAATGCGATCTTAAACATAAGCCCGTTGACTAAGGCTCGGGTTTACCAGGCCGCTGCTTTCCTTTCGATGCGCCAAACGATCGCTGCCGTGTCGTTTTCTATCGGGACGCCGCCAAGTCGGCCCTTGCGAGGTGTTGGCGCATGCGTGACTACGAGGTCAAACACCCCGAAACCCCCGACGCATGAGCAAGGCACGCGCTTATGCCGAGATTAGCAGAATCGTGCTTTGACTAAACGATCCGATCTGGGCGCTTGAGCGGTACGCCATGGCCGGATCGTGGACGCTCGGTCCGAAGCGGCCAGCACCTACATACTATAACGGCCTCGATTATGTGGCGATGGAACGCCCGCCTATCGCGCGCCTCATCTCGCACAGCAGCCGTCCACGACACCACTCCGCCAACGCATCTCCGACGGCATGCAGGTCCGTAATCGCCGCACACGCGGCGGCCGTATCTGCAGCAGGTCTCCCAGCTCGCCCGTCACGTCCGCAAGTCACCAGACCTGCTCGGCCCGGACGGCATCCGGGCCTACCAACTCCATCCCACGCGGGACGGGCGCCTCCCGGCCAGCTCGATCCTGGTCGCGGTCGCGGCCACCCGCTTTCTCTACAAGACGCCTCCTCACGGCCGCACGCCCATCACCGCAGACGCAGTACCGCTATAGCGGGCGCGCAGCTCGCGTTTCAGCAGCTTCCCCGCGGTGTTCTTCGGCAGGTTCTCGGCGAAAAACACGCATTTCGGCCGCTTATAGGGCGCCAGCAAGCCATGGGTATGCTCGATCAGCTCCGCCTCGGTCGCCTCCGCCCCGTCGCGCAGCACGATCACCGCCGCGACCGCCTCAATCCACTTGGGGTCCGGCACCGCGATCACCGCAACCTCGGACACGGCGGGATGGGTGAACAGGGCGTCCTCGACCTCCCGGCTGGCAACCTGGACGCCCCCGGTGTTGATCACGTCCTTCATGCGGTCCACCACATACAAGTAGCCTTCCGCGTCGAACGCGCCGATGTCGCCCGAGTGGAACCAGCCGCCCTCGAACGCCTGCGCCGTCTCCTCCGGCTTGTTCCAATAGCCGAGCATCAACTGCGGCGACCGGTGCACGATCTCGCCGTGCTCGCCGGGCAGCACGTCGCGCATCTCCAGGTCCACCACCCGCGTCTGCACGTTCAGCACGGGGCGGCCGACCGACGCGGGGCGGGCGTCGTGCTCCTCCGGCCGCAGCACCGTCGCCAGGGGAGAAATCTCGCTCTGCCCATAGCAGTTGTACGCCCGGATGCCCGGCAGGCGCGCCCGCAGCTCCTGCAGCACCGGGACCGGCATGATGGCAGCGCCATAGTATGCCTTCTGCAGGCTGCCGAGGTCGCGGGTGGCAAAGTCCGGATGGCGCAGCAGGTTGATCCACACCGTCGGCGGCGAGAAGAACGACGTAAGGCGGTGCCGCTCGATCAGCTCAAGGCAGCGGGCCGGGACCGGCCGCTCGATCAGCATGATCTCCGCCCCCGCCAGCAGTTGCGGCATGACGAAGGTGTGCATCTGCGCCGTGTGGTACAGCGGCAGTGCCGCCAGCACGCGGTCCTCCGCGGCGTATTCGCAGGCCACGATGCAGCTCGTGTACTCCGACAGCAGGGCGCGATGGGTCAGCATCGCCCCTTTCGGAGCGCCGGTGGTGCCGGAGGTATACAGGATCTGGGCGATGTCCCCATCCGTCACATCATCCGTCATGCCGTCCGCCACGTCCTCAGCGCCGCCGCCCGTCTCGCCGGCCGGAAGCAGCGATGCGAAGCTCCGAAGCGCGGCTGTCCCGGATGCCTCCGCCGTGTCGCGCAGCGCCGGGTCATGCAGGATCAGCCGGGCGCCGCACTGCCCGGCGATGTAGCCCAGCTCGCCCGGCGACAGCGCATAGTTGGCCGGCACATGGATCACCCCCGCCTTGCAGCAGGCGATCCAGAAAAGCAGGTAGAAATCGGAGTTCTGCCCGAACGCCACCACCCGTTCGCCCCGCTCCAGCCCCCCGGCCCGCAGCCCGGCGGCGATCCGCCCGGTAACCGCGTCAAGCTCCCGGTAACTCCAGGCCCGCCTCTCGAAGCGCAGGGCCGTGCGGTCCCTGAATCGGTCCGCGGCCCTGGCGAGCGCGTCGCCAATCGTGTTGCGCGCGGCGCGCCGTGCCATGGCATCCATCCCAGCCCCCTTCCAACCGGTCAGCCCCCGCTGGCGTTGCGCCCCCGCTGGCATCGCGCCTCCGCCGGCTCCAGCTGCCCATGAACAAGCTTGACCACAACGCCGAGGTCACGGCCACGATGAAACCACGCCGGACCAACCTGCGCGCCACGCGTGCCGCCGCCCAATGCGCCCACCCGGCCAGGAGTGCCCCATGCCCGTCATCACCGCCTTCAACCCTGTGACCGGCATCGGCCGCCTCACCTTCAACCGGCCCGAGGTGCTGAACGCGATCGACGTCCCGGCCGCCCTGGCCCTGCGCGACGGCGTTCAACGCCTGGTCGCCGAACCCGGCCTGCGCTGCATCGTGCTGGCCGGCGCCGGGCGCGCCTTCGTGGCGGGTGGCGACATCGCCGCCTTCGCCGCCGAGCCGGCCCGAGTGGTCGATGAACTCCTCGACGCGCTGCATCCCGCCATCCTGGCCCTGCGCGCCACCCCGGCCCCGGTGCTCGCGGTGGTGCAGGGCGCCGCCGCCGGCGCGGGCCTCAGCCTGGTGCTCGGCGCCGACCTGGTGGTGGCGGGCGACCGCGCCCGCTTCGTGATCGCCTATGACCGCGTCGGGGCCTCGCCGGATTGCGGCGGCACCTGGTTCCTGCCGCGGAAGGTCGGCCGCGCCCGGGCGTTCGAGATGATGCTGCTGGGCCAGGTGCTGGACGCCGAGGCGGCGCGCGCCGCGGGCATCGTCTCCCTGGTCGTGCCCGCCGCCGAGCTTGAGCGGCGCGCAGACGAGCTGGCCCACCGTGTCGCCGCCGGGCCGACCGCCGCCTATGGCCGGTTCAAGCACCTGGTTGACGACGCGTTGGCGGCCCCGCTGGCCCAGCACCTGCAGGCGGAGCGCGAAGCCTTCCTGGCCTCGACCGCGACTGCCGACTTCCGCGAGGGCGTCGCCGCCTTCATTGCCAAGCGCGAGCCGGTGTTCACTGGGGTCTGACGACGGGGACCACGTTGCAGCCGGCCTGGCCTGCCCCGGGCACTCCGGCACCCGATCGCGTGCCAGGCCATGCCGGTGATGGCAGTGATGAGCGTGCTGCTGGCCCCGAACCCTCACCCCATCCACCGACATTGTCCTCGGATTCCGCATCGCCCCCCGATAGGCTCCGCAAGGCAGGCCGGGAGGCACCGTGAGAACCGTGGCTACCTTAACCTTCAGGGGCACACTCGATCCCGCGCGGTTCATCGACTTCGCCGAGCACCGCGCCAGCCGCCTCGACCTGCATGCCCGGCTGGACGACGCCAGCCCGCAGGCCGTCACCATGACCGTGGCCGGGGAAGCCGACCTGATCGACGCCTTCGAAATCGCCTGCAGCCTAGGCCCGGCAGGCTGCCTCGTCCGAGACTTCGCACGCCTGCCAAGCCGCGGCGCGGAGCCGGACAAATGACCCCCGAACCCGGCTGGTATCCGCTCGCCCTGGCGCAGGATGTCGAGACCGGCACCGCAGCCGGCACCCGCCTGTTCGGGCGCGAGCTGGTGGTGTGGCGCGACGACGCCGGCCAGGCCCATGTCTGGGAAGACCGCTGCCCGCACCGCGGCATGCGGCTGAGCTTCGGCTTCGTGCGCGGCGCACGCCTGGCCTGCCTATACCACGGCTGGCAGTTCGATGCCGCCGGGCACTGCCGCCACATCCCCGCCCACCCGCAGCTCACGGTGCCCGCGACCATCACGGTCGAGCGTTGCACCGCCGCCGAGCGCCTCGGCGTGATCTGGGTGTTTTGCGGCGGCGATGCGGCAGGCACCTCGCCGCCCGGCGGCTGCCCCGGAACGGTGCCGGTGCGCAGCCTCGCCATGAACGCAGCCGCGGCACAGGTCACCGCAGCACTGCTGGCAGCCCCGTCGCCCTTCGCCGACGACGGCACGATCAGCGTCGAAGGCGCCTATCCCCTCCTGACCATCACGGCAGGCGCCGAACGCCTGTACGCCGCCGTCCAGCCAACCGGCGACGCTGAAACGATGCTGCACCTCGTTGCCGGACCCAGCCGGCTCGCCAGCCCGCCCCGCCTGTCGCTCTGGGCGGAGGCCCTGCGGCGTCAGGTGGAAGCCGACGCGTTCGGCGCGGCGACCGCGTGACCAGCCTCGTGCTGTACGACTACGAATTGGACGAGAACTGCTACAAGGTCCGCCTGCTGCTCGCGGCCTTGGGCCTCGGCTGCCGCAAGGTCGCCGTCAACATGGTGCCCGGCGCCGAACAGACCCGGCCGCCGCTGCTCCTGCTCAACCCGCTCGGCACCCTGCCCATCCTGGAGGACGGTCCCACCACCCTGCGCGACGCCGAAGCGATCCTGGTCTACCTCGCACAACGCTACGATGCCGCTCGAAGCTGGCTTCCCGCCGATCCCGTCGCCTCGGGACAGGTGGTGATGTGGCTCACCTTCGCGGCTCGCGACCTCCACGCCGCCGTTGCGGCCCGGCGGCACGCCCTGTTCGATTGGCCCGCCGACCCACCCGCGACCGGGGCCGCCGCCCGCCGCGCCTTCCGGGTGATGGAGGACCATCTGACGGCCCGCCGCCTGGACGGCGCCGACTGGGTGGTGGGCGCCGGGCCAACGCTGGCCGACATCGCGCTGTTCCCCTCGTTCGCACTGAGCCGCGACTTCGGCATCGAGCACGAGGCTTACCCGGCGCTGCGCCGCTGGGTCCGGCGGGTGCGCACCATCCCCGGCTTCAGCACGATGCCCGGCATCCCGGACTACTATTGAGGACCTGCCAATGAAGCCATCAGCCACCATAGCCGGGCCGAAACGGGCCGGCGTCAGCGTGGTCTGCCGCTTGCCGGCCTCGCTGCCCAAGGAACTCCACCCCGCGCTCGATGCCGACTCGGACTTGCGCACCATCCCCGTCACCAACCAGGGCGCGGCCATGTGCGGCAGCGTGCTCCTGTCCGGCAAGCGGGCCGCGCTCGGAGCCACCTCGCCGTATCTCGCCGTTGCCAAGGCGGTGGTGCAGCCCAGGCTCCAGCGCAAGCACGGCGACGGCCGCGAAGACAAGTACGTCCTCGTGCGCCATGCCGAGGCGACCGAGGGCGTCGTGACCATGGGCCCGAGCGAGCGCAACTGATGCCCACCCAAGCCCGGGACCTGCCGGCGGCGTTCGACTACATCGTGGTCGGCGGCGGCGCGGCGGGCTGCGTGCTCGCCCGCCGCCTGGCCGAAGACGGCGCCACCGTGCTGCTGATCGAGGCGGGACCGAACGACGAAGGCATCCCAGCCATCGACGCGGCGAGCACCTGGACCGGCTTGCTCGGTGGCCCCCATGACTGGGGGTACGCCTATGCGCCCGGGCCTCATCTCAATGGCCGCGTGATCCCGATCCCACGGGGCCGCGTGCTGGGCGGCTCCAGCAGCATCAACGCCATGCTGTGGTATCGCGGCCACCCCTCCGATTACCTGTCGTGGGAGGCGGCGGGCGCCGAGGGCTGGGGCTGGGACGCCATGCTGCCCTATTTCCGCCGCTCGGAGGATTGGCAGGGCGGCGCCTCACCCTGGCGCGGCGCCGGCGGCCCGATGCGCATCGAGCAGCCGGGCGACCCCCACCCGGTCGCCACGGCCATGCTGTCGGGCGCGGCCGACCTCGGCCTACCCGTCACCGACGACGGCAACGGCCCGGCGCCGGAGGGCGCCACGCTCGCCCAGTTCAACTGCCACGGCGACCGCCGCTGGAGCGCCGCACGCGGTTACCTGCGCCCCGCTGCCGCCTGGCCGAACCTGACCGTCCTCACCGGGTCGTTCGTGCTCGACCTCATGTTCGAGGGCACCCGGTGCCTCGGCGTCCACCACCTCTTGGATGGCGCCCCAACGGCCAGGCAGGCGAACGTGGAGGTGATCGTGGCGCTCGGTGCACTCGGCACGCCCCACCTGCTGACCCGGTCCGGCCTTGCGCACCCCGAGGACCTGCACCGGCTCGGCATCCCCGTGCGGGCCGCGCTGCCCGGCGTCGGCGGCAACCTGCAGGACCATCCCCTGCTCATGGGGATCAACTTCCGCGCCCGCCGGCCGCTGGGTCCGGTGCGCGGCAATGGCGGCGGCGCGATGCTGAACTGGCGCAGCCGGGCGGGGTTGCCCGGCCCCGACCTGCACGCCTTCGTGGTGCAGGGTCCGCACGCCCTGCCCGGCGTGGCTGAAGCCTATGACCTGGCAGGCGACGTCTTCGCCATCTCGCCGGGCCTGATGCGCTCGAAAAGCGTCGGCTTCCTCCGGGTGGATGAACCCGGCCCCAAGGGCCACCTGACGATCCAGCCCAACTTCCTAGCCGAACCCGACGACCTCGCAGCCCTGGTAACAGGCATCGACACGATCATGGACCTCGCAGAAACCGCCGCCTACCGCGACCTCGCCACAGGCCCGGCCGCGCCCGGCCGCCGGCTGACCGCCCAGGAGAAGGCCGACTTCGTGCGTCTCAGTTGCTCCACCTTCTTCCACCCCTGCGGAACCTGCGCCATGGGTGCAGGCGACGCCGCCGTCGTGGACCGGCACCTGCGCGTACGCGGCGTCCAGGCTCTGCGGATCGCCGACGCGTCGGTGTTCCCCACGATCCCGTCCTGCAACACCCAGGCGCCCGTCATCGCCCTGGCGGAGCGCGCGGCCGACATCATCAGGGGCCAGGAGAACCCATAATGAGTGACGCGATCCACACCCTCGCCCGCCATGCCGCGGGGCCGCCCGGGCACGGGTACGCCTCACCGCAATCCACTGTCGGCTGAGCCGGCGCCATGGCCAAGACGACCGATCCCGTGGCGCTGAACCAGTGGTATGCCGTCGAGACGCTGACCGACCTCGCCGCGTCGCCCCGGCGCACACGGCTGCTCGGCCAGGACATCGCCTGCCACCGCGACCACCGCGGCCAAACGTTCGCCCATGAGGTCGCCACGGACGGAGCGCCCGGCCCGGCGCTGCCGACGCTGGAGCGCTACGGCTGCCTATGGACCACGCTCGGCTCCCCCGCCCGGCCGCTGTTCGAGATCGCGGAAGCCACCGAACCCGACCGGCAGATGGTGCTATGCGGCTGGACCCGAATGCGCGCCTCCGGCCCGCGCGTGGTCGAGAACTTCCTCGACATGGCGCACTTCCCGTTCGTCCACACCGGCATCCTGGGCGCCGAGCCGCATACCGCGGTGCCGCGCTACCATTCGGAGATCCGCCGCGACGTGGACGAGGTATGGGCCAGCAACTGCCAGTTCTTCCAGCCCCGCGTCACCGCAGCCGACTCCGCCGGGGCCTTCGCCCAACTGAGCTACCGCGTGCCGACGCCGTTCGCGGTGATGCTCTACCGGGTCTGCCCGGGGGCGCCCGCGCGCCTGGACGTCATCGCCCTGTTCATCCAGCCGGTCGAGGAGGATGTCTGCCGCGCGCAGCCGGTCATGTACCTCATCGACACGGCATCGTCGCTGACCGAGCTTCTCCGCTTCGAGCAGGTCATCTTCCTGCAGGACCGCATCATCGTCGAGAACCAGCGCCCGGTCCTCCTGCCGCTCGACCCGCGTTCCGAGATCCCGACCGGGGCCGACACCTCCTCCATCGCATACCGCCGCTGGCTGAAGGAAAAAGGCCTGCGCTACGGCACGGTCCCGCAGGGCTGACGCGAAGGCGCCCCGACCATCGGCGTTGGTGCATGGATGCCGGCATGACATCAGCCGTGCCGGCATGCTCCTCCCATGCCGTTCAAGCACGCCGCCGCCGCCGCACTCCGCGGGTCCGCCCGCCTCACGCCAACAGCGGCCGGTGCGCCGTCTCGGGCGCCATCGCGATGAACGGCAGTCCCACCACGTACACCAGCGACAGAACCGAGATGGCCACCGGATACCCGCCCGTCCACAGCGCCACCGTCCCCACGAGCACCGGCCCCCCGGCGCCCAGCAGCCGGCCGAAGCTGAACGCGAACCCCGACCCGGCCCCCCGCCGCGCCGACGGGAACATCTCCGGCAGCCAGATCGTCGTCAGCGCGAACACGCCGTTGGTGGTGAACCCAAGCAGCGGCAGCAGGCACATGAACACCACCAGGTTGTCCAGCAACTGGATCGCCACGTAGTACGACAGCACGATCATCACCATCGAGCCCAGGAAGAACAGCACCGCCGTACGCCGCCGGCTGCCGATCGCCTGGGTGATCCAAGGCATCAGCAGGCACCCCGCCAGCGTCCCGCAGTTGGTGATCAACCCGCATACCGCGCCCATCGTCTGCCCATGCGCCGGTGTCGCCCCCGCTGCCACCAGCCGCGTCGCCACCACCGTCGGCGCCCAGAAGTTCGACGACCAAAGGCCGAAGATCATGCACGCCATCAGCAGCGCCGCCGCCCAGGTCGTCCGCGCCTGCCCCCGCCTGAACAGCGCCCCGAACGAGGACTCCGCGCCCGCCGCCCGCCGCGGCGGCTCGCTGATGTTGCGCCGCAGGTAGATCGTCAGCAGTGCCGGCGCGACCCCCAGGAAGAACATCCCGCGCCACCCGAGCGTCCCTGCGCACACCAGCGTCGCGAACGCTGCCAGGAACAGCCCGGTCGGCGTCGCCGTGTGCAGCCACCCCGCCAGCCGCACCCGCATGTGCTCGGGCACCGATTCGTGCAGCAGCGGCGTCCCCGCGGCCCACTCCCCGCCGATCCCGAACCCGGCCACGAACCGGAACACCGCGAACATCACCAGCCCCGTCGCCAGCCCGCACAGCCCGGTGAACACCGAGTACACGAGCACCGTCAGGCACATGACTCGGACCCGGCCAACCTTGTCCGCCGCCCAGCCCCAAACCATCGAGCACGCCCAGCCCAGCATGAAAACCGAGAACAGCAGGCCGCCATACAACCCGATATTGGCCCGCGATGCCTCGATCCCGCTCGCCGGCAGCAGTTCCGTCAAGGCCGCGACGAGGACGTAGCTGTACATCGAGGAGTCGAACCCATCGAGCATCCAGCCGAACCAGGTGGCCCAGAACACCCGCACGGGGGATGTGGCAGCAACGGCGGGAACGCCGTCCAAGCGGACAGAACGTGCGTGGCTCGACATGGACTCCTCCCGCGGGCTCTGCGGCCCTGCACGCTCAGCCTAAACCCGGCTGGACGCTCGACGCCAGAGCCGCCGGGTCACGCGGCCTGCAACGGCCACGGCGGCGCTGGTTCAGCTTGGGCAAGGGGTATCCAAGGACCAGCGGAGGAACGCCCCTCCCACGCCGCGCCAGTCCAGGACGCCACTGGACGGGTCCATGCAACAACGCCTCCCGCGCCCCAGCCCGCCACATCTACGAAACCAACGGCATGGCAACCCCGTGCCGGACTGGATAAGCTGCCGGCCGCAAGACGCAGGAGCGCCACCATGTCGGCCGCCATGAAGCAAACCCCATCGCCCGCGCATCACCGGTGCGACGCGGTCATCGTCGGCGCGGGGTTCTCGGGCCTGTATCAGCTCCATCAGCTCCGCGACCAGCTCGGCCTGTCGGTCGTGCTGCTGGAGGCCGGCGATGGCGTAGGCGGCACCTGGCATTGGAACCGCTACCCCGGCGCGCGCTGCGACTCCGAGAGCTACACCTACTGCTACTCGTTCTCCAAGGAGCTGGAGCAGGAGTGGCGCTGGACCGAGCGCTACCCCGGCCACGCCGAAATCCGCGCCTACCTCGACCACGTCGCCGACCGCTTCAACCTGCGGCGCGACATCCGCTTCGGCAGCCGCGTGGCTGCGGCGGCATTCGACGACGCAACCAGCCGCTGGACCGTGACGACCGAGGCCAGCGACCGCTACGACGCCGAGTTCTTCATCCCCGCCGTCGGCTGCCTCTCCGCGGCGAACGTCCCCGCCATCCCTGGCCTGGAGGGCTTCCGCGGCACCTGGGTCCACACCGGCCGCTGGCCGCAGGAGGGCGTCGATTTCACCGGCAAGCGCGTGGGCCTCATCGGCACCGGCTCGACCGGCATCCAGGCAACCCCCGTGATCGCCGCGCAGGCGGCCCATCTCACGGTGTTCCAGCGGACCGCGAACTACAGCGTCCCGGCCCGCAACGGCCCGTTCACCGCCGAGGCGCAGGCCGACATCCGGGCGCAATACCCGGCGCTGCGCGACAAGATGCGCTCGGCCACCAACGGCCATCCCTTCGACATCAGCCCCGATCCCGCGCTGAGCGTGACCGAGGAGGAGCGGCAACGCCGCTACGAAGCGGCATGGGAGGCAGGCGGCCTGCGGTTCCGCGCCGTGTTCGCCGACCTGCTGCAAAACAAGGAAGCCAACGACACCGCATCCGACTTCCTGCGCGCCAAGATACGCGCCGCCGTCCGCGACAAGGCAACCGCCGAGCGCCTGGTGCCGACCGACCACCCCTTCGCCAGCAAGCGCCCGCCGATCGACACCGGTTACTTCGAGGCGTTCAACCGCGACAACGTGGCCCTGGTGGACGTGAGGGCCTCGCCCATCACCGCCATCACGCAGGACGGCATCCAGACCGCGGATGCCGCCTACCCGCTCGACATCATCGTGTTCGCGACCGGGTACGACGCGATGACCGGGCCGCTGCTGGCCATGGACATCACCGGCAGCGGCGGGCGGTCGCTGCGGCAGGACTGGGCGGCGGGGCCACGCACCTACTTGGGCCTGCAGACGCCGGGCTATCCCAATATGTTCACCATCACCGGACCCGGCAGCCCCTCGGTGCTGACGAACATGCCGGTGGCGATCGAGCAGCACACCCAGTGGATCACCGCCTGCATCGCCCACCTGCGCGCCACCGGGCGGCAGCGGATCGAGGCGACGCCGGAGGCGGCGGACGCCTGGGTCGCGCACGTCAACGACGCCGCGAACGCGACGCTGCTGCCGCTGGCCAACACCTCCTGGTACCTCGGCGCCAACGTGCCCGGCAAGCCGCGGGTGTTCATGCCCTACGCCGGCGGCATGGCGCGCTACGCCGCGACCTGCGCCGAGGTCGTACAGGACGGCTACCGCGGCTTCGCCCTGAGCTAGTACGCCGGGAGGCAGCGCCACCATCACCCAGGCGGCTGGCCGGCAAGCAGCCAAGTTGCCAGCAGCCAAGTTGACGGTGCCGGCCGGCCCCCTATCATCGCCCCTGGTTGGCGGCGGGGACCGGCAGGGTGGTCGTCCCCCGCCCCGGAAACGCCTCGGAGACGAGCCAATGGCGCAGGCGGCAGATCGGCATAACCAGGGCAGCCTCTCGAGCATGCCGGCGCATGGGACGGCGACTCTCGCGCTGCGTGGCATCTCGAAGCGGTTCGGCGCAAAGCCGGCAATCGACAACGTGTCGCTGCAGCTTGAGGGCAACGAATACGTCTCCCTCCTCGGACCCAGCGGCTCCGGCAAGACCGTCCTGCTCCGTCTCATCGCCGGGTTCGAACGCCCGGACGCGGGCGAGGTGTGGCTCGGCGGCGAGCTGGTGTCGGGACTGCCCGCGCATCGCCGCGGCATCGGCTTCGTGTTCCAGAACTTCGCCCTGTTCCCGAACTACACGGTCTTCGACAACATCGCCTTCGGCCTGAAGAACGGCAGCGCCAGGGGCGACGCCGCCACCCGGCGCGACCGGGTCAAGGCGATGGTCGCCCTGGTGGGCCTAGAAGGGCTGGAGGGCCGCGCCGTCCACCAAATCTCCGGCGGCCAGCGCCAGCGCGTCGCCCTCGCCCGCACCCTGGTCACCGCACCGCGCCTCGTCCTGCTCGACGAACCCCTCGGCGCGCTCGACGCCAACCTCCGGGCGCGCATGCGCGGCGAGCTGCGCCGCATCCGTGAGCAACTCGGCACCACCTTCCTGCACGTCACCGGCAGCGAGTCGGAGGCCCTCTCGATGGGCGACCGGGTGGTCATGCTCGACGCCGGACGCATCGCGCAGATCGACCGGCCGCAGACCGTGTATCACCACCCCGCAGGGCCGAACGTCGCCCGGTTCCTGAACTGCTACAACATGTTCGAGGGCGTCATCGACGGCGGCGCCTTCCGCGCCAGCGCCGCCGCCTTCCCAATCGCCGGCCGGGTGGTCCCCGCGCCAGCCCCGCACTACGCGATCCGCCACGATCTCGTGCAGATCCGGCCGGCCGCTGCGCCCTTCCTGGGCGGCGAGGCAGTGGTCGAGGCGACGTTCCTCGCCAGCGAGTATGCCGGCGCGGTGGTGATCAACCTGTTCGCGTTGCCCGGCGGCGGCGTGGTCGAGGTCGAAAGCCACCTCAGCCAGCGCCGCCCCGAGCCGCTCGACGTCGGCCGTGGCTACACTCTTGCATGGAGGGCGGCGGACGCAATCGTATTCGGGTGACGCTGCATGCCGGTTCTGCCACAGACGACCCTCGACGGCCTACCCTCCGCCGCCGCCGCCCCATCGCGGCCCGCCCGCATCGCCAAGCCCCCGGCAACCGCATACTGGCTGATCGCCCCCGGCGTGATCTGGATGTCGCTGTTCCTGCTGCTGCCGCTGCTGATGATGCTCTACGTCTCGTTCTGGACGCAGACCACCTTCAAGATCGAGCCGATCCTGACCACGAAAAGCTGGGTCGCCTTCTTCTCCAGCAGCACCTACGTCGGCGCGCTGTGGACCACCCTCCGCATCTGGCTCATCGTCCTCGCCGCCACCCTGGCCATCGGCTACCCCGCCGCGCTCTTCGTCGGCCTGCTCGTCCGCAACAAGACGCTGGCGACCGTCCTCCTCGTCCTGTGCGTCATCCCGTTCTGGACCTCGTTCCTGATCCGCGTGCTGGCGTGGCGGCCGATGCTGGGCACCGAGGGCGCGATCAACGACATCCTGCTCTCGCTCGGCCTGATCACCCACCCGATCGAGGCGCTGCTGTTCACCGACCTGTCGGTCATCATCGGCATGACCCAAATCTACTGCGTGTTCATGGTCGGCCCGATCGCCTTCACCCTCGGCCGCATCGACCCCAACATCATCGAGGCCGCGCGCGACCTGGGCGCCGGCTTCGGCCGCATCTTCCGCACCATCATCCTGCCGCTCAGCCTGCCCGGCGTCGTGGTCGGCGCGATCTTCGTCTCCGTCATGGTGCTCGGCGAGTTCGCCACCTCCGCCGCGCTGTCCGGCCGCAAGGTCAACCTGCTCGGCAACATCATCGTAACCCAGGTCGGCTCGCTCAAATGGGCCTTCGCCGCCGTCGCCGGCGTGGTCCTGACGGTCGTGATGGGCACCGTGGTCGCCCTGCTGTTGCGGGTCGTCGACCTGCAACGGGAGCTCTGACCCATGCAGGGTGCCGTGCTCAAGCCCGTCCTATCCGCCTACACCGTCATCTTCCTGGTGTTCCTCTACGCGCCGTTCCTAGTCCTGGCCGTACTATCCTTCCAAACCGGCCCAGAGGGCGGCCCGCAGTTCCCGATCATCCAGTGGTCCACCTACTGGTACCGCGACCTCTTCGGCCTGAACCCGCCATCGCGCATCGCCCCGCTGCCGATCCAGGAAGGCCTGTTGCGCTCCCTGGCCCTGGCATTCGCAACCATGGTGGTCTCGACCGTGCTGGGCGTGATGTCGGCGCAGGCATTCCGCCAGCGATTCCGCGGCGCCGGCGTCGTGTTCTACCTGATCGTGCTCGGCATGATGGTGCCCGGCGTGCTTGTGGGCCTCGGCATGGCCCTGGTCGCCAACACGCTCGGGATCGACCGGCACTGGTACACCACCGCCTTCGTGCTGCACGTCGTCTATACCTTCCCGTTCGCGTTCCTGGTGATGCTGGCGATCTTCAACCGCTTCGACCGCTCGCTAGAGGAGGCCGCCTGGTCCCTCGGCGTCTCGCCATCACGGACGTTCCGCACGGTGACGCTGCCGATGATCTTCCCCGGCGTCCTGTCGGCGATGCTGTTCGCCTTCACCCTCAGCTACGACGAGTTCTCCCGCACCCTGTTCGCCTCCGGCCGTGACCTCACCCTGCCGCTGGCGATCTACGGAACCTTCTCGGTCGAAATCCACCCCAACATCTTCGCCTTCGGGGTGCTGACCACGCTGTTCTCGTTCGCGCTGCTCACCGTTTACGCGATCCTCATGAGCCTATCGGTCCGTCGCGCCCGCCGCCTGGCGATCCAGGAGGAGGCATGACCGGCACCCTGGCCATCGTCACCGGCGCCGGATCGGGCATCGGCCAAGCAAGCGCCCGCCGCCTGGCGCACGATGGCTACGCCGTCGCCGTCAACGACCTCGACGCCGCCAGCGCGCAGGCCACCGTTGACGCCATCACCGCCGCCGGCGGCCGCGCCGTCGCCTGCCCCGGCGATGTCTCCGACCCCGCCGCCGTCACCGCTTTCACCACCGCCGCCGAGGCCGCATTCGGCCCCTGCGCCGCGCTGGTGAACAATGCCGGCTTCGTCCACCAGGCCCGCTTCGTTGACCTCACCGTCGCCGACTTCGACCGCATGTTCGCCGTCCACGTGCGCGGCAACTTCCTGTGCACCTCCGCCGTGCTGCCCGGCATGCTGGCCCGCGGTGCCGGCGCAATCGTCAGCATCGCCTCGCAACTCGGCCAGATCGGCGGCATCGAGCTGGCGCACTACAGCGCCGCCAAGGCCGCCATCGTCGGCATGACCAAGTCCCTGGCCCGCGAAGTCAGCGCGCAAGGGGTGCGGGTCAACGCAATCGCCCCCGGCCCGATCAATACGCCGCTCGTGATGGGGCTGTCGGAGAGCTGGCGGCGGGTCAAGGCCGCCGAGTTGCCGCTCGGCCGCTTCGGCGAGCCGGAGGAGGTCGCCGCCGCAGTCGCCTTCCTGGTCTCCCCCCAGGCCAGCCTATTCGTGGGCCAGACGCTCGGGCCAAACTCAGGAGACGTGATGCTGTGAGCGACACGGATAAGACGGCGCTGATCTCAGGCGCCGGCATCGGCATCGGCCGTGCCACTGCCCTGGCGTTCGGCGCGGCGGGTTACCGGGTCATCGTCACCGACGTGCTCGAAGCCGAAGGCGAGGCGGTCGCAACAGAAATCCGCCAGGCCGGCGGCGCCGCAGAATTTCACCCCCTCGACGTCCGCTCGACCGAGGCCGCCAACCGCGTCGTTGCCGACATCGAGCGCCGGTTCGGCGCCCTCGCCGCGCTGGTCTGCAACGCCGGCATCGCCCACAAGACCCCGGTGGCGACCATCACCGACGAGGTCTGGGACCACACGTTCGAGATCGACCTGAAAGGCATGCTGCGCCTGATCCGCGCCGCCGCCCCGGCGATGCGCCAGGCCGGCCAGGGCGCAATCATCTGCACCTCCTCGATCATGGGCGTGGCCTACGGATGGGACGAGCACGTACCCTACTCAGCCGCCAAATCCGGCGTGGTCGGCCTGGTGCGGGGCCTCGCCGTAGAGCTGGCGCGCTCGGGCATCCGGGTCAACGGCGTGGCGCCGGGCTACATCCGCACCGCGCAACTGCTCTCGGCCGAGCATTCGCTTGGGCCAGAAGGCGCGGAGCGCGCCGGCGAGTTCATCCCGATGGGCCGCATCGGCGAGCCCGGCGAGGTCGCCGACGTGATCCTGTTCCTGGCGTCCACCGCCGCCCGCTACATGACCGGGCAAGTCGTCGTGGTGGACGGCGGCCTCCTGGTCGGCCGCTATTAGCACTCGTTTCAACGGAGGGTTGGCAGCAATGACGGACTTTGCAGACGTGGACCGACGCAGCATGCTGAAGCGCACCGCCGGCGCCATCGCCCTCGGGATCGGCGGCGGCACGCCCTTCCTGTCCTCGCGCCAGGCGTGGGCGCAGGCCAATGCGGTGGCCAAGGAGGAGCTGCGCACCATCGGCCTCGCCGTCACGGTGCAGGAACGCATCCTCGCCGACTTCAAGAAGGAAAGCGGCGTCGGCTCGACCCAGGGCACGGCCGCGACCTTCCCCGACGCGCAGACCAAGATCCTCTCCGGCTCCAAGGACTACGATTGCTGGGAAGCGACGGGCGAGCGCCTGCCCTCGGTGGTGCAGACCAACAACATCGACCCGATCCCGGCGGCGTCGCTGAAGAACTGGGCCAATATCCGCGACACCTTCACCAAGCCGAGCCCGAAATGGGGCAAGGCGGACCAGATCACCGGCCAGATCTGGTCGGACGACGCGCACACCAAGCTATGGATGGTCCCCGCCGTCTATAACTACGACTCGATCGGCTACAATCCCGATATCGTCTCCGCCGAGGAGGCCAATAGCTGGACCGCCATCTTCGACAAGAAGTGGAAGGGCAGGTCCGGCCTCAACACCGACCCGCTGATCGCCATCGGCCAAGCGGTGATGGCGATGAACACGCTCGGCCTGTCGGACGTGAAGAACCCGGGCAACCCGAACCAAAAGGAGATCGAGGAGGCCACCAAGTTCCTGATCTCGAAGAAGAAGGACGGCCAGTTCCGTGCGCTGTGGGGCGATTTCGGCGAGCTGGTCAACCTGCTCGCGTCCGGCGAGATGGTGGTCTGCGACGCCTGGCAGCCGGCGGTGATGGCGGTGAAGGCGCAGGGCAAGTCGTGCAAGTACGCGATCCCCAGGGAGGGCTACCGCGCCTGGTCGATCGGCCCGACGATGATCGCCGGCACCAGCAACAAGGAGGCGGTGATCTCCTACGCCGACTACTGGCTGTCCGGGCCGCCCGGCATCACCGTCTCCGAACAGGGCTACTACTCGCCGACCACCAACATCAAGAACGTCATGCCGCCGGACAAGTATGCGTTCTGGTACGAGGGCAAGCCCTGGAAGGGCGCGCCCGAGCGCGGCGTCAAGGAAGGCGACCTGCGCGACGGCGGCTCGCTCGAAACGCGCGCCGGGCACGTGGCCTATTGGCACCAGTGGCCGGCGGAATACGACCTGCTGACGCAGAAGTGGGACGAGTTCCTCAACGCCTGACACCCTGACTAAGCGAGACCGTGGTGCTCTACGACCTGGAACTGACGTGCCTCGAAAAGACCTACGACAACGGCACCCCGGCGGTGCTGGACTTCAACCTCAAGGTCGAGAAGGGCGAGTTCATCGCCTTCCTCGGCCCGTCCGGCTGCGGCAAGACGACGACGCTGCGCATGATCGCCGGCTTCGAATCCATCACCGGCGGCGACCTGCGCATCCGCGGCAAGCGCTACAACGAGGTGCCGCCGGAGCGCCGCCCGACCTCGATGATCTTCCAGAACTACGCCCTGTTCCCGCACATGACGGTCCGCCGCAACGTCGGCTACGGCCTTGAGGTGAAGGGCATGCCGCGCCCCGAGCGCGACGCCAAGGTGGACCGCATCCTGGACCGCCTGAGCCTGTCCGACATCGCCGGGCAGCGTCCGGACCAGCTTTCCGGCGGGCAGCGCCAGCGCATCGCCCTCGCCCGCGGCCTGGTGGTCGAGCCGCAGATCCTGCTGCTCGACGAGCCGCTCGGCGCGCTCGACGCCAACCTGCGCAAGGCGATCCAAGCCGAGCTGAAGCTGCTGCAACGCAACCTCGGCATCACCTTCGTCTTCGTCACCCACGCGCAATCCGAGGCGCTGACCCTGTCGGACCGCGTCGTGGTGATGAACCAGGGCCGCATCGAGCAAGTTTCCACCCCGCTCACCCTCTACACCCGCCCGGCCACCCCCTTCGTCGCCCGCTTCATCGGCCGCAACACGATCTTCCCCGGCAGCGCCGGGCCGCAGCCAGGGCAGGTGACCACCGAATTCGGCGCATTCAGCGGCACGCCCGGCGGCAAGATCGCGGCCCACGCAGCCGCAGAGATCGTCATCCCCTCCGAGGCATTCGACGTGTTCGACGCCGAGGGCCGCGACCACGACAGCCTAGCCGCCGAGTACGCCGGCAACGTCGTCGAGGGCCGCATCACCCGGCGCGAGGTGGTGGGCTACCTCGTAACACTCGACGTGGCGCTAGCCAGCGGGCGTCCGGTCGCGGTGGAGGGCCACGTCGGCAAGTTTGGCGCCGACGCGCTCGGCCCTGGCCAGCAGGTGCGCCTAGCCTGGCCGCAACAGGAAGCCACTGTCATTGCCGCCTGATGCCAACCGTCGGAAGTCCTGCCCGGTGACGCAGATACCGTCATTGCGAGCCGGCTTCGGCGCGGCAATCCAGGGGCGGCCGGCGCGGTCCTTGCCCGCTGGATCACCGCACCGAAGCCGGCCCGCAATCAAGGTTGCCAACTGGGGCGCGCAGGTCAGAACGTCCAGCGGCTGGTACGAGTCGCGCCAGAAAAGGAAGACAGCATGACCAAGGAAATCCTCTGCGGCTTCGGCATCGACGTGGATGCCGTGGCTGGCTGGCTCGGCAGCTATGGCGGCGAAGACTCGCCCGACGACATCTCCCGCGGCCTGTTCGCCGGCGAGGTCGGCAGCCCCCGCCTGCTGCGCATGTTCGGCCGCCTCGGCATCAAGACCACTTGGTTCATCCCCGGCCACTCCATCGAGACCTTCCCAAACGAGATGCAGGCCGTCGCCGACGCCGGCCACGAGATCGGCATCCACGGTTACAGCCACGAAAACCCGATTGCGATGACCCGCGACCAGGAAACCGAAATCCTCGACAAGTGCATCGACCTGGTGACCCATCTCAGCGGCAAGCGCCCAACCGGCTACGTCGCCCCATGGTGGGAATTCTCCACCGTCACCAACGAGCTGCTGCTGGAGCGCGGCATCAAGTACGA
Organism: uncultured Acetobacteraceae bacterium; assembly: GCA_964242415.1. Taxonomy (GTDB): domain Bacteria; phylum Pseudomonadota; class Alphaproteobacteria; order Acetobacterales; family Acetobacteraceae; genus DASWOJ01. The sequence goes on from CAXTAT010000017.1 coordinate 63,542, forward strand.
CCACTCGCTGATGCACCACGACCATCTCCCCTACTACGTCAGGGTCGGCGATAGCTGGACCAAGATCGACTACGCGCAGAAGCCCTCCACCTGGATGACCCCGCTCAAGCGCGGCCATGAAACCGATCTGATCGAAATTCCGGCAAGCTGGTACCTCGACGACCTGCCGCCGATGCTGTTCATCAAGAAGTCCCCGAACAGCCACGGCTTCGTCAACCCGCGCGACATCGAGCAGATGTGGCGCGACCAGTTCGACTGGGTTTACCGCGAGTACGACTACGCGGTGTTCCCCATGACCATCCACCCCGACGTCTCCGGCCGCCCGCACGTCTTGATGATGCTGGAACGGCTGTATCACCACATGATCGGCCACCCCGGCGTCCGCTTCGTGACGATGAACGAGATGGCGGACGACTTCGCCCGTCGCTCACCGCGCGTGAAGTAGCGCCGCCATGTGCGCGCTGTGCGGCGTCCTGGGCGGCTCGGACCACTGGACCGACGCCGCCAGCCGTCCCGGCGTGTTCACCCGCAACACCGGCCCGGCCGAACGGCGGCGCGAGCGGGCACGCCGCGTCGCCGGCGCCAACCGCGTGCTGGCCTGCTACGGGCTGCGCCTGTCGGACTGGCAGGCCAGCGCCTTCCTGCTCGCCACCGCGACCGGCAAGACCGAGATCGTGGACAACCTGACCCAGCTCTGGGCCACCGCCGAGCGCCTCACCGGCCGCCCCTGCGACCCGCTCGACCCGGCGCTGATCGCCCGCCTGGAAACCCCGGGTGGCTGAGCTGTTCACCCCCGTCAACCTGCTGACCGGCTTCCTCGGCTCCGGCAAGACCACGCTGCTGCAACGCCTGCTGGCCGACCCGGCCCTGGCCGACACCGCAGTACTAATCAACGAGTTCGGCGAGGTCGGCCTCGACCACCACCTGCTTGAGCGCATCGACGACACGATGGTGCTGCTGCAATCGGGCTGCCTGTGCTGCACCATCCGCGGCGAGCTGTCCGACGCGCTGCGCGACCTGCACCTCCGCCGGGCGCAGGGCGCGATCCCCCCGTTCCGCCGCGTCGTGGTCGAGAGCACCGGCCTCGCCGACCCCTTCCCGATCCTCTCCACCGTCCACGCCGACCCGGTGCTGCGCCACCATTTCCGCCTCGGCAACGTCATCACCACGATCGACGCCGTGAACGCCCCGGCGCAGCTCCGCCGCAACCCCGAAAGCGTGCGCCAGGTCGCGGTGGCCGACCGCCTCGTGCTGACCAAGACCGACCTGGCCGACCCCGCCGCACTGATGGACGAGATCCGCGCCATCAACCCAGGCGCGCCGGTCTGGCGCGCTGCCGACGAGACGCTCGATGCGGCGGCGCTGCTGGCGCACGACGTGTTCGAGCTGGCCGGCAAAAGCGAAGCGGCCCGGCGCTGGTTCGCCCAAGAAACGCAGGCACCAGCCCACGCGCATCAGCACGACCCGAACCGGCACGGGACCATCCGGGCCTTCACCCTGGCATTCGATGCCTCCCTGGACTGGACCGTGTTCGGCATCTGGCTGACGATGCTGCTCAACCGGCATGGCGCGTCGGTGCTCCGGGTGAAGGGCATCCTGAATGTGGCCGGCAGCGACACCCCGGTCGCCGTGCACGGCGTGCAGCACCTCGTGCACAAGCCCACCCACATGGCGGCCTGGCCGGACGCGGACCGGCGGTCGCGGCTGGTGTTCATCGTCGATGGCCTCGACCCGGGCATGCTGGAGCGCTCCTTGCGCGCCTTCATGGGCCTGCCCGCTTCGGCCAATTTGCAGGCAGCGGAATAGGAGGCAGGGATGCCCACGACAATCGACATCAACTGCGACATGGGCGAGGGCCTCGGGCCATGGACCCTGGGCGACGCGCCCGACAGCGCGCTGATGCCCTTGATCAGCTCGGCCAACATCGCCACCGGCTTCCACGCCGGCGACCCCAACCTGATGGACGCCACGGTCGCCATGGCGGGCCGGCACGGCGTCGGCATCGGCGCCCATCCCGGTTTCCGCGACCTGCATGGCTTCGGCCGCCGCTTCATGACCGGCTCGCCGGCGGAGCTGGTCAACGAGGTGCTGTACCAACTGGGCGCGCTGCGCGAGTTCACCCGGCGTCACGGCCTCAAGCTGCAGCACGTCAAGCCGCACGGGGCGCTCTACATGCACGCGGCCAAGGACGAGGCGTTCTCGCAGGCGCTGGCCGAGGCGCTGCAAGCGGTGGGGCCGGACCTCTACCTTTACTGCATGGACCGCTCGGTCACCGCAGGCATCGCGCGCATCGCCGGCCAGCCGGTCGTGCGCGAGTTCTACGCCGACCGCGATTACGACCGCTCCGGCTCGATCGTGTTCGCGCGCCGGGTCGCCGCACCCGACCCGGCAAAGGTGGCCGAAAAGGTCGTCCGCGCCTGCCTCGAAGGCAAGGTCGCAACGGTCGAGGGCGACGTGATCGACATCGAGTTCGAGTCGATCTGCTTCCACTCCGACACCCCCGGCGCGTTGGCGATGGCGACCGCCATGCGGACGGCGCTGGAGCGCAACGGCATCCGCATCGCCCCGCCCGCCCAGTTCGTCACGCAGTCCGAGCCGGTCCCAGCTTGAACGGAAACCTCTCCCATGCCGATCCAGACCATCGCCTCGCCGCTTCCCGGCACCTTCTACCGGTCGCCTGAACCCGGCGCTCCGGTGTTCAAGTCCGAGGGCGACACGGTCGAGGCCGGCGACACGATTGGGCTGATCGAGGTCATGAAGACCTTCACGCTGATCGCCGCCGAGACCGCCGGAAAGCTCGTGCGCTTCCTCGTCGAGAACGAGGACCCCGTGATGGCCGGCCAGCCGCTCTACGAACTGGAAAGCTAAGCCAGGTGCCCATCCGAAAAATCCTGGTCGCCAACCGCGGCGAGATCGCAGTGCGAATCATCCGCGCCGCCAAGGAGCTTGGGATCGCCACCGTCCAGGTCCACAGCAGCGCCGACCGCGACATGCTCGCCGTGCGCATGGCCGACGAAGCCGTCGAGATCGGCCCCGCCCATGCCGGCAAGTCCTACCTGCGGCCCGATCTGCACATCGCCGCAGCACTCGCCCATGGCGCCGACGCGATCCATCCGGGCTACGGCTTCTTGTCCGAGAACGCCGCGTTCGCCGAAGCGGTCGAGGCAGCCGGCCTGGTCTTCATCGGCCCGGCGCCAGACACGATCCGCCGCATGGGCGACAAGGCCACGGCGCGCGCCACGGCAGCGCAGGCCGGCGTGCCGGTCGTGCCCGGCTCCGAGGGACGCGTCGCAAGCCCGGCGGATGCCGCCCGCATCGCCGCCAGGATCGGCTTCCCCGTTATGCTGAAGGCCGCAGCCGGCGGCGGTGGCCGCGGCATCCGCGTGGCGGCCGACACGGCCGAACTCGCGGCGCTGCTCCCCGCCGCGCGCCAGGAGGCCGAGGCGGCATTCGGCGACGGCGGCCTATACCTCGAACGCTTCATCCCGCGGGCCAGGCACGTCGAGGTGCAGGTGCTCGGCGACGGCACGCGCGCCATACACCTGCACGAACGCGAGTGCTCATTGCAGCGCCGGCGGCAGAAGGTATGGGAGGAGGCCCCCGCCGCCGGCGTGCCTGAAGCCGTGCGCGCCGCGATGTGCAAATCCGCCGCCCGCCTGGCCGAGTCGGTCGCCTATCGCGGGGCAGGCACGCTGGAGTTCCTCTTTGACCCCCAAACCACGGACTTCTTCTTCATAGAGATGAACACCCGCATCCAGGTCGAGCACCCGGTCACCGAAATGGTCACCGGCATCGATCTTGTGCGCGAGATGATCCGCATCGCCGGCGGCAAGAAGCTGCAGTTGCAGCAAGACGCAATCCGCGTATCGGGCCACGCCATCGAGGTGCGGATCAACGCCGAGGACCCCTCGCGCAACTTCGCCCCCGCGCCGGGCCGCATCGACACGGTCATGCCGCCCGGCGGTCCCGGCGTCCGCTTCGACTCTATGCTCTACCCGGGCTGCCAGGTGCCACCCTTCTACGACTCGCTGCTCGGCAAGCTGATCGTCTGGGACGGGGACCGCCCCAGCGCCCTGCGCCGCCTCGGCCGCGCGCTGGGCGAACTCGCCATCACGGGCGTGCCGACGACGCAACCCCTGCACGCCACATTGCTGCACGCACCCGACATCATCGCCGCCGATGTTCACACGCGCTGGCTCGAAACCTGGCTCGAAACCCACCCGATCGCCATGGAGGCCCCCCACCCATGACCGCACGGTATTCGTTCGGCGGCGACGAGCACATCTTCGTCGAGGTCAGCGAGGCGATGTCGCTCGACGCTTTCTTCACCAGCCTCTCCCTAACCAACGCGGTGCGCGACAGCCGCATCGCCGGCGTCACCGAGATCTGCCCGGCGAATGCATCCTTCCAAATCAAGTTCGACCCCGACCGCATCGCCCCCGACGACCTGCTCGCCGAGCTGAAGCGCCTGGAATCGCAGGCGGGCCAAGCCAACCCGGTGCTGCAAACCCGCATCATCGAGGTGCCGGTCTATTACAACGATCCCTGGACTCACGAGACCCTGATGCGCTTCCGCGAGCGGCACCAGGACCCTTCCGGCACCGACCTGGACTACGCCGCCCGGATCAACGGCTTCGGCGACATCGACGCCTTCATCGCCGCGCATTCCGGCACCCCGTGGTTCGTCTCGATGGTGGGGTTCGTGGCCGGGCTGCCGTTCATGTACCAGATGGTCGAGCGGGACCGGCAGATCGAAGTCCCGAAGTACCTGCGCCCGCGCACCGACACGCCGCGCCTGACCGTGGGCCACGGCGGCTGCTTCGGCTGCATCTATTCGGTCCGCGGCGCCGGCGGCTACCAGATGCTCGGCATCACCCCGATGCCGATCTACGACCCGCGCCAGCGGATCAGCTACTTGCGCGAGTTCATGATCCTCTTCCGCCCCGGCGACATCATCGCATTCAAGCCGGTTGACCGCGCCGGCTACGACCAGGCCGTCGAAGCCGTGGACCGGGGCCGCTACGAGCCGCGCATCCGCCCCGTCACCTTCGACCTCAACGCCTTTCGCCACAGCCCGGAGGCAACCAGCCGCGCCGTCATGGAGACGCTGCATGGCCATTGAAGTCCTCAAGCCCGGCCTATCCACCTCGGTGCAGGATCTCGGCCGCCCCGGCTACTACCACCTGGGCATCCCGCTCTCCGGCGGCATGGACCGTTACGCGCTGCAGGTCGCCAACATGCTGGTGGGCAACAACGAGGATGCGGCCGTGCTAGAGGCGGTGTTCATGGGCCCGGAACTGCGGTTCGGGCACGACGCGATGGTGGCCGTGACCGGTGCCGAACTGGCGCCGCGCGTTGACGGCGCCGAGCGGGAAACCTGGGCATCGTTCATGGTCAGGGCCGGGCAGGTGCTCTCGTTCGCAACCCTGCGTCGCGGCGCCCGCGCCTACATCGCGGTCGCCGGCGGCATCGACGTGCCCCCCGTGCTGAACAGCCGCTCGACCTACCTGCTGGGCGCGCTGGGCGGCTTCGAAGGACGCGCGCTGAAGGCGGGAGACCAGTTGCAAACCCTGTCCGACGTGCGCACCACCGCCGAACACCGCACCGTCCCGGCGTCGCATCGGCGCCTGCCGGCGGAAACGGCAGAGCTGCGCGTCCTGCCCGGCCTCTACTGGCACCGCCTGACCGAGGCGGCCGGCGCCGGCTTCTTCGCAGACACCTGGAAGGTGGCGCCCGAGGCCGACCGCATCGGCTACCGCTTCCGCGGCGGCCGCCCACTTGCCTTCAACGAACGAACCCAGCCGTTCGGAGCGGGTTCGGACCCCAGCAACATCGTTGACAGTTGCTACCCCTACGGCTCGATCCAGGTGCCCGGCGGCAGCGAGCCGATCGTGCTGCACCGCGACGCCGTTTCGGGCGGCGGCTACTTCATGCTCGGCACCGTCATCTCCGCCGATATGGACCTCATCGGCCAGCTCCAGCCGCACGCGCCCGCGCGGTTCGTCGCCGTGGACATGGCCGGCGCGCTCGCCGCCCGCCATGAACGCCAGGCCATGCTCGCCGAGGTGCGCGCGCAACTGGCATGACGATGGCACGCCATTTGCTCCGCTCCCCGGCGGAAATCCTGCGGAGGCCCTACAGTGGATATCGGCGTGTTCATCCCGATCAACAACAACGGCTGGATCATCTCCGCGACCTCGCCGCAGTACATGCCAAGCTTCGAGCTGAACCGCCAGGTCGTCCAGCGGGCCGAATCCTACGGCCTGGATTTCGCCCTCTCGATGATCAAGCTGCACGGCTTCGGCGGCCCGACCGAGTTCTGGGACCATGGCCTCGAAAGCTTCACCCTCATGTCCGCCCTGGCCGCCGTGACGACGCGCATCCGCCTGTACGCCTCGGTCGCGGTGCTGACGATCCCACCCGCCATCGTCGCGCGTATGGCGAGCACCATCGACGACGTCTCCGGCGGCCGGTTCGGCGTCAACATCGTCTCCGGCTGGCACAAGATCGAATACAGCCAGATGGGCCTCTGGCCCGGCGATGACTACTTCGGCAAAAGATACGACTACAGCACGGAATACGTGCAGGTATTGCGCCAGCTCTGGGAAGACGGCTGCTCGGACTTCAAGGGCACCTACTTCAAGATGGACGATTGCCAGCTCAGCCCGCGTCCAAAGGCGCCGATCAAGCTGGTCGCCGCCGGGCAGAGCGACCGCGGCATGGCGTTCGCCTCGCAGTACTGCGACTACAATTTCGCGTTCGGCGAGGGGATCAACGAGCCTACGAAGGCCGCCGGCACGGCCGGCCGCCTGCTCCAGCACGCCAGCCAGACCGGGCGCGACGTGGGCAGCTACCTCCTTTACATGGTGATCGCCGCCGCGACCGACGAAGCCGCCATGGCGAAATGGGACCACTTTAATGCCGGCGCCGACCAGGAGGCGCTCGCTCACCTGCTCGGCAAGGCCGCCGAGGACACCGCGACCGCCAGCACCTCGATGGCCGCAACGATCCAGCGCTCGCCATCGCCGATCAACTTCAGCATGGGCACCCTGGTCGGCTCCTACGCCCACGTGGCGGCGATGCTGGACCAGGTTGCGACGATCCCAGGGGTGAAGGGGATCATGCTGACGTTCGACGACTTCATCACCGGCATGGATGCGTTCGGCCGCTCGATACAGCCGCTCATGCAGTGCCGCCGCGACCGTGCCGTGCTGGAACGCCGCGCCGCAAGCTGACCGCCCGGCTGTCGCTGCTGCGAAGGTTGCCCCTGGGGGCTGAGGCTGTGATTGCACGGCCAACAGCCAGGCTCAAGGAACTCCAGATGCGCCAGACCAGCCAACCATACCCTGGCATCACTCAACCCGTGCCATCCCAACCAACGGTAGTGTCTCCGTTTGGATTTCCGCAACTGGTGGGTTTCGGTCCGTCTGCTTTCCAATAGGGGGGCGAGGAGAGCGGGCATCGGTCGGCTTCACATGGCCGAACCGGACGAGCAGCACTTGGACGTTCCTGCAGCACTACCGAAGTTTGCTCGTTGCGATTGTATGAATTGCTTTGGCTTAAGCTGGCTGGTGTTTGCAGGGTCAGTCAGCAACCGAACAGGACGTGGGTTGCCCTGCTGCGGATTGGGGGGCCAAAAGGCCCCCCAACCGCTCAGCCTTGATCCTTTGCCCGGTATGCGTCGGGGACGATGAAGACCTCATCAGCGCGACCGTAGCCGCCATCGGGCACCTCCTCGATCAGCACCATGGTGTAGGGTCGGACAGCCTCACCGAAATACTCGGCGAACATGGACGTGGTCCGGTGGACCATTTCCTCCTTCTGGGTTTTCGAAAGGGCAGCTTGTGGCACTTTGAAGTTGGCGAATGGCATTGAATGCTCCTTGGTTGGCCGATGCCGTTTGGAACGGCGGGGGAGCAGGTCAGCCAGGCCGACCCACCCGAACGGTTGCGACGCCCGCGCCCGGCGGACTCTGGTCATCGCATCCCGTGCCGCAAGCGCGGGCTTCTGCGATCGTCCGACAACTTCCCGGCGAGGAAACTGGTGGATGCCGCGCAGCTCACTCGTGCTTGGTTTTCTCCGCTGGATGCCGCAGGTCAGCGAACCCGATCCGGTCGAGGAACTGCTCGCGAACGCGGTCGATCACCGCGTAGGACACTGACGCGCCGTCGCTGGCCGGATCGACGACGACGCGGAAGGGACGACGGCCGAATGGCGCATCGACGATTGCCGCGGCGGCGCGCGCAACCTCGGCCGGGTCGGCATCATCCGGCACAGTGCCGGCAAGCGCATCCTTCATGCGCCCCGCGAAGCCGTCCGGCCAACTGCGCGCATATTCCGCCGTAGTGGCGTCGTCCGCCGGTGCGGTAGCGTTGGCGAAGTGGTTGGTGCCCGTGGTGAAGGCGCCTGGCACGATGATCGAGCTCTCAATGCCGAGCGGCGCCAGCTCGCGGGCATAGGCCACCGCCAGAGCGTCCATTCCCGCCTTGGCGGCGAAGTACGGGCCGAGCAGCGGGGGCACGCCGCCTGCCACGCTGCTGGAGCCGATCCACAGGAGAAGCCCGCGGCCAGCACGGCGCATATGCGGCAGCGCCGCCCGGTTCACGCGCTGACAGCCCAGTACGTTGATGTCATAGAGGTCAGCAAGCTGCTCGGGCGTGAAAGCCTCGCTCGGCCCATAGACCATGTGCCCGGCATTGTGGACCAGCACATCCAGCCGCCCGTGCTCGGCGATGATCTTGCCCACCGCGGCATTGGCAGACTCCTCCGATTGCACGTCCAGTTCGACGGTGTGCAGATCGACGCCGTTGTCCCGCGAATAGGCGCTGACCTCCTTCGCTTGGTGCGCGTTCTTGCCTGAAAGGCCTCGCATCGAGGCATAGACGGTGTGGCCAGCATCCGAGAGCGCGTTGGCGATCATGCGGCCGAAGCCGCTTGATGCGCCGGTGACCAGGGCGATTTGGTTCATGGGCCTATCTCCCTAAACGACGCCGCCGTTGGCACGCAGCACCTGGCCATTGATCCAGCCGCCATCGGGTCCCACGAGGAACCCCACCACGCGGGCGATGTCCTCCGGCTCGCCCAGCCGTCCAAGCGGGATCATCTTCGTGACAGCCGCGACCTGTTCCTCCGACTTGTCGCCGAGGAACAGCTCGGTCGCGACCGGGCCAGGTGCGACGACGTTTACCGTGATGCCGCGCTTGCCCAGCTCCTTGGCAAGGATGTGCGTCATGGCCTCGACTGCGCCCTTGGTCGCCGCATAGACGGCATAGGTCGGCTGATACAGCCCGACGACGCTTGACGAGAAGCTGACGATCCGCCCGCCATCGCGCATCCGCCGCGACGCTTCGCGAAGGCCGTTGAACGTGCCCTTGAGATTGATCGCGATGTGCTGGTCGAATACCGCATCCTCGGTTTCCGCAACCGGCTTCAACTTCATGATCCCGGCATTGTTGACGAGCACGTCAACGCTGCCAAACGACTCTATTGCCCGGTCGAACAACGCGGTGATTGCTGCCGGGTCGCTCACATCGGCTTGGACAGGGATCGCCTGCCCGCCAGCCGCCTTGATCTTGGCCGTGAGCGCGTCAGCAGCCTGGGCACCGCTGGCGTAGTTGATGACGACTGCGAGGCCGTCCCGTGCCAGCCGTTCGGCGATGGCTGCGCCGATGCCCCGGGACGAGCCAGTGACGATGGCGCAGCGCTGTGTGTCAGCCATGGAAGGTCTCCTGCTTGCTGTTCCACTACATACGGGTTGCGACTGGTCTCGTTTAGGGGCGTTAATCGGTTCTAATTAACTGAAATACTGGAACAATCGGTGGACCGGATTGATGCGATGCGAGCCTTCACCCGCGTGGTCGAGCGGCGCAGCTTCGCGCAGGCGGCGTCTGATATCGGTCTGCCGCGCTCGCGTGCCTCGGAGGCGGTCCAGCAGCTTGAGCGGCAGCTTGGTGTCCGCTTGCTGGCGCGCACCACCCGCAAAGTGACGCTGACGGTGGAGGGCGAGGGCTATTACCGGCGTTGCCTGGCGATCCTGTCGGCGATCGATGACGCCGACGCTGCCGCCGCCCAGACGGTGCCGGCTGGGCCGCTGCGGATCGATGTCCACAGCAGGTTTGCCCAGCAGTACCTGCTCCCTGGCCTGCCAGGCTTCCTCGAACGCTACCCCAACATTCAGCTTCATATCGGCGAGGGTGACCGCCTGATTGATCTGGTCGCCGAGGGCGTGGACTGCGCCATCCGCGTCGGCAAGCCGGCCGATAGCGGGCTGGTCGGCCGCAAACTCGGCGTGCTCGCCGAGGGCACCTTCGCCAGCCCCGCCTATCTCGCGCGGCATGGCGTGCCGAAATCGCCCAACGATCTGGAGGGTCACCGGATGATCGGCTTTGTGTCCTCGGCCACGCGGGCGATCATGCCGCTTGAGTTCCAATTCGACGGCGGGGTGCGCATGGTCTCACTGCCGGTGTCCGTCACCGTGTCGGCGGCGGCGACGAACGCCAGCCTGGCCCGGCTTGGCTTCGGCTTGGTCCAGGTGCCGCGTTACCGCGTCGCACACGAGTTGGAGACGGGCGCATTGGTCGAGGTGCTGGCGGACTGTCCCCCGACGGCTAGTCCAGTCTACCTACTTTACCTTGAGGGACGGCAGCTCTCGCCCCGCGTGCGCGTCTTTATAGAATGGGCATCAAACGAAGTCTCTGCCGGGCTCGCAGGGTCTTGAGATGGTCGGCTGACATTGAAGCGGAACCCGGAAAAGCGGCTACTCACGCGAACGCCGCTCCTTGCGGCAATGTCGAGCTTTGGTCGCGACCGGAATTCAAACTGATCCACTACTTACCCAACCCCACCCTTGACACTCCCACCCCAAGAATGTTCCTGTTCCGTTCATGTCCCTCCACCCAACCCAAGCCCCCTCGCAAGCAGCCCCCTCGCAAGCAGCCCCCAGCCCGCACGCCACAGACGCGCAAGCCTACATCCAAATCCTGCAAGACCTCATCACCATGGGCGCCGACCTAGCCCGCCTCGTGCACCACCAAGCCACCGCCCACGCCCAAGCCCCCCAGCCTGCCACACAACCCCCCGCGCCCATCCCATCCCCAGAACCCCTAATCAGCCTCACCACCGCCTTCGACCGCATCGCCCGCGCCATCCGCCGCAGCATCACCCTGGCCCACGCCCTCGCGCACCCCATCCAGCCCGCCCCAAACCCAGCCCAGCCCCGCGCCGCCGCCCGCAGGCGCATTCTCCGCGAAGTCGAGGACACCATCCACCGCGCCGCCAACGACGCCGCACCCCCCGACGCCGGCCGCACCACCGACCTCACCGCCGAGCTGTACGACCGCCTGGACACCCCCGACCTCGACGACGACCTCGCCGCCCGCCCCATCCCCGACATCATCACCGAAATCTGCCGCGACCTCGGCCTCGCCGCCCGCCCCGGCCCCAACCCCTGGAAGCGCCGCACCCCGGCAGACATCCAGCACCTCTGCGCCCGCGCCGCCGCTCCCCAGCCCGCCGCCGCGCCAGCCCCAAGCTGCACCACCCCTCAACGCCCCCTCGATCCCGAGCCACCCCCGATCAACCTCCGCCCCCGCGTCCCCACCCACCCCGGCATCGGCCCACCGGACGACCCGGCCGAAGCCATCGCCACCATCCTGCGCCACCCCGGCCTCCGCACCCGATGGCCCCCGCCATCCAACCCCTGAGCAGGCCACCAAAAACCCGGCCCACCAGAGCAAGCGCCCGCTCGCGGAGCGGTCCAAGGCGATCCCATCCGACAGGTCGGCCTCCACCCTCGGTCCCGTGCCGACGGGCGACGTGCTGCAAGTGCTGCGCACCCTGGCCAACGAGGGCAGGGTGGCGGCCACGCACGGGACGGCATTCACGCGGGAGATGGCCGGTCGCACGTCTTGCCGCGGCACGCCCGTCCCTGCGCGCCTGCCGCGTGCCGGCCTATCGCCCGAACGACGCAGGGCCGCGGCAGGCGCAGCCGACAGGCTTGCGCGCGCGCCAGAGGCAACCAACCCTGGCCGCAACCTAATCGCAGAGGTACCGCCGGACATGATACGGCGCCGCGGCCAGCCCCGGGCAGTGGCTGTTGACCACCACAGCCAGCGTCTCGGTCAACAGCTTCACCTCCGCGTTCATGCCCTCCAGCCGCTCGCGCGCCGCCTCCGCCTCGCGCGCCAGGCGGGGCAGGTCGAGCGTCGTCAGCACCCGGTCCCGCACGATCATCGTGCCGGCGACCATGACGTGCCGCACCGCCGTCCCGTCCTCGACGTGCACGATCTGGTTCACGGTCCAATTGTGCGGAATCCAGTTCAGCGCGTGCAGGTCCAGGAACACCAGGTCGGCCTGCGCCCCCACCCGGATGGCCCCGCACTCCGCCAGGCCCAGCGCCCGCGCCCCACCAATCGTGGCCGCATGGTAAACCTCCTCCACCGACGCCCAGTCGGCGTTGTGCGGCGTCTGCACCTTGGACGCCATCGAGGCATAGCGCATCGCCTCATAGACGTTCTGGTTGTCCGAGCAGTTCGCCCCATCCGTGCCGATCCCCACCGTCACCCCCAGGTCCAGCATCCGCCGCAGCGGGAACAGCCCGTTGCCGAGCCGCATGTTGCTGCCGGGGTTGTGCGCCACGCTCGCGCCACGCTCGGCCAGCAGCCGCATGTCGGCGTCGTCCAGCCAGACGGCGTGCGCGGCGGTGAAGTCGGGCCCGACCAGGCCCCAGGCGTCCAGCTCCTGCACCAGGGTCCGCCCGTACCGCCGCATCCCGGACACGGCCTGCACCTTGCTCTCGCCGACATGGGTGTGCAGCCGCACCCCGTGCGCCCGCGCCAACGAGGCACAGCCGCAGGCGAAGCCCGGCGTGCAGTGGTGCGGGATGGTGGGCGCCACCGCCGCATGGATGCCCTCCCCGTTCCAGCGCCAGCCGCGCAGGATGCCGTCGATGGCGTCCAGGCAGGCCTGGCCGTTGCCGGGGCGCAGGCCCTCCACCGCCCGTTGCAGCACGGGCGGCAGGGCGTCCATCAGCCCGGGGATGGCCTCATAGAACGACAGGTCGGCGACCATGGGCGCCACCACGGCACGGATGCCGACGCCGGCATAGGCCTCCGCCACGGCGTCCATGCCGTCCGCGGTGGGATAGGGAAACTCGGCAAACAGGTCGTAGGCGGCCGTGCAGCCCTTGAGCGCCATCTCCGCCGCGCAGATCTGCGCCGACAGCTTCTTGTCCGCCAGCGACCGGTTGCCGCCGATCCAGGGGGCCGCAACCAGCAGCAGCTCCAGCGTCCAGCGGTCGCCCTGGCCGCGGGCCAGGCCGCCTTGGCTGTGCATGTGGGCGTTGACCAGGCCGGGGTGGACGACCAGGCCGGCGGCATCGACCTCCTCCGCGCCGCCCGGCGCCTGAAGGCCCGGCGGGCTGATCCCCTGGATCACGCCGTCGATCACCAGGATGTCGCCGGGTTGGGCGCGGCGCAGCGCCGGGTCGGCCAGCAGCCCCGACCGGATGACCTGCGCGCCCTTGCGTGTGGTTGCCATAGACCCTCCTCAGAACGGATCGGGCGCGCGGGCCGCCCAGGGAAACAGCCGCTCCGCCGCCTCGGCAATGCCCGGCGCCGCCAGGATCACCACCGCGCCGAACGCCAGCGGCACCTTGAACGCCATGGAGGTCTGGATCAGTTAACCCAGCCCCTCCCCGGCGCCCACGAACTCGGCAACCACCGCCCCCACGACGCACAGTGCGATGGCGACCTTTAGCTTGGCAAACACGAACGGCACTGCAAGCAGCAGGCGCACGCGCAGCAGCCTGCAGCGAGGAATGCGCCGCATCGCACCTCCGCCTGCGCTGCCGGGCGGCGGCCGGATCGGCGCTCGCGCTCGGCCGGTTGCCTATCGCATCTCCGGCACCTTGGCCCACACCCAGAGAAAATTGGCCGCCAGAAGGATGGCGGTAACCAGGAACACCCACTGCAATCCCAGCGTAGCCGCGATGGTCCCACCCGAGAGCGGCCCCAGCGACTGGCCCAGGAACATGGCCGACGCGGTAACGCCATACACCGTGCCCCGGTCCCCTGCTGGCGCCAGCCGTCCGACCAGCGCGTTGGCCGTGGGAAGGATGCCGCCCACGAACAAGCCGAGCGCGAACCGCGCCGCGACGAAGCTCCAGTAGTTCGGCACGAACGCCTGCGGCGCGCTGGCCAGGGCGGCGCCCGCCAGCGCGATCAGCAGCACGCGGCGATAGCCCAGCACGTCCGAGCGCCGCCCCAGGAACGGCGAGGCAATCAGGTCCGCAACGCCCGTCACGGAAAACGCCAGTCCACCCAAGGTCGCCAAGGCCGGCACCGGACCCAGCAACTGCTTCACGTACAGCGTCACCACCGGCTGCACCGCCTGCACCCCGAACTGTGCCAGCAGCAGCACCACGAACAACGGCAGCAGCCCCGGCGAGCGCGACAGCACCGCAAAGCTCTGGACCATCGTCGTCCGGCTGGCCCCCACCTTGGGCGGGCTGAACCGCTCCCGCACCAGCACCATCGCCGCCACGCCGCACAGGGCGCACACGCCGGCGGTGAACACGAACGGCGCCCGGTAGGAGCCGGTGACGTCCGCGATGAAGCCACCCAGCAGCGGCCCCACCAGTGCGCCCACCAACTGCCCGGTGCTGAGCCAGCCGAGCGAGTAGCCCAGCCGCTTCGGCGGCACCTGGCTGGCCACCAGCGAGATCGTCGCCGCATTGAACCCGGCAAACACCCCCATCAGCGCCCGCAGCCCCAGGAACTGCCACACGTTGCCCACCAGGCTCATCAGCCCGATGAACAGCGCGATGGCGAAGCAGGACCGCAGCACCATCAGCTTGCGCCCCCGCCGGTCCGCCACCCGGCCCCAGAGGGGAGAGGCAAAGGCAGCCACCAGCGGCGTCACGGCCGACAGCACGCCGGCCCACAGGTCGATCTGCGCCGGGTCGTGCACGCCCAACTGCGGCAGGAACAGCGGCATGACCGGGCTGAGCACGGTGAACCCCATGTTCATGCCCAACTGGATGCCCATCATCAGGAACAGGGTGCGCTGCCAGTCGGGCGCGGCCACGGCTTCGGTGGCAGCAGGCTCGGGGGTCCGCGGGCCGTCAGCCCGGTTGGCGTGAGCATTCATCCATCCCAACTCCGCCGGGGTTCGCCGAAAGTAAAGCAGCCGCATATTGGGATGGTGCAGGTTGTCCTGACCACCTCACCCACGCCGACGCAGCCTGTCTGCTCCCGGGTGAGCAGCACGCCATTGCGAGCACTTAGCGGCGCCGCGCATCGATGGCGGCGTGCTCGACACGCTGTGAGTCCGAGACGGGGCGTCCCGCCCCGCCTGCCGTTCCCGGTCATGGACCCTGGCGAGTTGGCTCACGCCGCACAGCGTCATGCCGGGCGAACTTAACGCCGCCGAAAGGGTGCCGTCCGTAGAAGGCATGGGCCGGTCGCTGGTGCAGGTGCGGATGCCCGGATTGCCGGCAGGCGCATGTCATCCAGCGCCGCCGACCCACCTGCGCAGGCATGCCTCATGGATACTCGAACTGCACTCGACCTCACCGGGTTTAATCTGACCTTCGACGACGAGTTCAATTCGTTCAGCTCGAACGGCCCCTCCAACCCCCTTGACCGGAGCCACCAGGGAACCTGGGACACGACGCTCTCCTACGGGGAACGCAAGCTGAACGACGAGGTCGAGCAGTACTCGGACCCAACGGTAGGCCTCAACCCCTTTTCAATCGCCAATGGCTGCCTGGACATTCATGCCGCGCCGTCCCCAGACCCGTCGCAGACCGGGGGAGCGTCCTACACTTCCGGCGTCATCACGACCAACCACTCGTTCTCGCAGCTTTATGGCTACTTCGAGATGCGCGCCGAATTGCCGCAGGGCGCCGGCATGTGGCCGGCATTTTGGCTGCTGCCCCAAGTGCACGTTTGGCCGCCGGAACTCGACCCGCTGGAGGCGTTCGGCGCACCGGGTCCAGGCGGCGACGGCGGGGCGTATTCGTTCCACAATGGGCGGGTTTCGGCCGCCGACAGCGGGCAAGGCGGGTGGAACGACACGAACGGGGCGAACCTCTACACCCAATTCAACACCTTCGGGGTGGACTGGGAGCCGGGTACGCTCACCTTCTACTTCGACGGCAAGGCCTACGGCACCATGGCCACGCCGGCCGGCTTCGACCAGCCGATGTACCTGCTGGCGAACCTTGCGGTCGGCGGGAACTGGGCCGGCGCACCCACCGGCGAGTCGGCCGACATGCTGATCGACTACATCCGGGCCTACTCGAAGGATGGCGCCCCGGCCGTCGTGCAGCAGGCCATCTCCTCGCCCGATGGCCGAGGCTACGACTTCCACGGGGCGACGGACGCGAACGGCAATGGCGCGCTCGGCGGCGTTGACCTGCCGCCTCTAGCGCCGTCAAGCCCACCCGCCCCCACCCCGGCGCCAACCGGCGACCAGACGCTGGGGCAAGGCTCGCACGACATCGCGCTCGGCATCAGCGAGGACGCGTACCAGGGCGACGCGCAGTTCATCGTGACGCTGGACGGCACGCAGGTCGGCGGCGTGCTGTCCACATCCGCATCCCATTCGGCCGGGGAGGTTCAGGTCTTCCACGTCATGGCCGACCTCACCACCGGCCAGCACCGCCTGGGAGTAAACTTCCTGAACAACTTCGGCGGCGCCCCCGGCGCCGACCGGAACCTGTTCCTCGACGACGCAACGCTCGATGGGTCGCCGATCCCAGATGCCGCACTGAGCGAGTACATCGGCGGCGAGCAGTCCTTCACCTTCGTGCAAGGCGATCTCGCGTCGCTGCAGGCCGCAATGCCGGTGGTCGTCATGGGGTCGGGTCCGGACGTCGTGACGCTGCAGGTGTCCGAGGACGCTTGGCGGGGCGACGCCCAGTTCACGGTGCAGGTTGATGGCGTACCCGTGGGTGGCATCCAAACGGCCACCGTCTCGCATGCGTCCGGACTGCACGGGGATTACCAGGTGAGGGGCGCTTTCGGCCCAGGGCTGCACCAGGTCTCCCTGGACTTCCTCAACGACGCCTGGGGCGGCACCCCATCCACCGACCGCAACCTCTACCTGGATGGCGCATCGTACGGGGGCAGCGATCCCTCCGCCAGCCGCCTGAACCTCACCAGCGGTGGAACGCAGACTGTGACTGTCGGCAGCGCGTCGAACCCTGACGCAGGGCCGCAAGCATCCCCCCCGGCTGCCTTCGCCGTGACCGACACCGCGTCCATGCAGTCCGAAACCAGCGCAGGCGACGCCTACTCCGGTCCCGTCGCGCTGCTGCAGCGGCAGTTCATCTGGTCCAGCCCGGACGGCGCAGCCGTGACTGCGGACATCCCTGACGTTTTCCTGCACGGCGGGGCTGGCGATGACGCCCTTGCCGTGACGGGTGGGACCAATGTCCTCGACGGAGGTGGAGGGTCGAACTTCCTGGTCGGCGGCAATGGCGGCGATGGTGGCGCCGACACGTTCTTCATCGATGGCCGCGGGGGCGCCGCGACGTGGAGCACGGTCGTCAACTTCCACCACGGGGACAACCTGACGATCTGGGGTTTCGTGCCGGGCGTCAGCACGACGCCCTGGACCGCGTCCGACGGGGCCGACGGGTACAAGGGAGCCACCATCCATTCCGAGCTTGCCGGCGCAGGGACAGGCATCAGTCAATCCGCAACCTTTGCCGGGCTGAGCTTGTCGGACATGGCCTCAAAGGTGAGCATGACGACGGGCAGCGTTGATGGCCAGACCTACCTGAATGCGGCCTATGTCGGATAAGCCCCACCCTAGCCGACCGCGCCGCTACCTTTCAGCCCATGCGCGATATTTTGCAGGTCCTCCAGGCGCCGAGCTTACCTGGCGACCTCGTTGGACATCCGCGGCCACGCCTTCGACGGCTGCCCTGCGTCCACCGTCGCGCAATTCAAGCGGCACCGGGCCGGCCCTGGTCACGCCTCCTTCTTCACGTTCCACATCAACGGCAGCCCCTTCAACACCCCGCTTACCGTCTTGCGATAGGCGGTCGGCTGATAATACTCCCCCGTCGGCAAGTAGGGCACATCCCGGAACGCCTGCTCCTGGATCTGCACCGCAATCGCCTTCTGCGCCGCCATGTCCGGCGCCTGGAACCAGGCATCCCGCAACTGCTCAAGCCCCGGGGAGTTGCACCAGCCGAACCACCCGGCCTCGCCATTGCCACGCAGGCCGAGATGCGTCGCCGGCGTGAACTGGTCGATGCCGAAGAAGCTGGTGAAGAACACGCTCCACCCGCCCTTGTCCACCGGGGCCTTGCTGGTCCGGCGCTGGATCACCGTACCCCAGTCCGTGCTGACCACGTCCACGTTGATGCCCGCCTGATGCAGCATGTCGGCCCCCACCTCGCCCAGCGCCTGCAGCGCCGGCAGGTCCGTCGCCACCAGCACGACCGCGCGCTCGCCCTTGTATCCGGCGGCGGCAAGCTCCGCCTTCACGCGGGCCATGTCCCGCTTGCCTGTCAGCACCGACACCCCGGTATTGCTGGCCAGCGGAGACTTGGCGGCAAAGAAGCCGACATCATCCTGCCACAGCGAGCGGTCCGTCCCCGCCACCGCCTGCATGAAGTCGGCCTGGTCCACCGCCCCCAGCAGCGCGCGCCGAATGGCCGGGTTGTCGAACGGCGGCTGCAGGTGGTTGAACCGCACCATGCCCGGCAGCCCCGTCGGGTCCAGCGTGTCGGTGGTCAGGCTGCCGTCCCGCCGCAGCACCGGATACAGGTCGAGCGACGGCTCCTGCCACCAATCGACCTGGCCCTGCTGCAACGCGGCCATGGCGGTCGCCGGGTCGGGGATGGCGCCCCACTCGACGCGGTCGAGATAGGCGATCTTGGGCCCGGCGGTCCAGCTCGGCGTGCCGCCCGGCCGCGGCACGTAGCCCTCGAACCGCGTATAGACGCTGAGCGCCCCCGGCACCCGCTCGGCCGCGACGTAGCGGAATGGCCCGCTGCCGACCATCTCGGTGAGCGGCTTGTACGGGTCGGTGCTGGCCAGCCGCTCCGGCATGATCGCGCACATGACGCCGGCGACCTTGCCCAGCGCGTCTGGCAGCAGGGGAAACGGGCGCTTGAGGCGGAAGACGATCGTCTTGTCGCCATCGGCCGAAAGCTCGTCGGTGGCCGCCATCAACGCCTGGCCGAACGCGTCCCGCTTGCCCCAGCGGCTGACGCTGGCCACGCAGTCACGGGCGAGCACGGGGGCGCCGTCATGGAACGTGAGGCCGTCGCGCAACGTGAGCCGCCACGTCTTGCCGTCAGGCTCGGTGGTGAACCCGTCCACCATCTGCGGCTGCGCCTTGAACTCGGCGTCCTGTCCGAACAGCGTGTCGAACACCACGAAGCCATGGTTGCGCGAGATGTAGGCGCTGGTGACGATGGGATCGAGCAGCGGGACATCGATTTGCGGCACGAACTTCAGCGTCTTGGCGGCCTGCGACCGGGCCACATGCGGTGCAGCCAGCGCGGCGGCGCCGGTGGCGAGCAGGGTGCGGCGTTTCATCATCGGGAGGCCTCGGGTCGGTGTGACCAGCGTGCTGCAAAAACCAAGCCATTCTCAACCCTGCGACCTGCGTAGCTGGCGCAGCCCGGTGGAACCCGGCATCGTTCGGCAACACGAGGAGACGGCGCCATGGGCAGCAAGGGACTGGTGATCGTGACCGGGGGCAGCCGTGGCATCGGTGCAGCGATCTGCCGCCGGATCGCGGCGGACGGTTACGCGGTGGGCGTCAACCACACGTCCAGTCCCGCGCTGGCCGAGGCAGTGGTCGCCGAAATCGTGGCCTCTGGCGGGCAGGCAGACGCCTTTCCCGGTGATGTCTCCGTCGAGACCGACGTGCTGCGGCTGTTCGCCGAAGCACAGGCGCAGCTCGGGCCGCTCTATGGGCTGGTCAACAACGCAGGCATCCTCGGCGGCAGTTCCCGCCTGGAAAATCTCAAGGCCGATGACTTGGCCCGGGTGCTCGCAGTCAACATCGCGGGTTCCATGCTCTGCGCGCGGGAGGCCGTCCGGGTGCTATCGACCCGGCACGGCGGCACAGGCGGGGCGATCGTCAACATGGCATCCGTCGCCAGCCGGCTGGGTGGCGCGGGCGAGCTGGTGCACTACGCAACCACCAAGGGCGCGATCGACACCTTCACCGTGGGCCTGGCGCGAGAGGTCGCCGACGAAGGCATCCGCGTGAACGCCGTGGCCCCCGGCCTCATCGACACAGGGATGAACTCGGCCGAGCGGCAGGCACGGATCGCACCGAACATCCCGATCAAGCGCGTCGGCCGGACGGACGAGGTTGCCGAAGCCGTGGCCTGGCTGCTGAATCCCGCCGCCTCCTACGTGACCGGCACCATCGTCACCGTGTCCGGGGGCCGGTGATGGGCTACGAGCTTTGGTACTGGGACGGCATCCCCGGCCGTGGCGAGTTCGTCCGCCTCGCGCTTGAGGCCGGTCGGATTCCCTACACCGAACCGCCGCGCGAGCGCGATGACGTACTCGGCCCAGACCTCGCTGCCGAGCAGGTGCATCCGCCCTTCGCACCACCCTACCTCAAGGCCGGAGAGCTGGTGATCAGCCAAACCGCGAACATCCTGCTGTTCCTGGGCGAGAAGCACGGTCTCGCGCCAGACGATTTTTCGGGCCGGCTTTGGGTCAACCAGCTCCAGCTCACCATCGCCGACTGGGTGGCGGAGGCGCATGACGTGCACCACCCGATTGATGGTGCCCTGTACTACGAAGACCAGAAGCCCGAGGCGCTGCGCCGGGCCGAGGCATTCAGGACGGAGCGCCTACCGAAGTTCCTCGACTACTTTTCGAGGGTGCTCACGCGGAACAAGCCCTTTCTTGCCGGGGCAAGCTGGAGTTACGCTGACCTGTCGTTGTTCCAGATGATCGAGGGCCTCCAGCACACGTTTCCGCGGCGGATGGCGACGCTCGCACCAAGGCACGCGCGCATCCTGGACGTGCATCGCCGCGTAGCCGGGCTGCCAGGGATCAAGGAGTACCTGGAAAGCCCGCGACGGCTTCCGTTCGGCAACGGCATCTTCCGCCACTATCCCGAGCTTGACGCGGACTGAGCGCTGACCCGGCCCTCCCGCTGCACGACGGATCGTCGCAGCTTCATCCATGAACCAGACCGTCAGGCTGCCGCGCTGGCGCAGGCTGGCATCATACGCACGCCAAGGCGTGAGCTTGTGCGTCTGCTTGGGATGTGGCGGCAGTCTTGATTCAGCTTGAACGGCAAGATGAATACCCAAGGCCAGGGTGGAGCCTCCTACGCCCGTCCCGCACGCCATTGGGCGGGTCCGTGCAACAGGGTCCCCCGTGACGGCGCAGGACCAGGCCCTTGCCCATCGGCGCCGGCTGCCCAAGTTGGCGCACGGCATGTGGACCTGCTGGCCCCTATCGCGGACTCGTCAAGCGCGGACTGGCCGCCACAGCAGGACGGTGACGCGCCCCAGACCAAGCGTCAAAGCACCGCGCCAGTCACCCGCTGCCTACCCTGGCCCGGCAAGACACTGATAAAACCCTCGACCGCCCCCACGAACCCTGCCGTATCCTGCAACTGCGGCACATGCGCCAGCCCCGCCATCTCGATCAACTCCGCGTCCGGCAGCAGCGCCGCCAGCTCGCGCGCCATGGCGGGCGGCGTCGCCTCGTCCTCGGCGCCGACCAGGACCAGCACGGGAATGCCGAGCCGGCCCACCTGCCCCCGCAGGTCGAGCGCCGCCAGCGCCGCGCAGGCATCGGCGAACACGGCGGGATCGGTGGCCAGGAAGCGCGTGCGCCGCTCGGCCATCAACCCTGGATGGTCGGCCTGGAAGCCCGGCGCGAACAGCCGCCGCATGGCGGTGTCGGCGACCGCGCCCAACCCCCGGGCGCCAGCCGCCGCCGCCATGCCGGTGAAGGCGGCGCGCCCCGGGTCCGAGAACGCAGCCCCCGTCCCCGCCAGCACCAGCCGGCTGACCAGGCCCGGATGCCGCAACGCCATCAGCAGCGCGACGAAGCTGCCATACCCGTTGCCGATCACAATGGCCGGGGCACCCGCCGCGGCCACGGCCTCCGCCATGCGGTCCGCCACCGCCTCCAACCCCGGCCCGGCCGGCGGGGTGCCGCCGAACCCCGGCAGGTCCGGCAGGATGACCCGGTGCGTGGCTGCCAGTGCCGACGCCAGCGGCACGCAACTGCCGGCGTCGGCCAGCAACGAGTGGAACAGCCACAGCGCCGCCCCCCCGCCCTGCACCTCCGCCGACACCGTGCCGAATGTCTCCGCCATCGCCTGCGCTCCCCTGCCGCGCCCTAATTGACGCTCAATCCATCCGGCGGCAAGCTTCCCCGGGGTGTCGCAGAGCGCCCATGGAGGAGCGCATGAGCGGCATCGCCAAGCTGAACACCGGCGCGCGGCTGGACCGCCTGCCCCTGTCGCCGTTCCACCGCCGGGTGCTGCGGCTGGTCGGCCTGGGCATGTTCTTCGACGGCTTCGACATCTACCTCGGCGCATCGGTGCTGGGCGCCACGCTGCGGTCGGGGTTCTCGACGCTCGGGGAGAACGCGGCATTCGTGTCGGCGACGTTCTTCGGCATGATGCTGGGGTCGGCGCTGACCGGGTTCCTGGGCGACCGCTTCGGGCGGCGCTTCACCTACCAGGCCAACCTCGCGGTGTTCGGCGTGGCGGCGCTGCTGGCGGCGGTGGCGCCGAACATGACGGTGCTGATCCTGCTGCGCTTCGTCATGGGTGCGGGGCTAGGGGCGGAGAACGTGGTGGGCTACTCCACCATGACGGAGTTCGTGCCGCCAAGCAGCCGCGGGCGGTGGCTGGGCTTCGTCGCGGTGTTCGTGGTGACGGGCCTGCCGGTGTCGGCGCTGGTGGCCTGGGCGGTGGTGCCCCTGCTGGGCTGGCGGGCGATGTTCGTGATCGGCGGCGTCGGCGCGCTGCTGGTGTGGCACAGCCGCAAGGCCCTGCCGGAAAGCCCGCGCTGGCTGGAAAGCGTCGGGCGGCGCGCGGAGGCCGAGGCCCTGATGACCGCCATCGAGACCGAGGTCGCCGCCGGCCGCCCCCTGCCCCCGCCCCTGCTGCCCCCCGCTGGCCCGGCGCCGTCGCGTGCGCTGTCCACCCTGTTCGCCCCGCCGCTGCTGGGGCGGATGGTGCTGGGGTCGATCAGCCTGATCGTCATCAACACCCTGGTGTACGGCTTCATCACCTGGCTGCCGACGTTCTTCGCCAAGCAGGGGCTGTCGGTTGCCACCTCGTTCGGCTACTCGCTGGTGATGGCGCTCGGCGCCCCGGTCGGCGCGGGCATCGGCGCGCTGACGGTGGATGGCTGGGGGCGGCGGCGGACCCTGGTGGGGGCGGCCGGGCTGTCCATCGTGTTCGGCGCCATCTACCCGTTCGTGCACGATCCCGTCCTGCTGCCCTTGGCCGGGCTGGCGCTGACGGTGCCGATCTACGTGCTGGTGGCGGTGCTGTTCGGCGTCTACATCCCCGAGCTGTTCCCGACCGAGGTGCGGCTGCGCGCGTCGGGCATCTGCAACACCTTCGGCCGCGGCGCCACGGTGCTGACGCCGTTCGCCGTCGTGCCGCTGTTCACCGCCTATGGCGTGGGCGGCGTGCTGGCGCTGATGATCGGGCTGCTGGTGCTGCTGATCGCCACCGTGCTGCTGCTGGGCGTGGAGCCGACCGGGCGGCGGCTGGAGGACGTGGCGGTGCTGGACGACGCCCTCCTGGACCCGGCCCCAAATGCCTACGCCGCGGGACCACTGCCTGCTCCCTCTCCCTCCGGGAGAGGGCCGGGGTGAGGGAAGCCGGGCGCGCCTAGTTCGCCGATTGCAGAACCAAACCCGCTCCCAGCCTGGAAAGGTCCAGCCCTTGCGGCCTCCCTCACCCCAACCCTTTCCCGGAGGGAGAGGGAGCAGCCGACCCACAGCTAGACGTTCGCCCGCCCGGCCCGATATGCCGCAAAGCCAAACAGGGACATCCGCATGACCTACCACTACGACGGCCGGCGCGAGGACGCCCGGCTGCTGACCGGCGCCGGCCGCTACACGGCCGACTGGAACCAGCCGGGCCAGCTTCATGCCGCCTTCCTGCGGTCGGACCACGCCCACGCGGCCGTCCGCTCCATCGACACCGCGGCGGCGCTGGCGTCCCCCGGCGTCCTGGCGGTGCTGACCGGCGCGGACATGGTGGCCGCCGGCTATGACCGTCCGCAGGCGCTGATGCCGTTCCAGGGCCGCGGCGAGGCGCTGCGCCTGCCGCCCCGCCCGGCCCTGACGCTGGACCGCGTGCGCTTCGTCGGCGAGCCGGTGGCCCTGGTCGTCGCCACGACCGCCGCCGCGGCGCAGGACGCGGCCGAACTGGTCATGGTGGACTACGACGCCCTGCCAGCCGTCGCGGACGCCGCCGCCGCCCTGGCCCCAGGGGCGCCGCTGCTGCACCCGGAGGCGCCGGGCAACCTATGCTTCGACTTCGACTACGGCGACGAGGCCGCGACCGACGCCGCCTTCGCCGCCGCCGTCCACGTCGTGCGGCTGGACCTGGACAGCGCCCGCGTCGTCGGCAACCCCATGGAGCCGAAGGCCGCCCTGGCCCGCTGGGACGGCGACACCCTGGACCTGTGGACCGGCACCCAGGGCATGGTGGCGATGCGCGACAGCCTGGCCGCGCAGACCGGCCTCCCCCCCGAGCGCATCCGCATCCGCGCGCAGGACGTGGGCGGCGGCTTCGGCATCCGCGGCCCGGCCTATCCCGAGCACGCCGCCCTCGCCCTCGCCGCCCAGCGCACCGGCCGCCCCGTGAAGTGGGTGGCGACGCGGACCGAAACCTTCCTCAGCGACTACCACGGCCGCGGCCTGCAGATGCACGCCGAGCTGGCACTGAACGCGGACGGCCGCTTCCTGGCGATCCGGCACAGGTGGCTGTGCGACCAGGGCGCGTTCCCGGTGGCGACGGGGCCGCTGATCAACACCCTGAACCCGGCCATGATGTGCACCGGCACCTACCGCATCCCCGCCGTGCATGGCCGGCACCGCCTGGCGCTGACCAACACCATCCCCATCACCGCCTACCGCGGCGCCGGTCGCCCCGACATGGCCTACGCCATCGAGCGCCTGGTGGACGAGGCGGCCCGGCAGACCGGCATCGACCGCCTGGACCTGCGCCGCCGCAACCTGCTGCCGCGCGACGCCTTCCCCTATCGCCTGCCCACCGGCGGCCCGATGGCGGCGGTGTACGACAGCGGCGACTACGCGGCCCTGCTGGACGCCGTCACGCGGGAAGCCGACTGGGCCGGGTTCGAGGCCCGCCGGGCGGAGGCCGCCACCCGCGGCCGGCTGCGCGGCATCGGCTGCGCGGTGTTCGTCGAGCCTGCCGGCGGCGTGGCCCCCCGGGACGAGGTGCTGATCAGCTTCGGCGGCGACGGCGGCATCACCGTCCACGCCGCCACCCACTCCTCGGGACAGGGGCACGAGACGGTGTTCCCCGAGATCGTCGCCCGCGTGCTGGGCCTGGACCCCGGCGCGATCACCCTGTCGGCCGGCGACCCCGACGGCCCCGCGGTGTTCGGCGGCGGCGCGTTCGCCTCGCGCTCGATGCTGTCGCAGGGCGCGGCGAGCCACGTCGTCGCACAAGCCGTCGTGGAAAAGGGCCTGGCCCTGGCGTCGGACGCGCTGGAGGCGGCGGCGTCGGACATCGAGTACGCCGCCGGCGAGTACCGCATCGCCGGCACCGACCGCGCGATCAGCCTGCTGGAGCTGGCCCGCCCGGCCGACGGCAGCACCCCCTTGGACACCATGCAGGCGCTGCCCGCCAGCCGCGCCTTCCCCAGCGGCGCCCACGTCGCCGAGGTCGAGGTCGATCCCGAGACCGGCATGGCCGAGATCATCCGCTACGTCGCGGTGGACGACTGCGGCGTGGTGCTGAACCACACCCTGCTGGAGGGCCAGATCCTGGGCGGCATCATGCAGGGGCTGGGCCAGGTGTTCGGCGAGGTCTGCGTCTATCAGGAGGACGGCCAGCTCCTGACGGCGAGCTTCATGGACTACGCCATGCCGCACGCGGACCTGCTGCGCCGGGTGACGATCCAGGACCTGTCGGTGCCGTCGCCCAACAACCCGCTGGGGGTGAAGGGCGCCGGCGAGGCCGGGACCACGGGGGCGCTGGCGACGGCGATGAACGCGGTGCTGGACGCGCTGCGCCCGGCCGGGGTGGGGCAGCTTGACATGCCGGCGTCGGCGCAACGGGTCTGGCAGGCGTTGCAGCGGGCGGCATAGGCCCGCCCGACCTGCACGGTTGCAGCCCGGCGCTGTCGCATGGACCCGCCGGTGGCGACGCGGGCTGGGCCAAGACCGGAGGTCCGCTCCGCACCACGCCCCCTCCAGGCCCGACCGGCGCTCCATGCCGCAACGCCACTCATGATCCTATGAGGCGCGGCGGATGTTCCAGAACAGCGGCAGGTTCGCAAGGCCGCCAATAAGCTCGCGCCGGCGCACCGTCGGCTGCACGAACTGCCCGAGCGGGAGGAACGGCACGTCCTCGAACGCCTGGCGCTGTATCTCGGCCGCGACCCGGCGCTGCTCGCCCGCGTCCGCCGCCGCAAGCCACGCATCGCGCAGTGCCTCAAGCCGGGGTGCCGTCGGCCAGCCGAACCAGCCCTCGCCGCCATTGCCCCGCAAGGCAAGGTTCGTCGCCGGACTCGACATATCGATGCCGCTGAACGTGGTGAAGAACACGCTCCAGCCGCCCTGGGCCGGCGGCGCCCTGCTCGCCCGGCGGCGGATCACCGACCCCCAGTCCATAAACTGCAAATCGACGTTCAGCCCGCATCGCGTCAGCAGGTCGGCGGCGACCAGCGCCAGCGCATTGATCCGAGGGTAGTCGCTCGGCGCCAGCACCACGACGGGCTCGCCGCCATACCCCGCCGCAGCGATCTCACGGCGGCTGCGGGCAGCATCGCGCGGCGCGGTCAACGCCTCAAGCCCGGCCTCGCTCGCCATCGGCAAGCCCGGCGCGAAGAAGCCAACCCCGTCGCGCCACGCCGCCCGGTTGTCGCCGCACACCGCCTGCATGAAATCCGCCTGGGCCAGCGCCGGCAGCAGCGCGCGGCGGATGGCGGCATTGTCGAACGGCGGATGCAGTTGGTTGAACCGCAGCAGCCCGACATTGCCCGTCCGCTCGGTCACCGACTGCGCAAGCGCCGGGTCGCGCGCCAGCAACGGGAGCAGGTCGAAGGACGGCTGCTCCCACCAATCGGCCTCGCCACGCTGCATCGCGGCCGCGGCCGTCGCCGGGTCGGGGACGACGTTCCATTCGACGCGGTCGAACCAGGCCTGCTTCGGGCCGGCCGTGCTTTCGGCGGCACCGCCCTCGCGCGGGCGGTAACGCTCGAAGCGGGCGTAGACGGCGCGGGCGCCGGAGACGCGCTCATCGGCCAGGAAGCGGAACGGCCCGCTGCCGACCATCTCGCTCACCTGCTTGAACGGGTCGGTCGCGGCCAGCCGCTCCGGCATGATCGGCAGCATGTTGATGCCGATCTTGCCGAGCGCCTCCGGCAGCAGCGGGAACGGCGCCCGCAGCCGGAACCGGATCGTCCGGTCGTCGGCGGCCGAGAGTTCGTCCGTCAGGGCCATCAGCGTCTGCCCGAACGCATCCCGCCGCGCCCAGCGCCGGATGCTGGCAACGCAGTCCCGCGCGAGCACCCCGCTGCCGTCGTGGAACTCCAGCCCCTCGCGCAAAACGAGCTGCCACTCCCGCCCGTCCCGCTCGACGCGGTGCCCCTCGACCATCTGCGGCTGTATGCGCAGCGCGTCGTCCTGGCCATACAGCGTGTCGAACACCAGGTAGCCGTGGTTGCGCGTGACATAGACCGAGGTCCAGACGGGATCGAGCGCGGTGACATCCGATTGCGGTATGAAGCGGAGCACCCGCTCCGGCCCGGCCCGGGCGATGGCGGGCGCACAAAGCACGCCGGCGGCGGCAAGCCTCAGCAGGCGTCGTCGTTGCATGGAAAGCCTTTCGCAAACCGGGTCCTAGCCGTCCCCCACCAGGCGTTCGGTGGCGCGCCATACCTGTCCGGCCAGCACCGGGTCCCGCGCCAGGCGGTTCGGCTCGACGATCCCCCGGCCCCTGAAGTACTGGCCCGTCGTGCCCGCAAGCTCCGGCGCCAGCGCCACGTATGACGGCGTGTCGGCGCCCTGCTCCTCGCTGCGGACCCATGGCGCCATCAGCCGCCACGCCAGGCCGATGACCCCCGGCGTCCGCACCAGCCCCGTCGCCACGGTCCCGGGATGCACGACATTCGCCACGACGCCGCTGCCGTCCAGGCGCCGCGCCCACTCGAACGTCGCCACCATCACCGCCAGCTTGGACCCGCCATAGGCGCGCACCATGCCCCACCGCCGCTCCAGCCCAAGGTCCCCCGGGTCGATGCGGGCACGGTCGGAGGTCGATGATCCCACCGTGACGATGCGCGACGGCGCGCCGGCCCGCAGCGCCCCCTCAAGCTCGCGCGTCAGCACAAAGGGCGACAGGTGGTTGACCGCCAGCACCATGTCGTGCCCCTCGGCGGTCCGCTCGCGGCGCGCCCGGAACACCCCGGCGTTGTTGACCAGCAGGGACAGGCGGGGATGCCGTGCAGCAATCCCCCGGCCAAGCGCCCGCGTGGCGGCCAGGGAGGACAGGTCGGCCAGCATCAGCTCCGGCACGGTGCCGGACTGCTGGGACACCCAGGCCTGGGCCGCCTCGCCCCGGCTGCGGTCGCGGCCGACCAGCACGACGCGATGGCCCGCCTGCGCCAGCCGGAGCGCGACCCAGCGGCCAATGCCCCCGGTCGCGCCTGTGACAACAGCGATCCGAGGTTCCACCGTGCTCGACCCCTCCCCCGTTCTCAACGCCGCCACCTTCAACGCCGCCCTCCTCAACGCCGGTGATCAGCAGGGACAGGCACACAAGATCACATCAGCCAGGCAACCCAAATTTCGGGGACCACGATGCCAGCCGCGTCGCGATGGATCATTCGACGCCCCTGTCGATGCGTGCGAGTCCCTCAGCCGCACGGCCGCGTAAGGGGCAGCCACCACTTCACCGGCTGCGGCCCCTCGACCTCGGACGCATCCTGCAATAACCGGCGAGGGAAACAGGCTTCCAACGATGGCGCACATGGAATGCACAGGCCAGAGAATGAACAGGCCAGGACGCCCGCCATCTCGCCCGGATCAGCGCCGCGCCATCACGATCGTAGTGCACGCGCTCTCCAACTTCGCCATCTCGCGGCTAGGCGCCATGCGGATGTCCAGGCGGCGGTCCTCCCCGCGGATCACCGGGCAGTAGGGGTCGGGCTGGTCCAGCATGTCCAGCAGCCGCCGCCGCCCGGCGCACCCGCCGTGGCACGCCGCCTGGTGCGCGCACCCAATGCAGCCCGGCGGCAACGAGCGCGCGTCGGCAAACGGCTCCGTCCCAGTGATCCCAGCGCCCAAGTCCAGCAGCACATCGAGCGGCGCCCCGCCGCCGGGCCAATAGACGCAGGGCTGCACCGTCGCCCGCGGCGTGACCCGCACGGTCGCCACCCCGCACCCCCCCGCCCGCGGCGGCAGCCCAGCCATCGCGCGCACCAGCGGCTCGCCGATGGCCACCACATCCGTCCGCGCGAACAGCGCCGCGAAGCCGCCCCAGTACTCACCATACGTCAGCGCAAACGCATCGGAGCGAACCGCCTGGTAAACGTTCAGCCGCAGCGGCGCGTCGAACGCCGCCGCCACCTCCGCAACGTCGGCCAGCCGGTCCCAGTTGGTCCGCATCATCACCGCGATGATCGTGACCCCGACGCCCAGCCGCCGGCACCGCGTTGCCTGCGCCTGCACCAAGTCCCAGTTGCCTTCGCCGCGCTGCGCGTCCTGCTCCTCGCGCGTGGCGTAATCGAGCGAGAACTCCACCTCGGCGAACGCCAGCAGGTCCTCGTCGCGCAGCACCGCAATGGAGTGCCCGTTCGAGGTGATCGTCAGCTTCACCGGCTGCGTCCGCAAATAGGCCAGCAGGGCCGGAAACTCCGGGTGCATGCCGTTCTCCCCGGTGCCCAGGTTCACCGACCGCACCGGCAGCCTGCCCATGACATCCCGCACCTGCGCCAGCGACAGCCGGTCGGTGCGCGTGGGGTCGCGGTAGCAGAAGGAACATGCCAGGTTGCACTCGTTCGTCAGCCCGAGGCCCAGCGAGAAGCGTGTCGTGTCCTGCGCAGCCAGCCCGTCCATCGCATCCTCCTGAGCGCCCCGTCCCTGCGCGGCAAGCGTCCCTGCGCGGTAAGCGTTCCCGCGTGGCCACGGTCATAGGCGTCCCATTGCAGCCTGACCAGGACGCATCCCGCTGGGGCGCCCATGCCGCAGCCTACGAGCAGGTGTTCGAGCCGCTGACCGACAGCTTCGCCGCACGGGCGCTGCAAGCCCTGGCGCCGCTGCCCGGCCTGGACCTGCTGGACGCCGGGGCCGGGACCGGCGGCGCGGCGCTGCTGGCGGCGCGGCGCGGCGCACGGGTGACGGCCGTGGACGCCTCGCCCGCCATGGCCGCCCGCATCGCCGCCCGCGCCGCCGCGGCCGGGCTGCCCGTCACGGCCGCCGTGGGGGACGGCATGGCGCTGGACCTGCCCGACGCCGGCTTCGACCGCGCGCTGTCCTGCTTCGGCGTCGTGCTGTTCCCCGATCCGGCGCGCGGCATGGCCGAGCTGCACCGCATCCTGCGGCCCGGCGGGCGCGTTGCCGTCGTGACCTGGACCCAGCCGGACCGCTACGAGCTGGCCGCCCGCCTGCGCGCGGCGACCATCGCCGTCCGCGGCGCAGCACCGCCCGGCGAGCTGCCCGCGCAGCTCCGCTTCATCGACCCGGACCGGCTGTCGGACCTGCTGTCCAAGGCCGGCTTCTCCGCCATCCGGATCGAGACGGTCGAGGCCACGCTGCAATCCCCCTCCGCCCGGGAGCTTGCGGCGTCGCTCGCCTTCGCACCCAGCATGGCGGCGGCCCTGGACGCGCTCGGCGAGGACCGCGCCGCCGTGCTCGATGCGTTCACGTCGCAACTCCTGGCCGACGGCCAGGGGGGTGGAGTGTCGCTCGGCGCCGTCGCCCACCTGGCCGCAGGCGAGCGGACCTGATGCCAGCCAGCGCCCGTCATCACGAGCCGCTTCGGCGTGGCATTCCAGCGGCTGCACGCACCGTCCCTGCATCGCCACGCCGCAAGCACGGCTCGCAATGACAGCACTCCATCGACGGTCGGAAACCCGATAGGTTGTATGGACCAATCCCAGCACCGGAAAGCCCTCCATGCCCCTGAACCGACGCCTGCTGCTGGCGGCCGCCCTGTCCGCCCCCGCCATAGGCCGCGCCATACCCCGCGCCTCCGCGCAATCCGCCCCGGTGCTGGCCTTCACCGCCATCCCCGACCAGGACGAATCCCGCCTGGTCGAGCGCTTCGGCCGCGTCGCCACATACTTGCAGGGCAGCCTGGGCGTCGCGGCCCGCTACGTGCCCGTGAAAAGCTACCCCGCCGCCGTGACCGCCTTCACCAACGACCAGGTGCAGCTTGCCTGGTTCGGCGGGTTCACCGGCGTCCAGGCCCGGCGAACCGTCCCGGGGTCGGAGGCCATCGCGCAGGGCATCGAGGACACCGGGTTCAAAAGCTTCTTCATCGCCAGCGCCGGCACCGGGCTGCAGCGCGGCGACGGCTTCCCGGCCGGGATCGCCGGGCGCAGCTTCAGCTTCGGCGCCCGGGCGTCCACGTCGGGCCGGGTCATGCCCGAATTCTACATCCGCAAGCAGTTCGGCCGCAGCCCCGAGCAGGTGTTCAGCCGCGTCGGCTTCTCCGGCGACCACACGCGCACGCTGCAACTGGTGCAGTCCGGCGCCTATGACGCCGGGGCGATGGACTACACGGTGTTCGACCTGGAGCGGCAGGCGGGCCGGGTCGATCCGGCGCAGGTGGCCGTCATCTGGGAAACCCCGCCGTTCCCCGACTACAACTGGACGGTGCGCGGCGACGTGGAGGCGCGGTTCGGTGCCGGCTTCAAGGAGCGCCTGCGCGCGACGCTGGTCGGGTGCCGCGACGCCGCGATCCTGGCGCCGTTCGGCCGCAGCGGCTTCATCCCCGCCAACAACGCGCAGTACGACCCGGTGGAGCAGGTCGCGCTGGCGACGGACCTGCTGAACTAGCGTGCCAAATCTGGTCGATCTGCGGAACGAGAGCGCCGGCTTCGCCGGGCAGGCCGTGCTGCGCGGCATCGACCTGCAGGTGCGGCGCGGCGAGCGGCTGGCGGTCATGGGCCGGTCCGGCGCGGGGAAGTCCACCCTGCTCAACCTGCTGTATGCCCGGCTGCACGACCAGGCGGCGCTGGTGCCGCAGGCGGCGGCGCTGGTGGGTCCGCTCAGCGTGTTCCACAACGTCTACATGGGCCGGCTGGACCGGCACCCGGCCTGGCGCAACCTGCGCATGTTGGCCTGGCCGGCGCGGGCGGAGGTGGCGGCGGTGCGGGACATGCTGGCCACGGTCGGGCTGGCAGACAAGCTGTTCGCCCGGGCCGGCACCTTGTCCGGCGGACAGCAGCAGCGGACCTCCATCGCGCGGGCGCTGTACAACGGCCGCCCGGTGGTGATCGGCGACGAGCCGGTGTCGGCGCTGGACCGCCAGCAGGGCGCCGCAGTCCTGCGCCGTATGGCCGAGGCACATGGCACGATGATCCTGGCGCTGCACGACATCCCGCTGGCGCTGGAGTACGCCGACCGCGTCGTGCTGCTGCAGGCCGGACGGATCGCCCTGGACGCGCCGAGCGGATCGCTGCGGGAGGCAGACCTCCTGCGGTTCTACGCTTGAACGCCAGCCGCCCATGAGCCTGACCACTGTGGCAGGCGCCTTCATTGCGAGCCGCGCTTGCGGCGCGGCAATCCAGAAAGGCAAGCACCGCCCCCATCCCCCTGGATCGCCACGCCGCAGGCAAGGCCCGCAATGACATGGCGTGACCGGCGCATGGCAGGCCCGGCACGGAGCCGGCCCGCGCAGGAACCGGCCGGGGGCGCAGGTTGGCACGGGCCGCGCCTCGGCTACGTCAACGTCAGCCTGGCCTTCCTTGCCGCAGGCCTGGCCTCCCTGCCGCTGGCCGACCTCGGCGTCAGCGTGCTGCACCCGGGGGCGGAGCTGGGGCGCCTGCTGCACGGCATCCTGCGCCCGGACCTGCTGGCGGTCGGCTGGGCCGGCGTGGCGCTGACCGTCGCCTTCGCCGTGCTGGGCGTGTCGGGCGGAGCGACCGCGGGGTTCTGCCTGGCGCTGGCCTTCGCCGGGTCGCGCACGATCCGGCTGTTCTGCGCCGCAATCCGGTCGGTGCACGAGCTGTTCTGGGCGCTGCTGCTGATGCAGGTGCTGGGGCCGTCGCCCGCGGCGGGGCTGCTGGCCATCGCCATCCCCTATGCCGGCATCTTCGCCAAGGTGTTCGCCGAGATGATCGAGGAGGCGGACCTGGCCGCCGACCGGGTGCTGCCGGCCGGCACCGGCACCGTGTCCCGCTTCGCCTACGCCCGGCTGCCGCTGCTGGCCCGGCCGTTCGGCGACTACTTGCTCTACCGCCTGGAGTGCGGGCTGCGGTCCACCCTGGTGCTCGGCTTCATCGGCCTGCCCACCATGGGGTTCGAGCTGGAGGGCTACTTCCGCCAGGGCCACTATGCCCAGGCCGCCGGCTTCGTCACCGTGTTCTACGCCCTGATCGGCACCCGCCGCCTGTGGGCGCGGCCGGCGACGCTGCCGTTGCTGCTGCTCGGCTCGGTCGCGGCGCTGGTGTGGCTGGCGCCGCCGGTGGGCGGAGGATCAGTCTGGCCGGCGCTGGCGCGGTTCCTCGGGCACGACATCGTGCCGCGGCCGTTGCGCGGGGCGTGGCTGGACGGCGCGGCCTGGGCGGCGGCAGGCGGCTGGCTATGGGCGATCCTGCGCGGCCAGGCGCTGCCCGGCGTCGTCAACACGCTGGTTGTGTCGCAACTGGCCATGGTGGCAATGGCGCTGCTGGCGCTGCTGCTGTTCCCGCTGACGTCGCGGCACTTCACGGGGCCGCTGGGCCGGCCGTTGGGGCGG
Source organism: uncultured Acetobacteraceae bacterium (assembly GCA_964242415.1). GTDB lineage: Bacteria > Pseudomonadota > Alphaproteobacteria > Acetobacterales > Acetobacteraceae > DASWOJ01. Next base: position 97,679 of record CAXTAT010000017.1, read on the forward strand.
ACGCTGCTGCTGGTGATCCGCTCGACACCGGAGTACATGGCCGCCTACGTGCTGCTGCAACTGCTGGGTCCGTCGATGCTGCCGGCGGTGATCGCGCTGGCGCTGCACAATGGCGGCATCCTCGGCTTCCTAATGGGCCGCCAGGCCGACGCCCTGCCGCTGCGGGCCGATGCGCCGCACGGGGCGGACCTGTACTTCTACGAGACCGTGCCGCGGCTATACGGGCAGTTCCTCGCCTACGTCCTGTACCGGTGGGAGATCATCGTGCGCGAAAGCGCCATCTTCGGCATCCTGGGCGTCCGCACCCTGGGCTTCCACGTCGATGCCGCCATCCAGGAGCTGCACCTGGACGTGGCGATCGTGCTGATCGTGGTCACCGGCGGGCTGTCGATGCTGATCGATGCGGCCTCACGCGCATTGCGGCGGCGGCTGCGGGTCGAGGACCGGCCGGTGCGCCTGTCGGCAGCCGACGCCCGCCTGACCGCCCCGGCGACGCCGGCATGCGTGTAGCCCCCATGCCTGCAAACGGGACTGCCCTGCCAGGCTGACCGCCGTCGCGACCTGAAGGGTCGATTGCCGCCTATGGTGCCGCCGTCGATGTGCGCCCCTGGGTTTCCCCAAGGCAGCGCCGCCGTATCCAAGGCTTCACCCTCAAAATTAGAAGGATCGCCTTTACGACCTGACCACCCCACAAATCTCCGTTTCGGGATAACATTTCCTTTCGAATCAGAACTGGCCGGCTTGGTCTGGGATCTGTTTTATAGAGTCGTGCATAATATTACTCTAGTTGGTGCGCTCACCCGATGGACGACGCCATCGCTTGCCGCAACGGGAGCGCTGACATCGGCAACCCTGCCGCTGTTGGCGTGCACACGAGACTTGGGCGTTCAGCACAGCCCGAAAGATGGATCGAAAGCGAGGGACATAGGCCGCCATGGTAAAGACCGAGGATCGCCAGCGCCTGCCCCCCAAGACTGCAGCCAACCCAACGAGCCCTCCATCGCCAACAAATGCGATGGACGTTTTCGAGTCCTGGAGCAGCACTTCGGGAATCGATCAGCCACTACCTGATCTTCACTTCCTCATCACCCGCGACAAGCGCGACAAGCTTGGCTTCAGTCGGGGTCTCACAACGGGCCTGGCCATATCGGCAATGATGTGGGCGGCCATGGCTGCCCTCATCTGGCAAATTTTGCAGCCATAATGGCCGGCTATGCAGGCAGGGTGCCTTCGATCCGCCCCACGTTCGTCCAAATTATGACAAACAAGCCGATTATCCGCATTCCATGATCACCCCAGCCCGCCTATTGCCCTGGATCGCTGCCGCCGCCCTCGCTGGATGTGTCAGCGCGCCCACGCCCGGCGTCAGCCCAGACCTTCTTGCCGCCAAGGCAGGCGCAAACCCAACGCATAGTCTCGACCTCATGCGCCAGCAGGGCGAACGCTTCGCGCAGGTCCCGTTCGTGACCGGCAACCAGGTCGAGCTGCTGGTCAACGGCCCGGCCAGTTTCGCCGCCCTATCCGAGGCCATCCGTTCCGCAAAGACCCGGATCGACATGGAAAGCTACGAGTTCGACGAACAGGCGGGCGGCGAGTTCTCCGACATGCTGATCGCGGCGCGGGGCCGGGGCGTCGAGGTGAACCTCATCTACGACGCCTGGGGAGCAGCCGGCACCCCGGCCGCCTTATTTGACCGTCTGCGCCAGGGCGGCGTGCAGGTGCTGGAATTCAACCCAATGCGTCCGAACGGCAGGGTCCCGGTCGAGCTGAACAAGCGCGACCACCGCAAGCTGCTATGCATCGACGGAAAGCTGGCCATCACCGGCGGCGTCAACATCAGCCAGGTTTACGAGAACGCGCCGCAGCCGCAGGGCACCGATCCGGAGCGCCAGGCATGGCGCGACACCGATGTCCGCATCGAGGGGCCGGTCGTGGCGCAGTTCGAGCGCTACTTCATGGAGACGTGGCACCAGCAGCGCGGCCCGGCCCTCGCCGCGCCGCCGCCAACGCCCGCGACGCCGGCCGGCACCGTGACGGCCCAGGCCATCGACGGCGCGCCGGACAGCGAGCAACCGCTCATCTACCGCACCCTGCTCGCCGCGATCGAGCTGTCCCAGAAGTCGGTGCACCTCACCACGGGGTTCTTCGTGCCCACGCCCGATCTCTCCCGCGCCCTGATCGCCGCGGCGCGGCGCGGCGTGGACGTGCAGCTCGTGGTCCCCGGCCAGAGCACCAGCAGCGCCGCCGTGGCGGCCGGACGCTCGGGGTATGGCAAGCTGCTTGAGGCCGGGGTCGGCATCCATGAGCGCGAGCACAAGGTCCTGCACGCCAAGACGGCCGTCATCGACGGCCAGTGGTCGGCGGTCGGCTCGTCCAACCTGGACTGGCGCAGCACGGTCTGGAACAACGAGATCGACGCCATCATCCTGGGACCGGAGTTCGGCGCCAAGATGGAGGCCATGTTCAAGGACGACGTCGCCGCCTCGCACGCCATCAGCCTTCAAGCGTGGCGCCGGCGCGGCCTTGGCGAACGGTTCCGGGAGTTCCAGGCGAAGGTCGTGGAAACGCTGCTTTAGCCGGGCAGTCCGGCGGGGATCACGGCAGCATGACACGCTTGCGGCCTGGCAACCCAGATGGGCCAGTGCAGTTCCTGGATTGCCCCGCCGAAGCCCGCTCGCCACGACCACCCGTCTCGGAGCGGGAACCGTCAGGGCTGAAGGCGCTCGGCATCACCGCCTCATGCCAGCGCAACGCCGGACACCTCGCGGCAGTAATCGAGCAGACGGTCCTGCAGCCCGGGGTCCCGTGCGGCCGGGTTCACCTCCCGGAGCCGCTGATGGTAGAAGTATTCGCCCGTCACCCGCGCGCCCGGATCATCGCCGACCGCCAGCCAAGCCTGCGTCAGATGGGCCTGCTCAAGGTCATCCGGCGCCCCCGGACCGCCCATCCGGGTCGGCACCCACCCCGGGGTGAGCGCGTTGCACAGCACATCCGGCCAGCGCCGGGCCACGCCGAAGGCCAGCAGCACGTCATGCAGCTTGGTATCCGCGTACGCCTGGCTCCCGTTCCAGCGCCGCTGCGACCATTGGGGGTCGTCCAGGTCCGGGTCGCCGCCGGTGTGCATGCCTGAGCTGAGGTAAACCAGCCGCCCCGGCCTATGCATCAGCGCGGTGAGCACGTAGGGCGCGAGCACGTTGACGGCCCAAAGCTGCGACAAACCGTCCGCCGTCTCGACCCGGCGCGGCTCGCGGTAGCCGATCCCGGCATTATGGATCACCGCATCGAACCCTCCCCAAGCGTTCGCCTGATCCGCAACCCCGCGCATCGCGGCAAGCGTCGAAAGGTCGCCGATCAGCACCGCCTCGGCCTGCGGCAGCGCGGCCCGCGCGGTCTCGGCCCGGGTCTCGTTCCTGGCATGCAGCACGACCGCATGCCCCTGCCCGGCCAAGAAGCGGCCCGCCGTCAGGCCAAGCCCATCCGACGACCCGGTGATGAAAACCCTTGCCATCTCGTCCCCCATCGGTCCGGTCATGGGCGTTGTTCCAGCCACGGGCGGCAGGGCGGCACGGCGTGCAGAACTGCGCCGCCGTCGCGTCCCCCGCGATTAGGCCAAGACCTCGACCCTGGCCGGTCCCACCGCCATCGTCCCGATCGCCGCCGCCTGGGCAAACCCAGCCGCCCGCACGCACTCCAGCACGGCATCCGCCACGTCCGGCGATGCTGCGATCAGCAGGCCGCCGCTGGTCTGCGGGTCGCACAGCAGGCCGCGCTGCCAATCCGGCAATCCCCCCGGCGCCCCGACCTCCGCGCCATAGCTGTCCCAGTTGCGACCCGCCGCCCCGGTGCCCACGCCGTCCCGCGCCAGCTCGGCCGCCCCCGCCAGCACCGGCACGTCCGCCAGCCGCAGCCGCGCCGCCAGCCCGGCCCCGCGGCACATCTCCAACAGGTGGCCCAGCAGCCCGAACCCGGTCACGTCCGTCATCGCATGGACGCCCGGCATGGCCGCAACCTCCCGCCCAACGCTATTCAACTGCGTCATGGACGCAATCATCGTCCGGTATCCCGCCTCCGGCAGCCGCTCCTGCTTCAGCGCGGCGCTGAACACCCCCACGCCCAGCCCCTTGGTCAGCACCAGCACGTCGCCGTCCCGCGCGCCCGCGTTGCGCTGCACCCGGTCCGGGTGGACGGTGCCGAGCGCCACCAGCCCATAGATCGGCTCGGCGCTGTCGATCGAGTGCCCGCCCGCGACCGGGATGCCCGCCGCCCGGCACACCGCCGCGCCGCCGGCGAGGATGCGCCCCACCTGGTCGGCGCCGATCTTGCCCAGCGGCATGCCCAGCAGCGCCAGCGCCAGGATCGGCGTGCCCCCCATGGCGTAGATGTCCGACAACGCGTTGGTCGCCGCAATCCGGCCGAACTCATACGGGTCGTCCACGATGGGCGTGAAGAAGTCGGTCGTGGCGACCAGCGCCAGCTCGTCCGTCAGGCGATACACCGCCGCATCGTCCGCCGTCTCGCTGCCGACCAGCAGGTTGGGGAACGCCCCTGCCTGCGGCAGCCCGGCCAGCAGCTCCTGCAGCACCGCGGGCGCCAGCTTGCAGCCGCAGCCGCCGCCATGCGCCAGGGATGTCAGCCGCGTGGTGATCTGGTCCAAGGCAGCACCTCCGGTAATGAAGAACGGCAGCGCAGGTTCGAGGATTTGCGCCTGCCCCAAGTTCGACGGTTGCCGGCGCCAGCACAAGGGCCGGGCTATCCGGCCCCCCTAGACCGCGCCAGGTCAGGCTTACCCATGCCTCATGAACGCGACCGTGACGCCCAGACCACCCCCAGGGACACCAGGGCGGCACCCGATGCGGCCACGAAGGCCGCCGGCAACCCGAACCCACCGGCCACCAGCCCCGCCGCCGGCCCACCCGCGCCCAGCCCAAGGTCGAAGCACGCCAGGAAAACGCCGAGCGCCACCCCACGGCTTTCCGCCGGGACACGCCGCACGGCTTCCACGCCAAGCGAGGGAAACACCATCGAGTAGCCGAGGCCGGTGACCACGGTCCCAAGCAGGGCCACCATCGGCCGGGAGGCAGACGCAATAAGCAACAGGCCCGCCGCCTCGACCACAAGCGACACCAGGGCAACACGGATCCCACCCAGGCGGTCCGGCAGGCTGCCGAACAACAGCCGCGCCAAGATGTAGGCCGCCCCAAAACCGGTCAGCGCCAGCCCGGCGCCCGACCAGTCCTCTGCGGCGTAGCGCAATGCCAGGAACGCCGCGATCGTGCCAAAGCCGGCGGAGGCCAGGACCATCCCAAGGCCCTGTGCCCAGATCGCCCGCACGACGCCCAGGAACGGCACCCCTCGCCGTTCGGCGCCCGGCAGACCCAGCAGGACGGCCGCAACCGGCATGGCCAGCAACGGCATCAAGCCGGTCGCAATGGACACGGTCCCAAACCCGCCGAGGTCGCCGAGCACTGCCCCAAGCGGCGCCCCGACGGCGAGCGCGCCATACATCGCGATGCCGATCCAGGCCATGGTCTTGCCGGCATGCTGCGGGCCAACACGGGTGACCGCCCAGGCCATGATGCCCGTGGTGAACAGGCTGTCGCCCAACCCGAGCAGCACGCGGCCGATCGCCAAGCAGGCCAGGCCCCAACCACCCGGCAACGACAGGGAGACCAGGTACGCCGCACCGCTCAGCGCAGTGGTCCCCAGCCCCACCAGCACCCCGAACTTCGGTCCACGCCGGTCGGACACCGCCCCGGCCAGTTGCCGGGTCAGCAACGTGGCCACCGCGGACAAGCCGATGAGGACGCCAACCACCGTGGTGCCATAGCCGAGCACCGCATGGACCTGGACCGGCAAGGTGGAAAGCGGGATGCCAACCGCGGAGTAGCCCAGGAACACAATCAGGGCGAAGGGAAGCAGCATCCTGGTCAGGTTGCGTGGCGGCATCAGCTTGGGATCGGTCATCATCGACGCCTACGCCACTTCACCCATCTCGACCAAGAGGCCCTGACCGAACAGTGATGCCGATCGCGAAATCAGGGGCAGGCTTGCAGGTCGAAGCCATGCACCCTGGCGGTCGCGATGATGATGCCAGACACAGGCGGCGCGCCCGCCATCGGCATAAACCCCTCACCCAAGGGGCCGCTCGCACATACGTCTTGACCGCACCCACCGCCGTTCCAGGCAACCGCCCAATCCGCTCGTCCGCTGCCCCGCGCAGGTCGTCCGCATGGCGGGGATCGGACGGCGATCCCCGCCATGCAGCTTCGCATCAGGCCACGGCAGGCAAGTGCGCGATCAGCTTGTCCAGGGTCATCGGATAATCCCGCACGCGAATGCCAGTGGCATTATGGATGGCATTCGCCACCGCCGCACCAACGCCGCACAGGCCAAGCTCACCCACGCCCTTCGCCTTCATCGGCGAGGAGATCGGATCGACCTCCTCCAGGAACACCACATCCTGGTGCGGAATGTCGGCATGCACCGGCACCTCATAGCCCGCCAGGTCATGGTTGACGAAGAAGCCGCGCCGGGTGTCCACCGCCAGCTCCTCCATCAGCGCCGCGCCCACGCCCATCGTCATGGCGCCGATCACCTGGCTGCGCGCCGACTTCGGATTGAGGATGCGGCCCGCCGCGCACACCGCCAGCATGCGGCGCACCCGTGTCTCGCCGGTATAGCGGTCCACCCCAACCTCGACGAAGTGCCCGGCAAACGTCGATTGCTGATACTTCTTGGCCAGGTCGCCGTACTCGATCCCGTCCTCGGCGACCAGCACCCCATCCCGTGCCGCATCAGCCAGGGCGGCGTCACGATTACCCGACCGCACCCGGCCATCGGCAAACGCGACATCGGCGGAGTCGAAGCCCAGCCGGCCCGCCACCGCCTCCCGCAGCTTCACGCACGCGGCATAAACCCCGGCAGTGGAGTTGTTCGCCCCCCACTGCCCACCCGACCCGGAGGACGCCGGATAGTCGGAGTCCCCCAGCCTCACCACGATCCGGTCCATCGGCAGCCCCATCATCTCGGCCGCAGTCTGGGCGATGATCGTGTAGCTGCCGGTGCCGATGTCGGTCATGTCGGTCTCCACCGTCACCCGGCCATCGGCCTCCAGCCGCACCCGGGCCGCGGACTTCTGCAACTGGTTGTTGCGGAACCCGGCCGCGACGCCCATCCCCACCAGCCAACGCCCATCCTGCACCGACCCAGGCTTCGGGTTGCGATCCTTCCATCCGAAGCGTTCGGCCCCCTGTTGCAGGCATTGCACCAGTTGGCGCTGCGAGAACGGCCGGTCCGGTTTCTCCGGGTCCACCTGGGTGTCGTTCTTGATGCGGAACGCGATGGGGTCCATGCCCAGCTTCTCCGCCATCTCGTCCACGGCGATCTCCAACGCCATCAGCCCCGGCCCCTCGCCGGGCGCGCGCATGGCATTGCCCTCCGGCAGGTCGAGCACGGCCAGGCGCATCGAGGTCAAGCGGTTGGCCCCGGCATAAAGCAGCTTGGTCTGCGACACCGCGGTCTCCGGCCTGCCCCCCGGCAGGTTGCCCGATGTGCTCTCATGCGCGATTGCAGTGATGGTGCCGTCCGGCATGGCGCCGAGCCGGATGCGCTGTATGGTCGCCGGGCGGTGGGTGGAGTTGTTGGCGATCATCGGCCGGGTCAACGCCAGCTTCACCGGGCGCCCCGCCGCACGGGCGCCGATCGCCGCCAGGGGCGCATCGGCGCGCAGGAACAGCTTGGCGCCGAAGCCGCCGCCGACATACGGCGACATGATGTGAACATCGGCCGCGGGGATGTCCAGCGTCTTGGCCAGGCTGCCCTTGGCCCACGCGATCATCTGGTTCGACGTCCAAACAGTCAGCTTGTCCCCATCCCAAGCCGCAATGGAGGCAAATGGCTCCATCATCGCATGGCTCTCATCCGGCGTGGTGTAGGTCTGGTCCAGCGTCACCGCGGCGGACGCGAACGCCGCATCGAAGTTGCCGACGCGATCCACCGCCCCGGCGCCGCTGCCCTCGCCGCTGCTGCCGCCCACCAGCGGGGCGTTCGGCGCCTCCCTGGCCAAGTCGTACTTGCCCGGCTCCACCGTGTAGTCGATGCGGACCAGCATCGCCGCCGCCCGCGCCTGCTCGAAGGTCTCGGCCACCACCACCGCGACCGCCTGGTGGTAATGCTGTATCTCCGCCCCGCCGAACAGGTGCGCCGTGTTCATCCGCCCCAGCCCGAGCTTCGGCACGTTCAACGTGCTGACGATCGCCAGCACGCCGTCCAACGCCATCGCCTGCTCGACGTGCACGGCATCGACCCGGCCCTTCGGGATCGCGGAGCCGACCACGTAGCCATAAGCCTGGTTGGGCACGACATCATGCCGTTCATAGGCATACGGCGCGGTGCCCGTGGTCTTCAGCGGACCGTCAACACGATCGACTGGCTGGCCCACCACCTTCATCTGATCGATTGGGTTGGCGGCGGCGGGGGTATCGAACTTCATGGCTCAGGCCCTCGCTTCTGCAAGCACCGCGGCGAGCGTGCGCTCCACCAGCGGCACCTTGAATTCGTTGTCATGGGTCGGCGTGGCGCCAGCCATCAGCCGGGCTGCGACCGCCTTGGCGCCGCGCCCCATCTCGGCATCCGCCGCCGCCACCCGCCAGGGCCGCGGGGCCACGCCGCCGACCGCGACCCGGCCGGACCCGTCCGGCTGCACCACCGCCGCAATCGAGACCAGGGCATAGGCATAGGACGCCCGGTCGCGCACCTTGCGATAGAACTGCTTGCCGCCCAGCGGCGCCGGCAGCGACACCCCGGTAATCAGCTCGCCGGGTTCCAGCACGGTATCCACCTGCGGCGCATCGCCGGGCAGCCGATGGAAGTCGCCGACCGGGATGCGGCGGGTGGCGCCATCGCCCTTCACCGTCTCCACCGTGGCATCCAGCACGCGCATCGCCACCGCCATGTCCCCGGGATAGGTGGCGATGCAACTGCTGCTGGTGCCGATCACGCCCAGTTGGCGGCTGATGCCGTCCAGGGCCGCGCAGCCGCTGCCGGGCTGGCGCTTGTTGCAGGGCTGGTTGGTGTCATAGAAGTAATGGCACCGCGTACGCTGCAGCAGGTTGCCGGCCGTGGTCGCCTTGTTGCGCAACTGGCCGGACGCGCCGGCCACGATCGCCCGCGACAGCACGCCGTAGTCGCGCCGCACCCGCTCATCGGACGCCAGCGCGGTGTTGCGCACCAGGGCGCCGATGCGCAGCCCACCCTCCGGCGTGGCCTCGATGGTGTCCAGTGCCAGGCCGTTCACGTCGATCAGGTGCCCCGGCGTCTCAATCTGCAGCTTCATCAAGTCCAGCAGGTTGGTGCCGCCCGCGATGAACTTGGCGCCCGGTGTCCCCGCCGCCGCAGCCGCGGCCGCGGCCGGGCTGGTCGCGCGTTCGTACGTAAAGGGCTTCATGACAGCCCTCCCTTCACTTCGGTCATGGCTTCGAGGATGTTGGAATAGGCGCCGCACCGGCAGATGTTGCCGCTCATCCGCTCCCGCATCTCGGCATTGGTCGCCTCGATCGCGCCGGTCAGGTCCGCGGTCACGTGGCTAGGCACGCCGGCCTTGATCTCCGCCAGCACACCCATCGCCGAGCAGATCTGGCCCGGCGTGCAATAGCCGCACTGATACCCGTCATGCTTCACGAAGGCCGCCTGCATCGGGTGCAGGTTGCCCGGCGTGCCAAGGCCCTCGATCGTGGTGATCTTGCTGCCCTCGTGCATCACGGCAAGGCTCAGGCAGGCGTTCACCCGCTGCCCATCCAGCATCACCGTGCAGGCGCCGCACTGGCCATGGTCGCAGCCCTTCTTGCTGCCGGTCAGTTGCAAATGCTCCCGCAACGCATCGAGCAGCGTGGTGCGGGTGTCCAGGGAAAGCCGATGGCTGACGCCGTTCACCTCCAGCGTGACCGGCATCATCACCGGGGCCATGGCCGGGCTGGACGGGACCGCAGGCGTAGGCGGGGCGGAGGCAGCATCAGCCCGGGCGGGCAGCGCCGTCGCGGCCAAGCCAACGGCGCCGGTGGCCAGGACACACCGCCTTGATACGTTGTTAGATTGCTCGGTCATGGGTTCACTTCACCACTTGCTATGTTCCGCGTATCAGTCGCTGGCGTCCGAATTGACGATACGACTTAGGGCCGGCACGCCCGGCGACCAGCCCCCATCGAGTGGTCCCGGCAGAATGTTGCCGCAGGATCATAGCCGACGGCTGGGGTGAGCCGGCTGGGACAGGGTTGCCGGGCGGCATCAGCATGCGCCGTTTCAGCGCGCCAGCAACCAGCCGGCCCAAGCGCAGGCCCCGGTCGCGGATACCCTCGTAGCTGACCACCACGCCACGGGCAGCCAGGATGGTCCCGGCGTCGCGCAGGCCCAAGCAGCAATGCAGCCAGGCCGCGTGCCCGATCACTTCGGCCGGAAACCAGTGGCCGCGGCAAGGCTTAGGCGAGGTCGTCATGCCCGGCAGGATGCCATGGCCCGGCAGGTCCTGCCAACCTGACAACGCCCTCCGCACAGCGTTGCGGTCACCAGGCCCATATCGACGATGGACCAGCCATCAGCCCAACCTCAACGACCGCCTGGCGCCGGTGGTCCGCCCTTCATCGGTGCGGCAGGGCTGGTACGCCAGCCGGATGGGACGCCACTGGCAACGTCGGGCGCTTTAACCAGCAGGTATCCTTTAGGTCGCATAGTCCGGCCATGCAGATGCGGAACACCAACATGCGTGGGCGGCTGGCGACGTGGGCGCCATGCGTGGCACTTGCCGTCGGGTCGATGCTCGCCGCCGGAGCGTCATCGCTCGGGCCACCGCCGGGCGGCCCGATCGCAGCCCTGTACCCTCCGTGGTGGGGCGCCAGCCGGTCCTTGCTCGCGGCGGCCACCGGCGGGGTGCCGGTGCGGTTCGGTGCCGCAGGCTTCGTCGTCGTGGTCGTGCCCGACACACCCGATGCCGCACGCCGGCTCCGCCAGGCCGGCGCCTGGCTCCTGCTCGACCCAGAGGTGCTCGGCGGATGCGTCACCGCATGAAACCTGTTCCGGAGACCGACATGGCCAACGATCTCGACCGGCTGCGCAATGCGGTGAGCCGCGTCGTCCTCATGCTCATCTGGCTGCAGGCGCTCCTCGCGCCGGTGACGGCCTACGCGGCAGGCGGCGATTGGCTCCAACTGGGGCTTGCCTCGCTTGCCGTGGCGTCGGTCACGACGCTGGTCCGGTGGCGCTCGCCAACCAGCCAGTCGAGCCGTCTCATGATTGCGGTCGCACTGATCGCCAGCCTGTCGCTGATCGTCGCGGCAAGTGCTGGCTGCAAGTGGCAGGTCGACCTGCATATGTGCTACTTTGCCGAGCTGGCGATACTGGCCGCCTACTGCGACCGGGACGTTGTGCTGGCTGGCGCGGCGGCCACGGCGATGCACCACCTTGCGCTGAACTTCCTGATGCCCGCGCTCATCTTCCCCGGCGGCGCCCAACTGGAACGGGTCCTGCTGCACGCCGGCGTTCTATGCGTCGAGACGGCGGCACTCGTCTGGTTGACCTATCGCATCGCAACCCTGCTGGCGTCCAGCGCCGCGAACTTGGCGACCGCGGCTCGTGCATCTGACGCGGCCCGCGCCGCCGAAGCTCAGGCCGCCGAGCAGCGCAGCTTGAACGAGCAAGCGCGGCAGAAGGTCGAGGCCGAAGCCGCCGCCGCCGCTGCAATGCAGTGCGCCGTGGTCGCCGCCGTGGGAACGGGGCTGGCGGGGCTTGCCAAGGGCGACCTGTTGTTTCGCCTGCACGATCCGTTCGCGGCAGAGTACGAGGAGCTGCGGGGTAACTTCAATGCCGCAGTGGGGCAGATGGAAGAACTCATCCGCGGCATCGTGGGTAACGCGGGCGCGATCCGGTCGGGCACGGAGGAGATCCGAACGGCGTCCGACGACCTCAGCCGCCGGACCGAGCAACAGGCGGCGAGCCTGGAAGAAACGGCTGCGGCGCTGGACGAAATCACCGCCACGGTGCGCAATACCGCCGAAAGCAGCAAGCACGTGCAGGCCATAGTGTCTCGCACCAAGGACGGCGCCGAGCAGTCCGGCGAGGTCGTGCGTCAAGCGGTCGAGGCCATGGGGGGGATTGAGCAGTCCTCGCAGCGGATCGGCGACATCATCGGCGTCATCGACGAGATCTCCTTCCAGACCAACTTGCTGGCGCTCAATGCCGGGGTTGAGGCAGCACGGGCAGGCGATGCGGGCCGCGGCTTTGCCGTGGTGGCATCCGAGGTGCGGGCCTTGGCTCAGCGCTCGGCGCAGGCGGCCAAGGAGATCAAGGCCCTGATATTCACCTCTGCCCAGCAGGTTGGCGTCGGCGTCAAGCTGGTTGGCGAGACCGGCCGGGCATTAAGCCGGATCGTCTCCGAAGTGGGCGAGGTGACGACGGCCGTCTCCGAGATCGCGGCCTCGGCGCAGCAGCAGGCGGCAGGGCTGGCCGAGGTGAACACCGCAGTCAACCAGATGGACCAAGTGACGCAGCAGAACGCGGCCATGGTCGAGCAGAGCACGGCGGCCAGCCACTCCCTGGCCCAGGAAACGGCTGAGCTGGTACGTCTCACGGGCCGCTTCCAGATCGGCGCGGCACCAAGCGGCCCGGCGGCGGGCGCGAGCGTCCAACCGCTGCACCGGTCGGCCAAGCCCGCACCGCGCGCGACCAAAGTCGCGGCGCTCAAGGTCGTAAGCCGCGGCGGAAGCGCAGCCCTTGCGAAGCCTGCCTTGGTCCCGGCAGCAGCCGAGGAAGGCTGGACCGAGTTCTAGGAGGGGGTACGCCAGAGAACCGGCCTCGACTTTGCCCATTTTCGATAAGCGGGGTCAGGCATGACCCATGGCGCTTAGCAGCCGGCGTCGAGGATGCCCTGGGCCTCCGGCGCGATCCGTTCCGCCACGTCAGTCGTCCTGCATCTGCCGGTTCACGCCCTGTCGCCCCACTGCCAGTTCCTGATCTCCG